>CABYPW010000001.1 GCA_902520885.1 uncultured SAR116 cluster alpha proteobacterium
AAAAATAATATCTGGAATTTTGAATGGTTCTATCCCTCGTTCTGAACGTCTGCAAATCTATGAGAATGCAAAAGACCAAATAAGAAGAGGATTAAACCCAGAAATTGCACGCGAGGTTATGCACATAATTGATACTACTGCCGTCCCTCCCCTTCAGGCGGAATATGTTTTTATGGGATATTGCCCAGATGCAAAACTTGAAAACAGACAAGATGACATTTGGATTAAGGACGGAATTTGCGAATACAACTGGGTTTCTGATTCTAAACAACTTTCTAAATTTGATCAGATAATGGTTGGAGACACCATAATATTAAAGAAGCGGGAGATTTTTGGTGAAACTATGAAAATTCATGCACATGGCAGAATTACTAAACGAGAAACTTCAGATATCACAAAAAAAATCTATTTTAGAGTTGATTGGAGAGTGCCAAAAGAGTTTTTAATAGTACCGTTGATGGGGTGCAACTCAACTGTTAACCCTCGAATTATTGAAAATGTAGAGCGTGAAATGCATGAAGATTTTTGGGCATGGTTAAAAGAAGGTATAAAATAAAAACAAAATTAATTGCCTTAGCAGTTTTTTGATAATTTTATACGACTACTGCATGACACAGTATTGACACAGTGCGTTAGTCAAGTATGCTATATACGTAAACAGGATCTGTGTAAAAACAATTACTTACATGGGAAAATGGATAGAGCGCTGCCCTCCGAAGGCAGAGGTCAGAGGTTCGAATCCTCTCGGGTGCGCCATTTTTTTCTAAAATAGAAATTGATTAGTGCCCTTAAATATAATTTGCTTATACCAAAAAGGAATTAGTGATTTGTATTGCAACGTAATGAAAGCAAAATTAAAGATTAAATTACTCTTACTTTAAACTTTGCGATGAAATTTATAAAGCATGAATAACATGACTAATATCAAGGTAACAAACAAGGATATGTCGTCTGCGACTTATCGAGATGTTTTGCGGTCATTATCAAGGGATGAAAAACGCCGGCTAGTTAGACTAACTAATTATCATGGTTTCCTCTGGCTCTTTGCACATTTTACATTAATAGCATGTATGGCATGGGCTAGTTTTTATTACACTGGCTTTTTTGGTTGGCTGGCGATTGCAGGGCAGGGCATAGGATTAAGTTTTCTTTTTTGTGCCATGCATGAGTGTAGTCATGGAACTGCCTTTAGAACCACAATCCTCAATAAGCTAATTTCATCATTTTTGGGATTACTTTTATTCATAGGGCCCCGTTGGTTTCAGTATTTTCATGCTGCACATCACCGCCATACACAAGATCCAGCGCTTGATCCTGAACTTGCTATTTCAAAACCGAAAACTTGGTGGCAATATCTTTTTCACCTCACTGGTATCATGATCTGGACTTCAAACCTCAGAGCATTGTTATTTAATGCGATAAGAACCCCAAAGCATTCTTTTATTCCTCCATCATCCCAATATCGCATTAAGACAGAAGCACGACTAATGCTCCTGACCTATACTTTTATATTTACTGGAGCAGTAATTTTAGCACCTCAGTATATTTTGCAGTTTTGGCTTCTACCGCTTTTATTAGGTCAGCCTTTCCTGAGGTTATTTTTGCTGGCAGAACATGCTGGATGTTCCCATGAACCAGACATGCTGAAGAACAGCCGAACCACCCACACCAATCCTCTTGTATTATTCCTGTCATGGAACATGCCTTTTCACACCGCGCATCACAGCTTTCCAGCTGTACCATTTCATCAGCTACCTAAGTTTCATCAGCATATCGCAAAATACAAAGCAGTTACAGCAAATGGATATTCTACTTTTCATCGCTTCTATACGAAGCGCTTTCTTAATGAAAAAATTCCGTCTTGATAAGATATCACTTATTTACGCTCCTATGCTTCTAAAAAAGCGGGGGCAAGAACGCGGTCCTCACAAAAAGAAGCAGATTTGCTTTGGTTAAAATCACACGAAATTTTTGATCACAGGTTCCACAGTAATAACTGATTATATTAGAAATACACGACGAATCAATAAACTCACACCAAACAATGTGTTATATCAGCGTAAGTTTACTTTAACATACCTATATTATTGATAAATTTAAATTATATTAAAAAAGTAATTAAATTCCATTCAATTTATAAATAGTTTTTTAACTCTCACTACTTTTCTTAAATTAAACAACAGATTCAGTATGTTATATAATTATTAGTTATTTATTTAAATTATCCTTTAAATTTAGGTTTTTTACTTGTTTTAATTTGAGTGTATTAGTGTATTGTTTTAAACTTTTTATTATGCTGTAAGACGGAAAATCATTATAGTGAGATGTAGTGTCTGTCATTCAATTAATACCGAAATATTTACGGAACTCGACTCAAAAACATACTGGGAATGCCTCAGCTGTTATGCCAAGTTTTTGGATAGTTCTCATTTCCTTTCGGAAGATGAGGAATACGCTCATTATTGTACCCATCAAAACGAAATTTATGACCCAGATTACCGTCAATTTTTATCAAAACTTTCTATACCCCTTAAACGCTATTTAATAGCGCATAGTGAAGGCCTTGATTATGGCTGCGGTCCAGGACCTGCACTTTCAGTAATGCTTCAGGAAGATGGTTATAAAATGTGCAAATATGATCCATTTTTTTTTCGAGACAAAAAGATATTTTTAAAACAATTTGACTTCATTACCTGTAGCGAAACAGCTGAGCATTTTCATAATCCAAATTATGAATTTATTACACTCGATAATATGCTCAAACCATCAGGCATCCTTGGCATCATGACAAATTTCCTCACTAAAGACATGGTTTTCGAAAATTGGTTTTACAATAAAGACCCCACACATGTTGTTTTCTATTCACCCGTTACATTCGAAATTATAGCAAAACAACGAGGCTGGAGGATACAATTCATAGATGCCAACATTGTAATCTTTAAAAAATAAGAATCGTGTGAAACAAATATTTTTTCAACACCTTTAGAAAAAATTTTTTATGGGTGCTATTTTACGGTGTATAAGGATAACATATGGGCTAATCCTACACCTTCTTTTCACCTGATGAAAATAATATATTTTGCCCTGGAATCAATTTGTATCTTCGAAAAAAAAATGTCTAAATTTGGAATATGTTTGAGTTTACGAATTCAAACTTTAGGGGGAAAAGTAGGAAAGGGGTAGTTTTCGAACTGCCCTTTTTTTTGGTGCACTAAATTTTGCATCACATGTAGCAATTCTTAGCACTATGCCAACAACGGGTAAATTTGTAGTATATAATGGTCATTTATTCCTCCCTAAATGATGACCTAAAAAAGTAGTATGTAGGGGGATAGTTAAAGCTATCCCCTAATACTTCTGTTATTCTTGAAAGACTAGTGGGAATAATGGAATGATTATTGTGTTCGGAAACCCCATTAAAATATACTCATACACTCACTTTTTTAGTAAAAGACTATCGTAATTTTAATAACATAAAAAAATCAAGTGTCTAGTTTCGAGGCACAATTGGTGCAAAGCAACTTTCCGGTATCTAATATTTTTGTGTAAAATGGAGGATTGTATTCAGCCTGTAGTTCATTGTCACAGCCATCACAACCATATTTATTATATTGATGGTATGTTCTGCCTTCATAAATAGTGGCCGTACCCATTATTATTTGTAGTTGCTTTTCCATATCTATTTTTCTGACCAACGTAATTATAATTGAAGGATAAACATATTTAAATTTAAAAAAAATAAATTTTTGTCCCTATTCGATGTATTAGATAAATTCTCTGTAGCCTTAATACTAAATCCTTCACACCAAGCTTGCAAAATATATAAAAATAAAGTTTTATCCATTATGACTTAAAATTGGAAATCTAGATATTCATGACCACAAAGCCAGTACTATTAGAAAGTCGTGAGATAAGTAAATCATTTGGTTCTTTTTTGGCCAACGACGGTATCAACTTCAACATTCTTGAAGGTGAAATTCATGGATTGCTTGGCGAAAACGGGGCTGGGAAATCAACCTTTGTAAAAATGGTCTATGGTTTATTAGAGCCAAGTAATGGAACGTTCTACTGGAATGGCAAAAAAATAATAATCGCAAGGCCACAAGAAGCAAGAAATTTTGGCATTGGAATGGTGTTCCAACATTTTACATTATTCCCAACACTAACGGTAATAGAAAATATTCAACTTGCATTAAATGACTATTTCGCCACTCATGAATTAAGAGACACAATAAACAAAAAATCTGCTGAGTTCGGAATAACAGTTGACCCTGATATTTACATTCGAGATCTATCCGTGGGGGAGCAACAGCGTGTAGAAATTTTGAGGTGTCTTCTACAAAACCCAAAATTATTGATTATGGATGAACCAACTTCAGTCTTGACTCCTCAGGAGAGCGAACAACTTTTTTCAGTACTGAAAAAGCTATCGAAAACTGGGTGTTCTATTTTATTTATATCTCATAAGTTAAAAGAAATAAAAAAAATAACTCAGCGGGCTACAATTCTTAGAAGGGGTTGCGTTGTAAGTACCGTGGAAACAGCAGACGTATCAACTGAACAACTTGCAAAAATGATGGTTGGCAGCAACCCACAAAATGTAAAACCAAAAACTGCAAAAAAAAGTGGTGATATTTTGGTCAGAATATCTGGATTGAACAGACCTGCAGATAATCCATTTGCAACCGCTCTTGATAACATTAGTCTCAATGTGAAAGCCGGTGAAATCAAAGGGATAGCGGGGATCGCGGGAAATGGCCAAAGCGAACTTATGGAAGTTCTCTCAGGGGAATGGCGTTCAACTGAAAATATCGACGTTTTTAATGTTCTTGGGACTGATATTAGAAATTATAGCCCACATAAAAGACGTCAATTAGGTGTTGGTTTCTTGCCGGAAGAACGACATGGTCACTCTGCTGTTATAAACATGAAACTGACTGAGAATACTTTGTTGACAAACCATAATAATCCCGTCATCCAAAGAAATAATATTGTCAAAAATGAAAACCTTGAGAAACTGACCACGAATATAGTTGATAAGTATGATGTTAGAACCCCGTTTCAAAACCCTCACGCAAGCTCTCTATCAGGTGGAAATTTGCAAAAATTTGTTGTTGGACGAGAAATAATAAAAAAACCTAAAGTATTTTTCGTTGCTCAGCCAACCTGGGGCGTAGATATTGGCGCCACAAAATCTATTCGAAATTCACTTATTGACCTTGCTAATGATGGTTGCGGTATCATAGTGATTTCACAAGATTTAGAGGAGTTATTCGAGCTTGCAGATAACATATGTGTCTTATTCAGAGGTAAACTTTCCGACAGTAAGCCGCTCCAAGAACTAAACTCCGAAAAAATTGGCATGCTCATGGGTGGGGAAGATTTGTATTCTGAAAGTCAAGGTCATTAAGTTATGTTTTATTTAACGCCGAGAAAAGAAATATCACTTTTTTTTACAATATCTATTCCCGTTATTTCTATCTTACTCACAATTATCTTTGGGTTCTTTATATTTAGTGTTTTAGGCTATGATCCTGGTAAAGCACTTTACCATTTTTTTATGTCCCCTCTATCGCGCTTAGACAAAATAGCTGATTTATTCGTAAAGGCCTGTCCTCTCATGATCATAGGTACAGGACTAGTACTCTGTTTCAGAGCAAATATTTGGAATATTGGCGCAGAAGGACAGTTGATTATGGGTGCTGTCTTTGCTGGTGGACTTGCGTTATCATTTTCAGAAACCCAATCTCTCTGGTTATTACCTGCCATGGCCATTTTTTCATTTATTGGTGGGGCTTTATGGGCATTATTCCCAGCACTCCTTAAGATAAAACTTCGTACAAATGAAATCCTAGTAACATTAATGCTTACTTATGTTGCAAGTTTGTTCTTGGATTGGCTTGTCAGAGGACCATGGCGAAGTCCAACATCTTTTGGTTTTCCTCTAACAAAATACTATCCTGACGTGGGGTTAATTTCTAAAATTTATTTTCCGGGCATTGGCAATATTAGTCAACTACACTGGGGTGTTTTCGTAGCTATTTTAATTTGTCTTCTATGCTGGTTTGCGATGGAAAAGACAGTTTTTGGTTTTCAAATTAAACTTATAGGTGATAGCCCTCAGGCTCTTCGAT
This sequence comes from uncultured SAR116 cluster alpha proteobacterium, assembly GCA_902520885.1. Classification (GTDB taxonomy): domain Bacteria; phylum Pseudomonadota; class Alphaproteobacteria; order Puniceispirillales; family Puniceispirillaceae; genus UBA5951. The sequence continues at coordinate 6,135 of CABYPW010000001.1, forward strand.
TTTCAGGCTTTAACGAATCTAAAACAACTATAGCATTATTTATTATTTCTGGGGGACTAGCTGGTTTGGCAGGAATGATTGAGGTATCTGCAAATATTGGTCAATTACAACCTAACATTTCTTTTGGTTATGGATTTACTGCTATAATTGTTGCCTTTCTTGCACGTTTAAATCCTGCAGCTGTAATAATATCAGGTCTGTTAATTGCCCTTATCGAGGTAGGAGGAGATTCTGCCCAAATTGCTTTAGCCATTCCAAAGGTAGTTACTGGTGTGTTCAAGGGAATACTCTTATTTTTTCTACTTGCCGGTGAAACTTTAACAAAATATGAGATTGGATTTAATTACCACCAAAAGAGTAGTTTAAATGATTGATGCACTTGTTCTAACAATCTTAATGACATCTGTACCCCTAATCCTAGCAGCCACAGGGGAACTTGTTGTTGAACGCAGTGGTGTTTTAAATCTTGGCCTAGAAGGAATGATGCTTATGGGAGCTGTATCTGCTTTTGCTCTAACTTATATATCAGGAAGTTTGCTGGTTGGATTACTTGCTGGTATTATATCTGGTTGTCTCACAGCAGCTATTTTTGGATTCTTCGTTTTAGGACTTGCTACAAACCAGGTTGCTACTGGTCTTGCTTTAACAATTTTTGGAACGGGTCTTTCTGGTTTAATTGGCTCTGATTTTGTGGGTAAAGCCATTGAAGGTCTTCCAACATTATTTCCAGAAACTTTCAGCAATTTGCCCATCATAGGAGTGTTTTTTGCGTTAGACGCAGTTGCATACTTATCCCTTTTTATTGTATTTCTTGTTTGGATATTTTTGTTTAAATCTAAATACGGATTGATTCTCCGAGCCTGCGGAATTAGCCATAACAGTGCCCATTCACTTGGTTACAAGGTTTTAACTGTAAGATGGTGTTCTATACTATTTGGGGGTATGATGGCTGGTTTAGGAGGGGCTTATCTCCCATTAATGTTAACACCCCATTGGTCTGAAGGAATGACAAGTGGGCGCGGATGGATCGCTTTAGCCTTAGTCGTTTTTGCATCTTGGATGCCCTCAAGAATTATTTATGGCGCGATATTGTTTGGAGCCATTACTATAATGCAGCTTGCAGGACAAGCACGTGGCTGGACAATTCCACCCCAATTTTTATCATCTCTTCCTTATATTGCCACTATTTTCGTGCTTGTTTTAATATCTAGCAAAGGAACTGCAAAGTACTTAGCACCTTCTGATTTAACCAGACCGTTTATTTCATCAAAATAATTAAAAGCGACTGCATTAGCCTAATTTTTGAACAGAGTTAGGATGCCTTACCTAAATTGATTTACCCACTAGTTTTTTTTTAATATTATAGAGTATGCTTATAAAAAATTTTTAGTAACTTGAGGTTTGAAAAATGAAAAATAATAGATTTATAATATTCGCAGGGTTATTAGCAATTATTGCTTTCGTTTTCTATTTTACTACCAACGTAGACCAGGTAGAGGATAAGGAAACGAAAATGAAAGTTGCTTTTGTGTATCTTACTAATCCAGGAGACCATGGCTGGACATATGCTCATGAGGTTGGCCGCCAACAAGTGCAAGAACACTTTGGCGATAAAGTTGAGACATCTTATGTTGAGAATGTTCCAGAAGGACCAGACGCAACTCGTGTTATCCGTGAGCTTGCACAAAATGGTAATGATATGATTTTTACTACTTCATTTGGCTACATGGAACCGACCTTAAAAGTTGCTAAAGAATTTCCAAATATTAAATTCGACCATATCACTGGCTATATGCGTGCTGAAAATATGGCTACTGGTAATATTCGCTTTTATGAAGGGCGTTATGTTCAAGGAGTTGTGGCAGGCTTAACAACCAAATCAAACAAAATTGGTTATGTCGCAGCTTTCCCAATTCCAGAAGTTATTCAAGGTATAAACTCATTTGCACAAGGTTTAAAAAGCGTAAATAAAAATGCAACTATTTCAGTAGTTTGGGCAAATACATGGTATGACCCTGTTAAAGAGGGAGACGCAGCAAAGGTGCTCATTGCAGAGGGAGCAGATGTACTAGCACAACATACAGATAGTCCAGCTATGTTACAAACAGCTGAAAAAGCTGGTGTTTATGGATTTGGTCAATCATCCGATATGCATGAATTTGCTCCTAATGCACAGCTTTTTGCATCTGTAAATAATTGGGGGCCTTACTATATTGCTCAAATTCAAAAAGCTATGGATGATTCTTGGACTACTGGCGAAGGACCTGACCACTGGGCGGGAAATACCTGGAAAGGGCTTAGCGAAGACTTCCTAGTTTTAACTGACTTTAAAAATATGCCTTCTAATGTAGCTAAAGCCGCTCAAGAAGCTAGAGATGGAATTGCAAATGGAAGTATTAATATATTTTCTGGTCCTATGATGGATAATGAAGGCAATCAAATTCTTGCAAGTGGAGAAGTTCTAGATGACGGAGGACTTTGGGCAATGAATTATTATGTCGATGGTGTGATTGGCAAAATACCTAATTAATTAAACAAATATCTATCGGAGGATAGTTTGCTTCCTCCGATAGATATTGGAATAAATTATTTCATGGCAACGCTACTCTTAAAAAATGCTGCAATAATTGCAACGATGAATGATGCTGATGATGAATTACGTGACCAGTCTATATTCTGTGAAAATGGCATAATTAGGCAAATCGGTCCTCTAGATACTCTTCCAAATACAGCAGACAAAATGATTAATTTGTCAAAGTCTATTGTTATCCCTGGAATGGTTAATACTCACCATCACCTTTTCCAGAATTTAACAAGAGTGATCCCAAACGCCCAGAATGAAAGTCTTTTTGGCTGGCTTACCACACTTTACCCCATCTGGTGTGGATTAGGCCCAAGGCATATTTACATTTCCTCAGCAGTTGGATTAGCAGAGTTAGTGCTATCAGGTTGTACAACATCAACAGACCATCAATATTTATTTCCGGGAGGTTCAAAATTAGATGACTCAATAGAGGCAGCAATCGATATAGGAGTTAGATTCCATCCAACGCGTGGATCCATGAGTATTGGTGAGTCACAAGGTGGATTGCCACCCGACAAGCTAACTGAGAATGAGAAAGATATTTTGAAGGACTGTGAACGTGTAATATCTCAATTTCATGATAAAAGGCCAAATGCTATGATCAAAGTAGGCCTAGCCCCATGTTCCCCATTTTCAGTCAGTAATGATTTGATGACCCAAACAGCAGTTCTAGCCAGAGAAAATAATCTTAATTTGCACACACACCTGGCTGAAAATTTCGAGGATATAGAATATTCTCTTGCTAAATTTAATATGAGACCTGGCGAATATGCCCAGAGCCTTGGCTGGCTCGGAGAAGACGTTTGGCACGCACATTGTGTTCAATTAAACACTGATGAAGTTAAATTATTGGGAAAAACAAATACTGGTATCGCCCATTGCCCATCTTCTAATATGCGGCTAGGCAGCGGCATTGCACCCTTGTTAGAGATGTTTGAGCATAAGGTTAGGGTGGGTCTTGGTGTCGATGGTTCTTCCTCTAACGATAGTGGACATATGCTAAATGAAGCGCGTCAAGCAATGTTGCTCCAAAGAGTCAAACATGGTGCATCAGCTATAACTGCGAGAGAAGTCCTAAGAACTGCAACGAGAGGCGGCGCAAAAGTATTAAGACAAGACAATATAGGGCAAATAACTCCAGGTTTCTCTGCTGACATGGCTATTTATGATATGCAGTCAGTGGATTTGGCGGGAACTCACACCGACCCTCTCGCTGGTCTTGTTTTCTGTGGTCCCGTCAAAACTAAACATACAATTATAAATGGTAAATTTGTGGTTGAAGATGGTTATCTTACAACAATGAATATAAATTCTTTAATGGAAGAACATCGCAAATTATCAATTGAACTTTTTAACTCTGCATAAAAACTCTCGTCAAAGTGTCCAATTTGATATCTGACCTGCAACAGAAAGGGCTATCCTAAATGGCTCATCTCCAGGAATTTCTGGCAAGCCAATCGGACAGATTATTTTTTCAATATCAGTTGAAGTAAACCCCGCCTTTGAAAGCTGATTTTTGAATCTGGTCTTCTTAGTTTTTGATCCTATCAAACCCAATTTATAAAATTTGTTTCCCTTGAGTAGCGATTGTATAATTGCTAAATCAAGTGCGTGTGAATGCGTAAGAATGAGGTGTATGCCATCATCAGGAAAATTCTTGGCCAAATTCGTAGGTTCATTTGCCCAAATGGGGTGTACATCATCATCAATTGAAGTAGGAAACCTTTCCCTCGAAATATCAATCCAGTAACGATTTAAAGGTAAAGATTTTGTAGAGGAAATTATTTCTCGCCCTGTATGACCAGCGCCCCAAACAAATAAGTTTTTTCTTTCATCTATCATTAGTTCCTTAAAAAACTTTTTTTTGTCTAAAGATAAAGACTTATTATTTTCATAAGGATAATTTTGAGTATCAAGCTCATGTATCAAGTTATTAGCCTTTTTTAATTTCTGAATTTCCTTCAAATCAGAATGATGAAAATATTCGATCAATATATTCACACTTCCACCACAACATTGCCCAAGAGAAGGACCAAGTGCAAATCGCCTAACTTCACGTCCAAATTTCTTCAATGAAGAAAGATGAGCACGACAAATTGAAGTAACTTGATATTCAAGCTGTCCTCCACCAATACTCCCAAATATTTGATTTTCTGTAATAAGCATTTGCGAATATGCTTTTCTAGGTGCAGAGCCTTTTGTAGACATAATTATCACTCTTGCCACAGTATTATAAGTCGAGAGTTTTTCAATAATCTGTTCAATTTTTGAGATTGGTTCAATCATATTTCATTGATATTCCTGCGACAAATTAAAACTGAGTAAAATATAATTGCTCAGCGGTGGCTGGACTATTAAGGCTAGGATAGCTCTCTTTAAGAGATATTAATGCATGCGAATAAGCAAAAAATACGCTCATTGCAAGCATAAATGGTGGTTCGCCTACTGCCTTTGAACGATTGATGGTTTCTTCAATATTTCCATCGCCCTTATAAAACTCAACATTCCAGTTAATTGGTGAGTCTGAAAAAGCAGGAATCTTGTAGGTTGCTGGGGAGTGTGTCATCAATGTACCGTCGTCCGCATAGACTAACTCTTCCATACTCAGCCAACCAAGCCCCTGTACAAACCCGCCTTCTATCTGTCCTTTGTCTATTGATGGGTTAATAGAATGTCCAACGTCATGCAATATATCAACACTAACCACCCGGCTTTCACCTGTTAATTTATCAATAACAATTTCGCTAACCGCTGCACCATATACAAAATAATAAAATGGCCTGCCTTCTCCTTTTTCTGAATCCCAATATATATCTGGCGTCTTATAAAAACCCGTTGAAGATAGTGAGATACGCCCCATCCAACATTTTTCAGCTGCCTGAGAAAATGTCATTTTTTCTTCTTCAAATATTATTATCTTTCCTCTAGAAAAAATGACTTCTGAACTCTCACATTGATACAAATGACCAAGATATGCTGCCATTCTTTCTTTAATTTGAAAAGCAGCCAAGTAGGCTGCCATTCCATTAAGGTCCGTTCCCGAAGAAGCAGCTGTAGCAGAGGTATTGGGAACTTTATTAGTATCTGTGGCACTAATTTTTACATTATTTGACGCTATGCCAAAAGTATCAGCTACAATTTTTCTTACCTTTGTAAATAAACCTTGCCCCATTTCCGTACCGCCATGATTCAGATATACGGAACCGTCAGAATATACATTTACCAAGGCACCTGCTTGATTTAACATCAGTTTATTAAATGAAATACCAAATTTTACGGGAGTTAGTGCAATCCCCTTTTTAATTATGCTGGATGTTTCGTTAAAACGTTCTATTTCTTTCCGTCGGCTACTATAATTGGAAGAATGTTCAAGCTTATTTACAAGGTCATTAATAATACAATCTTTAACAAACTGCCCGTAAGGCGTTTGTTGTTCTTTTTGCATTAGGTTTTTATTATCCAAGTAAAAATTTCGCTTTCGAATAGTAAGCGGATCTAATTTTAAGAAATGGGCGATTTCGTCAATAACTCGCTCCATGGCTAACATACCTTGTGGGCCACCAAAACCTCTGAATGCTGTATTCGAAGGGGTATTCGTTTTATACAAATTCGCTATGAATTCAACATTCGGGATGTAATAACTGTTTTCAGAGTGCATAAGCGCACGTTCTGCTATTGCCGCAGATAAATCCATCGACATACCACATCGCATATCATGTTGGATGCGCAATGCGTTAATAACACCATTTACATCAAAACCAACCTTATATACTGAAATAAAATCGTGTCTTTTCCCTGTTATTCGCATATCGTCGTCACGGTCATAAACTAGTTTGCAAGGTTTACCTGTTTTTTGAGCTGCAATTGCTACAATGCAGGCAGGTAAATTAGCCTGACTTTCTTTACCTCCAAATGCGCCACCCATTCGTCTTACCTCTACAGAAACATTATGAAGCGACAGATTCAAGACATCTGCAACTTTATGCTGAATTTCAGATGGATGCTGTGATGAAACAAATATTTGAATGTCTTTATTTTCCTTTGGAACTGCTAAAGCTGCCTGACCCTCTAGATAAAAATGCTCTTGTCCACCAATGACGATTTCACCTTCAATTATGTGGTCAGAATGGTTAATAGAGGATGCAAAATCACCTCTCGAAACAATTTTAGGAGGACATAAAAGAGTTTCTCTATGTCTTGCTTGGGCTAATGTTATAATTGGAGGCGACTCCGAATATACAATTTTAGCCTCCTTAATTGCTACTTTTGCATGCTCCAAGGATTCAGCAATTACAGCAAAAATTACCTGCCCATTATAAATAACTTCGCTTTCAGCAAAAATAGGATCATCTCCAAATATTGGGCTAGCATCATTTTTACCTGGAATATCTTTTGCTGTTATTACATCAATTATACCTGGCATTTTTTTTACGTTATTTAATTCCATCTCCATAATTTTACCATTTGCAATCTTGCTCAATCCAAGCAATATATGTAAACAGTTAGAAGGAATAGGAATGTCATCAACATAAATAGCACGACCTGTTACATGCAACTTAGCGCTATCGTGGAAATCTTCGATGACAATGCTTTTAGACATTTTGCTGACTTTTAGTTACAGAGTTTCCAGATACATTTTCAAACACAGCACCTGGCAAATAACTTGATGGTTCTCCAGCAATTTTATTGCATGCTTTTAAAAACAAATTAAAGGCAACGTCATTCCTATACTCCCGACTAGCTCTTACATCTGTAATTGGTTGAAAATCCTCTTTGAGGGCTTTTTTGCAATCGTCTAGAGGCAGATTTCCTAACTCCTTACCAATTACGAGTTCACTTAAATTAGAGGCTTCTTTTGGGATAGCTGCCATACCACCATAAGCTATTTGGGCTTTTTCAATGAACCCGTCCTCACTTATTGAAAACAAAAACGCACCCATTACGGCAGATATATCTTGGTCAAATCTCCTTGAAATTTTAAAGCATTCAAATCTCTGATTTTTCCCTAATTTTGGTACATAAACAGATTTAATGAATTCACCTTTCTTTAAATCCTGTTTGCCATAGGAAATAAAAAAAGACTGAATAGGTATAACCCTTTTATTCTCTAAATGACTAATTGTTAATGACGCTCCAAGGGCAATGAATGCGGGTGAAATGTCAGCTATAGGAGAACCATTAGCGATATTTCCGACCACAGTTCCGCTCGCCCTTACCTGCTCAGAGCCAAACCGCCTCCATAATTCCAATAGTGCTTCAAAATGTGACCCAAGCTTTTGCATAGCAACTTCATGAGATACAGAAGCGCCTATTTCAAATCCTTTCTGATTTTCGTTCAGGAAATTTAGTTCTTTTACATCGCCAAGGTATAAGAATTGACCTATTTCCATATGCTTTTTTGTAACCCAAAGTCCTATATCAGTAGCACCTGATAGAATTAAAGGCTCCTCTTCTTGAAGAATTGAACCAACCATTTTAATATTTTTAGGTGCATCAAATCTAAACCGGCGTTTTTCATTTTTCACATTAATAGACAATGGTTCATTTTTTAAATTCCGGATTACAAATTCTTCTTCTATATTGAGATAACTAGTATCTCTCTCTTCTTCGGGTATCGCTCCAATCTGCAAAGCAGCCTTTTTAATTGGGAGATAACCAGTACACCGGCATAAATTACCGGCAAATAAATTGTCAATATCCGAAACCTCTGGCTTTTGTTTTTTACACCAAGCTGCATATAAAGACATAACAAAACCTGGTGTACAAAATCCACATTGTGAGGCATGTTTTTCTACGAAGGCAGTTTGTACTGGGTGTAACTCGTCTTCGCTATAGGCTAGACCCTCCACTGTTCGGATTGAGCACCCATCTAGCATTGGTAAAAACAATATACAGCTATTAACCGCGCTCCATGTCACTCCACCTAAACTATGATTATATTTTCCAATCACCACCGTGCAGGCGCCACAATCTCCCTCTGCACATCCTTCTTTTGTGCCAGTAAGATTTTTATTATTCCTTAACCAATTCATGAGCGTCACAGCCGAATTAATAGGAGGTATATGTTCTATATTGCCATTTAACATTAAAGTAATATTTTCACGCATTATAAGACACCTTGTTTACCTCTGGCAGGGAAAGACTAATTATAAAGACTTATAAAATTACATTAAAATTTCACTTTTTAAAATTAAAATAAAGACTTTCTCATATTACGGTTATAATACCCATAATCATTTGAATTTTCCAAATTAACGTTTTACTGTGAAATTGAGCAAATTTTTGGGATAATTTATAGTTATGAGTGATGGATTTCTTACCACACATGTTTTAGATATTGGAGTTGGCAAGCCAGCTGCTGCTATCCCAATTAAACTTTTAAATAAAGACGGTCAAATCATTCAAGAAACCATAACGAATGCAGACGGGAGAACAGATTCGCCCGTATTGTCTGGAATAGCCTTTGAAGCTGGAAAATATTCACTTATTTTCAACGTAAAAAAATATCTCAAAGACAAGCACGAACTTGTTGATGAACCATTTTATGACCAAATCAAGATTGAATTTATAATTAGCAATAATTGTGACCATTACCATGTTCCATTGTTACTATCACCCTACGGGTATAGTACTTATAGAGGAAGTTGAGGACAGTATTTTGGATATAGATATTTTAATGCCTATTTTGTGGGAATGGCTTGAATTTTCTGTCAGATGGTTACACGTAATCACTGCTATCTCGTGGATTGGTACGTCTTTCTATTTTATTGCTCTAGACCTGGGATTGCGAAGAAACAAAAATGCTGAGGAAGGCATTGCTGGAGAAGAATGGCAAGTACATGGAGGGGGGTTTTATAATATCAAGAAATATACAATTGCACCCTCCCATCTTCCTGAACATTTAACCTGGTTTAAATGGGAGGCTTATGCTACGTGGCTTTCGGGTTTTGCCCTTATGGCAATAGTTTATTATTTGGGGGCAGATTTATTCTTAATAGATGATAGTAAAATGCCAATGCCAACTTATGTCGGTATTATCATCTCCATTGCTTCACTTGGCATCACTTGGCTTATTTATGATTATCTTTGCAAAACTGGCATTGGCAAAAACAGCAATTTACTGATGATACTTCTATTTGGGTATCTCGTCCTAATTGCTTGGGGTTTCGACCAAATTTTCACAGGAAGAGCAGCATTTATTCATTTAGGAGCCGTTACTGCTACAATAATGGCATTTAACGTATTTATGGTTATTATTCCAAAACAGAAAATTGTGATTGCAGACTTAAAGGCCGGTAAAACACCAGAAGCACACTATGGATTTGTTGCTAAACAGCGCTCAACGCACAATAACTATCTGACACTTCCTGTTCTTTTTTTGATGTTGTCAAATCATTATCCATTATCATTTTCGACGGAATATAACTGGATAATTGCTTCAGTTGTTTTTTTGATGGGCGTTTCCATACGACATTATTTTAATACTATACATGCTAGAAAAGGAAACCCAATATGGACGTGGTTTGTAACGCTAGGTCTGTTTATAATTATTATTATTCTTTCTATTTATCCTGCACTTAACGGAACAATAAATGAGCGAGAAGCGGTATCTTTGTCAAAAGTTAATTTAACTTCCCGACAAATAGAACTCCTGAATTCGAAGGATTTTGAAGAGGTCGTTGAAATTGTCTATACAAGATGTAACATGTGTCACGCAGCGGAGCCTTATTACGATGGAATAATTGTGGCTCCAAAAAATGTTGTACTAGAGACAGAATTAGATATACTAAAGCATGCAAGGCAGATTTACGTCAATTCTGCTATTTCACATGCAATGCCACCTGCAAATATAGCATCTATGGAAACGAATGAACGTCTTTTGATCGCCCAATGGTATCAGAAGAATGTTCGCTAATCATTCAATTTTTCTATTAAACTAGCAAGTTTTTTCTTACTTTTACCAACGGCTTTAGCATTGGAAATTTCATTTTTATTTGAAATATCTTTTCCAACGACGATCAATCCTATCATACCGGTACCTTTATGAGGTGTGCACCAATAGTAATAAACACCAGGAATATCTAACACCATATCAAATTGTTTATTCATTTTACTTCTTTTAGGAAGTGAAAATCCTGCTGGTCCGGCAATAAACTCTACGTTATGCCCTTTTGATTTAGGCCATATAATTTTGTCACCTACTTCTGAATAGAGTATTTCAGGTGAATACGACATTTCAAGCATCTCAACTTGTAATTCCTCAGAAATTCCTATCTTTGATAATAATATCGTTGAAGCAAATATCGGAATTAGAAACATCAATTTTAGTTTAATGTTATTCATTTTATTACCCATAGATTTTCTATTTACCGCAAAAAATAAATAGTATCATTATACTATTAAAAGTGTAATTTCATAGAGTTTAAATTTCTCGACTGAAATAGTATACTTTCTTATGGTCAGGAATCCTTTATACCATCATTGAAAATTTTTTTGTTAGTTCCCCTAGCATAAATAAATAGCATTAGGCTGCATTTCTTTAAATTCTCAGAGCCAATAGTTTTACTGATTGCTGAAATATTAAAATACAATATAATATTGAGTAAAACTTAAATATTTTTAAAAATATGTGATTTTTTAGAAACAAGATGATGACCATTAAACCAATTCCTTCAGAACTATCTAAAACTGAATTTCTAAGCCTATTTGGCAGTGTTTTTGAAAAATCAAATTGGATTGCAGAGGATTTATATTTATCAGGAATTAAAAATGAATATAACAATGCAGATGGCCTTCATAATGCAATGGTCAGAATATTCAGGTCATCAAGTCGTGATAAAAAGCTAAATGTTCTTTTAGCACATCCTGATCTTGCAGGAAAATTAGCACAGCGTGGTGAACTTACCATAGAATCAACAAATGAGCAAAAGTCCGCTGGTCTAGACCAACTTACTCCAGACGAATTTGCAGAATTTAAGTATTTAAATACAACTTATATGAATAAATATGGGTTCCCGTTTATCATTGCGGTGAAGGGCCTAACAAAAATAAAAATTTTGGCTCAATTTAAAAAAAGGGTGGATAATTCAAAAACTGCGGAATTTAATGAAGCATGCCTGCAGGTTGAAAAGATCGCGTACATCCGAATTAGAGACATAATAGATTAGTCTATACCAATAAATCACTTTTATATTAAAGGTGCTTCTTGGAAGGTACAAAATGGTTTAGAAAAAAACAACCAACAGAAATAGACGGACCAACTAAAAATGCAAATAATAAGGTACCTATCCCAACTGTGCCTCCCAGAAACCAGCCGGAAATAACAACTAATATTTCTATCGTGCTTCGCACAATTGAAAAAGGTAAATTGGTCACTCTTGTCAGCCCTGTCATAAGCCCATCTCTGGCTCCAGGCCCAAGGTTGGCGCTAAGATATAGGGCAGCACCAAAGCCTACAATCAGAACACCAATAAATGATTGAAATATCTGAAACAAATACAAATCTGGTTTAGGAAGGTAGGGTAAAGAAAGGTCCAACATGGAGGCAACTATAAATGCGTTTGCAATTGTTCCTATCCCTGGTATCTGACGAAGGGGTATCCATGCCAGCAGCACAACAAAACTAATTATAAATGTTGCAAAACCAACAGTCCAATCAGTAATTAAACTTATACCTTCAGCAAGAGTTGTCCAAGGACTTACACCGGCACCCGCGGCGATTAGCAGTGCTTCCCCTAAACCAAATAAAACCAATCCCAATATTAATACTAATATACTAAATATTGGGGGTCGAATGGTTAATGCTTTTGGGGACCTCCAAAATAAGCGAGGCGCATGTTTTATGGTTAAAAACTGAAATACTTTGATAAAATTCATCAAAAGACTCAAAATAGTAAATTTTCAAAGAATCTTAGCTTGAATCAGAAAATTAGTCATTATTTTAAAATAAAAATATTCGTCAAGCTATCCGAAGATAAAGCACAAACCATGGAAGCCAAGTCTCAAAAGGGACTATATTTTATCGAAGAAGTTATCGATGTAACTGTACATTTAGGAGAATATAATTTTTTAATGGGCATGGTCATCTGTTTTGTTGCTGGACAAGATGTCTGAAGATTTCGCAGAGATCATATATTGAAAGTCAATCCCCCTCTATGTTTTTAATATTTTTAACTACAGTAGTGTTACTAAGAAGCTAGAGCTTTCTCGATAGGACCTAAAGCCTGTTCAATGTCGGCAATGATATCATCAATATGCTCTATTCCAACTGAAAACCTCACATATCCTGGCGTCACCCCTGTTTCAAGTTGTTCCGTTTCACTTAGTTGAGAATGTGTAGTAGATGCCGGATGTATTGCAAGCGTGCGCGCATCTCCTATATTGGCAACATGATAGACCATCTTGAGATTATCAATTAACTGTCTCCCCGCTTTTTCACCTCCTTTAAGTTCAATGCCAAGTAGGGGACCATATCCTGTCCGCATATATTTATCAGCTCTTTCTTTATCAGCACCAGAAAAATAACTTGGATAAATTACATTGAATACCTGATTATGATTACTAAAATAGTCAGCCAGTTTTTGAGCATTAGCCTGCTGTTCTCTATAGCGCAACGGCAATGTTTCGAGTCCTTGGATGATTTGAAAGGCGTTAGTTGGAGAGATAGCTGGTCCTAAATCCCGGAGTAAAACTACACGGGCTCTTATAGCAAAAGCAATAGGTGCGCCAAGAGCTTCAGGGACAAGTTCACCCCAAACTGCGCCATGATAACTGTTGTCAGGAGTATTCATCAATGGCTGTTGTTCTGGTTTTTCTATCCAACTAAAATTACCACTATCAATTATCACTCCACCAATAGATGTCCCATGGCCTCCAATAAATTTTGTCAAGGAATGAACAACAATAGAAGCTCCATCCTCTATCGGCTTACAAGTAATTGGCGAGGCTGTGTTATCGACAATAAGAGGAATACCAAGTTTTTTACCAATTTTGGCAACTTCGCTTGTCGGAAACAGCTTTAATTTTGGATTTGGAAGAGTTTCGCCAAAATAAGCACGTGTTTTTTTATCACTTAATTCAGCAAAACTTTCTGGTCTTTCTGGATCTGCAATACGAACCTCTATTCCAAATTGTTTAAGTGTATTATTAAATAAGTTCCACGTACCACCATACAAATGTGGAGATGAAATAATATTGTCTCCCGCAGATGCTAGGTTTTGAATGGATAATGCAATAGCTGCTGAGCCGGAAGAAACACAAAGAGCAGCAAGCCCTCCCTCTAATGCAGCCAACCTCTCCTCTAGTACAGCTGTTGTTGGGTTCATAATCCGAGTGTAAATATTACCTAACTCCTTAAGTGCAAATAAATTGCCTGCATGTTCAGTGTTATCGAATTGATAACTTGTAGTCTGATAAATAGGTACCGCTACAGAATTTGTTGATTTATCAGAGCGGTAACTTCCAGCATGTAAAACTAGTGTCTCTGGATTTTTTGAATTATTAGACATCCTAACCTCCGTTAAAATAGTAAATATTTATTTAAAGTATTTTATCCCTAATTTAAATAAAAATTATTTACTTTTTTCTTTTTTTTCTCTATTTTATATAAAAAAAAAGGAAAATTTTCTGTAATTACAGGTTTTTATAGTATGGATGAAATAGATAATAAAATACTCAAAATTTTACAGGACAACTCAAACATATCTTTGAGTAATCTATCAAAGCGAATAGGAATTTCCAAAACACCGTGCTGGAATAGAATAAGACGTTTTGAGGAAGAGGGTATTATATCCAAGCAGGTTGCTTTATTAAACAGAAATGCAATAGGGTTGCCTATCGTGGTTTTCTTATCTATTTCAGTTGGGAGACATAGTGCTGAATGGTCAGAAAAATTTAATGAACTTGTATATTTGCATAAGGAAATTGTTGAGGTTCATCGCCTAACTGGGTCTGGAGCTGACTACCTTTTGAAGATTGTAAGCCCAACTATTGAGGCCTATGACAAGTTCCAGCAAATACTTATTACAAAAATTGATTTTACTTCGATGTCATCAAGCGTTTCTCTGCACGAAATAAAATATCAAACTAGCTTTCCACTGAATTTGATTTAAATCAAATTAAATTAGAGGTTTAAAGAAATTAAAATTGAGATGGTTCTTTTAAAAAGATTTTATCAAAAGCAGGTCTGCTAAAAATTTCTCTGAGCATTGGCTCAAAATAACTTAGAGACTTTGTTTCGTAATCTGGATCAAACGACATTTGATCCCAATCACGGCAAAATTGCTCACATTTATCAAACCATGGATGCCCCCTCCATCGCTCTCTCTCATCTGGATTAAGTCCAACCTTATCTGCATAATATTTATATTGAAAAATCCCATGCATTTCTAAAATCCAAGCTACTTCAGCTCTTACGTACGGCCGTATGATACACGCTGCCATTTGAGAATGATTCTCTGGAGCTAATTCGTCCCCTATATCATGAATGAGAGCGGCTACAACCAACTCTATATCTGCCCCATCTGCCTCCGCTCTTGTTGCAGACTGAAGAGAGTGTTCAAGACGTGTAACTTGATAGCCTGCTAACGTGTCATCTAATCGCAAAAGAGCTTTTAAAATTCTATCTGGAAGTCCTTTGATATATTTAGTTTCCAGTGAATGCAAAAGCTTGTAATCTTCAATGCTTCCATGATCCATTCTTTTGAAAGAAACCTTATTTTCTTTGCTCATTTTAATTTCCTACAATATGACTATTTATTTACCCTTCTAGTCGTGAAATATAATCCTCTGCTGTAGAACTATGATAAGTGATTGAAGGAATGCCTAAGTCAATGGGTTCAGGGTCAACAATTTCTATATCAGCCTTGTTTTGTAAAGCAATTCTAAGTGCAATTGAAGTGATATTTACACTGAAAGAAGTGCCTATAAAAACCACTTTATCTGCCTCTTGCATCCATCTCTCTGCCTCAGTCATTCTATATAAATCCGTATAATATTCATCAAACAATAGTATAAAGGGCTTCAACGAAACCCCCTTTTCAGGCTTTTTTGTTGAGAGTGATATTTTAAAACTTTCTAGTAACACATATTTCAAACGAATATGGTCTTCAGCTTCTATTTTTAAATGCTCTACATCTTCCCAAGGGGCTTCTAGCAATTCTTGAGGTTGTTCCTGACTACTATAAACAGTTACCCTATCTAACCTACCATGAATAGGAATATATGTTTTGTTTCCCGCCTTGCCATCAAGTCCGTCTATATTCTGAGTAATAAGTCTTTTATCTGAGAGCCATTGATGTGCTCTGTTTGGAGAGACATCCTTATAGGTCACAAAACGTTTATAATACCATAATAAAAATTCATCCGGTTGAGAACGGTATATCTGACGTGTAGCCATTTCCTGAGGAGTGTAGTTCGTACTCCCAATTGTCCAGAAGCCATCCTCACCCCTAAAAGTTGGGATTCCACTTTGTTTGCTAACTCCTGCTCCAGTAATGTACAAAGTTTTCATAATGTGTAATTTCCAAATAAAATAATTTAATCATATCGATTTACCTTTTGTTTTAAAAGTATTCAAATTTATATAGATTTATCGTAAATTGAGGAAATCTGAATCTCATATGTTCAAACCTAATTACAAAATAAGAATCTGTGATGAGTAAATGGCATTTCTGGATAGATAGAGGCGGAACTTTTACTGATATTGTTGCGCAATCACCTAAGGGAAAATTGATAACAGATAAATTATTGTCAGAAAATCCAGACAAGTATAAAGATGCGGCCATCCATTCCATTCGGAATTTAATGCAGTTGGAGAAGAGCTCAAAAATACCTGTTAGTCTTATTGGATCGATTAAAATGGGGACAACAGTAGCAACAAATGCCTTATTAGAGAGGAAAGGGGAACCTGTTGGACTTATAACAAATAATGGCTATGCGGATTCGCTCGAAATTGGATTTCAAGCAAGGCCCTCGTTATTTGCTCGTGAAATAAAAAAACCTGACCTTTTGTATAAGAGGGTGGTTGAACTTGACGTAAGGGTTGACTGGAAAGGGAACGAACTAAGCTATCTGAATAAATTAGAAACAAGAGAAAAATTACAGCAATTGTTTGATGCTGGTATTCGTTCTATTGCTGTTGTGTTTATGCATAGTTATAAATTTCCCAAGCATGAAAAACAAGTAGGGAGAATAGCACAGAAAATTGGTTTTAAACAAATATCACTAAGTCATGAAGTGTCACCGCTAGTTAAATTTATAAGCAGAGGTGATACTACAGTAACAGATGCGTATTTGTCCCCATTGCTACATAGATATGTAGAGCAAATTAGAAGCGTTTTTGATGATAATCTAAATCAGCTAAATCTATTATTTATGACCTCTTCCGGAGGCCTTACGTCTGCTAATTTGTTTAGAGGAAAAGATGCCATTCTATCTGGACCCGCCGGGGGTATTATTGGTGCAATTAGAACAAGTGAATACTCAGGAGCCAAAAAAATAATAACGTTTGATATGGGGGGCACTTCAACAGACGTTGCTCACTATTCAGGAATAATTGAAAAGGAATTTGAGACTGAAATTGCCGGCATCAGAATGCGCGTTCCTATGTTGAAGATAAATACTGTGGCCGCTGGTGGTGGCTCCATTCTTGGTTTTGATGGCGAGCGCTTTCAAGTTGGCCCTTTTTCTGCTGGGGCAAATCCAGGGCCCGCCTGTTATGATATGGGTGGTCCACTTACAGTAACCGATGCCAACTTAATTCTTGGAAGACTGCAGCCTAAATATTTTCCAAAGCTTTTTGGACCAAATGGACAAAATGCACTTAATACTTCCATAGCTTTTTCAAAAATGAATAAAATAGCTAAAGAAACTAGGAAATCTGTACTGAATGTTGCTGAAGGTTTTATTAAAATTGCAAATGAGAATATGGCGAATGCAATAAAAAAAATATCGGTTCAAAAAGGTTATGATATTTCTGACTATGCCTTATCTTGCTTTGGAGGCGCTGGTGGACAACATGCATGTGCTGTTGCTGACTTACTTGGAATTAAAAAAGTCATAATCCATCCATTTGCCGGAGTTTTGTCTGCTTATGGAATGGGGCTTGCAGAAGTCACATCTAATCATCAACATCAAATTGAGCAGACTATAGATGAGAGGATAACTCCACTTCTTCAGAATGTAATTTCCTCATTGAGTGCTGATGCAAAAACAAAACTGATAAAACAAAATATTTTAGAAAAAGATATAAAAATTAGCTGCAAAGGTCACTTAAAATATAAAAATAGCGACAATACAATAGAGACTCCAATTTCTGATTTTAAAGGTATGAAAGCGAATTTTGAAAAAGCTCACAAAGAACAATTTGGCTTTGTAATGCAAAAAACAGATATCATTTTAGAATTTTTAGAAGTAGAGGCTAGCAGCGGCGCAACTCAAACACAAAAATTTAATCCAAGCTCGAAAAAAAATTGCCCTGAGCCTATAGATATTTGTGACTTATACTTTGGAGGTGGATGGCACGAAACTGCTATGTATTATCGTTCGCAAATAAACGAAGAACTAAAGATATCTGGTCCAGCTGTCATAATAGAAAAAATAGGAACGATTTTTGTGCAACCCTCATGGGAGGCAATAATAGATAAAAATGGCTGTGTTATTTTGTCTAGCATCCAAAGAAAAAATGATAAGTTTATAAAACAAAAAAATGCAGACCCAGTTTTGTTAGAAGTTTTTAATAATTTATTCATGTCCATTGCAGAACAGATGGGCGTTAAATTGCAACAAACAGCCCGCTCTGTAAATATCAAAGAGAGGTTAGATTTTTCTTGTGCTATATTTGATAGTAATGGAGACCTGATTGCAAATGCTCCGCATACGCCCGTTCATCTTGGTTCAATGGATAGGTCCGTTGCATCTGTTATTCAAGCACATCCAATAATGCATAAAGGAGACGTTTTTGCAACAAATGCGCCGTATAACGGAGGCACTCACTTACCAGATATAACAGTAATTACTCCTGTCTTTGATGCAAAACAAACAAAGCCAATCTTTTTTGTGGCATCACGTGGACATCATGCCGATATTGGTGGTACAGCACCAGGCTCGATGACTCCTCTTGCAACTCATATTGAAGACGAGGGTGTGATTTTAAATAATATTAAGTTAGTGAGTAAATATAGATTTCTTTATGAGGAGATTTCCCAAATACTCACTGAAAACAAATATCCATGTCGTAATCCAGAACAAAATATAGCAGATCTGAAAGCCCAAATTGCTGCAAATGAGAAAGGTGTTATCGAACTAAATTCAATGGTCTCACAATTCAGCCTTAAATCGGTTGAAGCCTATAAAGGGTATATTCAGGATTATGCAGAGAATTGCATAAGGCGCATGATCAGTAAAATAAATGATGGAAAAGCAGAAATTTATTTTGACCAAGGCTGTAAAATTTCAGTTTCTATTACGGTTAATAAAACTAAAAAAACAGCAGTTTTTGATTTCACGGGCACGAGTTCCCAACAGCCTGATAACTTTAATGCACCAGAACCCATCACGAGGGCAGTAATCCTATATTGTATTAGGTGCATGATTGATGAAAACATTCCAATTAATGCAGGATGTTTGCGACCGATTTCCATTATTCTTCCACAGAATTCAATGTTAACCCCAAGCTATCCGGCTGCAGTGGTTGCTGGAAATGTAGAAGTTAGTCAAGCAATTGCTGATTGTATTTATTTAGCATTAAATGTCATGGCAAATGCTCAAGGCACGATGAATAACCTAAATTTTGGCAATGAAAAGTTACAATATTATGAAACAATTTGCGGAGGTTCTGGAGCTGGTAATGGATTTCATGGCGCGAGTGCTGTGCAAACTCATATGACTAATACACGTCTTACTGACCCAGAAATTTTAGAAATGAGGTATCCTGTTTTACTAAAACTTTCCAAGATAATGCGAGGAAGTGGAGGAGATGGAAAATGGCGAGGGGGCGATGGGATAGAACGCCATATTACTTGTTTTGAAGAAATGGATGTATCAATTTTATCTGGTAGGCGCATCATAGCACCGATGGGTTTAATGGGAGGCGGAAATGGAATTACTGGAAGGAATACTGTTTTACGCAAAAATGGAAGTTTTGAAGAGTTGGCAAGCAGAGTGCAATTTAAAGTTTATCCATTTGAAACAATAATTATTCAAACACCCTCTGGAGGTGGTTACGGAGAACCCGGTAATGGATAGCAAATAAGCTTTTTAGCTAAAAAATTTTTAAAAATCCTGTATGTCCTTATTTTAAAATATAAGTTTACCCTGAACAAAGGCCTGTGCGAATTTACTTTCCGGATTATTAAAAAACTCCCTTGCAGATTGATATGCTTCTAGCTTGCCCTTATGAATGAAAATTATATCTTCAGCTAATCGTCGAGCCTGATTTAAATCATGTGTAATAAATATTATTTTTGTATTCTGATTACGCAATTTTATTAAAAGTGTTTCTATCATCTGCACCGAATAAGGATCTAGGCTAGCTGTGGGCTCATCTAACAATAATATTTCTGGTCTTGATACCAATGCACGAGCTAGTGATAGTCTCTGTTTTTCTCCACCCGATAAACGTCTTGCTGGTAGATTTTTTTTCTCATAAAGGCCAACCTCTTGAAGTAATTTGTTTAGATTGGATGTCTGTTTTGGTCTTTGAAGACTTGCTACAAAAGAAAGATTTTCTATTGCTGTTCTTCTGAGCAAAACTGCATTTTGAAATACCATCGCTTGTTTGAGTCTTATAGTGTTATTTAAATTGATACCATTAAATAACACTTCACCTGAGCTTGGTTTCTCAAGCCCATGTAGTAGTCTCATCAAAATACTTTTTCCTGCACCATTCGGGCCCAAAATAATTGTTATACCTTTTGAATTAATAGAAAGTGAGATATTATCTATTAGATTGTTACCCAATTTTTGAAATGATACTGAGCGTAACTTTATGGGTATCAATTCAAATTTGAATGATGCTTCTGAGTAATTTGTTTCAAACATCTTACCTGTCCATTGCCCAATTTTTAACTTTGACCGCAAATATATTCACACCAAGTGCAATCGCTAATAAAATAAAGCCTAGCGCGAGTGCTAATGAAAGATTACCCCTCGAAGTCTCTAGGGCAATTGCGGTGGTCATAACGCGAGTAAGATGATCAATATTGCCACCCACAATAGAAACAGCACCCACTTCTGAAATTGCCCTCCCAAAGCCTGCCAAAATTACAGTCAAAAGTGACATCTTTGCGTCTATAATATATGCCATTATAGCCTTGAATGTGGACACGTTCAGAGAACGAAATAAGTCGCGATATTCAATGTGCAAGTCCTCAATTATTTGCGCAGATAAAGCAGCAATAATAGGAATAACTAGTAACATTTGAGCTATAATCATTGCAGTTGGAGTATAAAGTAAGCTCAAAAAGCCAAGTGGCCCAGAACGCGAGAGGTATAAATAAACTATTAATCCAACAACAACTGGGGGCATTCCCATTAATGCATTTAGTATAGACAGGATAATTGAGCGTAACCTAAACCGATGGATGGCTAAGAATGCTCCCAATGGCAAACCTATTACAATACTTCCAAACAATGAGGTTAGACTAACTTTTATTGAAAGCATAATAATTTCAAATAAATCAGAATTGCCTGAAACAATCAGATAAAAAGCAGTTTGAAGGGATTCTGAAAATAGCTGCATGAAAAGTGAAGCATCAATAAAAATAAAATGGAAAGCAGTAATCTAATTTTTCTGTGGAATGTAACAGAAATTTTATTAAATATTTAATATCTAAAACATCAAATATATCAAAATTCCCCATATAATTCCTGTCAAAACCAAAAATGTTCCTGTTATTACAAATAAACGTTTTATAATTTTTAACCAAAGTATTTTTTTAGCTGCAGAATTTTGATAAATAGGTTTGTTTACTGAAACTGTTGGATTTTGTTCTTGGGGTTTTACATGTTCTAAAGCTTCAATCCTATCTAAAACATCTACAATCTCTTTTACCATTGCTCTGGTCTGTTTTTCTTGCTGTTCAAGCCCCGAGAGACGAGAACGCACCTCAAACTCTACCCACTTATCAGTCAAATTAATAATATCATCAGTTTGTTGGTCATTTTCAGCCTGAGTATTTTTTGCTAAAGAAGTTTGTTCTGTGGATTTTTCTTCAATTTGATTTTCTTGCCTTACTGAAGACTCTTTTATTAGAGTTTCATCATTTGCAGTTTCTGGCTCATTCACCTGAACTAGCTGGGAATCATTTGTTGATAATTCGCTAAAATTTTTACTGGGAACCTTCTTTTTACTTTTACTATTTTTTTTCTTTGCTAACTTATTTTTTTTTCCTGTATTTCCTTCTTCAATATTATTCTTTGGTTTCTTAATATAAGTTGCATTAGGCATAGCTGTTTCGATTTCCGCATCTAGGTGCGGTTCGGCATCGTGAGCTGTAACATCTACCGGAGGTTCAGCCAGAACACGTAACCGCATTTCCTTTATACGTTCTTTTATATTAGCTTGAGCCATATCATTTTACTTTGCACAGTGAGCAACCACTTCTTTAAATAGTGCGAATATAACATTATTATTTGACGGTGACGCACAATTCTAGCGTGATATAAAGTTAAACATTAATCAACAATTTATTGGGAACGACTGAATAATTCCCATGTTTAATTTTCTTAAGGCCACTAAAATACACTTAAAAAATTATCGTTTATTCCTTATGTTTAAGTATGAAGAAATTTTGTAGCTCCTTAGTTACGCAGTCTATAGCCAGTTTTGAAAATCCAACCAATAATTGTGATACAAATGAGAGTAAATATACCTATTGCCAAAAGACTATAATGAATACTAACGTCTGCCGTACCGAAGAACGACCAGCGAAGTCCAGAAATTAAATATACGACCGGATTAAATAGAGTAATTTGCTGCCAAATCGGGGGCAACATATTGATAGAATAAAAGCTACCACCTAAAAAAACTAAAGGCGTTAAAATAAGCATAGGAACGAGGTTCAATTGCTCAAAATTTTTTGCCCATATGCCTAGAATAAATCCAAATAGACTGAATGAAACACAGGTAAGAGCAAGTAGCAAAAGCATTATTGTAGGATGTTTAATTTGGACATCCACAAAAAGTGTCGCAGTCATAAGTATTATTATACCGATTATGAACGATTTGGTTGCAGCAGCACCAACATACCCAATTATAATTTCTACATAAGAAATGGGGGCCGAAAGTACCTCGTAAATTGTACCTAAAAACTTCGGGAAATAAATAGCAAAAGACGCATTTGATACACTTTGTATTAATACTGTCAACATAATTAAACCTGGAACAATAAAAGATCCATATTCTATATTTTCAATCTGTTCCATTCGTGAACCAATAGCAGAGCCAAAAACAACAAAATATAAAGCTGTCGAAATTACGGGAGAGATTATTGATTGGAGAAGAGTTCGAAATGTTCGGGCCATCTCAAACTTATAAATTGCAATTATCGCGAAAAAATTCATGGATTATTCCTTGACGAGATTTACAAAAATTTCTTCAAGTGTGCTCTGCGATGTTTGAAGGTCACGCAGTTTGAAAGAAGCTTTTTTCAGTTCTGAGAGCAAATCGACAATTCCCGTTTTCTGTGCCCGAACATCATAAATATAGTTAAGCTGCATACCATCATTACTTAATGTCAAGTTAAAGCGAGAAAGTGAGGTGGGAATTTTTTTAGCTGGTTCTTGTAATTCTATTAATAGATTTTTAGACCCCATTCGCTGAATTAGTTCATTTTTTCCCTCAACAAGCAGCAATTCTCCTTTATTTATAACACCTATTCTATCAGCTATTTCCTCTGCCTCCTCTATGTAGTGAGTTGTTAAAATAACTGTCACCCCAGACTCTTTCAATCTGGCAATGACATCCCACATGTCTTTTCGCAATTCCACATCAACCCCTGCTGTAGGCTCATCTAAAAATAAAATTTTAGGTTCGTGGCTCAGTGCTTTTGCTATCATCACACGACGTTTCATACCACCAGATAACGTCATATTTTTTTGATTACGTTTATTATAAAGAGATAAATCTGTTAAAAGTTGTTCTATGTAAGCTGAATTTTTAGGCTTTCCAAATAATCCTCTTGAGAAACTTACTGCATTCATTACCGTTTCAAATGGTTCAATCGTAATCTCTTGGGGCACCAACCCTATTAGTGACCGACTTTTTCGATAATCCTCGGAAACATCAAAACCTCCGATAGTTATTGTATTTTTGGGCACTGACAACAGACCGCAAACGGACGAAATTAATGTAGTTTTTCCTGCTCCATTTGGTCCAAGTAAAGCCAAAATTTCACCCTCTTCTATCTCAAGTGACAGATTAAGGAGTGCGTGGAAACCATTACTATATGTTTTTGTTAGATTTTTTATAGATATGATTGAGGTCATGGTTCGGCTTTCTTATTGAACTGATAAAATCAAAAATTTTACAAATTCCTTTTTAAAGTGTAATGTTCCTGTCGGTTGTATTAAAATAATATTACTAATATCTGATTTTTTTTATCTAAAATAAATCTTGTTATTTTTTTTTAATAGCTTTTGTCTATTACTGGTATGTTTTTTATTTCTCGCTTATAAGGATTGGCAAGGCTAGCTTAAGAGAATAGGTTTATAACACTTGTTAATAAATCATCAATACATATATCCCAAAAAGTTCTAAATAAAAAATTTAATACAGCATGAGAAAAATAGTGTCATCTAAAACACAGAAAATTCATCAGTTTGAAACAATTTGGATATCAGATATTCACCTTGGGAGCAAAGGTGCAAAGGCATTAGATTTATTAAATTTTCTATCAATTACCAAATCCAATAAGTTATATCTGGTAGGGGATATTATTGATTGCTGGAGACTGAGAAAAAGATGGTATTGGCCACAGGAACATAATGATGTTATGGCCAAAATTTTGGAAAAATCGCGAGCAGGAACTGAAGTAATTTATATCCCTGGCAATCACGACGATCTTATTCGTCAATTCGTTGAACATCAATTTGGTGAAATACTAATAAAGATGGATGATGTTCACATTACTAAAAATGGAAAAAAGATATGGGTGATGCACGGTGATTTATTTGATAGTATAATCCAGCATTTTAGGTGGTTAGCCTTTATCGGAGATGGGTTATATACTATTCTGCTTGGTTTTAATGGAATATTAAATGCCGTGAGACGACTATTTCGACTCGAATATTGGTCACTATCGAAGTTTTTAAAACAAAAGGTAAAACAGGCTGTTTCTTTTTTATCTGCATTCGAAACAGGCATAATGAACGAAACACGAAAAAGAGAATGTGACGGAGTGGTTTGTGGTCACATACACAAAGCGGAGATAAAAATAATAGATGGACTGATTTATGCTAATGACGGAGATTGGGTCGAATCAAAAACGGCACTTATAGAAGATAAAGATGGATACATTTCTTTAATCTCATATGACGATTATTCGATTGGCAAGTTACCCAGTAAGTAAGCGGACCAAGCTTAGATATTTATCTAATGATGAAGGGATAAATCGCCATGCAACTTGTAAAGATTGGGAATGAAAATCTAACAGTTAAATTAATCCCATATGGTGCAAGGATGGTAGATATACGTCTAGCATCATTCAATTTTCCACTAATATTAGGCTATCCAAATATAACAGATTATCACAAAGATATTGCCTATTTAGGAGCAATCATTGGAAGGGTTGCTAACCGAATTCGCGGTGCTCAATCAAAAATTGGAGGCGTTATATATACCTTTGATGAAAATGAATGCTCAAAACAAACCCTTCATGGTGGATCAAAAGGATGTGCTTTCCAAAACTGGAAGATGAAAAATATAAGCAATACATCTGTTACCTTCATTCTCGATGAGCCTGATGGTCACATGGGTTTTCCAGGTAATATACATTTTGAAGTCTGTTATGAAATAATTAATTACTCGAGCTTGAAAATAATAATGCGAGCGGTTGCAGATAAAGACGGGATTTGCAACCTCACCTCGCATCCTTATTTTTGTCTTGATGACAGTGGTGACATATCTGCCCACGAATTGAAAATTAATGCATCGCATTATCTGCCCGTGAATAAATTAAATATTCCCACAGGTAAGATTAATGCAGTATCAAATAGTCAATTTGATTTTCTTAACCCACGAAGTCTAGCAGAAATTGTAAAAGGCACAAATAAATCAATAGACCACAATTTTTGCTTAAATAACAAACGATCAACTCTTCGTGAAGCAGCTGTCCTTGTTAGTAAGTTGTCAAATATAAAATTGAGAGTTTTATCCACCGAAACAGGTTTGCAGTTTTATACTGGGCATCATTTGTTAGATACTCCTCCAGGATATAGCAATCTTCCATACACACCTTTCAGTGGCTTGTGTTTAGAACCTCAGGGTTGGCCAGATGCCCCAAACAAAAAAAATTTTCCTTCAGTTTTTTTGCCAGCTAACACGCTTTACCAGCAAATCATATACTTTGAATTTACAAAAAACTGACAATATTTATTCGGAATTCCAAATAAAAAGAAACTCAAATATAAAGGTTTAAATTATTTTCATAAATTTTTTAAAGTGAATACAAAAAGACAAAAAGCTCCAGACAGTTCAAAAAAATATACAATCCATATTAAAGACAAAAAACAACGTCTTTGAACATTTTTTATTTTAAATACATTCCCTTATTTACAGAAAAATCATTTACCTAACCAAGGGTTGGCATTTTGAATTCTGGGTTTTGGCGAAGCCCTGTTGGCCACCGTGTAGTTGTGGTTTTTATTCTTGTATAAAAACGTATTCCTTCCATTCCATGCATAGCGTGATCGCCGAAAATTGATGATTTCCATCCACCAAAACTATGGAAAGCCATCGGGACTGGAATTGGTACATTTACTCCTACCATACCAACCTCAACATCTTGCATAAAATTCCTTGCAATATCACCATCACGAGTAAAAATTGCAGTACCATTTGCATATTCATGACTATGAATTAAGTCCAACGCTTCTTGATACGAGTTTTTTCGAACGACAGATAAAACTGGGCCGAAAATCTCCTCCCTATAACATCTCATGTTTTCTTTTACATTATCTAATAAAGTTCCACCGATGAAAAAACCGTTTTCATATCCTTGTTTATCTTGTTTAAAATTTCTTCCATCTACAATTACATCTGCGCCTTCACTCTCACCCGCATCAATATAACCAGAAACTTTCTCTAAATGTTGGGCTGAAACTAATGGACCCATCTCTGAAGATGAATCCGTTGCTGGCCCTATTTTAAGCTCTTTAATTTTTGGCACTAACCTTTTAACAAGTGCATCAGCAACCGCTTCGGTTACAGGCACAGCAACAGAAACTGCCATACATCGCTCGCCAGCAGAGCCGTACGCTGCACCCATTAAAGCATTTGTAGCCATTTCCAAGTCTGCATCAGGCATAATAACCATATGGTTTTTAGCTCCTCCTAATGCTTGAACTCGTTTTCCATTTGCTGTGCCCGTCGTGTAGATATAATTTGCTATGGGCGTAGACCCTACAAAACTTATTGCCTTAACATCTTGGTGACTAATTAGTCTGTCAACGGCTATTTTATCTCCTTGTATCACATTAAAAACACCATCTGGAAGTCCTGCCTCTTTAAGCCATTCTGCAATCAGTATTGAAGCCGAGGGGTCACGCTCTGAAGGTTTGAGTACGAAACAATTTCCAGTGGCAAGAGCCACCGGAAACATCCACGATGGAACCATAGCTGGAAAATTGAATGGCGTTATGCCAACACAAACACCCAAAGATTGTCGTATCATGTGACTATCAACATCACTTCCAACATTTTCGGAAAACTCACCTTTCATTAAAGTTGGTGCTGCAGTCGCAAATTCAACAACTTCTAGGCCTCTTGTAACTTCTCCAATTGCATCATCGATAGTTTTTCCATGCTCTGATGAAATGACTTCTGCAAGTTGATTTAGTCTCTCCCAAAGAATGTTTTTGAATTTATCTAAAATACGTGCACGTCGTAATACTGGTGTTTTTGACCACTCTGGCCAGGCTTCTTTTGCTGCTCTAACAGCATCATCTACATCTTTCTCGCTAGCAAGTATAACTGTTTTATCAGCATTACCTGTTGCAGGGTTAAACACGTCCTGACGCCGACTAGAATTACCGTTTACTACTTGACCGTTAATAAAATGAGCAATTTCTGACATAATTATTGTAAAACCCTTCTATCTGAAACATTGTTATTATAAATCTTATGCATTACTCTGATGCAAATTTAAAGTAATTTTCCTCTTCATTGTCCACTATTTGATTGTGTTTAATTCTGTGTAAAAGTATTAAATAGAAATAACTTAGAAGAATTGGTTTTTAAACTTTAGGGTACTTTAGAGTGAAACTTACAGAAGATAAGCTCATTTTTTGGGGCACCCGGGGAGGGCTGCCGTCTGGCGAAATTACATCCGCCAAATACGGGCTGGCAACCTCATGTGTCGAATTGTCATTCTCAGACCGACACATTATTCTAGACGCAGGGAGCGGCATTTCTCTGTTTGGAAAACAAATTGACCTTAACGATAGAAAACCTATTGATATTTTAATTGGACATTATCATTATGACCATTTAATTGGTTTGCCATTTTTTCTGCCCTTATTTAATGGAAATCATACTGTTCGAATATTTCTTCCAGAACTTGAGGGAAAACATGGGATTGAAGCTATCGATAAACTCATATCGCCACCTCTTTTTCCTATAACAAGAGACATGTTTTCTGATAATGTAAGTTTTCATAGCTTTGTGCCAGGTGAGACACTTACATTAGGCTTACATGATACCATAGAGACTTCACTATTTCCCCATCCCGGACAAAATTGTGGGTATCGATTGAACAGACGAGGCAAAAATACGCTATGTTACATTTCTGATATTGAAAACAATTCAGACTCCACTTTAGATGATGTAATAAAATTTATAAAAAACTGCAACCATCTCATAATAGATAGCTCTTACACAAAAGAGGAGAGCAAATCCAGAAAAGGATGGGGGCATCTAAATCTTGATGATATCGAAATAATCGCTTCCCGTTTGCCTGGTGTGCAAATATATTTGTACCATCATGATATATTCAAAACTGACTCCCAAGTAGAAATGGACTCACGCAATCTGTTAAACGAATATAATAACGTCAAACTCGCAAAACAACTTGATGTAGTAGAGTTATCTTAAAAATTGAAAAAGAGATGTAACACCAAGCTGAAAAAGCTGGTCAGAGGCATCAAATTTTCCACGGATAAAACTTTTTGGTATATTTGTTAACGTAACCGCAACCAGTGCTTGTGCGCCGGCAGAACGCGGAAGGTCAGAGAACAATGCCATCTCGCCAAACACCTCGTTGTCTGACAACGTAGCAAGAGTTACGTCACTACCATTGATCTCTTTAACGATTTGAACCATACCTGATTTTATTAAATAGAGACTGTCTCCAGGATCACCCTCTTTAAAAATCCATTCAGCACGCTCGAGAACTAAAGTTGATGGTTTATCACTCATTCAGCGCCTCTAAATCCCAAATTTTCCTTTGCTTTTTCAATTCTCTGAAGAGTATAGTCTGTAACTGCTGTTAGAAATCTATCTTCTGTCTTAAATCGACCGGTAAATATATTTGCTTCAAAAATATATATTTTACACTTTTGAGCTGCCACTGCCCAACATCCTAAGGGGACTTTAAGAATTAAATTGGGAGCATTGAGGATTACTGGGCCTTTTAATACACAGGCCGCATTTTTTTTTGATGCTTTCGAAATCAATGCTTCTTTATCAATCAGGTAAACTATGCCGTGCTCTAAAAAATAACCATTATCATCTTCAGGATCAGGTTTGTAAATAACTTCTCCCTCTTCCACTTGCCTTTGAAATTGCATTATGTGTTGATAATCTATTTGTGACACGGTTATCTCCTCAGTGTTTACAACTGTATCAGAAATATTTAATAAAAAAAGTAGGTGTTTGAGGAAAATGATACTTCTTTTGCCAAAGAAACCCCAAAAATAGGAAAAGAATCAAAACAAATGCTAATTTATAATAAATCGCAAAAGATGTAATCAGTAACATCTTTTGTCCAAATAGTATGAAAAGTTTATTCAATGGAAAATATTACGGTTAAAAAATGATAAAGAGTTACCTATTGTTGACCTTGGCCATAATTTTTGAGGTAGCTGGAACAATGCTTTTACCATTATCTCAAAATTTTACAAAATTCTTACCTACTTTTGGGTTGACTATTTTTTATGTGGGTTCTTTTTATTGCCTAACTTTTACCCTAAAGCTCATTCCTATTTCCATTGTATATGCAACATGGAGTGGAATGGGCATTTTTCTTATAACAATATTGGGATATTTTATTTACCGTCAAACGATTAATTGGCAAGTGGCTGTAGGACTAATACTAATCATTACTGGGGTATTTTTAGTTAATATATATACTCTTTCAGACTATGAAAAATTCTTTTAAACCCTAATATAAAATTTATTGCTATAAAGGGTATAGCCATGCAAAATTCCTAATAGATTTGGCGTTTTTTTATCAGTAGACTAAAAAGTTGATGTTTTTTATTTGTTTGGTTACCTTTTTAAATGAGGTTTGCTTGATAGATTTATAAAAATGAGTTCGAGATGGATTATGAATTTGAGCTAGAGAATTTTAATTTTAAAGCAAAAACTGAGCTATCTAGCTTTAG
This sequence comes from uncultured SAR116 cluster alpha proteobacterium, assembly GCA_902520885.1. Taxonomy (GTDB): domain Bacteria; phylum Pseudomonadota; class Alphaproteobacteria; order Puniceispirillales; family Puniceispirillaceae; genus UBA5951. Next base: position 36,538 of record CABYPW010000001.1, read on the forward strand.
TGATGCCTGTGAATCCAGATTACGAGATAGGTTTCATAATCTTTTTTATGATTTAAGAACCACAGGAACAAGTGAGGAGAATTTAAATATTCTTCAATCTGCAAAAATTACAATTGATAATAAACCAAGACGAGCATTAGACCTAGTTTCCATAACGGTAGAACCAGAACAAATAAATTTTTTTTCAAGTAGCGGGCAGGCATTAGCAGGCGTTAAAGAATATATGATATCGGAAAAAGGTTTCAAAAAAGTTATTGAAGATCCTAGGTCAGGTAAGATTACAGTTAAATTGCCTAAACTTACCTTTGAAAATAAAATGGAACTCTCTGATAGTATAGATGGTAAATATGGAACTTTTCAAAAAAATATTACAGGTGTGAAAGCTCAAACTGGAACTCAGATAAGAGCAGGACTAACCAATGAGTTTATAGATGGGAAAGAAGCTACAAAAGCTGGCAAAGAGATTGATCTAATTTTGAACCACTATAAAAAATGGGGACGTACCTTTGCACTGACCAAACAAAAACTTATTCTTGGTCGAGACTTTAAAGCGACTAAAGACGAAGATATTTTGCTAGAAAAAAATATCAAAACCGTTCTATACCTTTTTCAATAATTCAAACTCATTATTAAAAACAAGGCATAGATTAATTTGTCTGTGTTTTATTTAAAGGTTTTATTTTGTGAATTTAGAATGTTTCTAAATGAAAAAATTTTTAGTAAAAATTTTAAAAATTATTAATCTATGAAAAATTATAAGACAAATAATTTTGAGCGAAATGATATATTATTTTCATGGTTTATAGTTTGTTGTGGTGTAGTAGGCGCTATAAATCTTGCTAAACTTGCTCCTTCAATGAGTAGACTAATTGATTACTTTGATATTTCATTATCAATCTCTGGGCTATTCGGCGCTATATTCTCGATATTGATGATTTTTACAGGCCTTATAAGTGGAATTTTTATTTCACGATATGGTCCTCGTCTAGCCATGATGCTTGGCCTAATTATAAGCTTAACAGGAAATATCATGCCAGTATTGAACCCGTCATTAGCAATTTTAATGATTGGTCGAATTTTAGAAGGCTATGGATTCTTATTGATCAACCTATCTGCTCCAGTGCTTCTAACGCTGCATACTAATAAACGAAATCGAGGTCGCGTAATGGGTATATGGGGTAGCTTCATGCCGGCAGGCAATGCCCTAATTATATTAATTGCACCTGTAGTTTATCTTATCTCTAATTGGTGGTTTTTATGGGAATTATCTGCATTTTTTTGCGCTATCATTTTGTTTCTCGCGTATTTTATAATTCCAGTTGATCCAAAAAAGTTTAAGGAAAACTCACCGGATAAGTTATCTTTGGTTTTTGTGAAAACAATTAAAAAATGGCATATTGTAGTTATTGGAACTACATTTGCCTGTCATTCATTAATTTTTTTGGGGAATATGCAATTTTTGCCATATTATTTTGAAAAAATTCAAGGTTTAAGTGAAAATCTCTCGTATTTTACAACAGCATTATATTGTTTAATAAGCTTTGTTGGGCATCTTTACTGCGGACGTCTATTAAATAAAGGTTATAAACCCCAAAACTTAATGGGTTTTGCATTTTTAATATCGGCAACCTTTGTAGCTTTCTTTTTTGGATTATTCGATAGATTTATCTTATGGGAGCAAATATGGATAATTAAATCTGCAAGTATAATGGTTGTAGCTTTTTTTATGGGGCTCACACCACCTACGATATTCTATTTAGTTTCTTATATTGAAAAACCATCCCGAAACACCCCTATTAATTATGGCTACATGGTTCAATTCCAAGCAATTGGCATTTTTGCTGGCTCGTTTCTTTTTGGATGGCTGGTTGATATCACTGGTGGTTGGCAAGTAATAGGATTTCTAAGTATTTTTATTTCTTTATTTGGTATAATAGGAGGAATAATTAGTTCAAAAATAATTTTAAGACAAATGATAAAATAAATTCTATTATTTAAACAAAAATTTTATAGATATTTCTTGTTTTCAGGAGTTTATTAATGTCAGAAGAAATGTATGTAAATGGTATCTGTCATTGCGGAAAAATTAAGATTACTGCTCAAATAGAGAAAAATACAGTCCGAGCCTGCCATTGCACAGATTGCCAAAAGATGAGTGGGGCGCCACTTCGTGCAATTGCTATTGCACCAGCTGATAAAATAATTATTTCTGGCAATCCAAAAGAATATGTAAAGATTGCAGATAGTGGAAACAAACGTATTCAGGCTTTCTGTAGCGAATGTGGAACACAACTTTATGCAACTGATGTTGATAAAAGAAGTTATAATCTGAGGACAGGTTTTTTAGAGCAGAAAAATGAGCTTAAACCCTTACATCATGTGTTTACTAATTCTTGGATGTCTTGGATAAGAAATATTGATTTTTAGCAAAATAAATAACTTTCAGATACTTACAAATTGCGCAATTATTATTTATATCGTTATTGTTAGTAAAAGTACGTATTTTAAATGACCAATTAGAGATTACCTTTGATAAATTTAAAAAATAAAATAATTGTAATAATCGGAGGTTCTGGCCTTTTGGGAGGTGAATTTCTATATTCAGCTATTGAAAGTGGAGCCAAGGTAATAAATTTAGACCTAGAAACTCAAAATAAGAATGATAAAAAAATTCATTCCATTTCTGACAATTATTTTGAAATATATTGTGATATTACAAATGAAAAAAATATTATTAAAGTAGCAAACTTAATTAAAGAAAAATTTTTATACATTGATGGCTTGGTAAACTTCGCATCAATAAATCCCCAACCAGACCAAATAAGTAATACCCAATTAGAAAATATGAGTATTGGACAATGGATTGTTGACCTAAATGTTGGCTTAACGGGCGCATTTTTAGTTCTTAAATATATTGGGAAAATTATATCTGAAAATAAAAATGGTGGCTCTATAGTATTAATTTCAAGTGATCTAGGTATTATTGCACCAGACCAACGGCTCTATGAAACAAACACTCCTGATACAAAAGACGGAAAAAAACCTATAAGCTATAGTGCAGTCAAATTTGGTGTAATCGGACTTAGTAAGTATATCGCTACTTATTGGGCTGAAAAAAATGTTCGTTCGAATGTTATATGCCCTGGAGGTGTTTTTAATGGCCAAAATATTGAGTTTACAAAAAAAATTGAAGCTAGAATACCACTTGGCAGAATGGCAAGAAAAGATGAATTTAATTCAGCATTAATTTGGTTGCTGAGTGACTCTAGTAGCTATGTAAATGGGGCTGTAATTCCAATAGATGGTGGCCGAACAGCCTGGTAGATGTAAAAGGAAATACTAAAATTTTCTTTAGTTACAAGTTACGCCAATCAATTTGAAATACGAATAATAGCAGTTGGTTGGTTAGAATGTCTAACAGCCTCAATTCTCAGTTTTTTCTCTTTTAAAAATTCATCTACCGCATCACTCTCACCCCATCCCTTTTTACCATACTCATCTAAAATTAAAATTGCTCCGGGAGACATAATTGGAAAAAAATTTTCTAAAGCTGTCTTGGTTCCCCTATATGTATCAAAGTCCAAATTTACTAATGACAAACGAAGACCAGGCATCGATTGAACAAATTCTGGAATAGTTCTTGATACTTCCCCTTCGACAAGTTCAAAATTTTCAAATCCATATGATAAAATTAATTTTTCGAGATTTTCTTTATCTACACCCATAAACTCTGCCTCATTAATAAATGATTTAGCAGTTTCTTTCTCATAATCTTCTAATTCATTTGAAAATGAGGAAAAAGTATCAAAGCCAAACACAGTTTTTTTCTCATGAGGGGCATAAATTTTTAAAAGCTTCAACCAATGCATTAGGCCTGCACCTTTGAAAACTCCGCACTCAACAATGCTACCAGGAACGTTGAGCGTTTCTCTAAAAATATCATACCTAATATTTAGTTTCTGCAATCGGCCGATATCTTTGCTAATGAGAAGATTGTTATACGCTTCCCAAAGTTTCTCATCCTCACCGTTTTTAGCGTATAAATTTGCTGTAGACATTATTTTACTCCTGTGCCTAATAACATTATCTCATTGCTAAACCGAATAAACTTATTCAGTTTTAAAGGAAAGCTAACGTCGTTTTGTGGACTGTAGGGAATCGGAAGTTTTCTGACTAATTCACAGAAAATTTTGAAGACTGGAAACTTCCAGACAAGCGGTAATTGCGTAAAATGAAAAACCTCTGCATTTGAAAACCCAGATAATTTTAAAATGTCACGCAATGACGGCTTTGTAAAAGGCGTTACATGAGTGTGATCTTGATAAAAAGGTCCCCATCCCATATGCACCCAACTTGGACACATAATTATCGCTCTTCCGCCAGGCTTTAAGACTCTAAAAGCTTCACCCAATAATCTTTCAGGATTTTGTAAATGTTCAATCAACGATTTTGAAAAGACTATGTCAACGGAATTATTTTTAATTGGGAGAGGATCGATTTCAATATTATTTATCAGAACAGAAAACGGTGCACATAATTCTTGGGACTCAGGATCCAAATCTGTTCCTTGCACTTGTAACCCCAAATTTGCAAAACTTTTAATAAGGTCTCCCCTTCCACAACCAATGTCTAGGAGTTTTGAGTTAGGTTTAATATTAAATTTATCAATCAGATGTTCCGAAAGTAATTCTGGATAATTACTCAGAGGTCGTTTATCGAGATTATAATAGGTTTTCAGATAATTGCTCATAATTTTTTCATTCTTTTTTAAACTTTAATAATTCGTCAATTAATTTAGTAATAATACTTATTTTATCTAAGTTATTAATGCTACTATGTTTTTCTGTAATTTTCTCAAAAAAATATTTTATTTCTGAAACGAAAACATCATTTCTTTGTATATCACTAAAGTCAAAGACTTGAGCATCATTTGATCCTTTTTCAAAAACTTTTACTATATTCTCTAAAAAGTTACAGTAAACAAAGCCCTTCTCAAATTGCAACTTAACGTCACGCATCTCTTTATTCTGAGCATATGAGAGGAAGAGGCTTACTGGAAAAGAAATCTGTTTTTTACAAAATTCTAATATGCACATCATAGTTTCATCAGATTTCAGATCGAGTGGTTTTACATCAGAAAATCTTGCATAAACCTTTTCGGGTGAACCGAACAAATCGACTATCATAAAAATTTCGTGACTTAGCCCTCTAGTTACTCCACCTCCCATATCGTCATTTGATGCATAACTCTTCAAATAATTTTCATATGGGTGATGGTCGGGTAAATACGTACCCCATTCGAAACGAGCAGAAACTATTTTACCAAGAACTTCGTTTTCTACTATTTCTTTAATTTTCTTGAAACAAGGATCAAATATCGCTTGATATGCAACAAAGATGTTTTCATTGGCATATTTATTGAAAAAATCTTTAGTTTGTGAAAAAGACATTGCAAAGGGTTTTTCAATAAATAAAGATGCGCCTATTGAAGCAAATTTTTCAGCAAACGGAAGATGAAGGTTCGTGGGGTTAGTTATAAACACAACATCAGGCTGCAACTCCAAGGCACTTTCAATATCCGAAATTAAATTAAAGCCCAAATGTCCGGATAAATTATCAACAGTAGAGGCAAAACCATTTTGAATAAGTAGATTATTATTGTTAGTCCTTAGCGCATACAACTCATGTGTAGCACCGTATAGACTTTTTATATTGGTCATATGTCTTTGGCCGATAGACCCTAAGCCAACAAAAAGAATCTTCACTTATTAACCTCAAAAAGACTTTTAACAAAAAGAAGATTGTCTTTTGCACAGTCAATAGGATTGTAAGGATAACTTGTCTCTAAGGTCATCATTCCTTTATATTCTATATCCTTTAATGCATTTAAACATTCTAAAAAATCAACGTCACCTTGACCCAAGATTACATTTGGCCCTCCGATTTTCCTATCCTTAATATGCACATGATAAATTAAATGATTTAATTTTTTTATCTCTTTTTCTGGCCTTAATCCTAAATGCATTAAATTACCCAGGTCTAAACAAATACCTAAATTTTTATTTTCTAAATCACTAAAAGCCTCAATTATTAAGTCTGAACTGAGATTTAGTTCTAAAGCAAACCGTAACTCCTTACCTTCATTCATGGATTCCAGATTAACACTATTGATGATATCTATTACTTTTTTGGCAAATTCTTTATCCCTCAAAGAATCATTGGATAAAAATGGAAGAATTATCATTTCTAGGGGCAGAATTTTTATAAAGTTTTCCAAATCTCTAAGATAATTTTGAATTTTGTGTCTGTCATCAATGCTTAAATTGGTAATTGCATCCAAACAAATTGCCCTCAATAAGCGCTTTCTATCAATGTCTTCCACTTTTTTTGATTTCTTGAAATATTCGATCATAGAGCTAATTTTGTTATCTTCGTCATACAAGCATTCAATAAAATCAAAGCCCATTTTATCGATTAAATCTATTTCCTCTTTCCAATTATTTTCAGGAAAATTTTGATATGTAAATCTATCTGGAGGTAGCATTCGTCCCTGCATCAATCCAATTGAAAACATATTATCCAGCCTTAATATAATCCAAATATTCAATTAGATATCTATATTTATCTGAATTGGATACATATTTTGCATAGTCTAATTGAGTGATAGTATCAATATCTGGAACAGACTCAGTGAGCCAAAGTTTCATTTTTTTGCCATGAAGAGAGTTTTGAGAAAACAAAGTATTCGGTTTTACTATATCTACATGACCATTTGGAACATAAACAACAGGAAACCTCTGTCTTGGTAAGTTATAACTTTCTTCATGAGCTGTAAGTTCTAAAATTGGCTTCATAAAACCGTTCTCTTCATAAAATGACTTAAAGGGCGTATGGACTGATGTTTCGCATGATCTTAAGGAAGTAGCTGTTTCGTTTTCTTCCATAAATTCTATGGCATTTTCAACAATAGATAGTTGCCTAAGTGGGCTGGTTGGTCTGAGATGAACAATTAATTCTGGTGTCAAATTTTCATTAGCTTTCATCCAATTGAGAAAATGAGAAAAAAACTCTATATCTGTGCTTTCAGCAGTGGAAATGTTATTTGGTCTTAAGAAGGGAACCTCAGCACCATAAGAAATTGCGACCTTTGCGTATTCATCAGAATTTGTGGATACGAAAACTCTTGAAATTTTTTTAGAAAGCCTGGCTACCGCAATAGCATAAGCCATTATTGGATGACCTTTTATTTGTTGCAAATTTTTATCTTTAATACTTTGTGAACCAGCCCTCGCCGGAATCAAAGCAAAAATATTGCTTTTAGTGTTTAATTTTTTATTGAATGACATTCACCATAAATCCAATATTACAAAGCAATTTTAAATTTTACCCCATACATTTCTATTTATGAAGCCTGTGTAGCTATAAACTATTTTAACCATTTTTTTTGATATGTTCTCTACTTGATAGTCGTCAATTCGTTGCCTTTTTGAAAAAACTTCTTGATTTGAATCAAGTATTACCTTCACAGAATTTAATACATCTTCGCTATTTAAACCACTCATTATCAATGTGCCTGCATCCATTCCCTCTGGTCTTTCGTGCTCATTCCTAATAGTGATTGAGTTTAAATTGAGTATATCTGTCTCTTCAGTTATTGTTCCACTATCGGAAATAACTGTGAGAGCGTTTTTTTGAAGAGTTACATAATCAAAAAAGCCAAACGGAGGCATAAATTTTACTCTTTCGTCTACTTTTATAGGAGCTAGCTCTTTTATTCGCTTTTGGGTTCTAGGGTGAGTTGATACGATAACTTTCTTATTATAATTTTTAGCAAGTGCGTTGAAGGTCTCTAAAAGTTTTAATAGATTTGTTGATGTATCTACATTTTCTTCCCTGTGAATGCTTGCAATAAAATAATCATTTTTTTTAAGCTTGTGCTTTTCTAAAACTTTTGAATTGTCTATTTTGTCTTTGTAATAATCAAGAACTTCTAGCATATGAGAACCAGTCTTAATTATTCTATCTTGTTTTATTCCCTCTGATATAAGATAACGCCTCGCATGTTCAGTAAGCACTAGATTTATATCACTCAAATGGTCAACAATTTTTCTATTTAATTCTTCCGGAACATTCTCATTAAAACAGCGATTTCCTGCTTCCATATGAAAAACTGGAATTTTATATCGTTTTGCAACGATGACTGATAAACAGGAATTTGTATCTCCATAAAGTAATATAGCATCTGGTTTTTCTTTGATTAAAATTTCTTCAAAACTAGCTAATATGTTTGCAATAGTCTTTATGGCAGTTTTATCACCAGCCTCTAAAAAATAGTCTGGTTTCCTAAATTCTAGGTCGTCAAAAAAGATTTGGCTTAACTCATAGTCATAATTTTGACCAGTATAAACAATAATGTGATTTGAATGTTTATCAAACTCTGCTGCAACACGACACATTTTTATAATTTCTGGTCTAGTCCCAAGGACAGTCATCACTTTAAGCATAGTTTCTCTCTAATATAGTCTAACTCCTTGAGAATTGTTTTTGTTTCCTCAATATCTAGTCGTTGAGTATTATGGGAAGTATAATCGTCATAGTTATTGATTGACTTTGAACCTTCGCTAAAAAATGACTCATAATTTAAACTCCTATTATCCATTGGTATCTTGAAATAATTTTCAGTAGATACGGCTTTTGACATTTCTTCTCTAGAAACAAGAGTTTCATAAATTTTTTCACCATGTCTGGTTCCAATATAGGAAATTTTAGACTTTGAATTAAATATATCTTTTATAGCCCTGGCTAGGGTTTCAATAGTACATGCAGGAGATTTTCTTACAAACAAATCTCCTTGCTGACCGTATAAGAAAGCATGTAATACTAAGTCTACTGACTGCGGCAACGACATCATAAAACGGGTCATATTGGGGTCAGTTAGAGTTATATTTTCTCCAGATATCGCTTGCTCCACGAAAAGAGGTATAACCGAACCTCTAGATGCCATGACATTTCCATATCTGGTTGCCGTAAATTTGACTTCATTCTCATTCATGGTTCTAGACTTTGCTACGACGAGCTTTTCTGCCAAAGCCTTAGTCATTCCCATCGCATTTATAGGATAAACTGCTTTATCTGTGCTCAAAACGACAACTCTTTCAACACTGTTTAAAAATGCGGCCTCTATTAAATTGTTTGTACCTTCCACATTTGTTTTTATAGCTTCCATAGGATAAAACTCACAAGAAGGGACCTGCTTAAGTGCAGCAGCATGAAAAATAAAATCTACATTACGAGAGGCGATACTTATGCTCTCTCTGCTTCTAACATCACCAATTATAAATTTTAGCTTTGAATTTTTGTATTGGTTTCTTAAATCATCTTGTTTTTTCTCATCTCTACTAAATATTCTAATTTCCTTAAGGTCTGTTTCCAAAAATTTTGATAAAACAGCATTACCAAATGAGCCAGTCCCCCCCGTTATCATTAATATTTTATTTTTAAAATACGTGTTATAATCATTCATATCGAGCTTGCCTCATTTCGGAAATCATGCAGTCCCAATTCTTTGGCTTATATCCTGTTTTATTATAAAATTTTTCTGAGGAAAAACTCCGGTCTATCACTAATTCTTCGCTAGGTAAGATATTAATATTTTTATTATATTCATTAGAAATAATTTTTAATAGATCATATTTATTGATTTTATTACCCCCAAGATGATTTACACCACAAATAGTATTGTCTGGTAAAACATATTTCGCCATAACACGGGTCAATTCAATTGTTGTTAATCCTGAAAATATTGCTTTATTGAATCCTTTACACTGATTTTTTTGTGATAAAAACCATTCCAAAAGTCCAAATTTAGTGCCAATCTCATGACCTATAGTTGAAGTTCTGAGTGTTAACATTCTTTCATCAACAAGCTCTCCTAAAAATTTAGACCGCCCGTAAAAATCTTGCGGATCTGGAAAATCTGCCTCAATGTAATCACCTCTTTTTCCAGAAAAAACGCAATCCGTGCTTATCTGTATCATTCTTATGGATTTTTCACTCGAAATTTCACATAGTATTTGTGGTAAGACTGAATTTATAAATATAATTTCACTTATTTTGATGTTATTCATCCTGTGTTTGGTAATACCTAAACAATTAATTACTGCATCAGGTTTAGTCTCTTCAAACATTTTTTTTAGGTATTTTTCGTCTAAGTATTGTGCATCATTTATTTGAAACCACTGATTATAATCATAAATTAGTTTAGGTTTAGTTCTCTGGGCTAAAATAATTTTATATTGCCCAAATCTTCCTAAAAATCTTCCTAAGGCTGTACCAATTAAGCCACTAGATCCAATTAATAATACTTTTAACATTAATTTATTTAACCGCCCCAATAACCCATTTTTTTAAAATATCCATCAATTTAAAGTGATCAAAATGAAGTTTAAAATAATTTTTACCATTTTCGCCCATCTTTTTTAGTTCCTTCTCTTTCATATCACTTATCTTCAAAATTGCATTTGCCAGAGCAACTGGATCTGATGAGGGTACAGAAATACCAGCTTTAGATTTTTCTAAAATTTTTTTTGCTTCGCCATCTACTGCTGCAACTATAGGCTTGCCAGCAGCTAAATAGGACTGAAGCCTATTTGGTATAGTAAGGGAAAAAATAGGCGATTTTTCGAGTGTTAAGAGTAAAATAGAAGATTTTTCATAAACAAATTTTAAATATGGTGCTGGTAAACGTCCTAAAAACTGAATATTATGAATGTTTCGCAATTTCGACTGCTCTTTTATAAAATTCAAAGAGCTACCTGAACCCACAATTGTTATTTTTATTTTGCTAGCATTTTTTAATATCTCTGATGCATCTAAAATGGTTTGGGGCGATTGCGCCTTACCAATGTTTCCGGCAATAACAACGTTAAAACTGTCTCCTTTAAGTGTATTACTTATTTGAGAACACAATTCTTTTGAGTATTGTGAGAATGCTTCATCATTCTCAAACACAGAATTTGGTAAAAATCTTACATCAGCATTTTGACAAAGTTTTCTTATTTTTGGAATAAAACCTTCTGACTGTACTAATATTATTTCGGAATTTTTATATATAAATTTAACTAGTTTCTCTATTGCATTTAATATAAATTTATTTTTAATAAAGCCAGTATCTTTTACGCTTTCAGGCCAAATATCTTGAACATAGAGCATAAGTGGGGCTCTAAACAACTTAGAAATTATTATTGCTGGGATCGCTTGTAAGATAGGAGAAGTAGCATAAACTAGAAGAATATTGGGATTTGTTTTTCTAATTAAAAAAATTCCAACTGAACAGGAAAATAATAAAAAAGAAAAATAATTTAAGGTCAGCATAAGTGCAGAACCATTTCCTCTCGGTATCACTGGAACTCTAAAAATTGTTATTCCTTGAAAATATTCTCTTATTACTCCCCAAAATTTATAACCCTTAAAAAATTTACCCTGAGGATAATTTGGTTTTCCCGTTAATACAAATACATTCATGTTTGGGTCTAAACCTAGATACTGTGAAATTTCATTGATCCTGAAATTTTCTGGCCAAAAATATTGGCCCACGATTAAAATATTAATATTTTTCTTTTTCATATGATGCCAATCTAAATTTTCAGCATAATTTTAAATTGAAATGTTGAAAAATAAATAATCCTGCAAAGAATAATTTTTTATGCACCTAACTGAGTAAAATTCTTATTATTTAAGTTATAGAATATGCTTCTATCTGAAGATATCAAAAAAATAATGTACTAATGTTTTTTTCTTCATAAGACGACAAATTCACTTTAAGAAATCTCGTGACTGCCCTTTTGATTGACAAAGAGGACAAAGGGTCAAAAGTTTCTTTTGGTACCACTGTATCTCTTACAAAATCCTTTTCAGACGCTATAATAGGAATATTTAGTTTTTTTGCCTCAATCAAAGGCAAACCAAAAGATTCTACCAAAGATGGAAAAATTAAACATTTGGATTTTTTCAATGCATTCATAGTAGCTTGATGCGATAAATTACCAAGACAAAAAATATTTAATTTCCCTAGATCAAGTAAAAGTTCTTTTGAAAAATCTCTTAATTCATCGTCACTTATTGTTAGGGCAAGACTTGGGAAAATACCCGATTCTGCCAATTCCATCCATCCTTTTAATAAATTTTTATGATTTTTGTAAGCAAGGTTGTTGCTAATATAAATAAAGTCAAATTTCATTTTACCTCTGTAACTCTGAATTTTAGCCACCGATGGAGACAATGGAATAACAGTCGCTTTATTATCAAATTTTTGTTCAAATAAACGCTTCATTGAAGGCGTCTGCACAATTGCATTATATTCAGTTTTAAAAAAGAAATTAATCCAGAGTGTTTCAATCCAAATTCTAAGTTTAATGTTTAGATTTAGAGTATTTAGGTATGTTTTATCAAATAAAAATATATTATGAATGTAAACGTAAACAATGCATTTACATCTAAATAATGGGGGAAGATTCCCAAGAGAAAATAAAAAATCAGTATTCCTAGAGAGTCTAAAAATCTTATACTCCGCAAAAAGCCTCCCAAAAATAGTTGGACTCACAAAATGAGCATTTGGTAAGTCACTGAAGTCCGTATTAGCGCGCTTATCTATAAAAACTATTCTGTCTATACTTTGTGTCTGGTCTAATAGAGTTCTCAATATAGTCAACCCACCACCACTATGCACATTCATTGCATTGATAATCATTTTCTTATTTGACATTTGATTTAATTTTTTATCATTTTTCTGATTACTCAAAAAAAAGAGTTTTACTCCATCATTTCCATTTGATTTAAAATTTTTTTATAAAAAAAAGCAAAATTTACAACTAAAATTTTCCTTACAAACAATTTCAAATTATCACACCTAATTAATTGAACATTTTACAATTCAATAAAATATACATTTTCAAGATGAGCTATTTTTTTCTTTAGAAATAAGTTAAACTCATAATTGCTACCACAATTTTTCTTCACATTTGAAGTGTAAAAAACAACTTTTTTCTTATGTTCCGACGCATGAATTATGAGTCTTGAACCAAGGGTCCTAACCTCACTCACAAAAGGTAAAATTACTTCTGCCGGAATATTTGGTTCTATTTGACTAATTATTTTAAGTTTCTTTAATTCATCTCTTCCAGATATGTAACGTTCAATATCAGTATCAGGGTGGAGCTTAAGAACGTTGTTTGAACTTAAATTTAAATCCAAAATAAACCTATCAATTATTTTTTTTCCAAATGCTTTTACATCGTGTTCATAGGAATACCCTAACAGGTATAAGGTTTTCTTAGTATATTTACGCTTTAAATGCGAACTATGTGTTAGGATTTTCTCTGGCTCAAACAATTGGTGCTTAAGCTCAAGCTTTTTTTTTGTTATATAGACTGGAAGCTTCCCTAAAAAAATTTCTGAGTCAACGCTTAGAACTTGAAGAAAATTTCTTAGAAAAAATAGCGAAAGAAAAAATTGAATAAATAATTGTTTCTTTCCCAATAGTAGGAAAATAGATGCTTTTTTTATTTCACGTGACGGGACTAGTGGCACGTATATCAGTTCAGACCTGCTATTACAAAGAAAAGATAGGAAGCCAATGTCGTCACAAAAACTTGAGAAAAAGATTTGAGAAGTTTCGTCCTCAAATTCATCATACTCATTTGGAGCAAACCAAGTTTTTAGATCTTCATAAAAAAAACGTGGCCTAATAACTTTGCTTGAAACATTAATTTTTCTTATTTTAAATCCCATATTTGAAATATGTGAATAGACAGAGTTAGAAGGCGTGATTATCTTTATTTTAGGATATTTTTCTATGATTTTAAGGGCCGTAGTTATTTGCTCAAAACTATTACAAAAATAGAACTTTTTTTTTTCATGATAGCTGAAAATCCTCTAGCATTTCTAATGCTTTCCAAAATCCTATACCTTGATTCTTATGACCTTGCCAAATTTCTGGTATAAAAGACGCATCAGGACAATATTTATCTAAAGTTTTTATCAAACTATCAAAATTTATTGTACCCTCTCCAATTTGTAAACCTTCACCATTCGTGCCATCTCCATCTCCAAAATGAATGTGTTTTACAAATGGTGATACAGCTTCTACGTATTCAATCAAGTTTTTATTAAATTCGTTACAGTAAAGGTAACTATGGGAAATATCCAAACAAATATTTAATTCTAAAACTTTACAATATTTTATAATTTCATCTAAATGTAGGAATAAGTTCTGATATCTTTGACCCCCAAAGTGCCACGGAAATGGTGCCATAGTTTGTGCGATAATCTCAACATCATTACTCCTGAGTTGTTTTAAACTATCAGCAAATAAGGAATACCTTTTCACCCTTTCCTTCTCTGTCAAAGGAGAATCCATGGTAAATCCACCTATATTAGTAACTATTAATGGTTTTTTCGTTTTTGGGAAAAGTTCTTTCAAGTTTTGGGTTATATGAATAATTTTTCTCATTTCATTTATAGAGTTTTCTCTATAAACCTCCGATAAAGACGCCAAATCTAATAAATGACTATCCTTGAATAGTTCCGGGGCATGAACCACAAAATCCATAGTTTGGGGACCATGAATAAAATTTGAAAATTCCAAATTCATGTCAGAATAAGATAAGTGAAATTCCACTAAATCAGGATTTGAGATATCCTTGAATTTCTGAAAATCATGATAACGAACGGGGATGCCCCATGGCCTAGAAAATTTATATTCACGGGCATTTATTGCATCATCGTTTATATCTGATTCAAAAAAATAATCTTCTTTCTCAAAATCTCGCTTAGCAACTTTTCCAATAATATTTTGAATTTTTTGGGGACTTAAGCCTTGACCAGGGCTTTTAATATTTAGATGATGCCTTTTTAAAATAGTTCCTTTCTTAATAGCTGTTTTTGCGACAATACTTTTGCCAAGATTCTCTCGATTTATTAATTCCCCTTGGGAAACACTCTTGGCATTACTGCTACCTAATGCTATTTCAATTTCTCTAACACCTTCAACTAATAAACTAAATTCCTCAAATTCTAAACTTGCGGCATGATCTGGACCTTCCATCGTTCTATCTAATGTAAAATGTCTCTCAATAATGCAGGCCCCTAGTGCAATAGCCGCCTGAGAAACTGCTATTCCCCGTTCGTGGCCGGAATATCCTATAATGGGGTGAATATTCTTCAATGTATTTAAATAATTTAAATTTATATCATCTAGGGGAGCCGGGTAAGTGCTGTTGCAATGCAACAACGCAAAACTTGTTCCCAGTCTATTTAAATACTCCACAGAAAATTTAATTTCTTCCTGTGTTGACATACCCGTTGAAAGTATTAACGGTTTATAAGTATCGTGAAATTTTTCGAGCAATGGTATATTAGTTAGATCAGCAGAGGAAACTTTATAACCCTTAACACCAAATTCCTCTAAATTTTCGATACTTACTTCATCCCAAGCAGTACATAAATACAATATGCCTAAATTATCACAGTATTCTTTCAGTTTAAAATGTTCATCCACTGTTAGTTCAATTTTCTCCAGCAAATCAAGAACATATTCAGTTGCAAGATCCTCTCCAGTTTTTTTAAGAGTTTTTTCTCTATAGAGCGACTGTAAATCTCTCATTTGAAATTTTACACAATCAACAGCTGCTTTCTTTGCTAAATCTACCATTTCTTTGGCCCTATCGAAGCATCCATTATGATTATTACCAATTTCAGCAATTATAAATGTTCTTGCATCAGGTCCAACTGTGTGATTACCAATAACCATATCATTAGGAGGGTTTCGCAACACTCCAACCACAGAGCCATTTGATTTTATAACTGGATAAACCTTATATCGTGGATCAAATATTGCTTTTGAGATGTTATTTTCTTTTATGCTTTTACAATCAGTATTGCAAACTTCTATTACCTTTGTTTTGTTAGGCGTAACTCTTGACTCAATTAAACCCCTTCTAATATCCGAGTCAGTTATGCTTCCTAAGAGCTTTCCATTTTGGTCTATTACAAAAAGCGTTTTCTCGTGAATATGAGTCAAGCTCTCAAGCGCTTTTTCTACTAAGACAGAGCTTTGTACAAAGTATTTTTGAGTTTCAACGAAAATCATCTTTTTCCTCTTTCCATTGAAAACATATTACATTTTTTTTTTATGAAAAATAAATTATTTTTGAGCCATTGAAATCAAATTTAAATGGAACGAACATTTTATCAGCTAAAGCATCTTTTATTTTTGTATGAAATTCTGGTGCAGCTAAAAAAAGCATAAAACCGCCACCACCCGCTCCAAGAAGCTTTCCACCCATGGCACCATTCTTTTTTGCTATTTTATAGATTTCATCTATGTGGCTATTTGATATTAATTCTGTTAATCCTCTTTTGATTTTCCATTGTTCATCTAATAAACGCCCGATTTCAGATAAAAAATCATTTTTTCCTCCAAAAGCTTTATACCCCTCTTCACAAATAGATAACATATAATTAAGATCTATCTTTTTTGATTTTGTGAGATTTATTTGTGTTTCTGCTATTTCTGACGCATTTCTTGTAAAACCAGTAAAACATAATAGGAGATGGTTTTCTAATTTTTTTAGATCAATATTATTCAATTTTATAGGATAAACATTGAATTCATTTAAATCAGAATATTCAGTATAATTAATACCTCCATAAGAAGCCGCCACTTGGTCTTGGGAACCAACTGCCTCACAAATTTTGTCTTGCTCAATCTCAATGGCTTTCAATGCGAGATCTCTTTTTGAAATAAGTTTGCCCTCAAACCCCGTTAAAGCATTTATCATACTTACCGTAAATGCTGAGCTCGAACCTAAACCTGAACGAGATGGAAGGTCCCCTTGATGTACAATTTCCAACCCCGAATTAATATTGAAATATTTCAAACATTCTCTAATTGAAGGATGTTTAATTGTCTCAATAGAAGAGACTTCCTCAGTCATGAAATATCTCAATCTCCATTTATAGTCAAAAAAAGGTGGCAATTCTCTTATTGAGATGTAACAAAATTTATCGATGCAGGCATTTATCGTTTTACCACCGTTTTGCCGGTACCATATTGGGTAATCCGTTCCTCCTCCAAAAAATGTAATGCGAAAAGGTGTTCTTACATTTAACATCGTAATTCCTTAATCTTTTCTATAATTTTTATAATAGAATCCATTCCACTGGAACGCCCATAGTCTGATGGAATCCCTATATCAATAAAATCATCAGTGTAAATTTTTCCTGTTATCAAAATTTTTTTTAACTCTAACTTTTGCAAAATATCATTCTCAAAATTTAAATTTACATTTCGGGGAAAATCTTTGAGGATAGACCTTCCTGAAAAAAAATAAATACCCCCATTTTTTGCTTTAGATAGATTTTTTTCCTTCAAAAAATAATCCTTGTCCATCATCGTTTTCAAATGATTTTTGCCATCCAGATAAACATCACCATAGCGAGTGTCATCAGACTTAAATAATGCCAGAGAGACATCTGCACCAAGCTTTTTTGAGAAAGAAAAAAAATTACTTAAGTCTATATTAAAAAATGTATCTCCATTTAACACGAAGAAGGAATCATTGTCGTTGATACAATCACTAGATTTTAGAATAGCTCCGCCAGTGCCTAACAATTTTT
This sequence comes from uncultured SAR116 cluster alpha proteobacterium, assembly GCA_902520885.1. Lineage (GTDB taxonomy): Bacteria > Pseudomonadota > Alphaproteobacteria > Puniceispirillales > Puniceispirillaceae > UBA5951. Next base: position 54,214 of record CABYPW010000001.1, read on the forward strand.
CTTCTAGGGCATATCTAATTCTCATTCCCAAATACTCAGAACCAAAATAATTTATTATGTGTTCCGACTTGTATCCCACAGAAATGATTACTTCGGTTATAAATTGGTTTTTGCAAAGCATCAAGAGTACCTCTAGAAATGGCACTCCATGGATTGGAGCCATCGGCTTTGGAACTCCCGGCAAAACGGAACGTAACCTGGTACCTAAACCACCAGCCAAAATAATAACTTTTTTTGTTTGAATTAGCTTCATCTAATTAAGAACGCATTCCCATATTTTGAAACTTTCTCACGCCAATAATTTAATAAGTCTTCCATTGTTTTTTCAAAACTAATCTCAGGTTTCCAACCAGTATGGCTAAAGAATTTTTCAGTGCTAGGAAGCTGCAAGTCTGCATCAATTGGTCTCAATCTATTCTCGTCAACCACAAAATCTAACTCAGAACTTATTGAAGAAATAGATATTAAATGTTCTAATATACCTCTGACAGTTACTGTATGAGTGCCCCCGATATTATAATATTCTCCGGCTATAGGGTTCACTGTAACCAGCAGGAAATACGCTCTTACAGCGTCCCGCACATCAGCTATAGTCCTCAAACTATCAAGATTACCAACCCGTATTATAGGTTCCTGAAACCCCGCCTCTGCCAAAGCTATTTGTTTAGCAAAAGAAGACTCTGCAAATACATCCCCTCTTCTTGGACCCGTATGTGTAAACATTCTTGTAGTTAATACTTTTAGACCATATGCTTCTGCATAGAATCTTCCGATTAGATCCGTCCCCACTTTAGAGATTGCATATGGTGAAGCAGGGTGAAAAGAACAATCTTCCTTTATGGGCGTTTTTTCCTTTGGCACTCTGCCAAATACCTCAGAAGAGGCACAAACATGAATAATAGCCTTTGGAGAAGTTGTTTTGAGTGTTTCAAGAATAGTTGAGGTCCCCAAAATGTTTACATTATACGTTTCGAGGGGGCTAGAAAAACTAGTCTTAGGAAAACTTTGCGCTGCAAGATGAAATACATAATCAAAGTTCTGGTTTTCTAGAGCATTATGAATTGATGTAGGGTCAGTTAGATCACCATAGATAAAATTTACTCTATTGCTAGAATTTGCAAAATTTATAAGTGTGGAAATATTTTCTAAAGAACTTCTCCATCTTATTAATCCAACGATTTTCCAGTCAGTATTATTAATTAAATATTCAGCCAAATGAGAGCCAACCATGCCTGTAATTCCCGTAATCAACGCTATTTTTTGATTCATATTGGTTTCTCTCAGATATTATATTTTTAAATTTCCAGCTTGTTTTGCTTCCAACCACCAACTGCAGGTTAAGGCAATTCCTGTTTCGAGCGATATTGACGGACTCCATCCTGTAGCAGACTTAAATTTTGAGTAATCAATTTCTATGTTAGTCGGTATTGTGGGCTTGGACAAATCATGATTTATGATTATATTCTTATCTGAAATTTTAATAATAAGTTCTATAACCCTTTTTACCGGTTCAGATTTTCCAGCACCAACATTAAATATTCCAAATTTTTCATTAATTTTTAATGAATTATCTACTGCTTTTACAAAATCTGAAATGTACAGTAAATCTCTCCTTTCCTCACCTTTGCCCCAAATTTTGATTGAACTATTATTCTCAGATGAGAGAACTTTTGTAATATTAGCACCCATCATATGGGACCGATCTAAATCAAATTTATCGTAAGGACCATAAATGTTGGAATGCCTTAATACAATATGTTGTGTATTTCCTATTCTTGAATAAAATTCGCACATTTTTTCGATATATAGTTTTGTGTTTCCAACTCCAAAATAATTTTCTTGAAGCTCCGCATTAGCATCAAAATCTGTTTCTTTTATAGCTTTGTCACTGGTTTGATACATTACAGTACAACTCGGAAAAATAAATTTTTTTATTTTATTTTCGAAGGCAGCCCTGAGGATCAAACTATTTATAACTGCATTATCTGTCACATGAATAAAGGGCTGCAAAACCATATCACGAGCACCTGAGGTAGTGGCAGCAAATTGAAGAATGATATCTTTATTTTTACAGACTTTATTTACAAAATTTACATCTCTCAAATCACCTCTAATAAACTTTTTCCCAATCAAATGAGAAGGCACTTCAGACTTAAAAATGACACCTGTCACTTCATATTTAGGGTCATTACAAAAGTAAGACATAAGATTTTGCCCTATAAAACCACTGGCACCACATATTAACATTTTAAGCATCAATCATTTCCTTAATTGCATGTTCAGAATTAAAAATAAGGTTAGGGAAATGTGTATAAATAGGATTCTGATAGTTTATTGGAGAAATATATTTGTATGAACCGGTTTTACTATTCGATTTTAACATTTTCTTTACTTCATTAACCTTTATATTGTTAGTAGAAACAAAATCAAATGTACCCTTTGCAGTTAAGAATTTATCCGACGTCAGCGCACGTAAAAAACCATTCACGGATATATAATTAAACGTAGACCATCTTGAAAGACCTATATTTTGTCCATACTTTAGTTTTGTTATATGATTTGGTCTCATGTAGGGGCCGATAATCATTGATGACCTTAAAATCAAAGCGTGTGGGTGTTTTTTTAGAATCTCTTCGCAATTCAATTTTGCTCTACAGTAAATAGTTGTAGGATCTCTATAGATGTCAACCGTAGAAATAAAAATGATCGTATCGTGGCTAATCTTTAGGATGCTCTTCAGAAGAAATTCGCTTTCCAAAATTATGTTTTCAGATTGATGTTCAGATGAACCAGCACAATGAATAATTATTGGGTAGTGTATTTTCGAATGCTCAATTAAATTTGACCTTTTTAAAGGAACTGAGTTTGGCATGGATTTATATAAAAATTTTCCCAGACCAGAACTCGTTCCAGTTATTAAGATATTTTTCATTTATTAAATGCATTAAAACGATTTAAAACCGTTTCCCTATTTTCTGAAAACCACTTAATCGTGTCACGTATACCATCTTCAATTGAGATTTTAGGAAATAATCCCATTTCTCTAGCACGTGTGCAGTCCATAACCCTTATGTTATCGCCTACAAATTTCGTCCCAAGCCAATTTATATCGAGTTCTGGATTTGTATATTTCACGACTATTTGTGCAATATCAGAAATAGAGTACCCAACACCCGAGCCTAAATTTATTGGTTTTTCAATATCTTTTTCGATTGCAAATATCAACCCCTCTGCAACATCATCTGCATGAATAAAATCTCGAACAGGACTCCCATCACCAAAAACATCTAATTTTTTTCTGGCTATTGCAGCTTTGTGAATCAGTGCCGGTATAACCATTGCTCCATTTAAATCAAAATTATCAAAACGTCCGTAAACATTTGCTGGACGCAATATTTTTATTCCATTCCAATTATATTGAACCCTATAAGCATCAGCCTGCATTTCACCTATTCTTTTGGCCCACCCCCCATACCAATCGTTTTCTGACGGTAGGCCATCCCATAACTCATTTTCCTTGAACAAAGATGCAGGTGAATATACCCCAATTGAACTAGTGTAAGCTACTGCTCTTACTCCAGCGTTTCGGGCAGCCTCCATCACATTTGTATTGAATTGGATCATAGGAATAAAAAAATCTGCTGGATTTTGCATGCATGCCTGAGGTGAGCCCTTAATACCAGCTACATGAAAAACAATATCTATATCGTTCATGATATCTTTACAGAAACTAAACTCCCGCAAATCTCCTTGTTTAAACTGAACTTGTTTCGAATCATATTTATTCTCAAATAAGTCCACTGCTAGAATATTTGCTCCGCGTTCAATCATTTTATCAATAAGAGAACGGCCTATCATTCCATTTGCTCCAGTGATTAATACGTTTTTGTCTTTAAAGGTCATTTAGTACCTCTGAAATTAATTTTATTTGACTGGGGGTCACATTCTCGTGATTTCCGATATATAAACCGAAAGTATGAATTTTATTCGCATTTATTAGTTCACCTGAAACTCTATGGCTGTTTTCCAAAACAAACGGTTGTTTTGCTAAGTTTCCACCACCAGCAGTTCCAATACGAAACTCTACTTTATTTTTCTTTAGACATTCCGTGATTTTAGAGAATAGCTTTTTATCTCCTTCTCGAAGAAGTAATGGTAGAGCAAAATTACTTGAACCCTCAAGATTGAATTCTGTGAAATATAGCGAACTGTCAAGACTCTCCAGCCAAAAAATTAGATTATTAGTTCTTATATCAATTATTGAATCTATTTTACTTAATTGTTGTAATCCTAAAAAAGCGTTAATCTCAGTAGATCTTAAATTAAAACCAGGCACTGCAAACGTAAATAGTGGATTCAAGTCAGGAAATTCTGCTTTGAAAGTCTCCTGAGTGTTTTCTTCAGCTTCTCTGACCATCCCATGCGACCGAAACATTTTTGCCAACTCATTGAATTGAGCACTTTTCGAACAAACCATTCCACCCTCGATAGTGGTAATATGATGACCATAATAAAATGAAAATACTGATAAATCCCCAAAAGACCCTACACGCTGATCTCTAAACTTGGCCCCATGTGCCTCACAACAGTCTTCGATCAAGAAAAGATTATTTTTTTTACAAAGTTCAATTATTTTATCTGATAGCCCATTAAATCCGAGTGTGTGAATAAGAACAACTCCTATTGTATCGGGTGTTATTGCCTCTTCTAGGGCAATCTCGTTCATACTGAAGTTTTCAATATTTACGTCTACGAAGACTGGTTTTAAACCCAATTGAATTAGTGAGGATATATCAGTTGACCATCCTATTGCAGGCACTATCACTTCACCAATACCATTAGCCTGTTTTAGAATTGCAGATGTAATTAAATTACCCGATGCCCCTGAATTAACCATTACTGAATTTTCCGCACCAACCCAAGAACTCCAGTTTTCCTCAAACTTTTTTACTAATGGGCCATTAGTAAACCGATTTGTAGTTTTAATAAAATTGCATAATTCCTCTCGCTCAAAAGCACTAAATTTACCTTCCATTAAATTCCACATCATACATCTACACCATACAAATCATAGTGTTCAACCATTACGAAAGTACCCCTCTGTTTTAAGGCTTTTTGATATTCTAGTCGGGGATTGCTACCTTTGCTAAGCTCAATTATTTTTACCCAATCAAGCATCATTTTTAGAGCAGATGTGTGATTTTGGGTATGCTGAGGTCCCGCATCTAGAGGTTTTTTAGCTCCAACTGCTACTCTAAATATTATATTAGGTAAAAATTCCCCATTACTCATTTCTGGGAGCTTATCTACATGGTTAACTAGCTGATTCAAACTTAATATAAAAAAATCAAACCTTGGATATATTGAAACAACAAAATTGTTATCCATTGCAAGACCAAGCGCTAATCCTGTTTGAAGTTCTTCAAAAACGGGCAGCTCAATTTTTTTTCTGTCTTCTACCTCTTCTAATGTTGGCGAAATACCATGTCCACCATCCTTAACGCCCTGACCGATAAATATTGAATTATCCATCATTGAGATTTCATTCATTGCATCCGTCAAATGCTGTTTATAACTTAGTCCTTTTATCATTTAAAAATTAACCCAAGTTCCTGTTCCATGGTGAGGATATGATGGCTCATATTGATAGTAGACAACATTTTGTAGCAAATGCATTTTTCTACCCCAAGCCGATTGCGTATCCGAGGTAACGCTTTTTCCATTATCCTCAATCACAAACGTTAGAGGTAGGTTAAAATTAATGCTGTATTTGTATGCCTCCCAAAAAATACCAGTTTCATAAGTCATATCGCCTATAAAACACCAGACTCTTTGCCCATCATTTTTATTTTTTTTTGATAACGCAACACCCAAAGCAGCTGGAATTGAACCAGTAACAATAGAGGATGAATAAAACTTTGGCTCATTGCTTATTACACCCATACTTTTTCCAGCTAAAATTTTCTCTAATAAACAATCCCGGCTTATGCCATGCAACAACGCATGATAATGATTACGCCAAGCAGAAAAAACCCAATCAAATTGACCAATATATTGGAAAATGTGCAACAATTCGTTTTCATTTCCTGAAGACAGATGTATTGGCCCAGTTATATCTCCAGCCTCATATCTTTTTACAATATCGTTCTCAAATTCAACTAATTCCTTAGAAGAATAAGGTATATTCTTTTTTTTCCCTATTTTTTCTAAAATATGGTTTCCATGCAAATTCATTTATCTCTATCCTGCAAAATTGGATTGTTATGAGGCCATGAGATTTGATGTCTATCGTCATCCCATTTTATAGTAAATTGCTCCTCCACATCTGGATAATTGCCTTCGTAACACCATTTGTAATGAAAGACAACGCTATCAGATAATACAAAAAAACCATTGCCAAATCCAGGAGGCAATAATATTGAACGAGGACGGTCACCGCTTAAAACCATTGTTTCTGATTCAAGTTTATTTTGATTTTCATTGGGTTTTCGATAATCTACAACCGCAAAAAAAAGTTCCCCATAAAGGACAGTAATGTATTTGTGTGATTTATAGTCTCCGTGTATGCCTCTCAGCACGTTTTTTTTTGAAACAGATACTTTATCATGATTGAATTTGAGTTTACTGGGGTCTAGCCTACTGCTCCATATTGTCCATAGATTGCCGCGATAATCATAATGGGCATCATGATTGCAAACACTAACTTCAGGGAATTTCTTTGATTTTGTCCAATTTTGCATTATTTTTGAATGCCTCCTGATATGGGTCTATTTTCATTTAAAAGTAATTGAATGAAGTTTTTGATTATTCAAATTAAAAACTCTGTCACAAACCGAGAAAATTTCTTCTCTATGAGAAATTATAAAAAGAGTGATATCTGAAGGTAAAGAATTTAGGTAATATATAAAATCTCTTTCTGTGTTCTTATCAAGAGCACTTGTTGGCTCGTCAAATACAATAAATTTTGCTTCTTTATATAAAGCACGGGCGATTGCAATTCTCTGTTTTTGTCCTGAGGATAGCGAATTTCCACGTTCACCAACGGTGCTGTAAGATTTTTCTTCTCTCTCTTCTAAAAAGTTTGACAATTGAGTTATTTTTAAACAGTAATCAAGCTTATCCTTACAAATATTTTTCGGATTTATGCCAAAAGCAACGTTCTCAGCTATACTTAAATCAGCAATGAAAACATTTTGTGATACATAAGCTACATTCTTTAACCAACCATTTATTAATTCTGGTTTTAATTTTCTTCCATTTATAAACACGTCTCCAGAGGTAGGTCTTTTTAGCCCCAAAAGAATAGCTCCCAATGTGCTCTTTCCTGAACCTGATGCCCCCATAATACCAATTTTTTCTCCGGCATAAATTTTCAGATTTAAAGCTTTCAAAACGTCGTTTTGTTTTCTGTAACCAAATGATAAATTTTTCATTTCAATATGTTTAAAGGCACCACTAAAAGTGTCTTGGCTTGATAAATCAGTTGCTGTCCAATGAACTTGTTTTTTGTTTAACTCAACTGATATGTCTTTTATAATTTGACTTGCACCATTTATAGAGGTCCAACTTGCATAACATTGTTGCATAAGCGGAAGAACTCGCTGTGCAGCAAGCGCATATCCCCCTAATAATGGCAATATTTCAATTACATCTAACCCTAGATTTATCATCACAATAATGTACACCATAAATAATGAAAGTATTGTTGTCTCAATAATATTTTTTGGCAAACTTGATAAAACAGTAATATTCCTTATTATTTTTCTAAGCTTGGTTAAAATCGCGTTAAAACTATACTGATATTTATTACTGAGTTGGTAAATTTTTAAATCAGCAAAACCATCTAAGCTTTCTTGGCATATTCGAATCAGTTTATTTTGATTTAAACTAAATTCCGTTGCCCATTTTTTTATTTTTGGATTGATAGTGTATGCAGCTAAAATATAACAAAATAGAAAAAAAACTATAGAAGCTATGGATAATACTGGAGCAGTAGAAAGCAAAAAAATAACAATTATCATTATAATGAAAGAGGAACTAATAAATACCAAAGTAGGTGTAATAACCATATTTACCAAATCGTTTAGTTTTGTACTTACAATTGCAATAACATCTCCAGTATGAAAGTTTTTGTTATATTGGTCAGAATTAATAATTACCTTTTGAAATAATTTAGAACCCACAAAAACTCCTACCTCTTTTCCAATTTGAGCTTGGACAAAAACCAGAGTAGTGCGCAAGATTCCGCTTGCTAATATAAAAATAATAAACAAAATACCAAAGTTTGTAGTTCCCCCAATCCCCAGATTTTCAGATAAAATTTGCGTGAAAAAGTCATTTTGCTTACCTAGGTCAGCATTCCCTAACAATAAACTCGCACTTAAGGGTATTATAGCAGCAACACTCATCAATTCACAAAAAGCTGCGGTAAAAATAGTCATTACGTATAGGGCAAATTTTAGCTTATTCCGGCCTAATGCAAATAAGTAAAATTCAAAAATGGCTCCGAACATTGGTATTTTCTCAGTCTATCACATGAATATCAAAATTAAGGAACTGATTACTAAGAATGAAAACAACAATAATGCTAAAACCTATAAACATATTTTTTCTGATCATAGTTTGTCTTAATTTTAGTTTAGAGATAAAAACCAATAACATAATACCTAGTAAAAACATACGAAATTACTTATTTAAATTTTTATTTTCTAAAGCTTGAGGATTTTTATAATATACTCTATTGGTGGAATTTTTATTACACTGTAGACACATTTAAATCTTTCAGATAATCCTTAAATAAAAATTTTGGTGCCTCCAATGTATAAAGTGAGCTTGGTTACTTCCCCCTATTATTATAGAAATCGAATTTTTAACATTGAAGATCCTATATCGAACAGGGATAATCATCTTTATGTTTATTGGCTTTTAAAAAAAGAACTGCAAAACAGGGGAATAGTAATTGCAACAAGCGATATTCATAAACCACAAGACTCCGATGTGGTTATATACATGGATATCCTGAAGCATTTGCCCAAGAAAAATGAATTTCACAAGAGCATATTAATTATTAACGAAGTAGCCGTCGTAAAACCTGCTAATTGGCAGATAAAAAATCATAAATATTTTTCAAAAATATTCACATTTTGTGACGACATAATAGATAACAAAAAATACTTCAAGCTAAATTCATGCCGTTCTTTTAATAAAAATGTCCCGATAAATATTACTAAAAAAACTAAATTTTGTACAATGATTTCAGGGAATAAGTCTTCGAAACATCCCCTTGAATTATATTCCAAAAGACTGGAGGCTGTAAATTGGTTTGCTTCCCAACACCCAGATGATTTTGATTTTTATGGCTTAGGATGGGACAAAAAAAATTTTACTGGGATATCACGCCCTTTGAATAGAATTCCTTTTGTAAGAAAATTTTTCGCTGAAAAATATCCTACCTGGAAAGGCCCAATCCGCAATAAATACGAAACTTTATCAAAATATAAGTTTTCAATTTCTTTCGAAAATGCAAGGGGAATAAATGGATACGTAACAGGAGATAAAATCTTTGACCCAATGGAAGCTGGATGCATACCAATTTATTGGGGTGCACCAAATATTGAAAAATATGTTCCCAAAAACTGTTTTATTAGTATGGAGGATTTTAAAAATTGGGAGGATTTATATTTTTACATTAAAAACATGCCACAACTAGAATATTTAAGCTATTTAGATAACATAAAATATTATATAGAAAATGTTGCTAGAACTGGCCCCTACAGCGAACATGGTTTTCTAAATGCAATCTTACCTATTATTGAAAATATAATTCTCATTAGCAATGCCGCTGGGCTGGAATAACATTTACTATTTTTTTACTATTAAATCCGATATGATTCGCTACGATATGTGTTAAATGATCTGTTTCATTTATTGAAGACAACAAAATTCAAAATGCATTTAAAATATTAAATTTATAGTCATAAAATCCTAAAGTGTAAATTATGCATGATATTCGAATAGAACAAGACTTACAACACACAGCAACCAATTGCTACAGAGAGTTAAAACAAATCACAGGTCAAAAAACGCTTTTAACCGGTTGTGGAGGATTTTTAGGATTTTTCATGTCAAATCTTTTTGCTTATTGGAATAATAACCACAATGAGAAAATCATTTGTACACTGCAAGATAATTTCATGAGAGGAACTCCAAAATGGATAGATGGATTTCATTCAGATCACATTAAATTTGAATTACATGATGTTTTAAGCAATTATGATAGATTCGACTTTCATAATATCATACATGCAGCATCAGTAGCATCCCCTACATTTTACAGAAAATTCCCAATTGAAACGATGGATGCCAACGTTATTGGTTTGAGAAACTTACTAGAAAATCAGCTTTTGTTCCAAAATAAAAAAAGAAATTTACATACTAGATTTCTATTTTTTTCCTCAAGCGAAATTTATGGGGATCCTGTACCTGAATTCATACCTACAAAGGAAACCTATTGGGGTAATGTTTCGTGCACTGGCCCCAGGGCGTGTTATGATGAATCAAAAAGATATGGTGAAACATTATGTTATAATTTCGCCAACGTTAAAAATATGCATATTGTAATTGCTAGGCCATTCAATAACTATGGCCCTGGATTAAAATTGGATGATGGTAGGGTAATATCAGATTTTGCAAAATCAATAAAAAGAAATAAGACTATTCAAATTTTCTCCGATGGAGGACCCACCAGAACCTTTTGCTATATATCTGATGCAATAGCTGGTTACATTAAAATATTAGTAAATGGTAAAGCTGGCGAAAGCTACAACATAGGAACCGATAAACCTGAGATTTCAATGCTAGAGTTAGCCAAAATGATGAAAAACATGGTTGAAGACATGACAACTGTAAAAGTGTCAATTAAAAAGGAAATAAGCAAAGATAAAGAATATCTTACCCATAACCCAAATAGACGTTGTCCAGACATTACAAAAGCTAAATTAAATTTAAATTATTCTCCCAGTGTAAGCCTTGAGGAGGGTCTTAAAAAAACGCTTGAATGGTATGGGGTATTCTAGAATGAATATTTGTGTCATAGGAGCTGGCTTTGTAGGCCTAGTATCTAGCGTTTTTTTTGCTGAAATGGGTCATAACGTTATTTGCATTGATAAGGACGAAACTAAAATCAATAAGATTAACCATAGGAATCCTCCTTTTTTTGAAAAGGACCTAGAAAAAAAATTAAGGTCAACATTAAAAAAGAATTTTGAAGCTAGCACAAATTTAGAATATGCCGTAAAAAATTCTAAATACATTTTTATTTGTGTTGGGACCCCATCACAAGATGATGGTAGTATTGATTTATCATATTTAGAAAATGTCTCTGACGCATTGGGGGCAATCCTTCAAAGACTGGAAAAGCCAAGAACAATAATAATAAAAAGTACAGTTGTTCCTGGCACAACCAGGAAAGTATTTATTAATAGAATCGAAAATAAATATAACCTAAAGAACGGTAAAGATTATTTTGTTTCTATGAACCCAGAATTTTTGAGAGAGGGAAGTGCTGTATCTGATATGTACAACCCGGACAGGATTATTGTAGGTGCCGATGAAGATACAACTCAGGAGAACGTATTAGCACTTTATTCAAAAATCTCAGAAATAAAAAAAATCAGAACTAGCATTGAAACTGCTGAAATATCTAAATATTGCTCTAATTTATTCTATGCAACACTTATTTCATTTTCGAATGAAATAGCATCAATTTGCCAAAATATTGAAAATACGGAAATTGAAAAAGTTTTTCGAAGTTTATATTTAGACAGGAGACTTTTAATTAATGAAAAAGAGAAATCTGCAGAAAATATAGGCGCAACAAGCTATATTTGGCCAGGAATTGGTTTTGGCGGAAGCTGTTTTCCGAAAGACCTTAAAGCGTTAATCAATTTTAGTGAAAATAATGATGTTAAAGTTCCAATACTAAAGAGCGTTGAACTTACGAATAATTTACAATCCGAATTATTGATAAGTAAATTTATAGAAAAATTTAAACCAAAAGTATTGGGCATCCTGGGTTTAAGTTTTAAACCTGATACAGATGATATTAGAGAGTCAAAAAGTATTGAAATCATCAATGTGGTCAAGAGGCAAAACTTAAAACTTCTTGTTTTTGACCCATTGGTTAAAAATATACCTAACCTAAACGAAAATTATTTTCAGAATAGTGCCCTTGATGTAATTCAACAATGTGATGCATTAGTTATTGCCACAAATTGGAGTGAATTCAAAAAGGTAGAGATATTTGAAGCGATAAACAAAAAAAAATGTCCTCTTTTAGATTGCAGGCTCTCCATGATTGACTACAAAAATGATTTATTAGGGGAATATTTTGGGCCTGGTATACCATTTTAAACAAGACTTAAAAAACTTTGACGGAAATCAAAAATGGGCAAATTAACACACTGTGAAGTATGCAAAAATACGCTGCCAAATCCCCAATTAAATTTAGGTGCTCACCCACTTTGTGATGATTTAATACCCATTGGACAAAAAGTTGAGTGCAAGCTCTATAATATTGAAGTTTCTCTTTGTCCAAACTGCCTGACAGCAAATCAAATATTTTCAGTGAAAAAGGAATTGTTGTTTCCATCTACCTATCATTATCGGGCACGATTTACCAAAGATGTAATCGAAGGAATGAAGGAACTTACAAAACACGTTATTGATATTACTGGTCCATCAAAAAATGGAGACTATATTCTAGATGTAGGTTGTAATGACGGAAGTTTATTAAATAATTTTTACGAACTAGGTTTTATTACCGCGGGAGTAGAACCTACTGATGCAGCTGATGATGTTGATTTGGACAAACACAAAGTTTACAAATCTTACTTCGATATGAATTTGTCAAAAAAAATTTATAACGAACTTGGTGCCCCTAAAATAATCACCTTCACTAATGTATTTGCTCACATTGATGACCTGCAGCAGCTAATTAAATCTCTTAATTATTTAAGTGATGAGAACACTCTGATTGTAATAGAAAATCACTATTTAGGGGCAGTTTTATCTAAAGACCAATTTGATACTTTTTATCACGAACACCCAAGAACCTATAGCTCTATGTCCTTCGATTTTATTTCTAAATTACTAAATAAAGAGATTATTTCGAGAGTTTTCCCAGCTAGATACGGTGGTAATATTAGGGTTTGTATTGGTAATCCGACCACTTACAACTTTAGTTATAAGATGGAGAGTTTTAATGAGTCAAACTTCTTAGATGACTTTAAACTAATTGAAGATAATATTAAAACTTGGGTAGAAATTAAAGCCAAAGAAATTAAAGAACTAGTATCAATATATGGGAAATTACCAGCAAAGGCATTTCCGGCAAGAGGTGCGATTTTGATTAAGTTATTAAATTTAGATGAGAATTTAATATCTGCTGTTTATGAGCGAAGCGGTTCTAAAAAGATTGGGCATTATGTTCCGGGAACAAGAATTGAAATTAAAGACGAAAATGAATTATTTCAGCAAAACACTGATGCACCCATATTAAACATAGCTTGGCATATAAAAGAGGAAATTCACAAATACTTGCTAAAGAATGCCAATATTAAAAATATAATAGACATAAAATAGTGGTTAGTTTTGGAATAATCGGAAGTGGATTTGGCCTGTATGGATACCTTCCAGCGATTTTATCAACTAATAAACGACAAGTTTATATATTAAAAAGATATAAAGAGATATTAAAAAATAGGAAAGAATTAAACTTTTATGAGTCAAAAGTAAAATACCTGGATAATGAGCAAGAAATCTTAAAAAATAGTGATATAATTATATTAGCAAGAAGGCCAATTGATAATGAAAAATTATTTTTTCAAATAGAGAATAAAAAAGTAATCATCGAAAAACCTATAGCAAAATCTCCAAATGAAGCGTTCAGAATTCTTCTACACGGAAATTCAAATAATATCAAAATCTATAGTGGGTTTTTATTTGAATACCAAAATTGGTATGAAAAAATAACAAACATAACAAACGGAACTGTTAATATTAGATGGGGAATAAAAAAAGTTAATACTCCTGATAGTTGGAAATATGCTCCTAAAAATGGGGGTGGTCTCACAGCCTTCTATGCAATACACCTAATAAATTTGGCTACACAAAATGATTTTCAATTAAATAATAGTAAATTGTTAAATTTAAATAATTTGTCACTTAATTTTAACAAAAAAGGAGTCAATTTAAAGTGCAACCTATATTTTTCAAACAGTCCAATATTTTCAATATGTTTAGAAGATAAGCACATTATATTGCAATCTGGCAGTCCGTTTGGAGAGAGAAGCAATAATAATGAAAGAGATTTTAGGGTAAATTCTCTAGAACAGCTTATTAAAAATGTTATAAGCAAAGAACCTTTTCAAAAAATTTTTGAGACTATAGAACTATGGGATGAAGTTGAGAGGAATATATTGAAATGAAATTATTAATTTTTGCAGGTGGATACGGTTCCAGGCTAGCTGAATTTACGTCAAATACCCCAAAGCCCCTAGTTCAAATCGGAGGCAAACCCATAATTTGGCATATAATGAAATATTACAGTACCTTTGGTGTAAATGAATTCGTACTGCTTGTTGGTTATAAAGCTTTAGATTTTGTTGAATATTTTAAAACTTTTAATAGTGATAATTTTGATATTGAGATACAAACTAATAGCCAAGAAATGAGAGTCCACAGAAAAAATATTGATAATTGGAGCATTCGAATTATAGATACTGGTTTAGATACCATGACAGGATCTAGACTTTATAGAGCAAAACATACTGTAGAAAATTATGATAACTTTTTTCTTACATATGGGGATGGTTTATCCAACATTGACCTCGGTGAGCTCTCTAATCATCACCAATCAAGCGATAATTGCGTTACACTCTCAGCTGTTTCGCCTCCTGGACGATTTGGGGTAATAGAAATGGATAATGAAAATAATAAGGTCACTAATTTAATTGAAAAACCAAATGGAGATGGTGCACTCATAAACGGCGGATTTTTTGTAGTATCATCAGAAATATTTAATGAACAGTTCGACGAAGTTTCTACTGTTTGGGAGACTGATATTTTAGAAAATCTAAGTGCTAAAAATAAATTAGGTTTATTTAAGCACACAGATTTTTGGCAATCAATGGATACTCTTAGAGAAAAACAAAAGCTAGAATATTTATGGAAACAAAAAGAGTGTCCATGGAGAATATGGTAAACGAAAAAAGTATAAGCTTAATGCTTCCAATTTTTAATTGTATTCATACAATTGATGCAACTATAGAAAGTATTTTGTCACAAAATTTTAAAGAATTTACCTTACATATTCTAGATAATAAAAGTACTGATGGGACATTCGAGAGATGTAAAGTTTATGCAAACCTTGAAGAAAGAATTAAATTAGAACGAAATTATAGAAATATTGGATGGGGATTAAATTTCAACAAAGCAATCAAAAATATGAATGGAAAATATGGTTGTATTATTCATGGAGATGACATTTATGGAGTTAACTTTCTGAGAGATAACATTGAAATAGCCAAAAAATACCCCAATGCTCTAATTTTTACTAAAGGGAAAACATTTAAAAATAACCCCCCACTTAAAAATTCTTCATCGAAAATGTTTTCCCAAGTAATCGCAAAAGAAAAGCAAGATTTCCTACAAAGACTGCTAGAAAAAGGAAATACATATTTTTGTCCAACGGCGTTCATGAGTGTAAATCACTGGCAGGGTTTAATTCGTCAATTTAATTTTAGAGAATTTGGTGGAGGTTGCGATCTTGATGCATGGCTAAGAGCTTCAGAAAATCTTCAAATAGTAGAAATAAAAGGAAGTGCAAATTTTTTTTACAGACTTAGTAGCAAACAAATTTCCTACTTTGATAAAACAAATAATTCAAAAAGTGTTTTTGTTAAAGTTTTGGAATATCATTTATCAAAATCAAAAAAACATTTGCTAGCAATACACCAATTAAACCATCTTGCAAGCTCAAAACTCTCTATCTCAGACAAATTTTATTTTTTATTAAAAATATTTAGAGCCAAGGGTAACTATTGGCTAAAAATTAAGACCCTACTAAAACTGATTATTTAGCATTTTTTGTTATTAAAAATTTAAACATAAGGAAGGGAAAAAACTCCTTCAGCACTAAAAAAACTGCTATTTAAAGAATAGCTTATTTCTTTTCCAAATAACTTATTAATCCCTAGTAACGTCAACATGACAAAAAAGCGAGATTTTATAATTAAAAAAGTCGGATGTTATTCAACTGTATTAATTGGTTTTATTGGGATTAAGTGGTGCCCAGGGGCGGATTCGAACCACCGACACGCGGATTTTCAGTCCGCTGCTCTACCAACTGAGCTACCTGGGCATTTAATTCACAACAATAATCTTATTTTTGATACTCACCAAATTTATAATCGTCAGTTAATCTATTGTCTAGTATGGAAACAACGTCTCTTTCGTTTTTATCATTTAAAATACCTGCTAACTCTATGATGGGTCCTTATCCGCTTGCTCTAATAATTTAATCGAATTGTAATCTTCATCATCTTGATACAAAGGAATTACATATGCCTCATTTAACCAATTTCCGAGATCAATATAGGCGCATCTTCTCGAACAAAAAGGTGTATGGGGAGCAACAGAGGGAGATTTACAATTAGGACACTCAATTTTATTGCTTTTAAAATTATTTAAAGACGTAATATTTTTGCTCATTTTCAATTCTCACTCAAACATCAGCAAACATCAATTTCATTCTATTTTCAAGGGTCATATATCTACGGCGCACTGTCATTTCCAGTAAACCAGCTGGACCAAATCCGTAAATATCAGGATGACGAATATCTGATAAAGCATAAGAGAGACAAAGCTTATAAAATTTTTTTTTATCAGCTTTTGATAAACGAGGCATATCCATAAATACGGCTCCTGATAACTGACGCAATCTTATTTGACTAAAAAGGGTCTCTGCAATATGCGGCATCAATTTTGATAGACTTTGTTTTGAGCCAGCAGAATCAATATCTATAGCGGTTAAGCCCTGAGTAGTTTCAAACCAAATACCAACCTTCTGCTCCGTTAGGAAATATGGTTTATTTGCATAATCCAGTTGATCATAAATTCCTTGCCATTCATTTTCATCTTTAAAAATCTTAGATTTTGCCAAAGGAGCAATTATTTTGGAGGCTTGCAACAATGATAATCCAGAATATATCTTTTTAGGCGTTGAACACCAATCAAATTTTGAATGCGATGCTGAGCAACCTTGCCAGTCATCCAATAAAATTTTTATTTCTTGTTTTATGGCACTAGCCGGAGCATCTAAAGCTTGACGCCTAATTATGATCCCATAACTCTCTGGCAGTGCTTCATCAATTAGGTGTGCCAAAGTTATTTTCCCTCGTTTGCTTTTTACACTTTTTTTACTAATCCGTCTTATATGAGGTGTCCTGGGAAATAATATTGCATATCGTCCCATTAACTGAGCCCCTAATACAGCCCTTGCTGGCTTATTATCCCATGGTTCAGAAGTAATAGTTACTGGCACAAGGGAACCCGTAAAAAGTGGTTCATTAGAAATCCGCAAACTAATTTTTGTACCATCTTCTAGCTGTGCATTAGCAAGCTTATGCTGTTTAAATGTCTGCTGTATTCTTGCAATGTGAACAGAGCCTATTTGAGGAATATCAGAGGGTAAAATTGAGAGAAACTCAACCATCCTCCCAGAATACATTATAGCGATTTTAGATGGACTTGTCTCATTATCTAGAATTAACTGGTCACCATAATAACTGGGGGAACTAATTTCTTCACTATCCATACTAAAACCCAACCCCGCGTAAAAGTTTGGACGTAGTATATAAATCCAAACCGACTACGTTTGAATAAGAACCAGAGATTCGCTTTATATATTGTGCAGCTCTTCCCTGAATGGCATAGCCACCAGCCTTTCCTATCCAATCATCAAAATCTAGATATGAAGAAATTTCATCACTAGATAACCTACGCATAAAGACTCTTGTTTCAACCAGTCTTTGCCACACCGAACCCCCCGGTTGGATCAAGCAAATTCCACCGTATACGCGATGATTTCTTCCACCAAGCTGCTTCATAAATTCCCTGACATCATCTTTTGTTTCTGCTTTAGGTAATATAGTTCTCCCTACAGCAACCACTGTATCTGCTGCTAAAACATATTTATCCCCATGGGAATGTGAAATTTTTAAGGCCTTAGCAAGAGCCATGCGCTTGGCAAATAAACCTGGTCTTTCTGCTTTTTTAGGTATTTCGTCTATGTCAGCATGTATCACTAGCGATGGTGTTACACCTATCTGCTCCAGTAATTTCACTCTTCTTGAAGAAGCAGATGCCAATATCAACTGATTTAGTGCCATAATGCATCTATTTAAATCTAAAAGTTATTCTTCCTTTAGTAAGGTCATAGGGCGTCATCTCAACGTTTACCCTATCACCTGCCAGAACACGTATCCTGTTTTTTCGCATTTTTCCGCTAGTATGAGCTAAAACCTCATGTTCATTATCTAACTTTACACGAAACATAGCATTTGGGAGCAATTCAGCAACTGTTCCTGAGAATTCAATTACGCCTTCTTTTGCCATTCATATATCCCTGTTAGTTAATATAACATCAAAATGAGGGTTAACATCAAAATGTCAAGTATTATTGGTTAATCGCTTGATAAGTTCGATTACATGTGTGCCTATTTCGTCACGAATGAGTCTATAGTGCTTCAACTGAACTTCTCTATTCTCATCAGCAGAAAATGGTTCTTTTACGAGCCAATGCTCATGCGGAACCAATCCGCTCCATTTATCGATATGATATTTAGCTTCAACTGATAAAGAGACAGCATAATCGACTTGATCTGCTTTAACATCAGCAAATAATTGTGACTGCCTGTTTAAGTCAAGTAAAATTCCCTTTTCCTCCATAACTGCAAAGGTAAATCCATCAGGTGGACCAGCAATAACACCGCAAGATACACTCTTCCAATTTTCAGGAGCGATTTTGTTAAAAAGCGCTTCTGCCATCACAGAACGTATAGCATTCAGTGTACAAGAAAACAAAACCTGCTTTACTTGTTTTTTCATAATTCCAACCTTTATTTGCGTGCAATCATTACACATATCAGAGTAAACATGCGTCGTGAAGTTGGTTGATCGGTTCTTATATATTTTTCTAACCGGCTTATAAGTAATTCAGCTCCTTCGTTATGTAATGCTCTTCTACCCATATCTATAGCTTGTATTTGTGAAGGTGACTTGGTTCTTATTGCATCATAATATGTTTCACAAACCTCAAAATAGTCCCTAATTATTCGCCTAAATGGACCTAAGGCCATTACAAAACCCGTCAAGGGCTGTTCTTTCTCGTTTCGGACATCAAAAAAAATATGTCGTGAGTCAGTTCTCATATATAAACAATAGGGCCCATCATATTGTTCCAAAAAAAAGTAATTTTCATCCAATATGTCATAAATAGCCACTGATTGCTCATGTTGCTGTTCTGAAGTAATCCGTTTATTGGGGTCCAATTCAATCTTGAGCTGACTGATTATATCCTTTTTTAAAAGCTCAGCTTCGCTATCTTTTGATGGTGTCTTATTCATTTATTCACATCTACACTCAATCAATTTTCTCTGATTTTGAATTGGTATTTACTGCTTCTCTAATTTTAATTATCCATTCACTAATTAATTCTGGATGAATTTTCCATGCAGCTCTATTTACTGCTAACTTGGACGAAATATTCATCACCTCTTCAATCTCTACTAATCCATTAGCTGATAGTGTGGAGCCTGTCTCAACTAAATCGACAATTCTTCTGCATAATCCAAGATTTGGAGCAATTTCCATTGCTCCGTTAAGTTTGATACAATCTACCTGAACTCCTTTTTCAGCAAAGTAGCATTTTGTTATCTCTGGATATTTTGTAGCAATACGAATGTGAGATAATTGCCTTTGATCATGCATGGATACTGTATCTTCCTTTGCTGCAACTACCAGTCTGCATTTGCCAATCCCAAGATCAACAGGCGCATATATTTCTGGGTGATTAAATTCCTGTAATACATCAGACCCAGCGATTGCAATATGGGCTGAACCATATGCAAGAAATGTTGCAACATCAAAACTGCGAATGCGAATGATATCAATATTTTGGTGATTTGAAGAAAAACGTAACCTTCTGTCAGAGGATTCAAAAAAAGATGGCTCCGGTTCAATTCCAGCACGTTTAAGAATGGGTATTGCTTCCTCAAGTATTCTTCCTTTTGGAAGTGCCAAAATAAGTTTTTTGGGGTTGTTTCCGCTATTCATATCTCACTCACAAAACAAACTTATTTATACCTCAGAACTCTCCACAAAATGATCAGGTATTTGTTGCGTAGGATAAGGCTCATCTAAATCTCTCATAAAAATGTTTAATTGAGAGATGTTTAATTTCACACTAATTCCTTGCGAAAAAACCAAAGTAATCTCATTGGAAACACTGTCATACTCAATTGTAAGTAAATTGTAAAATAATGCTGTCTCATTATTTTTCTTTTGAATTAAATTTTTTTGCTTTACTGAAATTACATTTTGTATATTTACACCAGATAATACCCGATAGTATGAAGAACCGAAATTCTTACTTGAGACTCTTTCCCAACAAAATCTATTAGCTATTAAGGCAAAAGTTTTTTCTGTACTTTCAAAGTATATGTCTGCATTACTAACTAACGAGTCCTGCAATAAACTTGAGATAACTTTTATGTCCTGTTCTCTTGCACATCGAAGCGAAAGAACCTTATCAGCTGAAATTAAAGGTCTAGTTTTTAATTTTTCAAGAAACTCTGACATTATTTACTCTGCTAATCTCTGAATATTAGCACCACACTTATTTAATTTTTCTTCAAGATTTGTATATCCCCTATCTAGATGATAAATTCGCCTAATCGTTGTCTTGCCCTTTGTAGCAAGCGCAGCTAGGACCAGACAAACAGAAGCGCGCAAATCAGTTGCCATCACGGGGGCTGGTTTTAAGTGTGCCTTTCCATGCACAATACAGCTTCTTCCATCAATCTGAATGTCGCCACTCATTCTCATTAATTCGGGAACATGCATAAATCTATTTTCAAAAATAGTCTCAGATATCTTGGAGCTCCCGTCTGCCGTTGCCATCAACGACATATACTGAGCCTGTAAATCTGTTGGAAACCCTGGATATGGCTGAGTAGCAATATCTACAGGCTTGGCACGAGAGGAGCTTGAGACTCTTGCCCAGTTTTCACCTATCTCGACTGCTGAACCAGTCTGCTCAAGGACAGCAAATAACGCATTTAGATAAACTGGGTTCATATTTGATAAAGTTAGTTCTCCTTGTGTTATTGCAGCTGCAATTGCAAAGGTGCCTGCTTCAATTCTATCGGCGATGACGCAGTGCTCTGCAGATGATAAAGTTTCTACACCGTCAATGATAATATTATCAGTTCCATGACCAGAAATTTTTGCTCCCATTGAATTCAAACAGTTCCCAAGGTCTATAATTTCTGGCTCTTTAGCTGCATTTATTATTCTAGTCCTCCCTTTTGCTAAGCTAGCTGCCATCATTGCGTTTTCTGTTGCCCCAACTGAAATGAAAGGAAATACTATTTTGTTTCCAGTTAGGCCGTTTCTGCATCTTGCTTTTATATAACCATCCGCTAGTTCAACGATCGCTCCTAATTGCTGCATAGCCCAGATATGCAAATCAACAGGTCGTGTTCCAATAGCACAACCACCGGGTAATGAGACTTTTACACTCCCATAACGCGCCAACAGAGGCCCAAGAACAAGAATAGATGCACGCATTTTACGGACCTGTTCATATGGAGCGTCTAATATGTTTGCCTCTCCAATCATACTTACTTCATCATCTATTCGTTTCGTTTGAACACCTAAATGTTCAATTAATGCAATCATGGAAGCTGTATCTGCAAGCAGGGGTACATTACATAACTTAAATGTGCCTGAACACATGAGACCTGAGGCAAGTAGTGGAAGTGCAGAGTTTTTTGCGCCGCTTATTTTTATTGAACCAGACAACCTGTGCCCACCCTCAATAACAAGCTTATCCATTTTTTTTTCCTTTTTTGTTGTCTGTTTGTAAAATTGTTCTAATTCTTGATTGAGACTTCCGTTTTTTTAAATTTTCCCTCAACGCTTTAGCCAACCTCTCTCTCTTTTTTGTCTGCTCCGCGCCTAAATTTGATGATGGTTTTTTCATAGTTTTTCCATTTAAAAACATTCTACAGTTTTTAAAAGCAAAATTTTTATTTATCAATACAGAACTGCTGAGGAGAAAAAATTAAATCTGATTAAAAATTTCTTTTAAATCTAGCTGATATAAAATTTTTAATTTGAGAATTTTTTTTTATAAACTAGTTTTATGTATAATTTGAGTTAATTAACTTAAATAATGTAAAAGCGTCCGAATTATGAACTAAAAAAGCAAAAGAACTAAAATAAAATGAATTTGTCTTTGCGAGTAAAAAATAAAATAATTAGATATCGATCATGGCTTTTATTGATTATTTTTCTTGCTGTCGCTTTGGTGTTTTTCAGTCACAACGGGCATGAACATCTCAATTACGAAAATGTTCTGTTCAAATATGACGAGCTAAAAATTTTAACCCAACAAAATATTTATCAGGCTCGCTTAATCTTTTTTTCAATCTATCTTTTTGTTGTTACATTCTCCCTCCCATTTGCATCTTTATTAACTGTTTTAGGGTCTGCACTTTTTGGATGGATAGCTCTTCTGATTATATTGTTTGCTGCCAGTTTTGGTGCAAGTCTTCTTTTCATTGCAGCTAGAACAATCTTATCTGATTGGTTTTATGAGAAAACAAGTTCACAAAATTCAATAATCCCCCCTGATTTTAAGGGTAATACTTTTATACTTTTACTTGGCTTACGTTTATTCCCACTTGCACCCTTTTGGATAGTGAACATTCTTCCAGCGTTCACAAAGATCTCATTAAGAAATTATTTTGTAGCAACTTTTTTTGGAATAATGCCTGGAACAATACTGTATGTTTGGCTTGGACAAACAATGGATATATTATTATCAAGAGGTGAATGGCCAAACATGATGAGCCTTATGGATAGCAGAATATGGCTACCGTTAGCTGGATTGAGTTTGTTAATTTTTATTACAGCAATCTATCGATGGTTAAAGACTTAAATATAGAAAAGACTGCGTTATGAAGGACATTAATACTGACATTTGTATTATCGGGGGAGGAGCAGCTGGCTTGTCTTTAGCATCTGGTGCCATACAAATGGGTGCAAATGTAGTCTTATTTGAAAAAGGTAAGATGGGTGGAGATTGCCTAAATTATGGCTGTATACCCTCTAAAACTTTGCTGGCTAATGCTAAAACTGCGTTTCTTAAGAAGAAATTATGTATGCAAAATATGCCTAAATCTAAAATATCTCATTTAGATTTCAAGGATGTTAAAAAAAATATATCCGAGGTGATGGATAGAATATCACCTCATGATTCAAAAGAGAGGTTTGAAAAACTTGGCGTAAAAGTCATCAATGAACAAGCAAAATTCACTGGAAGACGTCAGATTAGCTCACACTTGTCACAAGTTAATTATAAATATGCTGTAATTGCTACCGGAACAAAACCGTTTATTCCGAAAATACCTGGTCTTTCCAAATTACCCTATTTCACGAATGAAACAATCTTTTCTCTTTCAGATTTACCCTCCCATCTTATTATAATTGGTGGTGGGGCTATAGGTATTGAATTAGCACAAGCTTTTATTCGGCTTGGGTCCCAAGTGAGCATAATTGAATGTAAGTCAGTTCTTGAAAATTATGATCCAGAATTCTCTGATTTAATAAAAGAAAAGCTTTTGTCAGAGGGTATTAGATTTTATGAAGAAACATTGATTAACAAGTTAGAAAGCAAAAATAATAAAATATTCGTTCAGACAAAAAAGGATAAAACTATAACAGGTTCGCACCTTCTAGTGTCTGCAGGTCGCATCACAAACACAAAGGAACTTGACCTTGAAAAGGCAGGAATTAAGACAAAAAATACCCTGATAAATACAAATCAATTTTTGCAGACAGAAAATAAATACGTTTATGCTATTGGCGATGTTGTAACTACAAATAGGCACACCAATGTAGCGTCTGCACATGCTTCTGTTGTTTTAAAAAATATATTGTTTAAATTTCCATCTAAAATTAATACAAAAATAATCCCTAGTACCATTTATATTGAGCCAGAGCTGTCACAAATAGGTTATACTAAAAAGGCAGCAGAAAAAGAGTTTGGTAGCAAGAACATCATTTGTGTAAAACACAATTTTATGACAAATGATAGGAATATCACAGACGGGAATTTAGACGGGTTAATTCACCTTGTGGCGAAGAAAAATGGTGCACTCTTAGGGGCAACTATTTTTGGACCAAACGCAGGAGAACTTATTCAGGTTTGTACTTTTGCAATTACGCAAAAACTTAAATTAAAAGCATTGGCGACGCTTAACTTTCCTTATCCTTCTTATGGAGAGGCAATTAAGTATGCAGCAAGTTCATTTTACACACAAAAAATATTTAGCGACAAAATGAGATGGCTTGTGAATTTACGCTTTAAACTTTTTCCATAAGAAGAGCTAGAAATACCAAATGAATTACCTGAAAGTCGCTTGCAAACACACTTTCATTCAGTTAAAAATCACGTATTGCTGCTGTAGCTCAGTAGGTAGAGCACACCCTTGGTAAGGGTGAGGTCGATGGTTCAAATCCATTCAGCAGCACCACTTATCTTTAAGAGAAAACTATCACTGACAGGCTATGCAAAAATATCAGATAAAGGATTCAAAAAAACATGGGCTTGGTGTTTTTGCCACACAGAATTTCAAATCTGGTGATATTATAGAAAGATGCCCATATATCGTTATTGATGACGAAGATTTACAAGAAGAAAATCGATTAAATGACTATCTTTTTACAAGTCCAGATTGCCCCACAGATTATTTAGTTATGATGGGTGTAGGGATGCTTTTCAACCATGCATCTCCAGGGAATTGTGAATGGGAAATTGACTCAACCGATAATCGTTTTGTGTTATTTAAGGCTACTTGTGAGATAAAGTCGGGTAACGAAATATTTCATGATTATGGAGAAGAATACTGGCAGACAAGAGATATAATATCTGTCTGATAAATGATATTATTTTATGTTACCATTCTGAAATATCAAATGGGCCAATGATAGATGCTGGTGTTCCTCTTATAAAAAATAAAGTGACTTCCCCTATACCAATTCCAAACTTGCTAACAGTTGCTTTATTGACAGCGACATAATCGTCCATTTGGTATATCCAATCACTGAATCTTACTCGTAGGTTACTCTCTGAAATCTTTAAATCGACATCATATTTCCAGAAAAATGCACTACCCTTTGCACTCCCCTCAGCGATACCAATTACATCGGCAGCTTCTCCTCTGTATAGCTCTACGCCATCTTCCGATATATCTTTTTGGATTTTCCATATTCGTTGTTGTTTTTCACCATCCTCATATATAAAATCTTCGGTAAGAGTAATTTGTTCTGCACTTTCACCATCCATCATCACTTGAGATTTCTTCCCTGACATATTAACTTTGAATCGACGTTTTAAGTTTCCAAACCTATCTTCAAAAATCCCATATGCAAGTGTTTCGCCCTCAAAAAATTCAATCAGAGAAAATGTAGGTTTTGTTTCGCTGAACGAAGATAATTTTTGCTGTGAACAAGCTGATAGAAAAGTCATTAAAAAAATGAGTGACAGGAAAGGAAAACAATATAATAGTCGTGTCATAGGGTTCTCTTACAGTATAATAGTTATTTTACGAAAAGAAAAATCACTTTGGATCTAATAAAAGTAAATTCAAATGTCGCCCCACTCGTTAGTGCAAATGTCTACCACTGAGTTAATCAGATTAGAATGGCGTTTTTTAACCTATGGAGCGCTCATGTCTTTTTGGTCCTCTATTGGTCAAACATTTTTTATTTCCTTATTCTCACTTGAAATCCGAACCGAGTTGTCCCTAAGCCATGGGGAATTTGGCAGCTATTATGCTGTAGCAACAATGATGAGTGCCTTGACATTATTCTGGCTAGGCAAACAAGCGGATAAATTGAATGTTTTTCAACTGAGTCTAATTACCATAATTTCTTTGACTTTTTCTGGCATATTTTTTTCGTTCATATCAGAAATTATTACTCTCATTTGTGGTATATATTTACTGAGACTATTTGGTCAGGGAATGATGACACATGTCTATAGTGTTGCTATTTCTAGACGCTATAAGGCTGCCAGAGGAAGAGCACTCGCCATCACTGGATTAGGAATAAACATAGCAGAATCTATTGGGCCACCAATAGTTGTCCTTCTAATATCTAGCATGGGTTGGAGACAAGTGTGGCTCATAATACCTTTCATTTTTTGTATTTCAATAGTGCCATTTTTAGCACGGCTTACAAAAAAAACATCTTATCAGGAAACTAGTATTAACATAAAACATAAACTTAAAACTAATTTTAATGAAATCATACATTTTAGAAGAAAAGACCTACTAAGGAATATGGAATTTTGGGTTGTTATGTTGCCGATAATTGGTATCCCCTCATTTACAATAACAGGAATATTATTTCATCAGATTTTCTTAGCAGATGAAAAATCTATTTCCATCTTTCTATGGTCAAGATATTATGCGTTTTACGCATTCGCGGCTATTTTGGGTGCGTTTCTATCTGGGTTCTTAATCGACCAAGTTTCGGCAAAAAAAACCTGTTTTATTGGACATTTGGCTTTATTATTTGGATTAGTTTGCCTTTGGCTCGGTAGGGGAAATATAACCCTTATTTTATTTTTCTCATTTTTCGGACTTGCCTCTGGAATGATAACAAGCAACACGAGTGCATTATTAGCAGAAAAATATGGTACAAGTTGGCTGGGTGAAATAAGAGCTGCTGTGCAACCAATTACTGTTGGCTCCAGTGCAATTTCGCCAGTTTTATTGGGCTTTATGATTGATAAAGGCTTCGGTCTGACTGGCATAATGTTATTACTAATATTAATCAGTAGCTACCCTGTGTTAGCCACAATATTTAATTTTAATTTTTTTGATAAAAATAATTAAACTGGCAGTTGAAGTCACTATTGATATTTTTAGGTTGATGTAGAAAGATAAATCAAACAATAAACTTAACCCCTCTAAAAATTAATTTTGGATGACAAAACCTTTTTATTCTCTGAAAACTAATTGCGCAGCAATCGAAATCTCTGGTGATGAAGTTGGGTCATTTTTAAATGATATATTAACTGCAGAGTTAAACTTATTACCTGTAGGGAAAATGCAGATGTCCTGCCTTCTCTCACCTCAGGGTAGAATTTTACATGATATGCTTATATACCGGATAAGGACCGATTGTTTTTGGATAGAAATAAATAAAAACCAAATTTTAGACTTAAAGAATCGTTTAGCCATATATAAACTTCGAAAAAAAATTGAAATTCAGGTCATTGAAAATTGGCATTCTGCCCATGTTTTTTATGAAAATGGAAATCTTTTTTCATTGGAGTATATTAATAAAATCATCAAAGATTTAAAGCACGGCGACTTAATATTTGAAGATTCTCGATGTTCAGAACTTGGTTTGCATATCGTTTCGAAAGAGCAGTTTTCTAGTACTCTAATACAAGATTTGAAATACACTAATTTATCCAAATGGGAGGCTATACGTATCAAAAATATGGTTCCAGTTGGAAATATTGACCTAACTCCAAATCGAACTCTTATGCTTGAGGCAAATCTTGATATGTTCTCTGCAGTTGACTTCAACAAAGGTTGTTATATTGGACAAGAGGTAACAGCTAGAACGAAATACCGAGGATTAATTAAAAGAAAAATTGTCCCTATCTCTTCTAAATCCTTACTCAAAAAAGATATGATTATTTTTCAAGACCAGAAAGAGGTTGGAAGTTGTCTTAGCTCTGTTGGATTAGAGGACGGCAGTTTTCTTGCACTCGCAACACTGCGATTAGAAGCGATCAAGTCTTTTGTAGATGCTAAAGATGCTTTAAACTCTGAATTAGCATCTGTATATATTATATTGCCAAATTGGTATGATCTCAAAACTGGGAGCAAAAAGTTAGAACTTTAAACGTCTCATTCTCAAAAAATCCCTACTATAAAAATTCAGATTATGTTACTGTGATAATGTTTTTTATTTATCCGCTTATGAATACGTGAATAAACGCAGAATATAGTGATAAATTTAAATCAATATTTGCAAAAATAACAAATATTCCTGTATACGAGGGACAAATGGGTATTTTTTGTTTATTTGATACATATTTAGTTTATCAACTTTAATTTAGAAAGTTTTTTTAATGACACAATTGCTTATGCCAAAAGCAACAGCTGTTTGGTTAATAGACAACACTGGTTTGAGCTTTAAACAAATAGGTGAATTCTGTGACCTACATGTTCTTGAAGTGCAAGCTATAGCAGATGGGGAAGTTGCTGTGGGTATTCAAGGCTATGACCCCGTTGCTAATGGCCAACTTAGCAAAGGGGAAATAAATAGATGTGAACTCGATTCAGAAGCAAAACTAGTCCAAAGCAAAACCAATCTCCCGCAGCCGACTTCACGCACAAAAGGACCAAGGTATGTGCCTGTTGCTCGTCGCGGTGACAAACCAGATGCGATAGCCTGGGTTGTAAAACACCATCCAGAAATATCAGACGCTAAAATCGGAAAACTTATCGGAACTACAAAGGACACAATAAAGAAAATTAGAGAGCGAACACATTGGAATATTGCAAATATCACTGCAAAGCACCCGGCCATGTTGGGTCTTTGTACACAGTCTGACTTGAATACTGCAATTGAAAAATCAGGTGGAGAGCTGAAAGCAAGTGAGGAGCAGGTGGAGAGATTATCTGAAATTCCTTAAATAGATATTAAATAGCCTACCCTTCATAACCTATCCAACTAGTTTGTAGAATGAAAAATTATTATTCACCTTATTCTGTTCAATAACAGCTAAAATGTGATGCAAGATACACAAGCAAATAATATACAAAAAAAACTTGAAACTCTATTGTCAGAGCATAAGGAGCTAGACGATATGATTAATTCTATGATAACAACTCAAGTTTTTGATCAGCTACAATTACAAAGATTAAAGAAAAAGAAACTTAGTTTAAAAGACGAAATAATCAAATTAAAAGCTTTAATCGTACCCGATATAATTGCATGATTAAAATGGTCATAAATAAATTATCTTTGTGTATAGAGTGTTTATAAATAGCGTGCTTGTTTAAAAAGGGATATTTATGGGTAGTGAGAACCCCGAAATTTCTATTATTATGGGCAGTCAAACAGATTGGTCTGTCATGGCAGAAGCATCTGCAATTTTACAGGAGCTTTCAATTGCTCATGAAACAAAAATTATTTCTGCACATCGAACCCCTGATAGGATGAGTGAATTTGCAAAATCTGCTGCTTTCAATGGTATAAAAGTTATTATTGCAGGGGCTGGAGGCGCGGCACATCTCCCAGGAATGGTTGCCTCTTATACGCACATACCAGTATTAGGAGTCCCAATTGAAACACAGGCTTTGAAAGGAATTGATTCATTATATTCCATAGTCCAAATGCCAGCGGGGATTCCTGTTGCTACATTTGCTATTGGTTTGGCTGGTGCTAAAAATGCTGCCTTGTTTGCAGCGGCAATTCTCTCACTAGAA
This sequence comes from uncultured SAR116 cluster alpha proteobacterium, assembly GCA_902520885.1. Lineage (GTDB taxonomy): Bacteria > Pseudomonadota > Alphaproteobacteria > Puniceispirillales > Puniceispirillaceae > UBA5951. Next base: position 84,078 of record CABYPW010000001.1, read on the forward strand.
AATACAGAAATCCGCAATTCACTTGAAAAATGGAGACAAAGTCAAAGTGATAAGGTTGCATTATACCCATATAAATGATGAAAAATTTTAAACTTGGTATTCTTGGTAGCGGCCAATTAGGTAGAATGATAGTGCAGGCGGCGGCGAATTATGGTATCTCTTGCCATGTATTTGCGCCCGATGTAAAGGACTCTCCAGCTGGTCAGATCTGCAATACACTTTCAAATGCAGATTATACCGATAAAATAGCACTTAAAAAATTTTACAGTGTGGTAGATGCGGTAACATGCGAATTTGAAAATGTTCCCTCAATTGCTCTAGAAATGGCTCCAAAGGAATGCATCAAAAGTCCAGGTATTACAGCTCTCAAGACTGCGCAGAATAGATTGTGTGAAAAGGACACAGCAAAATTGTTAGGAATTCCCACAGCTCCTTACTGGAAAATTGAATCTATTGATGATCTAGCTAATGCGATGCGATTTCTAGACAGCAATGCTATTTTAAAAACGGCAAAATTTGGATACGATGGGAAAGGTCAAATAAGAACAAAAACTGGAGATGATCCAGAGATTTTATGGAAGGAAATTAATACCGATATTGCCATTCTTGAATATTTAGTTGATTTCAAAAGTGAAATTAGCTTCCTTTTAGCAAGAAACATTGATGGTGAAACAATAATTTTTCCACCGACTATTAATTACCACGACAGAGGTATTCTAGTACACTCGACAGCACCAGCAATATTGCCAAGTAATGTTATCAAAGCAGGAAATGATTATATCAAAACTATGGCAGACCATTTAGAAGTGGTAGGACTTTTGGCAATGGAGTTATTTTTAACTCAAGAAAATACATTAATCTTTAATGAAATTGCTCCAAGACCGCATAATTCTTTCCATTGGACGATAGAGGGATGCAAAACAAGTCAATTTCAACAATTAATTAGGAGTCTAAGTGGTCTTCCATTCGGCGATATAAGTGTGATAGGCAGATGGCACATGAGAAACATACTTGGTCACTCGAAGGAGGAACTAAAAAGGGGTTATAAGAGTGCAGGTAAATACGTTCATGAATATGGAAAGCAAAAAACTAAAGAAAACAGAAAAATGGGACATATTACTTGGAACGAATAGAGAAGGTCAATTCTAGATAAGGTTTAAAAAAGTTAATTTTCTAATTTAGATAAATCAAACAAAGTATCTTGATAAAGGTCATTTAACCAATTTGCACATAAAAGATAAGCAAATGGCCGCCAATAATTCTGAGGTGTTAATTCTGGATTATTTTGTGGATAGTAATTTCTTGGTAAAGGAGTATCCAAACCGTCATTTTTATCTCGCTTGTATTCTGAGTTGAGTGTTTCAGCATCATATTCCAAATGATTTAAAACAAACAAATCACCTGTTGACTTATCTCTAGCCATTCCTACTCCAATCTCATTGCTTTCTGCTAGAATATTTAACCCAATTTTCAAGAAATCATTCTTTTCATTCATCGTATACCGAGAGACAGGCATCGGAAAAGTTGTTGTAAAACCATGCATAAGGCGGCCAGAATGAGATGTTATGGAATGCTCATAAATACCAAAAATTTTTTTTTCCATTTGGTATTTAGGCAAGCCATAAAAATGATATAAAAGTGCTTGAGCACCCCAACAAATGCCAAGGCGCCTAAAACAGTGTTTTTTTGACCAGTTCATAATATCCACCAACTCTAGCCAGTAGCTAACCTCTTCGAATGGTTTTGTTTCTATGGGGGCGCCTGTTATAATCAACGCGTCGAAATAATCATTCTCCACATCGCTTAATTGTCTATAAAAACGCCTTAGATAGGCTGGTTCTGTATTTTTTGGAGTATAACTACCCGTTGTCATTAAAATGAGTTCAACCTGGAGAGGAGAACATCCAAAAAGCCTTGCAAGTTGAATTTCGGTCACTTTTTTAGTAGGCATTAAATTAAGCAAAAGTAGTCTCAGTGGCCTTATATCCTGTTTTAATGCTTGTCCAGAAGCTATCAAATCAACACCTTCAGCAGCGAGATCATCTAAGGCTGGTAGACTGTCTGGAACCCTTATAGGCATCAAAAATTCCTCCTTACCCAAACCGAAACTTGGTCTGTTTTTCTATACGCCCTTTTTTTGTTTTTAGCAAAAAATGTTATTGAAAATCTTAATGGAATAGATTTAATTCACTATTATCTTCGCTTTGCCATTCGCCTTGACATGTTTTTGGCTAACGACGACACAACTCCATTTAATCCTGAGAAAACAAATTTAGCCTGCTTCTTTAATGGTTTGGTAACTTTTGGTATAAAGGATATCTCTTTTAATCTCCTATCTAAAAATGAAGATGTATTTTCAATAGAACCTGAGTTATCTGCAAGAAAATAAAGTATAGTGGAGGAGTACAATGCCCCGAGTAGTCCCCGTTTCGTATAAAAACTGATATCTTTAGAGTCATCTCCTGTAGTTCGCCAAATGAGATCAATAGTTTGATACAGGAGTTTTTGACTAAGTTGCAAATATCTCGGATTTAGAAGGTGTTGTGCTGTTTTTCTCACCACCTCCTTATGAGGCAAAGCCTGCTCCAATCGCACGATGATCATAAATTTTATTTTAGCGGTTACTCCATTTGGTGCATCATGTGCATCCTTCATTTTCGTTTCAAAAGCAGAAACCATATCATTATCTGCTAATTCTGAGTAAATTTCTATGGCCTGTGTAACACCACGAGGCAAAATTCGCGCAATATCCTTAGATTGAAAACCACAATCGTTAGCTGCAAGTTCTAAACTCTTTTGGGTCCAACCGTCGAAAGGCACATGTGTCAAACAAGCACGAACAATTTTACAGCGCTCCTGATTTTCTGTACTGTTTGTTTTGGTCATATAAATTCCATTAATAACGAATTTCTAGATGCTTATTTATATATGGTGAAATCTTGATAAAAGACAATGTTTGCACATACTGTATAAATATGATAACACTACCACCGAAAATAATGTTATAAATTTTTAAATTTAAATAGGGATATTAATCTGTGTACGTCGCTGTAAGAGAAAATAATGTAGATCAAGCACTTAGGGTGCTTAAAAAAAAGATGCAACGCGAGGGAATGTTTCGTGAAATGAAAAATAGACGTAATTTCGAAAAACCTTCAGAACGCCGAGCCCGTGAAGCCGCAGAATCGACACGCCGTGTTCGTAAACTAATGCGAAAGCGCATGGAGCGTGAAGGATATTAATATTCTTACCCTATGATTATAAAATTATAAAACCGTCTACCAGTATTATAAGACATTTTTCTACTTTTTTTAATCAATCTTAATTAACCGTCAAGTTTAGTAATAAATCTGAAGAGTTACCTATCACCTTAGCAAAAATATTTACTTAAAAAACCATATAATTAAATAAATTAAAGGTTTGGTTTAGAACAGTATTTTTGAAAATACAGAACGGAAATTGACGACATGATAATTGGCTCTCCTAAAGAACTACAAGCAGGTGAAAAACGAGTTGCAATGACACCAGCGAGCGCCAGCCAACTTTTAAAGCTGGGTTTCGAATGTATTATAGAAACAGGAGCTGGTGTAGAGGCCGGTTTTTCAGACGCTGATTATAAAGCTGCCGGGGTGAAAATAATCAAAACAGCCACAAATTTATGGAAACAATCTGATATTATCATAAAAGTTCAAGCAGTAAATAAAGTTGAAGAAGCCTACTTAAATAAGGATAAAACAGTAATTAGCTTCTTCTGGCCAGCTCAAAATAAAGAGCTTTTAGACCGTTTAGTATCATCAGGTTGTAGTCAGATTGCTATGGATATGGTGCCTAGAATAAGCCGTGCCCAAAAAATGGACGCTCTTTCTTCAATGGCGAATATAGCCGGGTATCGAGCAGTAATTGAGGCAGGCAATCATTTTGGTAGATTCTTTACTGGGCAAATAACAGCGGCGGGTAAGGTGCCTCCTGCAAAGGTCCTTGTGATAGGGGCTGGTGTCGCAGGACTTGCAGCAATTGGCACAGCGCAGTCTCTCGGTGCAATTGTTCGAGCATTCGACGTGCGCCCAGAGGTGGCTGAACAAATTGAATCCATGGGAGCTGAATTCCTCTTTCTGGAATTTGATGAAGATGGTTCAGGAGAAGGTGGCTATGCAAAACCAGCTTCACCAGAATTCATTGAGAAAGAGATGGCTCTTTTTCGTGAGCAGGCACCGGAAGTTGATATCGTAATTACAACTGCATTGATTCCAGGGAAACCTGCTCCAAAATTATGGCCCAAAGAGATGGTATCTTTAATGAAGCCTGGCTCTATAATCATTGACTTAGCCGCAGAGCAAGGTGGTAATTGTGACCTAACAAAGCCAAATAAAACAGTAAAAACAGACAATGATGTTAAAATCATTGGATATACAGACTTCCCAAGTCGGATGGCTGCTCAAAGCTCCACTCTATATTCTACCAATATACGTCACATGCTTGACGATCTTACCCCAAAAAAAAATGGGAAGGTAAACATAAACCTTCAAGATGATGTTATTCGGGGAGCGTTAGTTAGTCACAAGGGTAAATTGATGTTTCCGCCACCAGCACCAAAAGTTGTTGCTATAGGAAAACAGACAACTCCAGAACAACAAGTTAAGCCGACAGCTGAAGAAAAAGCAGCTCTCGAACAAGTAGCTATCCGTAAATCTGGACAACAGCAGTGGGGACTACTTTTAGTTGGTGGGTTATTCATGTTAACCATTGGAAATTTTGCTCCAGCCAGCTTTATGCAACATTTTATAGTATTTGCGTTAGCTTGCTTCGTAGGGTATCAGATTATTTGGAATGTTAGTCATGCTCTTCATACTCCACTAATGGCAGTTACTAACGCCATTTCGGGCATCATTATTCTAGGTGCACTGCTACAAGTTGGCTCTAGTAGTTTCATTGTTACCGTGCTTGCAAGTATTTCAGTCTTAATTGCTACCATAAATATTGTTGGAGGATTTATGGTAACAAAAAGAATGCTCGCTATGTTTCAAAAGAGTTAGAGGTGTAACCTATGCTAGGTTCTAATATAGTAACTGCCATCTACATTGCTGCAAGTGTGTTATTTATTTTATCACTCGGCGGCCTCTCTAACCAAGAAAAAGCTAAACGAGCTGTATGGTTTGGCATAGTCGGAATGGCCTTAGCTGTTTTCGGAACGGTTTTTGGACCACAGGTCTCTGGATTTATCTGGATAATACCTATGATCGTAATAGGCAGCATTATTGGAACAGTAGTAGCTCAACGTGTTGAAATGACTGGTATGCCACAGCTAGTTGCTGCTCTTCACAGCTTTGTTGGCATAGCTGCGGTTTTTATTGGAATAAATTCACATATTGAACCTCCATCTAACCTTTTTGGAGCCGAACTAGTAATTCATGATATTGAGATTTTTATAGGGGTCTTTATTGGCGCAGTCACAGCAACAGGGTCTGTTATTGCTTATGGTAAATTGTCTGGCACAATTGATGGTAAAGCCTTACTTCTCCCGGCAAGAAATTGGCTGAATTTAGGCGCCGTATTATTTTGTGCATGGCTCGGTGCCCTATTTCTAAATCATGTCGGATCGTGGCCACTTTATCTCATGACGATTGTGGCTTTAATCTTTGGTGCCCATCTTGTAATGGCAATAGGCGGGGCTGATATGCCAGTTGTTGTTTCTATGCTGAATTCCTATTCTGGCTGGGCAGCAGCCGCTACCGGTTTCTTACTTGGAAATGATTTACTTATAGTTACTGGTGCACTTGTTGGAGCTTCTGGTGCAATTTTATCTTATATAATGTGTAGAGCAATGAATAGGAACTTTATTTCTGTAATCTTAGGCGGATGGGGAACTTCTGTTGGCCCGACCCAAGAGGTTGATGGTGAAATGGTGGCGACAGATGTATCAAGCGTTGCCGTTGACATTGCAGACGCTCAGAATATTGTAATTGTTCCTGGCTATGGAATGGCAGTTGCACAAGCACAAAGTGCCGTTTCAGAGATTACACGACGTTTAAGAGATAAAGGTAAAAATGTTAGATTTGCAATACACCCAGTTGCAGGCCGGCTACCTGGACATATGAATGTACTTCTTGCGGAAGCTAAAGTACCTTATGACATTGTTTTAGAAATGGATGAAATTAACGAGGATTTTCCTGATACAGATATGGTCATCATTCTTGGTGCCAATGATATTGTAAATCCAGCTGCTCAAGACGATCCAAACAGCCCCATTGCTGGAATGCCTGTCTTGGAAGTCTGGAAAGCAGGACAAGTTATTATTTCAAAGCGTGGTCAGGGCCGCGGTTATTCTGGAATTGAAAATCCACTTTTCTTTAAGGATAATTCTAGAATGTTATATGGAGACGCTAAAGCCTCCCTCGACGAACTATTAAGCAAAATTACTAAATAGTAATATCTTATTTTAATTATTTAGCTATCAAGCTTTCGGGAAGCCCTACCTTTTTGATAGCACCCTTTTGGCGGGTTTCTAAAGAATCAAGTGTAAAATTGTCTATTAGTCCATGAAAAAGTTGATGCCAATTAACCTCTGCTTTTAAATGCATAAAAACAGATCCCAATCCGACTGCAGCCCTATCCATTAAAACAAATTCACGTGGCGGTTTTATGCCTCCTATTCTTTTAAGTTCTTCATGAACTTTTCCAGCAAGCTCACGACCATAGTTTCCACCTCTCATTTCTTGAATAGGTCTTATTTTATCCTCCAATAAGGGGCCATAAATAAACTCTGCCCAAATATTTAGAATTTCAATCGCCTCTTTATCTAGACCTTTAAAACCCCACTGAGAATAGGCATGAACAGCCATCTCGATGTTTCCATCTCGTAGCGCCTTATATAAATCAATGACGCCCCCAACAAATTCTGGTCGAAAAATGCGAATTGAGCCAAAATCCATCAAGTTTATTTTCAAGTCTTTAGTAATAGAATAATTACCAAGATGAGGATCACCATGAATTACACCATAATAATAAAAAGGTACATACCAAGTACGAAACATGTTTATTGCAACCATATTTCTATCATCTTGAGATGGTTCTCTTTCCAGATATTTCATTAGCTTTAGACCATCAACCCAGCTCATCGTTAGCACACGAGAGGTTGAAAGATCATCTATGGGTTTGGGTAGAACAACCTTGTCTTCACCTGCAAGCATCAATCGGTATAATTTCATATTCAATGCTTCTCGATTATAATCCAGCTCTTCACGTAACCTATCAGATAACTCTGTGTAAATGTCCTTCGTGGAGATCGCAGAGTCAATTCGCTCATACAAGGAAAATACAAGTTTCAACTGGTTTAAATCCGCATTAATAGCAGAATCCATATCTGGATATTGTAGCTTTACAGCCACTTGTTCATTGCCAAGTATTGCTTTATGAACCTGACCAAGAGAAGCAGCGGAATACGCATTCTTATCAAAACTTTCAAATTTTTTTTCCCATTCATTTCCAAGCTCAGACCTCATGCGCCTCTTAACAAAGAGCCAGCCCATTGCTGGTGCATCAGCTTGCAAAACAGCTAATTCATCCGCATATTCTTTTGGAAGTGCGTCCGGAATAGTTGATAGAATTTGCGCAACTTTCATGAGTGGACCCTTTAAATTTCCTAGTGCTTCACGAAGTTGAATGGCATGTTTAGAGCGGTCCAACTCTAATCCTAAGTATCGTTCTCCTGCAAGCCTTGCCGCCAAACTAGACATAGTACCTGTTACTTGGGCATATCTTCTTAATCTACCCCCCAAGCTTGATCTTTCTTCATGGTTCGCCATTATTATAAACCCTCAAGTTGGTCAATCATGGTGGAGAGCATATCAAGGCCCTTATTCCAAAATTCAGCCTCAGAGGGTTTAAGTGAAAACGGAGTTAACGCTTGATCAAACCTAACCGTACCTCCGCTTCTTAATAGTGTTTTATAATGAATATTAAAATCTGTGTCTGAGCCATCTTGGTATATCTGCCATAGGGCATTTACAAGACAATCACCAAATGCATAAGCGTATACATAAAATGGTGAATGCACAAAATGAGGAACATAAGCCCAGATTGGCTTAAAGCTATCATCAATTCTAATCCCTGGACCAAGTGCTTGTTTTTGCGTTTCTACCCAGAACTTTGATATCTCATCTGAACTTAACTCGCCTTTCCTGCGATGAGTGTGCACTAAGTACTCAAAATTATGAAAAGCCACCTGACGGACAACAGTATTTAACATATCCTCGATTTTATCCGATAACATAAGACGTTTAGATTGCTCTGAAGTTTCTGCATCTAAGATTGTGTGAAAGGTGAGCATTTCTGAAAATACAGACGCAGTTTCTGCTAGGGTTAACGGAGTTGACGACATCAACTCACCTTGTTCTGCGGCAAGAAGCTGATGCACTCCATGCCCCATTTCATGAGCTAAAGTCATCACATCACGAGAGTAACCCTCAAAATTCATTAGTATGTAGGGATGAACTGTTGTTACCGAAGGGTGTGAAAAGGCACCTGATGCTTTTCCAGTTCTTATTTCTGCATCTATCCATGAGTTATCAAAAAATTGTTTTGCAAGCTCTCCCATCTCTGCATCAAACCCATCAAAGGAAGATTGCACGATTTCACATGCTTCTTGCCAACTAAATTTTTTTCCCTCATTTCCTGCTATAGGGGCGTTTCTATCCCACCACGGCATAGTTTCACCTCCGAGCCAGCCAGCTTTTAATTTGTAATATCGATGGGATAACTCTGGCATTCTATTAGTGACTGTTTCAACAAGTGTATCTACTGTATGGTCATCAACATCATTCGCAAGGTTTCTTGAAGAAATCACCCCCTTATACCCTCTCCAACGCTCTTCCGTATCTTTTTGCTTTGAAATGGTGTTTGTAATAAGGGTAAATAAACGCAAATTATCATTTAGAACTTTAGATAGAGACGCAGCAGCTGTTGCTCTGACATTAGGATCTGCTTTTGATAGTTTATTTAGTATTTCAGTCTCAGTAAGCTGTTCACCTAAAAATTCAAATCTAAGCTCAGAGAAGGTTTCATCAAATAGTCTTACCCAAGCTTGCCTATTAGTGGGTGACTGTTCTACTAATAATTTCTCGAGCCTTGGTTCAAGATTGTATTTCGAAGCTAGCCTCAAGAGCCTTAGCCATGGCTGGTAATGTGCAAAAGCCTCCTCTTTAAGCATCTGAAGATACTGCACCTCAGAAATAGAACCTAATTCAAGCTCAATAAAAACGAGATTTGATTGAATGGCATTTATAGCCTCTCTCATATTTTGGGAATGCTGAGCAAATTCAGGGTTGCTTGTGTCTGCTGCAAAACATAAATCTGCATGTGACGATATTTTACCCAGTAAGATGATAATCTGCTCATAACATACTATAAGATTACTAGCCTCATTAGCTGACAAACTGGCTATTTTACCCTCATATTTCTGCTGTAATTCAAGAGCTTCATCGAAACATTTTTGTAAATCAGCCCTAATTTTTTCCGACTCTATGGAGTCATAAAAATCGGTTAATGACCAAACGGGTAATTTATCTGACATAATAAATTTATCCTTTTACATAATTATTCGAAATCAAGCAAAACAGCTAATACAGCTTGTAATTATGTTAAACTAATAAAGCAAAAATATATCTACATATAAAAAGAGTGGTCCACATTTTAACTTGCTAATGCTCATTAAAAGCGACCATAATTAACATACAAACCTCAATAAATACATAGAAGCACATGCCCCAGATTCAAGGACTAGGACCAAAAGAAAACACTCTTTATGAGATGTTTTTTAATCGTGCAAAGCAACAACCTGATAGCGCGTTTATTTGGACCAAAAAAGAAAATAAGTGGAAAAGTCACAGCTGGGGGCAAATTGCCAATCAAGTGAAAATCATAGCAAGCGCTCTTGCACAACGCGGTATAACTGTAGGTGCCAGAGTAGCAATTTTATCAGAAAACAGACTCGAATGGATAATAACCGACCTTGCAATTATGTCTATAGGAGCAATCTCTGTTCCATTATTTACAACCTATACCCAAACTGACATCACCTATCTTTTGTCTCATTCGGGCGCGAGAGCTATCATCTGCTCTAATTCAGAACTTACGGCTATTGCCGAAACAGCAGCTCAAGATTCACCAGACTGTTATTTAATGGTTATAATGGAGCAAAGTAAATTACTTCACCACTCACATAATCTGGCAATTGTAAACTGGGAAGACCTAACAAAGGAGGGTGAAAAGGCAAGTTCTAATACAATTATTTCATCCTTGCCGATGAGTGTAGACGATGTTTGTTGTATTATTTACACCTCAGATGGCGATGAAAAACCAAAAGGCGCTATGCTTACACATCGCTCTGTAATGGCCGTTTTGGCAGGAGCGGAGGGTCTTTTAACAGACCTTACATCTGGTAAAGAAGTATTTTTATCCATGCTGCCTTTTAGCCATGCATATGAACATTCAGTTGGCTTATTCTTTCCAATACATATTCGTGCCGAAATATATTTACTGCAAAAACCAGAAACCCTAAGTTCGGCAATAATAGAGACTAAACCAACAATTATGACAGCTGTTCCAAGATTATACGAAATTTTGCATGACAGGATTAATGCTTCTTACCAACATAAAGGTATTATAAATCTAAAAATGCTTGATAGGGCCGTTTATCTTGGGCGAAAAAGCTTGCAGAAAATACCCCTTACGCTACTTGAACGAATTGAAAATAGCTATTTAAACCTGACGGTGCGACGTCACATTAATGCACGGCTTGGGGGCCGCTTGAAGGCATTTGTTTCAGGTGGAGCGGCGCTAGACCCTAACATTGGATATTTTTTTCTAGCTTTAAACATACCCATCTTGCAGGGATATGGACAGACTGAGGCCTCTCCCGTAATCACTGCGAATCCACCAAAAAAAATTAAAATCGAAACAGTCGGGAAATTACTTGTTGGAGTAGAAGCAAAACTTACTAAACAAGGAGAAATTTGTGTTCGTGGAGACCTTTTAATGAAGGGGTATTGGAACGACCCAATTGCCACTAAAAAAAAATTGCGTGATGGTTGGCTGATGACAGGTGATATTGGTGTGATCCACCCAGATGGGTATATTAGTTTAACAGGAAGAAAAAAAGATATCATTATTAATTCGGGTGGCGATAATATCTCACCTGTGAAAATAGAGACTGTTTTAGAGGCACACCCTGATATCGACCAAGCTATGGCTTTTGGTAACCAACACGCTTATATAACTGCAGTTATTACCCCGAGTCAGACTCTAATAAGAAAACAAAATGAAGATCAGAATAAGTTATCAAGTATTATTTCAGAAGCAGTAACAACAGCAAATGCAAGGCTAAGTAGCCTAGAGAAAGTGAGGGGTTTTGTTTTAAGTGATGAGCCTTTTTCAGTTAGAAATGACTGTATGACCGCTTCAGGTATTATTAAACGCCAACAAATTAATAAATTATATCAGGAACGGCTAGAACAATTGTATCAACGAAAACGTTCTCTATAAATCCAATCCCTGAACTCATAAATGGCTCTATTATTTTAAACATTTAAAAGCAGATATTCCCTTTCCCATGGAGAGATGACTTTTAAAAATGCCTCAGCTTCAGCACGTTTAACTTCGTTAAACACAGATATAAAGTCAAGTCCGAGCACTTCTTTAAGTTTTTTAGCTTTATCTAAGCTATCAAGAGCCATATCAAGATTTCGAGGTAATGTGTGCAAATTATCTGACTCTTTTACCATTGGCTTCGCAGGCTCTATCTTTTCTTCAATACCAAGAAGAATACAAGCAAATGTTAAGGCAATCGATAAATATGGGTTTGTATCTGCACCAGGAATTCTATTCTCGATGCGCCTACTGCGATAATCACCAGCAGGGACCCTCAGTCCCACAGTTCGATTATCAACTCCCCATGCAACATTTGCAGGTGCATCATAAGTCGTAATAAATCTTCTATAACTATTCACATAGGGTGCCATCAGTGCCATCCCTCCAGCAAGATAGCGCTGCAATCCTCCAAGAGCATGCCGAAACGTTTCTGTATCTTCACCACTCGTATTAGAAAACATATTTTGACCATTTTTTAAGTCACAAATGGAACAATGCAGATGCATTGATGAGCCTGGTTGGTATTGCATAGGTTTTGCCATAAAGGTTGCATGAATATGATGATTTAGTGCTGTCTGTCTCACAGTTCTTTTAAAAATCAATGCTTGATCTGCCAGCGTTAATGCCTCTCCATGATTGAAATTAATTTCCATTTGAGCTGCGCCACCCTCATGAACAAGTGTATCAATATCAAGCCCCATAGTTTCACAATGGTCGTAAACATCTTCGAAAAAAGGATCGAAATCATTGACTGCATCAATACCATAAGCTTGTTTTCCTGTTTCCGCTCTTCCAGACCTACCAGGTGGTGTTTTCAGTGGGTGGTCTGGATCTGAACTTTGTGATACAAGGAAAAACTCAAGCTCTGGTGCGACTATCGCAGACAACCCTCTATCATTGAGTGCGCGAATAACGCGCTTTAAAACAGCGCGTGGAGCGACCGTGACTTCAGTATTATCTAAGTAAAAAGCATCATGGATGATCTGAGCAGTTGGTTCTGAATACCATGGCACTAAATAAGCAGCATTTTCATCAGGTTTTAGAACCACATCACCTACCGCAGCATTCAATACAACAGAGTCATGATAATCACCTGTTACGGTCTGTCCAAACACATATTCTGGAAGACGAAGACCGCTTCCTCTTAGAACTTTATTATATTTGTCTGCTGGTAGAATCTTACCTCTCGGAATACCAGCTATATCTGGAACTAAACATTCAACTTCTGTAATACTGCGATCCGACAGCCATTTATTTAGTTTTTGGGTCATAATTTAGGTGCTCACTTTTTGAGTTCTGTATATGTGTCATCTAATGCCTGATTTAATTTTTCAATTGTTATATCAATATCTTCTTTTTTAAAGCTTAATGGCGGCGATAAAATCATCCCATCACGCACAGCACGTACCATCAAGCCACTATTAATAGCGTGGTCTCGGCACCTCATACCTATCTCGCCAATAGGATCAAATAAAACAGGTCCAGACTTATGCTTTACAAGTTCTACACATGCAAGTAATCCAAAACTGCGTGTTTCTCCTACCAAGGGATGGCTATCTAGCCTTTTAATTTCTTTTGCGAGATAAGGAGCGGTAATGTCCCGGACATGACGAATTAACCCCTCTTCCTCAATCAGGTTAATATTAGCAAGCGCGACAGCAGCAGAAACAGGGTGCCCTGAATAGGTAAATCCATGAAAAAATTCTCCACCTTCATCAATTAGGTAATTAGCAATTTTATCGCTTACCATAACAGCAGACATTGGCATATAACCTGAAGTAAGACCCTTTGCCAAAGTTATTAGGTCGGGTTTTAAATCCATTGTTTGACTTGCAAACCAATTTCCAGTTCGACCAAATCCAGTGATCACCTCATCAACAATAAATAAAATATCAAATTTAGCACAGATATTCTGAATATGATCAAAATAGCCCTTTGGAGGAATGATAACTCCTCCAGCACCTTGCACTGGTTCTGCAATAAAAGCTGCAATTTTATCTGCACCAACTTCATGAATTTTTTCTTCTAAATGACGCGCAGAACTCTCAGCAAACTGTGCCTCTGACTGATTTCCTTGGTATAAAAAACCATAAGGGGGCCTTATATGCTCAAAATCTGCTTCACTAGCAGATTGCTCGTGCATTGCTTTCATCCCACCCATACTAGCTGCCATAATAGTAGAGCCATGATAGCCATAATCACGTCCAATAATTACCCTTTTTTTAGGATGGCCTTTTAAATTCCAATAATGTCGTACAAGACGGATGATAGTATCATTTGCTTCTGACCCAGAATTTGCATAAATTACATGATTTAAATGTTTAGGGGAAATCGAAGCAAGTTTTGCTGAAAGCCTCGCTACTGGCTCATTGCTAGTCTTGAAAAAACTGTTATAATACGGTAATTTTTTCATTTGTTCGGTTGCAGCATTTACTAGCTCTTCTCTGCCATAACCAACATTTACACACCATAAGCCAGCCATTGCATCTAAAATGGCATTTCCATTATTATCGAATATCACATGGCCTTGCGCATGAGTTATAATACGTGTGCCTTCCTTTTTTAGAGTTTTAAAATCGGAAAATGGTGGCAAATGATGTTGTTCTTCAAAACGCTGAATATCTTCTTGATTTGGCACAAAGCACCATCCCTTTCCATACCTCTAATTTTACAGCCGATAAAGTCAAGTTAACGGCTTTTTATAAAATACTTTTTTTCTTAATACTCACTTTTAATATGTAATTTTAGTATATACTATCTAACGAATTGCTTTAAAAGAAATTTGAACCCTAACAATGCTAAAAGTTTATCCAAAATGTCAAATAGCCATATTTCTAAATCGATTTATCAGCTAGATATTTCGCCTCCAAAGTTCCGTGGCCAGCTAAATAAAGATATAAGATGTAGTGTGGCAATTATAGGCGGCGGACTTACTGGAATTTCAACAGCTTTATCTCTTTGTGAGAAAGGGTATGATGTATGCCTATTTGAAGCTGGGAATATTGGTGATGGTGGCTCAGGTCGAAACGGAGGCCAAATTTGTCAAGGATGGTCATCAAGTTTTGAAAAACTCTCAAAATATATAGATCCTGAATTTAAAGAAGATATGTGGCAAGTAGGGCTAAAGGGTCCTAATCTTATAAAAGAGAGAATAAAAAAATATAAAATAGAATGCGATGTTCATTGGGGATATGTACACACAGCGATACACAAAGGTCATATGCGAGAATTAGAGGCCTATCAAAAGAGTTTTGAAGCACATGGTTATAATCATCTTCTTGCTTTAAATAATAAACCCTCGTTGTTTAATTATATTTGTTCTGATGCCTATATAGGAGGATTGTACGATGCTGGAAGTGGGCATCTACACCCTCTCAAATATCTAATTGGCCTATCAAAAGCTGCATCAATTGCTGGTGCTAAGATTTATACTAATAGCTCAATTTCCTCGATAGAGACTGCAAATAACAAGAATAAATTAATCACAAAGCAAGGTCATGGCGTTATAGCAGAACAACTCGTTATATGCGGAAACGCTTATCTTGGTGCTGTTTCTCCTAAGAATATGCGTGGAAGAATAGCACCTGTTACTTCATCGGTTATGGCAACTGAACCTCTTAACAATACAGAAATAAAAAGAGCAATTCCTTCTGGAGCTGCTATTGCGGATGGGAATACAGCATTAAATTATTTTCGAATTGATAAGCAAAATAGAATGATTTTTGGCGGGCGTGCAAGCTATTTGAACAGAGATCCAATAAATGTTGAGAAAGATTTAAAAAAAAGGATGAGAGCCGTGTTTCCAGATTTGATGCATAAGAAAATTCAGCAGGCTTGGTCCGGAAGAATAGGAATTACTGTTAATCGTCTACCACATTTTGGCAGAATTTCAGATAGTGCGATTTACGTTCAAGGATATTCGGGACACGGAGTTGCGTTTTCTGGTGTTGCAGGAAATATTCTAAGTGACGCAGTCAGTGGAAAAAAAGATAGGTTTAACCAACTTACTAAAATCCTGCATCTTCCATTTCCTGGAGGTCCATTGCGGACGCCTATTTTAGCTCTTGGCATGGGATGGTATAAAATGAGAGATTATTTTCATATTTAACTCTTTTGAAGTGCTTTTACACAAATCCAGTCATGCAAAATTGTCGCAGCAGCTATTGAAGTGATTTCTGCATGATCAAATGGAGGACTTACCTCTACAATATCAAATCCTATCATGTTCAATGGTTCGAGACTGCGTAGAATTGATAGTGCCTGCCAACTAGCTATTCCACCAGAAACAGGAGTTCCTGTACCAGGGGCAAAAGCAGGGTCTAATACATCTATATCAAAACTCAGATAAACTTTCCTACCTTTCAGATGACTAAGTATTAACTCAATTACAGTAGATAAACCAATTTCATGAATTTGAGGTGAAGTTATTTGTTTTATTCCAACATCGAAATCATTATGAGTTCTTAGCCCTACCTGAATAGAGCTTTCAACATCGATAAGCCCTTCCTCTATCGCACGAAGAAACATCGTACCATGATCAAGCTCTCCAAATGACTTCCATGTATCACAATGCGCATCAAATTGAAGTAATGATACAGGCCCATATATTTCCGCATGAGCCTTTAATAGAGGATAAGTTACGAAATGGTCACCGCCAATAGAAAGCAAGGATGCACCAGAGCTAATGATTGAAATTGCTTGTTTATAAATATCTGAGGTAATTGTTTCTGGGTTATGAGGGTTAAGCAAAAAATCACCAGAATCTATAACTTTCAAAATAGAAAAAGGATCAAAACCAAAGGGGAATGAAGGCAATTCTGCTAGTTGAACGGAGGCTGCTCTTACAGCTCTTGGCCCTAATCTACACCCAGGGCGAAAGGTGGTTGCGTTATCAAACGGTATGCCAGCAACGACGATATCTGCTTCATCAAATGCAACTGAATAAGGACGCCTCAATAGACTCATTGCACCAGAATATGTTGGTTCAAAAAATCGCTTATCTAAATCAGAATTGCGCCAAGACTGGTCAGATAATTGTTCAGGTGTTGCATTATTTTTCTTATCATTAGCCATAAATTTCTCCTGATTATACTATCTTTATTTCCTGCTTTTTAGTGGCAATAAACATTTCTCTCAACGTCGGGGGTATCAGTTTTCTAATTTTTTCTGATTTCTCAAATAGAGATATAGCCGTGCGAAGATCGTGCGGTAACCTCTTTAAATTAGCCTCATAACCATTGCCCAAAACTGGGGATGGTGGCTCTAACATCTCCTCTAACCCGTTTAATATAGCCGATACCAAAATTGCAAAAAGAAAATATGGATTGCTGTCAGCTCCTGGCACTCTCAGCTCTAATCTTTTTGCATTAATGGGAGAGTTTGGAATCCGTACAGCCAAGGTTCGATTGTCATACCCCCATCCAATATTAATAGGTGCATGACTATTTTCCTGCAACCTATCATAAGAATTCGGAAGAGGTGCCAAAATGGCTGCTGCAGGCTCTAATAAGTCCACCACAGAAGCTATGGCTGAATTAAAAACGGCTTTATCTTTTGAAAATAAATTTTCTGATTGTTTGTCTCCCAACGAAATGTGGCAATGTAATCCATTGCCTGACAGGTACTTCTCCGGTTTTGCTCTAAAAGATACAGACATCCCCTTCGCTGATGCAAATGCAGTCAAACTGTGTCTTAAAATAAGGATAGCATCTGCTAGATGACATAGATCGGAACAGGGTGCTAATACAATTTCAATCTGTCCTATTCCTGCCTCTGATAGGACAGATTCAATCTTAATATCAAGTTGGTCTATAACTCTATTAACATCTTGCAAAAAGTTATCTATTGAGTCCAAAGCTGATAAAGAGAGTAATTGCGGCTTTAAAAAAATAGGTGCTGAATCAGTATCCGAGAAAATGCAAAATTCTAGCTCTATACCAAACCTAAAAATTAAATTTTTCTCATTCGCCTTTTTTAATACAGATTTTAGAAAGGCCCTTGGGCAACCCTCAAATGGCTGACCATTGTCAAGAGTAAAACTTAACGGCATTAATAAAACAGGTTTGGGCAAATGATTTAAAATCACTACCGGTGCACCCTGACTAATAGCTGTTCCATCTTTATCCCCGGTTTCGAAAACAAATCTGCTATTGGCTATATCCTCCCCATTAATATCAATATTTTGAGCTGATAAGGGAATTTGTATCCCCTTATCTATAATTTTTTGATAATCCGACAGAGGCAATCTTTTGCCGCGCATTATGCCATTTATATCAAAAATACCCGCCTGAATATGGTCAATTTCAGACATAATTGATTTAGCATTATTTGGAGCATTTTTTATCATGAAACTTCGCTTAACCTATCTATTTGGCAAACTTTATTAAATTATAAAAAAATAGGATATTATTTTTTCCTATAATTGCTATATGCAACTTGTGAACAAAATTATAGTCTAATTCTACTTACTCCTGCAAATTTGACTACATTATTTAGTGGTTAAAACATATAATTTATATTCATGACATCTTGTTTGAAAAATTTCTGTTGATTATTTTTTTTATGTTATTTTATGATGACTCTCCATATTTTAGAAAATAAAAAATGAATGAATTTCATCGCTTACATTATTTTATTGATTTTAACACCAACGGGTTTACTAGCCTCAGAAAAATCCATATTAGTTCAATCAACAACTTCCACCAAAAATTCTGGCCTCTATGATTTTATACTTCCACTTTTTACGGCAGACTCGGGGATAAAGGTTAACGTAGTTGCTGTTGGAACAGGTGCGGCAATAAAAAATGCTCGCAATTGTGACGGTGACGTTCTTCTTGTGCATAGTCCAGAAGATGAACAAAAATTTATTGCAGATGGTTTCTCTACAAAACGCCATAATATTATGCATAATGACTTTGTTATAGTTGGTCCAGTTGAAGATCCAGCTGGTATTATTGGAATGCAAGATGTTGGCTTGGCATTCGCTCAAATAGCCACTTCAGGTGCAAAATTTGCCTCAAGAAGCGATGGCTCTGGCACGCACACCAAGGAGCTTTCAATATGGAGGAAAATAGATTTAGATCCAGTAAATGAGTCAGGTAGTTGGTATCTTGAGACCGGCTCTGGTATGGGAAAAACACTAAATATTACGATTGGTACTAATGCTTATACGCTTGTTGATAGAGCTAGCTGGTACTCCTTTTATAACAAATATGATCATCGCATTTTGCTCGAGGGGGATAGCCATTTATTCAATCCTTATGGCGTTATGCTTATCGATAAAAATAAATGCCCAACTGTAAAATCTGCAGAGGGTCAATCGTTCATCAACTGGCTTACTTCATATAAAGGACAAAAAGCAATAGGAATGTTCAACATAGACGGACAACAAGTTTTTATTCCAACCTCAAAATAAAATGATCAAAGACGCTAACTTTTTAAGTTTATGGTGACCCCGACAGGACTCGAACCTGTTGCCTCGAGATTAGGAATCTCGCGCTCTATCCCGATGAGCTACGGGGCCATTTTTATTATTTCAAGTCCTTCTAAGGGTAATCGATACCTATCACCTATCATTTATATTAAACAAACTAAAATCACCAAATAAATGCAAAAGAGAGATTTTTATCTAATTAGATACAGGCATTAATTTGAATATTTTAACATCAGGGTAACCATCATAAACTAATTTAAAAATTTTAGGATCAAATCTTCCCAAATGAAACATCTGATTATAACTACTAAAAAATAAATCTCTATGGAGAATAGCTACTCTAGTTGATTTCCTATCTCTATCTCTCATAATTTGAAACATATTTAATTGATTCTGCTGGAAACGCTTACTCCCAATAAGCTGTCCTCCTTGTGCTTCAGCTACTAAATTTAGCACTGAATTTCCGTCTATCTTTCCTTCGTTGAGATTGATAACTGAGTTATTACACTTAATAATTCCTAGTATTTCCGTATCTGCACAATTTAGAAAACTATACCCTAATCGCTGCCCAGGCCCATGACCCCTTGCGATAATAGGAATGCCCAAGTCTATGTCCCACCTTCCAATCTTTGAGATGGATGGCATCCAGTCAGTCATTTGGTTTGTTAGCATAAGGTACACAACTGGAGAAGGATTGTTTCTCTCCGCAATCATTATTTTTGTTAGAGCAGTTCTATTTTCAACCTTTTCTCCCAGACTAGACATACCGCCACGTGCCAGAAAACGTAATGTATCTGCAGTATACACCTGATTATTAGATAAAAGAGCATCTGCTATAAAATAATTTGTATTTCTACCATGATACCCAGGGTCTGTAAATGTAGGTAGTCCATTCATTAACATGGAAGCATATCCATAATCCCACCAGCTTGCCAAGACACTGTTGTCTTTATCTGCTAAGGATGTAATTTCTGCCATAGCTTTCATAATGGGAACAGGAATTGAAGGTTTAGCTAACTTATTGACAGGTCCGTTAAACCAAACAAAAATCAGCAATGCAGCACAGACTATCGCAGAAGCTGATATACTTATAATTTGTTTAAACTTTTCGAGTTTAAACGAAAAAAAGTGAATAGTTAATCTTGTAATCAACACTGCTAAAAAAGCACCACCAAACCAAAAAAATGGTGCAGAATAAAACAAAGCTCTATTTCCAATTATTGCTGAAAACATTGCAAAGCCGGCAAGTGGTGCATATGCTATTGCCAATATTGGATGTTTGGCAGCCCAAATTAAAACACCAGTTATACAAATTATACTGACATAAACAGAGCCAGTCATTCTAATTAACTTTTCGCTGAGGGGAAATTTTGATGCTTCAGTGACCGTGGAAATAACATTACTAAAGATAAAATTGTCATGTGTTATTTCTTTTTGTATATAAATTGAATTAAATGGATTTATTATTTCCACACCTGAGATAAAAAAGAAAAGAAGTGTAAAACCAACAATACGACGCCAGTCACGAACTATTACAATAAGTAGCCAGCACAAAGCTATGGTAGCCATTAAAATAAGTTCTGATTTTCCATACCAACTCATAAATAGGTGAGCTGTTAATCCTGCCACAATAGTAAAGAATACTCCTAACTTAACATCTCTTGTCTTGCCAGCATATAAAATCATAGCAAACATAAAATACATCATTCCTAGGTTTAGCTGGTCCGTATCTATTCTGCCGATAGCTGACCGCCAATAATATGCTATAGATAAACCACCTCCGGCTGCTGCAACCGAACCCTCCATCCAATATCCTGTTGCGCCGAATGCTATAAAAATTGCTACGGCGGTAATGGCAGCAGTGTAGGGGAGCATTTTATTACCCACTGTTAACAATTCTTTTGGAGATGCGTCTTTAGAAAAATAGGCTATCAACTTTGATAATAACGGAGCAGATTGTTCAGAGGAATCTATTGATTGTGCCCTTGTTTGATTTATTGGGAATGCACGGAGCGCCTGATATTCATCCATTGTTTTTCCAGATTTAAGATAACCAGCTATACCTAAAAAATAACCTGCATCCATTGTTGTAAATAGTGGTGTATCCTCAAAAAAGAATTCTTCTTTATTTTGTTCCCATAATTGCCAATTAATTTGCCTGGCCTGAAAATTCATATATGTGGCTATGATGCCTAGAATAATTGCGAAAGTCACAGTCAACGAAGTAGCTTTTTGAGTAAATAGGTCATTTTGGAACAATTTTTCATGCCACTTAACAATCGTAGATATAAACGACATAGATACTCCTGTTTATTACGTTTGCTTAAAATTCTTAGCCAAGTTATAAGTCAACATTATCTCATTAACAACAAGAGAGAAATATCTCATAAATTGACGAATTTTTACCTAGTCAAATATTGTTAATCATATTATTATTAAATATGATGATCCATAGAGACAAAAATATGACAAAACAGGAACAAATATTTGAAAATTTAAAATCTTTAAGAAAAATTGCCTCAGTTGAAGCTTTGGTTTCGGATTCAACAAACATAAACCAAGATCAATACAAAAAACAATACAATGATTTGTTGTCCCAAACGAAAACCTTAGATGATTTTGAAATAAACATAGCGGTAACAAACCAAATTAATAAGCTCAAGTTACACCTTAAGGATGCTGAAATCGCTTTATTAAAAGAAAAAATAAAGGGTAAAAGCGTAATAATTTCCGAATTTGAACAAACGGAGCCAACAAAAGTAAATACCTTATTAAGTGATATTAGATTAGCTATAGCGAATGCAAAAGAAGATATATCGAAAAATGATTCAAAGAAAATAAAAACTTTCTCTGCACCTCAGAATAATGAGAGGGTTAATTCTGAATTTGAGTTATCATCTGAAACAAAACAATTTATCGAACTTTTATTGAACCAAGTTGTATCGCAAAATTTAGATAATGTTATAAAAGATATAATAGGGCATAAAATAGAGAAAAAAAATAAAGTTCTTGATCTAAGTGAAGTGGCAGTAAGTCCCAAAAATGATACATAATAAGCAAAAATCTAATACCTAGATTTATTAAGAGTGATGAACTAAAAATTCTTTATGGAATTATGGGCCGTCATAGCAATAATCGCAGCAATTGCCCAATCGTTGCGAACTGTTTGTCAGAAATTATTAATCCCTCATGTAGGTGAGTTGGGTGCAAGTTTTAGCCGCTTCATCTACAGTATTACCTTTACTTGGCTCTGGGTCTTAACAATTTGTTTAATGACTGGCAATAGTTTACCAAATATATCCTTTTTATTTATTGCTTTTGTTGGCCTAGCTGGAATTCTTCAAATAGTATTTACGATTTTGTTAATCATGATGTTCAATCATCGTAACTACGCCATTGGTATTGCTCTTTCAAAAACAGAAATTCTTCAAACTGCTATATTAGAAGCTATAATAATTGGGTATGTAGCAAGCTTTTCGATTATAGGAGCGATTTCAATGGGACTCATTGGTATTGCTCTTTTAAGCTACCAAAAAGTTGAGTTTAAAAATGGTGTTAAAAGTCATTTATTCTTTTCTCCCCCACATTTCTTGGGCATCGGCGCTGGAACAGCTCTTGCTTTAGCTAATATTTTTTATTTTAAAGCAACAATACTTTTAAATAGTGATTTACTCGTTATTAATGCTAGTTTTACAGCGGCGATATCAATTTCACTGCAAACAATCATTCTTGGAAGCTACCTTGTTTTTAAGGAACCAGATCAATTAATGCTTTGCCTCGTAAATTGGAAAATTGGTTTTTTTATCGGCATTACTGCTGTTATTTCCTCTACAGCATGGTTTTACGCATTTGCAATGTTTCACCTTGGGGCAGTGCGTGCAGTAGGACAAATTGAGTTGATTATATCGATTTTGTTTTCGTGGCTTTTTTTAAAAGAAAAAATCACTCTTCTTGAGTTAATTGGTATTAGCATACTTGGTATTTCCATTGTTATTGTGCTGTTATATGCTTAAATCAGGAAAGATATACTTATGAAAATTCTTCATGTTACAAGTGATAACAAGCCAGGTGGAATTCAAAAAGCCTTTAAAAACTATGTTGCCGCTCTAGCACCCCTTTCTGAATTTGAAAATTTTTACTTTACCCCTAATTATTTATATACGAACAACGATAGCGATAATGCAAATTATATAAAATTGTCATGGCTTCAAAAAACTCTTCTCCGAAGGAACTTATTGTTTTCGGTCAATAATTTTCATAATCAATTATTTAATATTTCTTTTGTTCATAATGGCTTCATGTGCAGAGGTATAAAAAAATACAGTGATAATGTTATCGGTATTTGTCACAACGACAAACCAGAGCAGTTTGATTATGCAGATAATTTAATTTGTCTTACACCAAATGCGGTTCAAAAAGCTAAAGAAATTGGTAGATGTGAAAATAGTATTCATCTGTTATCTCATTATTTTGAACCTCAAAAAAAAATTCCTCATAGCGCTAGGATCGGTCAAAAGCTTACCATAGGAGCTGCAGGAAGATTTGTTGAAAAAAAAGGCTTCAAAACATTCATTGATGCTGCCGCAAGAGTTCGCAAAGAATTCCCCGAAGTTGAATTTGTACTCGCTGGTGATGGGCCTTTATCAAATAGTCTCCTGGCATTCTCAAAAAGCAAAGGCAATCCAGTCCGATTTACAGGTTGGATTAACATTACAGAATTTGCTCCCTCTTTAGATATTTTCTGCCTTCCCTCTCTTGATGAACCATTTGGCTATATACTACCTGAAATTATGCAATATGGTGTTGCCATTGTAGCAACACGTACAAATGGCCCTTTATGGATTTGTCAAAGTATTGAAGATGCACTTTTTTTTGAACCATCTAATAGTGACGAGATGGTGGACCGTCTGAAAATACTTATACAAAACCCGAAGGAAAGGAAAAAATATCAGCAAAGAGCCAAACAAGCTGTGTATAATGAACGATTTTCAAAAGAAATTTTTACGGAAAATTTGCTGAAAATCATTAAATTAGTTAATTAGATTTGAGTTAATATTTATAACTGATTTATAGGTAAAGATGTGGTATATTTTATCTCTTCCATCGCAAAAGAAGAGCTTACATCTTTAAGAGACACATCTGAAATTAACTTTTTATAAAATTGATCATATGCTGACATATTTTTAACAACAACTCTCAACATATAATCTACTTCTCCAGACATTCGGTAAAATTCAACTACCTCATCATATCCAGAAATTTTTATCGCAAAGTTTTTTAGCCATTCTGATGAATGCTCATTTATTTTTATAGCAACAAAAACACTCATTCCTAAACCTAACCGTTCTGCATCAAGTAATGCTACACGACCTCTTATAATCCCGTCTTCCTCGAGCTTTTGGACCCGTCGCCAACATGGTGTAACTGATAAACCAACTTTTCGAGCTATATCTGCTAAAGGATATGTCGAATTTTGTTGTAATAAGGTGAGAATTTTTTTATCAATTTGGTCCATTATTCAGCCTCCAAATTTTTTTCTGAAAATTTATAATTTTGATTATAGGAAATAAATCGTTTTATTCACCTTAAATTTTATCCAAATAAAGTTAAAAACTTTCATAAATATTTAGGTTGTAACTTACCTTTTTGTTCGTCACACTGCTGATTATGTTTATGCCAGAAATGAATAACTCAGAACATCTTCATCCCACAGGATGGAAAGATTACCAATTGATCGACTCAGGTAATGGAGAGAAATTAGAGCAGTTTGGCCCCTATCGCTTTGTTAGGCCAGAGGCACAGGCATTATGGTTACCAAGACTACAAAAAGCAGAATGGCAATCAGCTGATGGCCATTTTATTGCATCAGAAAGAGGTGGCAAATGGAAATTAAAAGATTCAATTCCAGAAAACTGGCATATGCATTTCGAAGATATCCGTTTTTTTGCTATGCCAACATCATTTAGGCACTTAGGGTTTTTTCCAGAACAATCCGTACATTGGCAATGGTGTGCTGACAAAATCAAAAAGTTTAAAGAAATTCATGCTCGTGCCCCAAGAATACTTAATCTATTTGCATATTCTGGGATTGGAAGCCTACATGCCGCACGCGCAGGGGCAGAAGTCACTCACATCGACGCAAGCAGAAAAGCAATTCAGCTTGCCTTTAATAATAGAGAATTGAGCAATTTAAATGATGCTCCGATTCGTTTTATTACTGAGGATGCTATTCAATTCGTTCAACGTGAAATTAGACGCGGTAAATCATATGACGGGATTATACTCGACCCACCAAAATATGGCAGAGGTCCAAAAGGAGAAGTTTGGCAACTACAAAAAAATCTCCCGGATCTTTTATCCGACTGCACAAGCTTAATTTCTAATTCACCCTTATTTTTAGTTGCCACTATTTATGCGGTAAGAATGTCTATAATATCTGTGCATTCGGCAATAGCAAATAGTTTTTCCACTAAATTAGGACAGATAACATCCGGAGAGATTTTTATTAAAGAAGAAGACACAGTTTCAAATGTCAAACCTAGAGCTTTAGGACAAGCACTATATGCGAGATGGAATGGTCTACAGAAATAAAATTCAGATTTAAATTTTTTGTTAACAAGCAATTCTAATTAGCTTCATGCCGCAAAAACTCATATAAAGAAATTCCTGTTGCAACTGCCAAATTCAAGCTATCAGACCGGCCGCGCATTGGCATGGTTATAAGTTGGTCACATGCATTACTTAGTTCATTTGATAATCCCGATTGCTCATTTCCCATGAGTATTACGCAAGGGCTTTTCCAATCGGCAGTTTTGTAATCAATATTAGATTTCAATGAAGTACCAATTATATTTCCAGAAAATTTTTTTCTAAAAGCAAGAAATTCATCTGTATTACAATAACTTATTTTTAGGCCAAAAATAGCACCCATTGAGGCTCGCACAGATTCAATCGAAAAGGGGTCAGTGCAATTATCAATTAAAATGATTCCATCTGCAGCAACAGCATCTATTGTACGGATTATAGTGCCTAAATTACCCGGGTCACGTATCCTGTCAAGTGCCACCCAACATCTTATTTTCTGTTCTGTAATATTAGAAAAACTTGTAGCGAATTGCGCGTAAGCGCCTATTACAGTTTGTGGATTATCTTTATTACTTACCTTCACTAATAATGAGCGATTTACAGGTAGTACGCGCCCACCTTCCTTCTCACATGCATATATTAAGTTCGATATTAAGAGATCTCTATTTCGACCTTCCTCATAAAGTAGTCTTTTTGGAGCAAAACCCTGTTGCAATGCTTCTGTGCAAATACGCAAACCCTCTGCTAAAAACAAGCCTGTCTGTTTACGATATTTTCGTTGATGCAATGAGCGTAATCTTTTTATTTCCTGATTACTGGCAGATTTTATTAATGTGCGTTGCTGCTTATCATTTAATAGCTCACTCATTATATTACCACATACCAAACTAAACACTATCAACGTAGTTTGCAAACTTATATTAATTGGCCTAGTTAGCTTAACTCAATTAAAAAAGCCCTGTAACCTGACCTTGATCACTAATATCTATCATCTCCGCCGCAGGGACACGAGGTAGCCCTGGCATAGTCATAATATCTCCACATACAACAACTATAAATCCTGCACCAGCACATAATCTTACTTCACGTATGGGCAAACTATGTCCTTCAGGTGCACCAAGCAACCCCGGATCTGCAGAAAAAGAATATTGTGTCTTTGCCATGCAAACTGGTAAATCACCAAAACCATTCTCTTCCCATTCAGTAAGTTGTTTCAGAATTTTCTTATCAGTTACAACCTCGTCCGCATGGTATATTTCAGTTGCGATCTTTTTTATTTTTTCCATGATCGGCATTGAATCTGTATAAAGATATTTGAATTCTGTCACTACATTATCACAGACTTCAACCACCTTTTTTGCAAGTTCTTCTATTCCTTTTGAACCGTTAGCCCAGTGCTTGCACTCAACAGCCTGTGCGCCAACTTTATGGACAATTTTCTTTATAAACTCAATTTCATTATTCGTGTCAGTCAAAAAATGGTTTATTGCTACAACAACTGGAACACCAAATTTACGAATATTTTCAAGATGCCTTATAAGGTTAGAACTCCCCCTCTGGACTGCATCTAAATTCTCATTTTCTAAATCTTCCTTGCTAACACCGCCGTTCATTTTAAGAGCTCTCACAGTAGCTACAAGGACAACGCAAGATGGAGTCAATCCAGATTTTCGACATTTTATGTCAAAGAATTTCTCTGCTCCTAAGTCAGCACCAAAACCGGCCTCGGTGACAACGTAATCTGCCAACTTTAGTGCAGCTTTTGTTGCAATAACAGAATTGCATCCATGTGCAATATTAGCAAAAGGTCCACCATGGATAAAAGCGGGATTTGACTCTAATGTTTGAACCAGATTTGGCTGCAAAGCACTTTTTAGTAGGACTGTCATTGCGCCATCTGCCCTGATATCCTTGCAATAAACGGCAGATTTATCACGTCGATATCCAACTATTATATTACCCAGTCTCAGCCTTAAATCCTTAAGGTCATTCGCAAGACACAAAATAGCCATAATCTCAGAAGCTACAGTGATATCAAATCCAGATTCCCTTGGAAATCCATTTGCAATGCCGCCCAGAGATATTGTATTCAGCCTCAATGCTCGGTCATTCACATCAATTACACGCCGCCAAGCAATTCTTCTAATATCAATATTAAGCTCATTTCCCCAATAAATATGATTATCAATCATAGCTGAGAGTAAATTATGGGCCGAAGTGATAGCATGAAAGTCACCCGTAAAATGCAGGTTTATATCCTCCATTGGTACAACTTGAGAATAACCACCCCCTGCAGCGCCCCCTTTCATACCAAAACAGGGACCAAGAGAGGGTTCACGAAGGCAGATAATTGCCTTTTTCCCAATTCGGTTTAAACCATCTCCTAACCCTACAGACGTCGTGGTTTTACCTTCACCAGCAGGCGTAGGATTTATTGCAGTAACCAGTATAAGTTTAGAATCATCCTTCTTAGGTTGCCCTTCTAACCATTCAAGGTTCAATTTCGCTTTGTCATGACCGAAAGGCATCACTACTTTACTTGGTATATTAAGATTATCCGCAATCTCGGAAATCGGCTTTAAAGTTGCACTACGGGCAATTTCTATATCACTCATTTATAGTTCCTCTTGTAGAATTGAACTAAGATAGAATTTACAAAATAAAAATTAGTTTTTATTTTGAATACTTCGGGTGTAAGCTCTTTACTATTCATTGACGTTTTTTTTTTCGACATGAAGTAATCAAAAAACGCCCTTAGAATTAAATTTATCATGCAATAATAAATTATTAATATTATAGAGTCACTTTACTAAACAACAAGGTAATGAAACAACTTATTAACTTGCAAGTAGGAGGTTTTTGTTGAGGGGCGAAATAATTAAGGAACTGTTGAGACCTCGTTCTGATTCTGAAACGGTCAGGGTAGGGTTTTTTATGTTGAAAGATTTTTCGTTGCTTGCTTTTTCAGCTGCGGTGGAGCCGCTGCGTGCGGCAAACCGGTTGAGTGAAAAACCGCTATTCAGTTGGGTAACCACTCATATATCTAATAAAAGTGTGAAATCATCAACCGGTCTAGAATTGTCTGTAAGTGGGGACATTAACGATTTATTTAAATGCAGACTTGTTTTGATTTGCAGTGGCACAAATGTAGAAAAACATACGGATAAAACCATAATCTCGATAGTAAGAAAATTAGAACGTAATGGCATTACTGTAGGCGCGATTTGCAGTGGAACTTTTGTTCTAGCGAAAGCAGGGATGCTAAATGAAAAAAGATGTACAATTCATTGGGAAAATATTGATGCGATGCGGGAAGAATTCCCACACTTAGATATTACTAATGACCTATTTGAGATTGATGGAAATTACATAACCTGTTGTGGGGGTACAGCAGCACTCGATATGATGTTATATTTAATTTCAAACGCCTATGGAGCAAAATTAGCAGCAGAAATCTCTGAAACTTTTATTCATGACAGAATCCGAGATAGTAATGACCGTCAACGAATTGAATTACGCTCTCGACTTGGTGTATCTCATCCTAAACTATTAATGGTAGTTGCTTATATGGAGGCAAATTTAGAGGAGCCGCTATCTCAAACCGAACTTGCGGAACACGCTAAACTATCGACTCGACAATTAGAGAGATTATTTAAAAAGTATATGCAAATAACTCCTACCAGACACTATTTGAATTTGCGTCTGGCAAGAGCTCGATATTTTCTCCGTCAGACTTCAATGTCGATTTTATCCGTGGCCCTTGCTTGTGGATTTATTTCCGCTTCACATTTTTCAAAATGCTATCGTGAGACCTACGGATGCACTCCAAGAGCGGAACGAGAGACAAATTGATAGAAAAATCTATTTGATTAAGAAACAAATTCCAAGGAGTTTAAACTTTTCACAGTAAGATATGCCTAAAGACCAAACATTTTAGTTTAATTCAGCTGCAGATGATTTGATTTTTGAAATCATAGCACCCAAACCATTTTTTCGTGTAGGAGATAAATGCGTATCAAGCCCAATTTGCTTCAGAAAATCAGGGCTCGTATTTAATATTTCATTAGAGGCACGGCCCGAATAAACACGAAGAATTAGGGCAATAAGACCTTGTACTATTGCAGCATCAGACTGTGCTCTAAACTCTATCATATTTTCATCTGTCTTATTGGCTACAAAAAATACTGTAGACTGGCAACCTGTCAACTTATATGCATCTTTTTGATATTCAGCAGGAATAACAGGCAGCTTTCTTCCAAGATCAATTAAATGTTGGTACCTATCAGCCCAATCATCAAAAAATGAAAATTCCTCAATTATCTCGTTTATCTCAAGCAAAATACTCTTTTTCATAAAAACTCACCAATTTATTTAAAAATTAAAAAAAAAGTACGTTATTAAAATTTGAACCCATTTAAATTTAAAAGCTAATTTGATTTTATCCTATTTTCATGAGAAAATTAAAATTATTTTTTAAAAAGGCAATATCAAAATAAATTTCATCGTTTTTTATTAAACCTTTTGAAATAAATACTAAGACAAGAATTATGGTTAATCGGTTTCAAAATAATTTAATGCAAAGAAGAAGTGTTCCTTCATCTTATGATTGGACAAATGCGGACATACTCACATTAATTGCTTTAATCTGCTTACTTATCGTTCGCCTTTTTGCCATTTTTATAACTCCACTGGAACTCGGCGTGGATGAAGCTCAATATTGGGTTTGGAGTCAGGACTTATCGTTAGGATATTATTCAAAACCACCATTAATAGCTTGGATTATATGGGCTACCCACGCAGTTATAGGACATAGCAGTTTTGGCGTTAGAATATTTGCACCAATAATACATTTTTTAATCACACTAATTTTATGGAAATGCGCGTGTCGATTATATGGTGACTCTTCTAGGGCTCCAAGAATTGGAAGAATAACAGCATTATTATGGGCACTTATGCCAGCTGTCAGTCTAGGTAGCTCAGTCATGTCGACGGATACACCAATGTTATTATTTTGGTGCTTAGCATTATACTTAATTATACCCTCAAATTCTGTGACATATCTATCTGCACGAAATTATCTGCTCACTGGTTTCATCATAGGCTTCGCTCTACTTTCCAAATATGCAGCTGGATACTTCCTTATTTGCGCAGGTTTGTGGTTAATGTCAGCTCATGTATCGTCGTATTCAAAACGATTTTTGTGTTTTGTAACATTAACTATTGGTAGTATTATTATCCTATTTCCTAATCTTGTCTGGAATTTTAATAATGGCTTAGTGACAATTATACATTTGTCTGAGAATGCTAATATAAATGAACCATCTTATTCTTTCATTGAATTGAAAAAATTCTGGGAAGCACAATTCTTTGTATTCGGTCCTCTCAGTTTAATTTTCTTTTTTGCAGGAATATTTAAATGGGAAAAACATAGCTTATTTTTGCTTTGTTTCAGTGTCCCTATTCTATTAATTATATCTATTCAAGCCTATATTAAAGAAGCAAATGCTAATTGGGCTGTTGCCGCCTATCCCGCTGCAACTTTGCTGGTAGCTGGCTGGCTTGGTAATTTTTCGAAACAAACATTGAGCGCAACAACTATTTTTGTTAACTCTGTTATATCCATTACAGTAATTAGCGTAGTAATTACTGGTCATTTAGGACAACTTACACCTGAATCTGACCCATTGAGGCGGGTTAGAGGATGGCATGCACTATCAGTAGACCTTGGCATGCAAATCGATTTAAACAAAGCAAGAACAATTATCGCTGATAGAAGGGCAACTGCTGCTATTTTAAAGTGGTACTTTTTTAATGAACCAGTAAGTATTACAGTCTATGATGAAGATAAAAAACCCAGTAACCATTTTGAACTTAAATCTAGCTATAATAGCGAATTCCCCTCACCAATTATTACAATAACTACGGAGCAAATTGAGCCATCAATAGCTGGCATTAAATGGAATGGTTTGATAGGAACCTCTAATCATCAAATTGCTAGAGATAAATATAGAAATTACTATTTCTATCTGGGAAGAAATTAATAAAAACATCTTGATTGAAATTTTATTTTGGAAATTTTTCAGGCTCAACAGAACCTCATCACTTTATCTTAAGAAATTCTTTAAATTTAGACAGAGTCTGCTCACTCACGTGATGTTCTACACCCTCTGCGTCCTGTTCCGCAACATCATCGTTAACTCCAATAGCAATTAGAAAATCACGAACAACTTGATGCTTCTTACGGCTAGCTTCTGCTAATTTTACACCTGTTTCGGTTAAAAAAATTGACCTGTACGGCTTGCTCTCAACTAGACCTTCTCTTTGTAACCTTTGAATGGTTGCATTCACCGTTGGACTAGTAACACCAAAGCGTGATGCCAAATCCACAGCACGAGCTTCCCCTGTTTCGGCAATTAAATCCGAAATCATCTCCACATAATCTTCTGCAATCTCCGATTGGTGTGCGCGTCTTATACGTTCAAACTTATCTGCACTTTGAGCTTGAGAAATTAAGGACTCTTTTTTCATTCATGCCTCTTGTTTGATTCAAAACAACAATATAAAAACTTATCAGTATTAGCAAAGTTTTTTAATTCTCGTCTCCATATAATTTATTTTAATGTTTTAGCACAAATTAGGATTAATTAATCCCATTAGTTATCAAAATATGATATTGTTACATCATAAAATGAGGCTCATATGCACTTTGTACCAGGAATCTATGCTATGAATAAAAAAATTAGTACCCAATTTAACCGAAAAGAAATTGAATGCCAAGCAGCGGCGTTTCGCCAACTTTTGGATCATCTTAGAGAAAGAACAGATGTTCAAAATATTGATCTTATGAATTTAGCAGGATTTTGTAGAAATTGTCTTTCAGGTTGGTACCAGGATGCCGCTAAGGAAAAAGATATCCCCTTATCCAAAGAAGAAGCAAGAGCTATAATTTATGGAATGCCCTACTCTGAATGGAAAAAAAATTATCAAACTGGAAATTTAATCAAAAATTAGAAAAATTTATAAATTGAAAAAGGGTTTGTAAATATGCGTGAGTTAACACCATCCGCTAATACAAGCGTAAATCAACTATCACAATATATTGAGCGTATAGAACGCTTGGAAGAAGAAAAAATGGCACTTATGGGAGAAATACGTGATGTATACTCAGAGGCTCGCGCTAATGGTTTTGAGCCCAAAATTATGCGTCAGATAATTAAAATGCGAGGGCTTGATAAAGAAGTTCTTGCAGAACAGGACATTTTATTATCAAGTTACCGAGCGGCTGTTGGGTTAATTGAAATACCGAATACAAACCAGGATATTTAAGTTTTAATGCTAAATTACAAGCACAAACAGCCGTTTGGAGATAGACTATCAATAGCACTTAAAAAATTTGAAACGCCTTTATGCGTTGGTATAGACCCCCATATATCTTTAATGCCAGAATTTTTCAAAAGTCCTAATAGAAAACAGCAGATAGAAAAAATAAAGTCTTTTTCATTGTCTTGTATAGATGCAGCACAAAATCGAGTCCCCGCTATAAAACCACAAGTTGCTTTATTTGAGAAATTTGGGCCCGAAGGAATGGAAATTCTTCAGCAAATTAGCAAGAATGCAAGGAGTGCCGGCTTGCTGGCAATTATGGATGCAAAAAGAGGTGATATTGGTTCGACATCTACCGCATATGCAGATGCCTGGCTCGGTGAAAATGCAGCTTTTTATTGTGATGCTCTTACCATTAATCCATTTCTTGGGCTTGATACATTAGAACCTTTCATAGAAAAAGCTATACGAGGAAATAATGGTTTATTTATTCTTCTAAAGACTAGCAATCCTGGTTCTTCTGATTTACAGGAATTATGTTACCAAAATAAGCCAATTTATCAACATTTAGCAGATAGGCTTTCCCCAATTATTAATTTACATAACGGAAAAACAGGATGGTCTTCTATAGGGGTAGTGGTTGGCGCAACAAATCCGTCAGAGGCTTCGTTTTTAAGAGGTATTTTGCCATCATGTCCTTTTCTTATACCTGGATTTGGAGCGCAGGGGGCGGACGCATCGATGGCACTTAGTGGATTAAAATATTCCAGTAAACAAAAAATCTATCAAGGTGGAATTGTCAATTCATCTAGGGGCATTACATTTGGTGATAACATTAAAGATAGTAAAACAATTGCGGAGTATGTATCTTCAGTAATCCAAAATATTGAAAGATCTAAAAGAGAGCTAAAATCAAAGTAATATCAAATAAATTCTTCCCAGAAAATCTACTAGACAGGTTTTATTTATTTTGGGAATGTGGGTTTATTCAAACTTTATTTTAGATAGGCCTATCTGTGTCCCCTTATCCAACTCACTCAACAAAGTTAAATTGGGTTGTTGTCCTAATTTCAAGTGGAATTATTATTTCTGTTGGAATGGGCATACGTCAAAGTTTTGGCTTATTTTTATTACCTGTAAGCGATGTACTTGGCGAGGGGAGGACCTTATTTTCCCTTGCGATTGCACTTCAAAATTTAACCTGGGGAATTGCAGCGCCAGTTTTTGGAGCAATGGCAGATAAATATGGCCCAGCCCGCGTTTGTTTGGCTGGTGGTTTGTTCTATATACTTGGTTTACTTCTCATGGCTGGTTTTTTAAATCCTGCAACTCTAGTAATAGGACAGATTTTAGTAGGAATGGCACTTGCAAGCGCTGGTATGTCTGTTGCTTTAGGTGCCGTTGCTAAGGTGGCTCCTAAAGAAAAAACTGGAATTGCACTTGGATTAGTGACAGCCATAGGCTCTTTTGGTCAGTTTATAATGTTACCCTTTAGCCAAGCCCTTTTATCTAACTTTGGATGGCAAATAGCTTATGTTGTGCTTGCTATTTGTATTGCTATTGTTACCGTTTTTTCATTTGGCCTTAGAGTTCCAAAAGGAAAACGCGCATCATCGGCAGAGCTTGCAGATACAATTAATGCGAAGCAAGCCCTATCAGTTGCTTTTAAAGATAAAAATTACTTATTACTAACAACCGGCTTTTTTGTGTGTGGATTACATGTTGCATTTATCGCAACGCATCTTCCAACCTATATCACAGATATTGGCTTGAGTAAGACCACTGGAGGTTGGGCTCTCGCTCTTGTTGGATTATTTAATATAATTGGCTCGTTTACGGCTGGATATTTAGGAGGAAAATATTCTAAGAAGAATCTTCTTTCGTGTATTTATCTGCTAAGATCGATCGTTATTGCTTTATTTGTATTTATGCCACCCTCCACTGCTATGGCATTATTTTTTGGAGCTGCAATAGGGCTTTTATGGCTTGGTACAGTTCCCCTAACGAGTGGGCTAGTTGTAGTTTTTTTTGGACCAAAACATGTTACAATGTTATATGGGATGGTATTTTTATCTCATCAGGTGGGCTCATTTTTTGGAGCTTGGTATGCTGGTTATATCTATGATTCATCTGGCAGCTATCTTACTATGTGGAGTATTGCAATTTCTGCTGGTATTTTTGCGAGCGCCATAAATTTCTTTATTCAGATACCAAAGTTTAGGGAACCAGCTACAGCTTAAGAAGCATACTTTTGATGCAGTAATCTAATATATATCTTTTATTCAGTCATCTATAGTAGATAAGTATTTTTCCGCATCTAATGCTGCCATACAACCCATTCCTGCAGCTGTTACAGCCTGGCGATATACCTTATCAACACAATCTCCAGCAGCAAATATACCACTTTTTGAAGTTAATGTTGTGCCAGATTTAACCTTAATATATCCTTCATTATCTAACTCTAGTATATTCTCAAATACCTTTGTTGCAGGGTCATGACCAATCGCCACAAATACGCCATGAGTGCTAATTTCCTTTTCATCATCATTTTTTGTAGATTTAAGAGTGACTGCATTAACACCATCATCATTTCCTAATATTTCGGTTACAGTGTAATTCCATTCTACAGAAATATTCGGCTGTTTAAAAATACGTTCCTGAAGGATTTGCTCTGCGCGAAGTGTATCACGACGATGGATTAAAGTTACTGACTTGCATAATTTTGACAAATATAGGGCTTCTTCTACTGCTGTATTTCCACCTCCAATAACCACGACATCTCGTTCTTTATAAAAAAATCCATCACATGTTGCACATGCAGAAACGCCCCTCCCATTAAATAATGTTTCACTTTCCAGCCCAAGCCACCGAGCTTGCGCACCAGTAGCAATCACAATAGAATCAGCTGTTAAAATATCCCCTCCATCAAGAGTGATTTGCATTGGACTTGATGAAGCATTTATTGAAGTTGCAATATCATAAACTACTCGAGCACCAACATTTTCTGCCTGCTTCTGCATTTCTTGCATTAACCATGGACCCTGAATCACGTCTGCAAATCCAGGATAATTTTCAACATCAGTGGTAATTGTGAGTTGCCCACCAGGTTGCAGTCCAGCAAGAATAACTGGAGATAAATTTGCTCTGGCAGCATATATAGCTGCCGTATATCCAGCAGCGCCTGCACCAATAATTATTATTTTTTCATGCGAATGTGTCATAATCAACTAACTTATAATATAATTTTTGAACTTACTTTAAAGTCCAAAGCACGGAAATTTTTTTGCTATGGTAACTATAACCCCAGATTGCTTCAAGCAAACTTTATATAATTTGGTGATTTTGATATCTATTTTTTCTATAGGTGTTCTATTTTCTTTCAAATCTGCAAACGCATGCATCAGTATAATTAGAGGAGAGCCTGTTCAAGGAGGGCTAATTTTATTCGGGTCAGAAAAAGCAACAAAGATAAAGCTAGACAGTAAACTCGTATCTCTAAATCAGGAGAATGGATTTGTTGTCGGGTTTCATCGAGATGATCAAGCTCTAAGAATAATAACAGGAATCTGCCAAGATGGTTCGCCATTTTCAATAAAACTCAAACCGACGAGGCGAAATTATAAAATACAAAAAATTGATCAATTACCAAGTGAAATGGTAACACCCCCCGAGAGCACCCTAAACCGAATTTCCATTGAAATTAAGATGGTTAAAGAGGCGCGATCTATAAAAGGTAATTCAACTGATTATTTCAGGAATGGTTTTGACTGGCCCCTTAATGGTATCATAACAGGCGTCTATGGAAGCCAGCGTATTTTAAATGGAAAGTCTAGACAACCTCATTTTGGTATTGATATAGCAGCTCCTGCTGGTACACCTGTAACAGCATCTGCATCTGGACATGTTGTTATGGTTGAGAATTTATATTTTTCTGGTTGGACAATTATCATCTCACATGGTGACTACATCTCTAGCACTTACTCACATCTTCAAACAATATCCGTTCAAAAAGGAGAAAATATAAATAGAGGGGAGAGGATAGGTACGGTTGGCTCCACAGGACGTTCAACTGGAGCACACTTAGACTGGAGAATAAACTGGCTAGACAAACGACTTGACCCTGAACTAATTGCAAATATTAAAGAATGATACTTTGTTTTGTTAACTTACAATAGGCTCTAATTCCCCTAATTCATATCGTCGTGCCATTTGCTTAAGAGATAGAGCTTTTATTTTATCAGCCTGTCCAGCAGACCCAAATCTTTCAAATCTATCAATGCAAACTTCCTCCATTGCATCTCTAGCTGGTTTCAAAAATTTTCTTAAATCAAATTCATTTTTTTGCTCTTGGGCTACCTTTCGAATAATACCCGCCATAGCAAGCCTACAGTCTGTATCAATGTTTACTTTTCGAACACCATTTTTAATACCCCGCTCAATTTCTGTAAGAGGGACGCCCCATGTTTGAGGCATTTCACCACCAAATTCATTAAAAATATCTTGTAGTTCTTGTGGTACTGAAGATGAACCATGCATTACAAGATGCGTGTTTGGTAGACGATTGTGAATTTCTTCGATTACATGCATTGCCAGAATTTCTCCATCAGGCTTTCGTGAAAATTTGTATGCCCCATGGCTCGTACCCATAGCAATTGCAAGCGCGTCTACTTTAGTTGCTTTAACAAATTCTACTGCCTGATCTGGGTCTGTAAGCAATTGTTCATGCTCAACTTTACCTTCAACACCATGCCCATCTTCGCTTTCACCTTCTCCGGTTTCAAGTGAACCTAATATTCCAAGTTCACCCTCAACAGACACTCCCGCATAATGAGCCATTTTCGCTACAGAGGAAGTAACAGAAACATTATATTCATAATCAGCAGGTGTTTTTCCATCCTCTTCAAGAGATCCGTCCATCATTACAGATGAGAATCCATATTGCATTGCCGTCATACAAGTAGCCATAGAATTACCATGATCCTGATGCATACAAATGGGAATATTCGGAAATGTTGCAATCAATCCTTTTATCAACGATTGAAGTAATAGATCTCCTGCATAGGCCCTTGCACCTCGTGATGCCTGAATGATTACAGGTGAATTAGTTTTTTCTGCAGCCATTAAAATAGCTAGACCCTGTTCTAGATTATTTATATTAAAAGCAGGTAACCCATATCCATTTTCAGCAGCATGATCCAATAATTGCCTTAGCGTAATTAACATATAATTTCCTCGTAACTGGTTTTAAATTTTTAATTTTTTATTTATTAAGTGACTCATATTTAATAACTTCTTCCTTAGACCCAAAAATCAATGGTACTCTCTGATGCAAAGAGCCTGGTTCGATGAATAATATATCTGTATTACCATTAGTCGCACGACCACCTGCTTGCTCTGCAATAAAAGCTATTGGATTCGCCTCATAAACCAACCTTAACCTTCCCTCTTTATAATTATCTCTTTTATCTTCAGGATAAAGAAAAATTCCTCCTTCCCTAAAAATCCTCCATGCATCGGCAACTAATGATCCACACCATCTCATATTATAATTTTTAGCAAACGTGCCTTCTGTGCCATCTAAGCAACTCTGAATGTAACAGCGTGTGCATTGTGACCAAAACCTCATATTAGACATGTTTATGGCAAATTGACTACCTTTGGTTGGTAAATTTGGTTCCCATTCCATTTTAAAAAACTCTTCCTCGTCCAGAAGGAACGCGGCAGCACCTTTTCCAGTTGTTAGAATTAAACTTGTTTGAGGACCATAAACAAAAAAACCACTAGCGAGCTGATTTATCCCAGACTGAAGAGCATCACGAAGTAACTCATCTGCTTCAAACACTTCAGTCTTTCTTGGAAGAATTGAAAAAATAGTACCAACGGACATATTATTATCAATATTGGATGAACCGTCCAACGGGTCAGCACAAACTATTAAATTCCCCTCAGGGTCAAGCAATAAAGCAGATTCTCGTTCCTCTGAAAAATAAGCAACAACATTTTTATTTTTTAATGCAGTAACAATGTTCTCATCTGCGATCAGGTCTAAAGCTTTCTGAGTGTCGCCATCTGAATTTATTTCACCGACCTGTGTCCCAAGTTGATTTTCTGGTAACCCGTTTTTGGCAAGAGATTTTGATATCTTCTTCGCGGCGTTGCTTAAAGACAGAATAGTGTTTTTAATAGCAATACCTAATTCATCTTGTTCAATTGACTGTGATAGGTAATGATCCAGTCTATCACCCACGATGTATCTCCATATCTCAAAAAAAGGCGCTCTATAAAATTTTAAGAGCGCCTTTCATCATTTTCTCGTGCATATTGTTTAAGTTACTATTCTCTATTTCCAAAAAGGTGCAACAGCATAATAAACATGTTGATGAAATCAAGATATAGCTTCAACGCTCCATAAATTGATTTTGTTGCCGCCGCTTGAGCACTGTCAGCTGCGGAGTACATAGATTTGATTGTTTGAGTATCCCATGCAGTAAGACCTGCAAACACAAACACACCTATAACAGAAATGACGAACTGCATTAAATCAGAACCAACAAAAATATTTACAAGAGACGCAATGATTATTCCAAATAAACCAATGATCATAAAGGAACCCATGGCAGTAAGGTCACGTTTTGTAGTATATCCATAGATGGACAAACCAGCAAATGCTCCTGCTGTAACAAAAAATGCTCTGGCGACAGATTCTCCCGTAAACACAAGAAGAATTGACGATAAGGAAAGCCCCATTAACGCTGCGTAGAGATAAAATACATTTCTCGCGGTAAACGGAGACAGTTTATTGATTTTAAAACTTAAATACATAACTAAAGCAAATGGCGCAAACATAATAACATACTGCAGTGGAGACCCGTATACAGTTTGAGCTACTCCAGGTATTGTTAGAGCCGCCCATTTCATGGCGAATGCAAAAAGACCTGTTAGGGCAAGTGCTGTAGTCATATGATTGTAAACGCCAAGCATATAACGGCGCAAACCTATATCAATCTGGCTTGCCTGTGCGGATGAAATATTAGCGTAATTATTGTCTTGCATGTAAATACTCCTTTAACACTGCAAATTTTACTAATACCAATGTATGGTGGCTGGAACTTATGTGCAAGTGTTTGTATTATGTATTTTCCATATTGTTGAAAGTTTATTAGAGTGAATTATGAAATTTTCCCTAATTTATGCCCTCTGACCAGCACGTGATCGAACGGAATCTGACTTTAATTGTCCACATGCAGCTAGAATATCACTGCCTCTTGGAGTGCGAATAGGTGAGGCATAACCTGCTTTTAAAAGAATAGCAGCAAATTTCTCTATTTTTTCAGATTTAGAACTAATATAGGTTGACCCCGGCCAAGGATTAAACGGAATTAAATTAATTTTGGAAGGTATGCCTCTGATTAATTTTAAAAGTGCTATTGCATCCTCTTGGCCATCATTAACCCCGTCAAGCATTACGTATTCCCATGTCACTCTCCTAGTATTAGATAATCCCGGATAATTGCGTACTGCGTCTATTAGAGCTCGCAAGTTATATTTTCTGTTTATTGGCACAAGCTCATTACGAAGAGTATCATTTACCGCATGAAGGCTTATAGCTAAATTTACTCCTAAGTCTTCTCCGCAGCGAATTATTTCAGGAACAATCCCTGATGTAGATAAGGTTATCCTCCTTTTTGATATCCCAACACCATCACCTGACATGACTATTTTTATCGCTTTAGCCACATTTTCATAATTAAATAATGGCTCCCCCATTCCCATCAATACTATATTACTGAGTTTTCTATTGAGCTTTCCAGCAGGCCATTCTCCCAATTCATCCATTGCAAGTAAAATCTGACTACAAATTTCCCCCACAGTTAAATTTCGAACTAATCTTTGTGTGCCTGTATGACAAAAAGAGCAAGTAAGAGTGCATCCAACTTGACTAGAGATACATAAAGTACCTCTATCTTCCTCAGGGATATAGACTGTTTCAATCTCGTGCCCGTCTGATAACCTTATGAGCCATTTAATTGTTCCATCATGAGATTTTTGACGTCTACTTATAGTTGGCCTTGCTATAATGAAATGTTCCGCCAATAACAAGCGGATTGGCTTTGAGATATTACTCATATCTTGGAAGTCGGTAACCCCATGACACCATATCCAACTCCAAATTTGGTTAGCTCTAAATTTCGGCAATTCTAGTTGCAAAAGAGCTTCGCTTATTTCCGAAAATGAAAAATCTGTTAGGTCCTGCAAATCTAGTCCCGCAATATTCTAATGTGCCCCGAAAAATACTTCTTTTACAATATATCTAGACCTTTATTTTAAGGGCAAATTTTATCTAACATTTGCTTTGCTTTAGTAAAACCAGATAGAGAATAAATATCTATTGTTTTATTTCCCCTACTGGAAACGCCCTCAACTGTAAGTTTATTTCCTCGTTTCATATTTCTAATAATCTTTTTATCCTCATCCGGTCCAAAAGACCACGCTCTGTCCTGCAAAGTAAAAAAGAGTTGCTTAACTCCATCAACATACAAACTAACCTCGGACTGTTTTTCAAAAACATACCCAGCAACGATTGAAACTACGTCTCGTTCTGCTTTACCAGGCCCATGGGTTACAAAAACTCTTGTCTCTCCACGATTATTTTTATCATAGTCTCCTTTTTTTTCAATCGGTTCGCTAGTGATGTAGCATAACCTGCCAGCATCTGTTTCCTGCCGAAGGACCGACCAGTCATTAAACTTTTCTATCTGAATTTTTTCCGAAGCCATGAGGCTTTTCATTAAAAGACAAATTACAAAAACTTTTAGGAAGAGGACTATTTTTTTAGTCATATTCTGCACCATGATTAATTTTTCTTTACATTTTTACCAAATTGTAAAAAGACCTTTAAATTTTTACCGAATTGTAAAAAGACCTATAGCTAACTCGTTATTAAATCGCAAAACTTGGGTAATGATGCAAGCTATATAAAGGATTTATTTAAAATAAATGTGTCAAAAATTTGGTTAACAAAAAGTTCATATATTGAGCACGTTTCAAATTTAAATTTTTTGTGCTGATATTATGCAAACATTTTTTTAAATATTTTAGATAATTTAATGAATTTTAGGGTTGTAGAAGAATTAATTTCGTCGTTAGATATGTCTATGGGATCTGGCTTCTCTAACGATAATCAGAATAGTTTGTCTGAATGGGATTCGTGTTTACTTAAAATAGGTAAATATAGAGATAAATATGCTTTCAAGTCTTTGTATGAACATTTTACTCCTAGGTTGAAATCGTTTTTATTACGAATTGGTTCGGATGAGTCCGCTGCTGAAGAAATTTGCCAAGAAACAATGATAATGGTTTGGCGCAGGGCTGAAACATATAATCCAGAAAGTGCGGGTGCAAGCACGTGGATTTTCACTATTGCTCGTAATAAGCGTATCGATAAATTACGAAAAGATAGCCGCCCTCTACCTAATTTTAATGATCCCTTATTCTACCAAAAACCTATAGACAAAAGCGATGACATATTACAACGAACTGAGGAAGAGAAAAAAATTAAAAATGTTTTAAAAAATTTACCTCAAGAGCAGGCC
Source organism: uncultured SAR116 cluster alpha proteobacterium (assembly GCA_902520885.1). GTDB lineage: Bacteria > Pseudomonadota > Alphaproteobacteria > Puniceispirillales > Puniceispirillaceae > UBA5951. Next base: position 126,654 of record CABYPW010000001.1, read on the forward strand.
AAATTGATTCTTTCAGCGTATTATGATGATAAGTCGCATAGAAAAATAGCTGAAGAAACAAATTTACCCTTGGGCACTGTTAAATCACGGATTCGTCTTGCCATTAACCGATTGCGAACACAACTTGAAGATTTTTAAGGATAATAAGTAATATAATGAATAAGCAGAACACATTAACCTTAGTAGAAACGTTATTGATTGATTATGCTAATGGTACTCTACCACTAGCACTCGAGGTTCTGGTCGAAACACATATTTCAATGAATCCAGCGAGCGCTAAAGAAATTCGCATGCTCTTACAGTTAGGTGGTGCACTTTTAGAAAATTCTGAGCCAATTTCCTTATCAGAGGGCAGCTTTGAGAAATTAATGGCTGAAATCGAATCTGGTTTTGATAACGACCAGGAAATTTACACTAATGTAAGCAATGATAACAATTTGTTACCTTTCCCATTACGTAATTACGTTCAAGACATAAGTAGACCTAAAAACTGGAAGCGTATTGGCATTGGTCTATCAGAGCAAACCATTAATTTTGGTGATAATTTTGGTAGCACAAAATTATATAAAATCGCGCCAGGATACAGTGTACCAAGTCATTCTCATGATGGTAACGAGGTAACATTGGTATTGTCTGGAGGTTTTACCGACGAATACGGAACGTATGGACCAGGCGATATTTCAATTCAGGAAACAGGGGCTGTACACAAACCCGTTGCAGACGAAGATGGGGAATGCATCGTTCTTGCTGTAAATGAGGGGTCCATAGTATTAACCGGCCCAGTTGGCCGATTATTAAATATGCTTATTAAATGAGAGCTATTCAGCAGCTAGGAAAAATGAACTAAAATATAATTAAAAAAGCAAAAAACTCAAGCTAATACAAGCTATTATAGTAAGATTAAATCGAAGTGAACCCATAAAAGATTTAAAAGTTCCGTCTTTTATAAAAAACCTATCCATAAAATAGGATGCAAGAAACCCTAATATAAGCATCCAAGCGGTGTGACTCCAGAAAAATTTTAATAAAAAAGAAAACCAACCAATTAGTGATGGAACTACTGAATATAACAAAATCCATTTATCAGAGGATATGAATGTTTTCTTAGAAGCTATTCTTCCCCAATGCAGTCCACCTAGAAAACTTAAAATAATAGCCCCATATAAATATAAAGCTGATTTCGCTATAACAACTGCCTCCACATTTGCTATAGAGATTGTTGCAGCTAATGCAATGAATGGTAAACTACCTAAATACCCCAAAACATTTGCTGTAATTGTTAGATATTTTTCTTCTTGATTATTGGTACTTTCATCCATAATTAATATTCTCATTAATGTACTATTTAAGATTATTTAAAACTTACAATATAACGAAGTTAAAAAGTATGTGACCTTGAGCTAAAAGTAATCTATACGAAGTTTCATAATATTAGATTATTTTTCTTATGATCTTTTTGGAGCAATAATTGTGGATAAATCCATTAAAAAAGTAGTTCTTGCATATTCTGGTGGTCTTGATACGTCAGTGATTCTTAAATGGCTGCAAACTAATTATAATTGCGAGGTTGTAACTTTCACAGCGGATATTGGTCAAGGTGAAGATATCACACAAGTCAAAAATAAGGCTAAACTGCATGGTGTAAAACAAATATTTGTTGAAGATTTACGAGAAGAATTCGTATCTGAGTATGTTTTTCCGATGTTTCGTGCAAATGCAATTTATGAGGGTGAATATTTGCTTGGAACTTCTATTGCAAGGCCTTTGATTGCGAAGCGCCAAATAGAAATTGCCCAAGAAGTAGGAGCAGATGCAGTGTCACATGGAGCAACCGGAAAAGGTAATGACCAGGTTCGATTTGAACTTGGTTATTATGCGCTACAACCTGATATAAAAGTTATATCGCCATGGAGAGAATGGAACCTTAATTCTAGAACTAAGTTAATAAATTATGCAGAAGCAAATCAAATATCTGTACCTAAAGATAAGAGGGGAGAGGCTCCATTTTCAGTTGACGCTAATCTTCTGCATATATCAGCAGAAGGCAAAGTTCTTGAGGATCCTAATGTCCCAGCAGAAGAATATGTATTTACTAGAACAGTAGACCCGTCCGATGCACCTAATACTGCTGAGGAGATTAAGATCGAATTTGCCACTGGAGACCCAATCGCATTAAACGATAAAAAAATGTCTCCGGCCTTACTTCTTGCGCGCCTAAATGAGTTGGGGGGGAAACATGGTATTGGTAGATTAGACTTAGTTGAAAATAGATTTATAGGAATGAAATCAAGAGGAATATATGAAACACCTGGAGGGACTATATTACTGAAAGCTAGACGGGCGATGGAATCACTTACGCTGGACAGAGGTGCAGCGCACCTAAAAGACTCGCTAATGCCCAAATACGCTGAGCTTATATATAATGGCTTCTGGTTTTCTCCAGAACGAGAAATGTTGCAAGCGGCAATAGACCATAGTCAGACCTCTGTTAATGGAGAGGTTAAACTAAAACTATATAAGGGCAACGTAATGATGATGGGAAGGCACTCATCAAGCTCACTTTACTCTGAAGATCTTGTTACTTTTGAGGAGGGTACCGCTGATTACAATCATAGTGATGCGGAAGGATTTATTAAATTAAATGCTCTTCGATTACGAGTAGCTGAAATGGTTCGACAGAAAAATAAGAATAAGTAATACAGTTATTTTTTATTCTGGCAAATAATACCAAGTGTTCCCCCTTTACCTAACTCTTTTAAATATACTTTTTGTTTGATTGGTATTGAATAGCCACTGTCATTTAGTCCTCCCGAGCATTCGACAGATACTATCTGATATTTATTTAGATTATTTGAATGTTCCTTATATTCTCTCACCACATCAGTTTGAGCGACTATAGCTAACAATCCAACCAATAATGATAATTCCATGTTTTAATATCCCCAATAAGAATGCTCCACGCTTTAGATAAAATTTAAAACGTGGAATGTGACTTAACAATGGTTAAGTTGGGGCAAAAAAGCACATTTTTAGAAAAATGTGCTTTTGCTTTTTATTTTTAATAATATTTTTAAATCATAATCTACTAGCAACATTTTCCCAATTCACCAAATTTTCTAAAAAATTTGAAAGATATGCCGGTCGCTTATTTCGAAAATCGATATAATAAGAATGTTCCCAAACATCACAACCTAACAGTGCTGTTTGACCGAAACAAAGAGGATTGACGCCGTTCTCTGTTTTTGTGACTTTCAAACTCCCATCTGCTTCTTTAACAAGCCAACACCAACCAGAGCCAAATTGACCAGCCCCAGCGGCACTGAAGGCTTCCTTGAAAGCGTCTACATTTCCAAAGCTCTCGTTGATTAATGATTCTAACTCAGAAGGCATACCGGTTTTAGACGGCCCCATCATTTCCCAAAATTGCATATGATTCCAATGCTGTGATGCATTATTGAATATACCATTTTGTGCTACCGCATTAGCATCGTAGGTTCCGGTCACAATAGATTCTAACGTTTCTGTTTCCCACTTAGTGCCAGCAATCAATTTGTTCCCATTATCAACATATGCCTTATGATGTAAATCATGATGATATTCAAGCGTTTCAGCACTCATACCATGTTGAACTAACGCGTCATGAGCATAGGGAAGGTCAGGAAGTTCAAAAGCCATTTTAGTCTCCATAAATTTAAATTGTTATCAATTATTTAGGCTAAATTAAAGTAAAAGCCAAACCATCTGATAAAATAATTTTTTTTTAGGATATTTTTTTGGGGTCGCTTATCATTCGAATATATGAATAAGTTATTTACTATTAAATATTTAAGGACCCACATCTTATGATATCTGAAAAAAATTCCTTACAGCACCATATGTTTATCGAAACTTTTTTAGGACAGACCCCAAAGATTAACCAAACTGCTTTTATATCTAAATCAGCCGCAATAATTGGAGCAGTAGAAATTGGCAAAAACTGCTCAGTTTGGCACCATACAACAATCAGAGGAGACGCAAATTTTATAAAAATTGGGGAAGGAACTAATATACAAGATAATTCTGTTATACATATCGATTCTGCAAAATTTCCGACAATAATCGGAAACCACGTTACAATTGGACATTCTGCAATCATTCATGCTTGTACACTTGAATCACATAGCTTTATTGGGATGGGTTCAATAATTATGGATGGTGCAATCGTAAACAGTTTTTCAATGGTTGCAGCAGGTGCACTAGTGACCCCAGGTAAAAAGGTACCCAAAGGAGAGTTGTGGGCAGGGTCACCTGCAAAAAAAATGAGAAACTTAACTGATGAAGAATTCGAGATGATTGAAATTTCTGCTATACGGTACATTGAAGTTGGAAAAGCTGCTAGATTAGGAGAAAGTGCAGGACCATTTTCTCATTTTTCCATTAAGCCAATCCCCAATGAAAATTAAAAATATATTGCTGAGTTGGTATTGCTCTTCATTATGCTAAAAATCCAAATCCGCCTGCTACATAACCTGAATAGGCAAGTCTTAAACCAACTATTGATAGCAATATACCAAAAATCTTACGAAGCTTATCGCGATTAATCCTATCGGCTGTTTTTGCACCAATTATCGCCATAAAAAAGGATGTGGTTGTAAGACACAATACTCCTGGAAGCCAGACATAGCCAAAAGAGTGGGTTGGTCTTCCAGGCACATCCATGCCCATTATAACAAAACTTGTCATGCCAGGAATAGCAATCACTAATCCGATAAGAGCTGATGTCCCAACAGCTCTGTGCATTTTCCATCCAAAAGAAGTAAGTGAAGGTACCATTAGCGAACCTCCTCCAATGCCAACTAATGAAGATAATAGACCAACTGTTCCACCAATCACTGCTCTAAATAAAATATTGGGTAGGCCTTTTCTTAATACGATGTTTTTTAAAAGAAATATAAATCCAAAAATAACACACAAGGAACCAAAAAGAATTTTTAGGGAGGAATTATCCAATAAACGTGCAACCATTGCGCCTCCACACGCACCAATAAATACGTACAAAGCAAACTTTCGAACGACAAAAAAATCTACATTTCCAAGAGCCATGTGTGTTTTTGCAGATAAAAAAGATGTAGGAATAATTACAGCTAACGATGTGCCGATAGCTGAATGCATCGCTGTTAACACCCCTGTCTGAGTTTGCGATAGAATATATGCAACCAATGGAACCATAATAATTCCACCGCCAACACCTAAAAGACCTGCAACAAAGCCGGCAAATATACCTGTAAGCAATAAAATGAATGCAATACCAAACATATCACTTAAAAATAAATCGAGCATTTTGCTCCTTTAAAAAGAAATTTGCTAATATTTAATAATTGAATTAATTGCTCATGAATGTTTCATGTCGATAGGATAATTTTTAGTATAAAAAATTTTAACATTGTTCTGTTAATATGTCTCTGTTCTTACTAGTTTTTGCATTTAAAACAAGCTAGCATATTTATGCTCGTGAAATTAAAAAATAAGTGAAAAATAATGGCGGTACTTGTAACAGGCGAAAAACTTGAAATTCTAATTACGGAAGCAGAAATAGCTTCACGAATTAACACATTATCAGAACAAATCAGCAAAGCCTATGAGCAAACAGACCAACTCGTTGTTATAGGTCTTTTACGAGGGTCCTTTGTTTTTATTGCTGATTTGGTGCGTTGTCTAGATTTACCAGTTGAGGTAGATTTTATGACAGTTTCAAGTTATGGCAATAAAATGAAGTCTTCAGGACAATTACGAATTATAAAAGACGTTGAAACAGATTTAAAAAACAGAGATGTTCTTATAATCGAAGACATAATTGATACAGGACACACATTATCACAGGTTGTAAGTCTGCTCGAAACAAGAAAACCAAAGTCTCTTCGAATTTGCACTCTGCTCAACAAGCCATCTCGAAGAGAGGTTAAGGTAGATGTTGACTGGGTCGGATTTGATATCCCAGATGAATTTGTCATTGGATATGGTATTGATTATGCGCAACAAGGTCGAAACCTTCAACATATTGCAGTCGTTAAAAAAACCTGATCTTAGGAATAAAGCTAAATTTTGATTTTGACACTCTCCATCAAGCATCTTTAACGTTTACGACCAATCTCCCAAATGTGTTTCCAGCTAGAATATCTTTACCCGCTTGAATCACCTCTGATAATGTTATTTCTGTGCTAATCAAATCAAGCATATGTGGTGGCAAGTCAGAGGATAAACGCTCCCATGCCCGAATTCGCTTTGGCGTTTCTTTGCTTGCAGAGTCAATCCCTATCAATTTTATACCTCTAAGTAAAAACGGAATTACGCTAGCTGGAAGGGAAGAGTCTCCTGCATTACCAATTGCAGCAACTGCTGTCTCATGTTTCATTTGAGAGAGAATACGAGCAAGCATTATACCACCAACTGAGTCGATGCATCCACCCCAAAAGGCAGACTCCAATGTCTTATTAGATGGTTCTGCTAAGGATTTTCTCTCAATAATTTTAGTTGCACCTATATCTTTTAGAAATGGAGTATTTTTGTTTACATTTCCAGTAACACATGCAACTTCATAACCAAGGAAAGCCAATACTGCAACCGCTATAGAGCCTACACCACCTGTAGCGCCTGTAACTAAAACAGGACCAGAGTCTGGTTTCATACCATTATCCTCTAACTCAATAATACCAAGCATCGCACTAAGTCCAGCCGTTCCTATAGCCATAGAATTCTTTAATGACATCGACTCTGGCAAGGGTACTAACCAGTCTGCTTTTACCTTTGCTTTTTGACTATATCCACCAAACCAAACTTCACCAACACGCCAGCCTGTATTAATTACCTTATCACCAGGCTTAAAACGAGGGTCTTTGCTTTCAAGAACTATTCCAGAAAAATCAATGCCAGGAATATGCGGATATTCACGAACTAATCTTCCTTTCCCGGTCAGACACAGACCATCTTTGAAGTTAACATCAGAATAATGAACTTCTATTGTAACATCCCCCTCCTCAGGAAGTTGAGAATCTTTTACATCTGACAAATTTGCATATATCGTGTCATCCTCTGCTTTATTTACGATAATTGCTTTAAACATGAGTTATATTCCTTTATTATGTTTTTTTACTTCTGAAAAAAATATAGTTTCAAGTTAGTAAAGCGAGCAATAGATAATTTATTTTTATTCTTTTATTTTTACAGTTTTTAAAAAATATGGAGGTTATAAATGTTTCAAGAGGTAACGCCCCCCATAGCATATGAGAAATTAAAAGAGACTAAGGATGCTTTATTAATTGACTGCCGCACAGAAGAAGAATGGATAAATATTGGAGTGCCTGACCTCTCAATAATAAATAAATCTGTTTTGAAAATTGAACTTTTACGTCAAGATCAATCAATAAACCAGGACTTTATAGAGCAGGTTGAGGAATATGCTTCTCATAAAACCCCTTTATATTTAATCTGTAGGTCTGGTGCACGCTCTGCAGCTGCTTGTAAAATACTGTTAAAGGCTGGTTTTAATGACGTAACAAACGTAGCAGAGGGGTTTGAGGGACATTCATATCAGGAGGAAAATCCAAAAGTAATTGAGGGATGGAAATCGCATTCTTTACCTTGGAAAAAATGATAAGTTTACGATTATATTATAACTTTACAAAAATATTTATTTTTATAATGTAAGCTTCTACATCTTGCCTTTTTAAAATTTTTACTCATTTTTGAAATATGAAGAATATTTTCTATCAAAAACAATTAAGACATTTTCGCCGATGCTTGCAATTTGGTATTTTTTTAGTTGCTTGTTTTTACATTAGCTCTGGGTCAGCTTTAGCGGATCAACGAAATCCAGAATTAGCTAACTTATTTTTAGAACTTAAGACAGCTAAATCACTCGAAGATGGCGAAGTTATTTCGAGTAAGATATGGCAAATATGGACCACCCATAACTCAGATCATACGCTGAGCAAACAGATGCAGATGGGTATTGATTTAATGCAGTCTGGTCAATTAAGAGCTGCAAAAGCAGTATTTAGTTATATTATAGACCAAGATAATAAATTTGCGGAGGCTTGGAACAAAAGAGCAACTGTTTTGTTCTTTATGGGTGAATTTGAGAAATCTAAAATCGATATTGCTCAGACATTAGCATTAGAAAGTAATCATTTTGGCGCTTTAGCTGGTCTTGGTATGGTTGAGATTCACCTTGGAAATCCAAAAGCAGCACTTGAGGCTTATAAAAGCGCTGCTTCTATAAACCCGCATTTATTAGATGTAAAAAAAGCCATTATCAGGCTCGAAGAAGAATTAAAAGGGGTTCTTACATAGAATGAGTTACTATTAGATATGCTCCACACGAATAGCGTTAGTGCTGCCTGCAAGACCGAATGGGAAACCTGCCACCACCACTATCGCGTCGTTTTTAGCAACAGCATTTTCCTTTATGAGTATTTTTTTTGTTATAGATAATGCTTTCTCGTAATCTGTTTCAGCCTGACGTATTGTTGTGGCTCCATACAATATAGATAGTCTTCTCTGAACATTTTGCTCAGGAGTTGAAACGAATAATCTTATAGCTGGTCTTTCTCTCGCAATTCTCACTGCTGTATTTCCTGATGCTGTATAGGCTATAATAGCCTTGGCCTTTATTGTTTGTGCAAGCGCAACTGATGCCTTCGCAACGGCATGATATATTGATGGCTCCACTTCCAATGGTGCAGGACCATCAAAAGAAAAATAGTTTATATGGTTTTCAGCTGAAATAAGTATATTCGCCATTGTTTCAACTACTTCTACTGGATATTCACCGATCGCTGTTTCAGCAGACAGCATTACTGTATCGGCCCCATCAAATACCGCCCCAGCAACATCTGTTGCTTCTGCCCTTGTTGGCGTTGGACTTGCTATCATAGATTCTAACATTTGAGTGGCAACCACAACTGGTTTTCCCACTTTTCGACATTGATATATCAATCTTTTTTGAACAGATGGTACCTCGGCAGCATCAAGCTCAACCCCCAAATCACCCCTTGCAATCATAATTGCATCACTGGCGTTAATAATATCTTCAATTTCTAATAAAGCCGCTGGCTTTTCTATTTTAGCCATCAATTGGGCTCTACCCGCTATTCTTGCTTTAGCTAATAAAACATCAGATACTGACTGAACAAAGGATAATGCTATCCAGTCAGCGCCATTATCCAGAGCAAACTCTAAATCAATTAAATCTTTGTCTGTTAGGACATTTGTATTTAATTTAATATCAGGAACATTCACACCTTTTCGACTCAAGACTGGTCCTCCTATCAAGACCTCTGCTGAAAATATATCATTGGAGATAGTCCTTACAATTAACTCAAGCTTACCGTCATCCATTAGCAATCTTGCGCCTGGATACAGGGCTTCAAAAATCTCAGGGTGCGGAAGCGGTAATCTTTCTGAATTACCAATCTTATCATCAAGGTCAAATTGCACTAGATTTCCCTCAATCAAAGATAAGCCCTCTTCAACAATACCAATCCGGTATTTTGGCCCCTGCATATCTGCTAATATTCCAATTGGTTTAGAGAGTCTTTTCTCAACAGCTCGCACATTCGTTATCCTCATGAGATGTTCCTCATGTGTGCCATGGCTGAAGTTCATTCTGAACATATTTACACCAGCTTGAACTAATTTTGTGATTTGCTCTTCACTCTCACTTGCATAGCCTAATGTTGCCAAAATTTTTGTTGCTCTCCAAGATTTTAGATTTCTTGTTTCAAAGTTCATTTAAAATAATTTCTATATGAATTGCTTTTTATTAAATTTTTTGCAGGATAGGATAAATGAGTTTTTTAAGCAATTAATAACCAATGTTTAATTAGGTGACTTAGAGAGTTTGCTAAGGGTTTTTTCTGGAATTAGACCACGAGGTGCAAATCTCAAAAATAATAGTAAAACCAATCCCATAATTAACAATCTTAATTGAGGTGCTGTGTTTAAAAAATGTTCTTTAAGAGAAGAGCTATCAGACAAAGGTAAAGTTAAAATCTGCACTAACGCGTTACCAATAATTTCAGCTTCTATCCAAAAAAACCAGACGATAAAGCCCCCTAAGATAGCTCCAAAATTATTCCCCGAACCACCAACAATTACCATTACCCATATTAAGAATGTAAATCTCAAAGGGTGATATATAGTTGGGTTAAACTGCCCATCTAATGTTACAAGCATTGCGCCTGCAATTCCTACAATAGCTGATCCGATAACAAAAATCTGCAGATGTCGCGAGGTCACATTTTTACCCATCGCACTTGCTGCTGTTTCGTTATCCCGAATTGCACGCATCATTCTTCCCCAAGGCGAATTTAAAGCCTTTTCACAAAGCCATAATAGAATAAGCAACACTGACAAAAACAGGGATGTATAACATAATTTCACGAACAGACTTGAGGCTTGTATCACGCCGATGCCAATATATTCTGATAGATTTTGAAACCATATGGATGACTGAAGTTCAATCTCATAGGGAACTGGGCGAGGAATACCAGTTACATTTTTAACTCCCCTAGTTAACCAGTCCTCATTTTTAAATATAAAAATTACTATTTCTGAGATGCCAAGTGTGGCAATAGCAAGATAGTCTGAACGCAAGCCTAACGTAATTCTACCTATAAAAAATGCAACTAAAGCCGCTAATAATCCGCCAACAAACCAAGAAAGCAAAACAGGAAGACCCGCACCACCCAAATATCCAGATGAAGATGGTTCGAAAGACTCAATGCTAATTATTGCTGGCCCTAATACGAAACGAGAAATAATATATCCAATAACTACTATAAATATGACATACCAGTATCGCTTTTTCCCCCTCCCCTCCAATCTAACCCATACAAAATAAGCTAGAATAGCGCTTACTACCAAGATAAACATTCCTAACAAAATACCAAATCCACCCGCATACCAAGCCCCTATTACAGGTGCTTTAGTAACCAGCATAGCCGCTAGACCACCAAGGGCAGCAAAACCCATTATTCCGGCATTAAACAAGCCTGCATATCCCCACTGTAGATTTACACCGAGTGACATAACCGCTGAAATCAGACAAAGGTTTAAAATTGCGAGCATCAAATTCCAGCTTTGAAAGAAACCGACAATTAATAATGCGCCGCTCATAATTGCAAATAATAAAAACACTTTTTTGTTTGAATTTTGGTTCCATAGATTCATAGAGTTTTTCCGCGGAATAAACCGGTAGGTCTCACTAGCAAAACAATTACAAGCAAAACAAACGATATAGCAAATTTATATTCTGTTGATAAAATTTGAACGAGTCCGTCGGGCGCCCACTCTTTAGGCAAAAGATAAGTTAGGAAACGTTTATATGCAAAGGTTATAAAAGCCTCTGAGAAAGCTATTATATATCCTCCTGCAACCGCTCCTATCGGGTTTCCAACACCTCCAACTATAGCCGCGGCAAATATTGGCAAAACAAGTTGGAGGTATACAAAAGGCTTGTAACCTTTATCAAGCCCATATAAAGTGCCTGCCACAGAAGCTAGCACACCAACTAAAATCCAAGTAATTATGATCACTCTCTCAGGATTTATTCCCGACAACAAAGCTAGATCCTCATTATCTGAAAAAGCTCGCATTGATTTACCTGTCCTCGTTTTATTCAAAAACCAAAAAATAAAGATGACGAGCAATATTGTAACAATAACAGTAATAGCTTGAGTTGTTCTGATAGATAATCCCTCAGCCAATCCTGTCATTTGCTTAAACTGAGAGGCCTTGACGATAAATCGTTCCCCATCATCAAAATTCTTCTTAGATGTGCCAATTAAAAAACGAATAAACCCTGCAAGAAAAAACATGACCCCAACCGATACAATCATAAAGGTAACTGGCTGAACACGCTGTTTCTGGTAGTATCTAAAAACTGTTTTATCTAAAATCAACAATAAAATTATAGTTGCAGTAATTGAAAGTGGAAGCGCCAAAAGAGCCGTTGGCAATGGATTGATTGAAATACCTATAGACTGAAATAACCAAACAATAAAAATACTAATCATCGTGCCAAAGGACATAATTTCGCCATGAGCAAAATTAGAGAAGCGTAGGACCGCATACACCATTGTAATACCAAGCGCACCAAGTGCTAACTGACTTCCATAAGCAAGGGAGGGAACAATTATATAATTTGCAAGAAGCGTAATTGCATTTATATAATCTAGCATTGCAATCAGCCTCCCAAAAAAGCTTTTCTAACTTCCGAATTACCGAGAAGGGATGAACCAGTATCTGTAAACTTATTTTCACCTTGGACTAATACAAATCCACTATCTGCTATTTGCAATGCCTGTTTTGCATTTTGCTCAACCATAACTATGGCAACACCCATTTTTGCAATGTCTATTATCCTGTCAAATAATTCATCCATTACAATAGGTGATACTCCCGCGGTTGGTTCATCTAGCATTAGAATCTTAGGCTGGGTCATTAGAGCCCTTGCCACAGCAACTTGCTGCCTCTGTCCTCCTGATAACTCTCCAGCAGCTTGCCCCTGCTTAGTTTTTAAAATTGGAAATAAATCAAAAATATCAGCTATCGTAGAACTTAAATCGTCTACACGGATAAATCCGCCCATCTCTAAGTTTTCTAAAACCGTCATAGAAGGAAATACATTGCTAGTTTGCGGTACGTAGGCCATTCCCAACATCACTCGTTGTTCAGGACGAAGATTTACTATATCTTTCCCCTCAAAAGTAATAGACCCTCTTGATAGAGGAAGCATGCCAAATAATACTTTCATTGCTGTGGATTTACCTGCTCCGTTGGGACCAACAATTACAGTAATTTTCCCTTTATCAACTGAGATAGAACATCCATTCAATATCATTGTAGCACCATAACCCGCATACATATTTTTCCCTTCAAAAAAGGTCATTTGAGACTATCCAATGAAATTATATTAACAGAAATCATGATTTATTTTTCATTCCTCTGCCCAGATATGCTTCGATCACATCTGGATTTTCTTTTATAGCTTTTATACTATCTTCTACCAATACGCTTCCTTCTGCCATCACAACTACGCTGTCACATAATTTACCAATAAATTCCATATCATGCTCTATCATGCAAAAGGTATATCCTCTCTCTTTGTTAAGGCGAATTATTGCATCGCCAAGATGATTTAGAAGGGTTCTATTCACACCAGCACCAACTTCATCTAAAAATACTATCTTTGCATCAACCATCATACATCTTCCAAGCTCAAGCAGTTTCTTCTGGCCACCTGACAAATTTCCTGCCGGCTCATCTGCAAGCATTTCTAAATTGAGAAATGATAATACCTCGTTTGCCTTCTCTTTTAACTGTTCTTCTTCTTTTTTTATTTTTTTTGAATTTAGCCAGACATTCAATAATCTCTCACCAGTTTGTTGTGAAGGAACCATCATTAAGTTATCTCTAACAGGCAAAGTTGAAAATTCATGAGCAACCTGAAATGTGCGCATTACTCCTCTTGCAAATAATTGATGAGGTGGAAGTCCTGTGATTTCCTCTTCCTCAAGGAATACCTTACCGGATGTTGGGAAATGAAGTCCTGCGATGACGTTAAACAGAGTAGTTTTTCCAGCACCATTTGGTCCAATCAGACCTGTAATTTTTCCTGTCTCGAAAGTAAGAGATACATTATTTACAGCGTGAATTCCACCAAACCATTTTTCTAAATGTTTTATTGTAAGCATTTTATGATCACACGATTACTATATTATTTAGAGAAATTTTTCGGTAAAAAAAAACGACCCAGTGGTCACTGGGTCGTTAAGAGCATATCTTAATTAACGGTATTTGACGGTCTCAAATTTTCCATTTTTAACTTCATACTGAAGATACGAACCACCAGACTCACCTGGACCAATTAGCTCAACTGCAGAAGCGCCCACATAATCAATTTGTCCTCCACCAGCGAGTATCTTCATCGCTTTTGCCAATTCACCAGGATAGATTTTCTCGCCAGGGGCGTTTGCAACGTCCATTACGTGATCTTTCAAGTCTGATGAGGAGGAAGAACCAGCAGCTTGCATCGCCAACATTATAAGTGCAGCAGCATCATAATATTCACCTGCATAAACATTATACTCGTGTCCAGCATCCGCAAATAACGTTTTGAATGTTGCATCACCTGGACTATCTGTTCCCGCAGAAGCTCCAAATGATCCATCAATCTGTGAACCGAAGGTCTTGGTTAAACTATCTGCATACATTCCGTCTGGTAGAAAGAACGTTTCGAAGGAACCTCTATCCAATGACTCTTGGATTATGGTTCCACCACCTCCATCAGCATAACCTGCGACAACAAGAATATCCCCCCCAGCTTGCGCTAGAGCAGCAGCATCTGCACTGTAATCACCTTTATTTTCTTCATGACCAGCATTGATAGTTACAGAGCCACCACCAGCAACAAAATTACTCTCGATTGCACTACCCAATCCTTTACCATAGTCATTATTGACATAAGTTATAGCAATTGACTTATAACCCTCCTCCTTGAGGATATCAGCTAGAACTTCTGCAGAACGAGCGTCTGATGGAGCTGTTCTAAAAAATAAGCCATTATCTTCTACTGTTGATAAAACCGGAGCAGTTGCTGAACCAGAAATCATAACTATACCATTTGGCATTGCGACGCCTTCTAATACTGCCTGAGTAGCCCCTGAGCACATCGCTCCTACAATTGCATTTACGTTTTCAGCAGTTACTAATCTTTCTCCCGTCGCAACAGCGGCAGCAGTATCTGCACATGTCGAGTCACCTGTCACAGCAACAACGTTACTACCACCAAGCAAAGATTTACTCTCAGCTATCTCTGCGATAGCCATCTGCGCACCATTGTTCATTGCAGGTGCAAGTGATTCTAAAGGTCCTGTAAAACCAAGAGAAATACCAATTTTTATGTCTTCTGCTATTACTGGAGAGGCCAGCATTAACATAGCAGCAGAAACACCAATAATTTTTTTCATATTTGTCTCCCATTTAAATACGTCTTTTTACATCATAATTGATAGTGTAATATTGCAAAAAGCTCCTACCCAGAAAATACCCATGAATTTAGCAAAAAGGAAAGGAAATCTTATCCTATCACGATATTAGAGTAATTTCAGTACCATAATTACAGCATTACAGTTATATTGGCGCTGTGATAGCTTTCACAATATTATGTGATTCGTTTACCCAATCAATCATTCCAATATCATTACATTTTGGACAAACCGCTTCATATTGTGCGGTTATTGTATAACAAGAAGAACATCGCCAGGCTTTACCCCTAGGGGCACGAGCAGCCTCCTGAAGAGCATTTTTAACACGCACTGGATCATTTTGTTTTTCTGCTAATTCCGAAGTAAGCAAATAATCTTCGTTAGTCATTTCATTTGCAGGTATTTCAGATAATAAACTACTTGCAGGCGGAAGTATATCTGCATCAAGAGAGACTGCAATGACTAACCTGTAAGCATCTATTTTATGCTCACTCTGACGAGCCAGTTTGGTAAGACGAGCAATAAATTTTGATGTGTTACCGGTAAAATTAAATCTCAATAAATCAATATAATCCTGATGTGGATTTAAAATAAAACCTCGCTCTGCAACTTTAATCATTTGCTTTATCATCTCTTTTTTATGGTATAATCGACCTAAAGCAACCCGACAGGCTATATTTAAGTCATTTATATTCAAAGCTCGCTTTAAAAAAATAAATTTTTCTTTTTCCTCAGAAGCATTATCGGCAACCAGATAGCATAATCCGATTTCCCTATTCTTAAACTGTTCTTTCTGTTCTACAAAATTTGCTAGTTGTGGTTTTAAAAGTACAATTATTTCTGAGGCCCTTTTCCAATTTCTGGCCTCGATTTCCCTCCAAAAAATATGAATTAGTGCGGCCGTAGAGTCAGGTTGTATTTTCAATGCTTTTTTAGCTGCTTCCAGACTTCGTTCTGTGTCTTTGTTTTGGAATTGTAAATTCATTATTCCTATTAAACCGTAATAGGCTGTATCTTTCTGTTTTGATAGTTGGGCAAAATAACGTCTAGCAGCATTTTCATCCCCAGAAAGATGAGCTGCCTGTGCGGCTAGCAAATCCGGGAGAAGTCCTTTTCCTAACAATTTCTCTGCCTTTTTTGCCTGCTTTTGTGCAGAACGACTATCTCCGGCGGCTAAAGCGACAAAGCCAAGACTAAGCGCACGTTCTCCATTTGTTTTACGTCTAAATTGCCATCCATATGATAACATTTTAGGCCAGTTACGAATAAATCGGAAAATCCTGTCAAATAGCATTACAAAAAAAGCGAACGAGATGACTAAACTTACTAAAAGACTTGTTGAAATTTCTATTTGATATCCCAACCATTGTATCTGGCTTGAGCCTGTTTGCTTAGCAAGCCAACTTACTACAAGCGCTACTAAGGCGATGATAAGAATTAAGCGAAGAATTATTATCATTTCTCTTCCCTTGAGAATAACATTCCTTGACTTTGATAAATATCATCAATCATTTTATCCACCTGCAACCTTGATTTAATTTGCACCAAATAAAAGTTCATTTTGTTAATCTGCTCTGAATTTAATTCCGAGTTGCCATTATCCAAAACAAGTGTAAGGTAAGAAATTGCCTCGGACATGGTTTCTATCGATTTGGGCTTTAAAGATGTAGAGAGTTTTGCGACGCCTTCCTTAGCTGTCACTATTTCTCTTTCTTTATTTTTACTTATTTTTGAAGAGTCGTTTTCCTCTGAAATCTTTTGAAATTTTACTAACCCGGCAATATATTGTGCCCAAGAAAAACTATCAGACTCTTGAGCAATAAATTCATCTTGTTCTTTTTCGCTGCCTGTATTTTTATTTAAACTTGACACACTTTTTGATGTTTCAGCATTCCCCATATCTTCTAATAAATCACGGTTAAGATTAAATAGCATAATAGCGTAGCTAGATAAATTTCCGCTCAGCGCCCTATCAATAAGACCAAGATAGTCATAAAGTTCAATTTCATCAGCATAAATTTTTTTAAGTTTTTGAATAACTAAAGGATATGTAGTTAGGTCTCTTCCAGTTTGACTATCAAGCCATAGAACTTCTATTAAATGAATTATTCTCTTTGCTTTAAAACTTGAAAGTTCCTCTACTGCAACAGTCTGTATTTGCGGAAGAGCCATGTTTGAATCTAATTCATCAAACATATTTCTCAATTGGCTAAGCTGAGAGGATACTGAACCTAGCTTATCATCTTGTGTTTGCTGACCAATTTGCTCTTTAAGCATTTCAATCTCTGATTCTAAAATGTTTATTTGCATTTTAAATTCATTCAATTGCTTCTCGGTTTCCGATAAACGTTCTGTGGCTTCGTCCAATATGCTTGAGAGTTTCGGGCTTTCTTGAGGTGCAGGAATTAAATTCTTATTAGACGTCCATATCCACCCGCCAGCTATTGCAGATATAAAAACAATCAAAACACTAATGTTTCTCAGCGAAAATAATTTCCTAACTTGGGAAGAACCATACTTGTTTTTCTTAGAATGATTATCTTCATTCTTATCAGTATCCACGTTTTCTGAAAATTCAGACTCTAATGGCTTTTCATTAGCGGAGGTCTTTTTTCTACTAGGTCTTTTGCTAGACACTTTTTTCCGACCAGGACGTATAACGGCTTCGCCTTCAATCACTGCTTCGGATGCATCTTTTTCATTATCCTTCATTCAATATTTCTACCTATTAGGTTCATTAAAAGTAGAATACCAATCTTTTATACAGTTAAACAAGTGTTCAAAGCTTGCGGTATTTGATTTTATTATCCCTGCAAATGACGATGTCTCTTCTGCGGTAAAAGGAATTTGCTGAAATGTAAATAATTGCCACCTCTGGTGATGTTCCCAAATACCCTCAGCGATCATCAATTCCCTAAAACAATGAAAATTTCTCTTGGATAGAATAACGACCCCTTTTATTTTTTTTAATTTTACCAGGTCTATAAACGACTTATTTAGACGACTGACGGAGGTCATTTGATAACTAACGGCTCTTGTAATATTAAACCTCTTTGTGTTCAAATAAGCTTTTATATCAAACGCAATATCAGCACCAGATACCCATAATAACGGACCTTTTTCACTATCTAAATTATTTGAAATATCATTTGCTAAACTGAGAGCACTACCTGTAGATGAAATAACATTAGTATATCCAATATTTTTAGCGACTTTTGCTGTTATGTCCCCAACACACCAGGCTGGAAGGTTGAAAAATGAATCATAATTTAAAATACCGTATTTACTTGTGAAAATTATTGCCTGATAAGAGACATTTAATACATTAGGTTCCAATTCAATGGGCATATGGGATAAGACGGCAAGCGGAATTGCGTCAATACCAGAGGCTATCAATGAATCAGCGTTATTTGTTGCAGCTTCAATATCTCGAATAATAACAATCATATAGCTAATTTAATTCCTCAACTAAAATAAATCCCTTACCTTGCTATGAATGAAGTACCACCACATTTAAATAGAAGATCTTTTGCAATCTTTACACCCAATTTTTCAGCGTTTTCCGGCTCATCAGAAGCAAAAGAAGAATAACTTTTATCTCCATTTGGTGAATAAATATGTGCCTGAAGTTGCAATTTATGAGATTGGTCAATATGAGCATAAGCGGATATCGGTGTTCGGCAGGAACCATCAAGGTAAGACAAAACCGAGCGTTCTGCTGTAACACACTGACCTGTATTATGACAATGCAAACGTGAAAAAATCTCCTGCAGTCGGTCATGATTTGGATGTTGTCGAAAAATCTGAATTGCTATTGTTCCCTGAGAGGCGGCAGGTGGCATTTTGTCAATATCAATTGGGTTATAGGATATTTTTATATTTAGTCTCTTTAATCCAGCAACTGCTAAAATTATTGCGTCATATTCCTTGTTTTCGAGAGAGGCTATCCTTCGATTGATATTGCCTCTTAAAAGCTGAATGTCTAAATCGGGCCTATACTTTAATAGTTGTGCTTTTCGTCTGACTGACGCTGTACCAATTTTTGCGTTTATAGGCAATTCATCGAGACTTTTGGCACCCAGAATTGCATCTCTTGGATCTTCTCTTGGCAAAACAGATATAATGTGAGTGCCTGATGCGAATTGCGTTTCCATATCTTTAAGTGAATGCACTGCACAGTCCGCTTTACCAGATAATAATGCATGCTCGAGCGTTTTAACAAAAACACCTTTACCGCCAATTTCAACCAACGGTTTTGAAAGGCTTTTATCTCCTGGTGTTGAAAGGCCAATAAATTCTGCCTCAACAGGTGAAATTAAATCACCTACCAGATTAGCTTGTGCCATAGCGAGCTTTGATTTCCGGGTAGCAATCCTTATCGGAGAAGAGTTTTTAGAATTTTTCTTGTCTTGCATATATCCTGTCTAATAGTATGACAGAAGTTTTCAAAGGAAAAAAATGACAAAACAACCAATCATATTAGGAATTGAGAGCAGTTGTGATGAAACTTGCTGCGCAATAATTAACCAAAATGGAGATATTTTAGCCAATGTTATAGCTTCTCAAGCTTCCATTCATGCCCCTAATGGCGGCGTTGTTCCGGAGGTCGCAGCAAGAGAACATTTATCCGCCATAAGGCCCGTGATAACAGAAGCTTTGAAACAGTCAGGGCTTACGCTCGAAAAAATTAATGGCATTGCTGCAACAGGTGGGCCAGGTTTAATAGGTGGCGTTTTAATTGGAACAATGACAGCCAAAGCATTAGCATTTGCAAGAGACTTGCCATATTATGCAATCAATCATCTTGAAGGGCATGCATTGACGGCTCGGTTTACCCATAAGCTGGAATTCCCTTATTTGTTGTTGCTTGTATCTGGTGGTCACACACAACTATTAAGCATCAACTCTTTAGGTCAGTATGAAAGATATGGCACAACATTAGATGATGCAGTTGGGGAAGCCTTTGATAAAGGAGCAAAACTCTTAGGACTTGGCTATCCTGGTGGGCCAGCAATTGAAAAATGCGCTAAAAATGGAAACCCAAAATCAATAAAATTACCTATACCAAGGCAACAATATCGTGATTGTCATTTCTCTTTTTCTGGAATTAAAACCGCCCTTGCAAATTCAGTATCAAAACATTCAGGACCCATTCCAACCGCTGATTTTGCTGCTAGTCTGCAAGCAACTATATCTAGCTCCCTTATTAGTCGTTCTGAAATAGCTATGGAAAGGTTTGCTTCTTCTGCTTCTAGCGAGGAAAACAAAATGACTTTTGTTGTTGCTGGCGGTGTGGCCGCAAACAAGGAAATTAGAAAAAACCTTAAAAGCCTCGCTGAATCAAAGAATTTTAATATGATTTTACCCCCCTTAGAATTTTGTACAGATAATGCTGCAATGATTGCATGGGTAGGAATGGAATATCATATGATTGGGAAAAAGACAGAATTTGATTTTGCTCCAAAACCACGGTGGCCATTGGACCAAAAAGCTTCACCACCTCCAGGGCGAGGAGTAAGACAATGAAAAATAAAATGTCTAAAACTAAGAACATTGTTGTTATTGGCGGCGGAAGCTGGGGTGGCGCGCTTGCAGACCAACTTCTAAAGGCTAACAACAATGTTACTGTCCTCACTCGAAGACGAGAAACAGCGGATGCACTAAATCAGGGCAGTCTTATAGCATTACCTCAAGTTCAACTAGAGCACCCTATACCATCAACAACAAATCCAGATTGTCTTAGCTTTGCTGATCTTATTGTAATTGCAGTTCCTCTATCGGAAACTGCGCAAGTTGTGGAAATGATTGAGAAATACGCATCATTAAATTCAGTAATTCTTTTTTCGGGGAAAGGATTATTTTCACACCCTGAGAAGGGTGGGATATTTCTACCCGAATGGATAGATTCAAATTTTGATAACTTTTATTCCTATGGACTAATTAGTGGTCCCTCTTTTGCTGATGAAGTAATATTAAATAAACCAACAGCAGTCATGATAGCCTCTCAGTCTATCACACTCTCAACTAAAATAGCTGATTATTTCGAAGCAAGCTATTTAAGATGTTACATAGGGGATGACATTACAGGAGTTGCTGTAGGTGGTGCGGTAAAAAATATAATTGCGATAGCAGCAGGTATAGCTACCGGACTCGAACTCGGGGATAATGCGCGCGCAGCTTTAGTTTCACGTGGACTTGCTGAAATTACCCGACTTGCTGTTAAAGTTGGTGGAAGGCCTCAAACACTTAATGGATTGGCAGGTATGGGAGATTTAGTGTTATCTTGCTCTAGTCCTCATTCACGAAATATGGCATTCGGTATGGCAATTGCAAAAAACCAAACTCCTGACCAAAAGTTAGCTGAAGGCAAAAAAGCTGCTGAACTTCTTAATGCAAGAGCTCTTTATGAAAATATCGAGTTGCCTATCGCACAAGCTGTTCATCGTATTTTGCAACGTAAAGAACTTATTGAGAGTGAAATTAACGCCTTATTAGCTCGAGCAGCAAATACAGAATAGGATAACAAATATTTTTCCAACACAATTAAAAAAAAACAAATAATTAAAGAGGCTTGCATGGCATATTGGCTATTTAAATCAGAACCTAACACCTGGTCATTTAGCGATCAGTTAGCGAAAGGAGAAGAAGGCGAGGGCTGGGATGGTGTACGAAACTATCAAGCAGGTAATAATATGAAAGCAATGGATATAGGAGATCTTGGCTTTTTTTATCATTCAGTGATTGAAAAACGTATCGTCGGTATCGTTCGTGTTTCACAAAAATGGCATTTAGACCCTACTGACCCTACGGGACGCTTTGGTATGGTGACGGTAGTTGCTGTAAAAGAGGTAGAAAAACCTGTTACACTCTTTGAAATAAAAAGTGAGCCCTTACTAAATAATTTTGCTCTTGTGCGTCAATCTCGTCTTTCTGTTGTTCCCGTTTCACAAAATGAATGGAACATCTTGCTTAAGATGAGCAATACTAGTTTGTAATGTGGTTTTTTTAAATTTAATAAATTACCTGGCTGAGTTTCGATATATAAAATACAAATTTCGTGCGTAAATAAAAAGCCCCAAACCTTGACCACAAATAATAACCGGGTCTTTGCGCCAAAGGGCGTAAAATAAAAGCACTAATCCTCCACCTATCGAAAAATACCAGAATGCAAGGGGAATAACGGACTTTCTTTCTCCTTCAGATTTTATCCATTGAATTATGAACCTCATAGCAAATAATAACTGCCCTCCAAAACCCACTATAACCATTAATGTTGCTGGGTTTTCTGCTATTGAGACCGGGAGAAATGGAAAAAGGCTGTATAAAAAGTTGCCCGCTATTAGTGCGGTACTGCCTATAATTTCTGAAATGATATCCAGCATCTACTTGATCGTATTATTATTTGAATTTTTCTTTAAAGCATTCTGGGTTATTTCCATGACTTCCTCAGGGTGATTTGCTCGCCTGAGTAACCACATGACTCCGATTATATCAGAAATACCCACAAGTAATCTATCTAAAATACCATATTTGGATTTACCTTTGTCACGGGCGCGATGACCAACAGGAACTTCGATTACTACACCACCTTCTCGTAGAACTAAAACAGACATAAATCTGTGCATATGGTTAAAAAAAGGCAGCCTTAAAAAAACTTCCCTATCAATAATCTTAATTCCACAACCTGAGTCTGTGTGGCTATCCTTTAAAAGCCAGCTTCTAACATTTCTTGCTCTGCGCGATGCAAATTTCTTAATAGCAGAATCTTTTCTATCTTGCCTAACTCCACCTGCCATACCGCTTTTAGGGCGCGAAGAGAGAAGGGCATCCTCTAATTTAAGTAAATCATGGGGAATATTCTGACCATCTCCGTCTAAAATTGCAATCAAGGGCGCTCTTGATGCCAGCAAACCTGTCCTTATTGCAACGCTTTGACCACTCCGCCGTTTATGACGAAAGACACGGAGTTCCTCCACTTGCGACAAGCAAGTTTGCAACTCTAATATAGTTTCATCTGTGCTTCCATCATCAATATAAATGATCTCAAATTTCCTGTCTCGAAAGGTATCACATATTTCATCAATTAATGCTCGAATGTTTCCCGCCTCATTCATCACGGGGACTAGTACCGAAATTTCTGGTGCTTTTATGACGTTAGATTTACTTGCAGAATAAGTTATAAATTGAGCCATGAAAGAAAATCTTCAGATAGTTTTTATTGGTCTTAGCTGTTCAAATCCTTATCGTCAAACTTAATCGAGGACATTAGGTACAATTCAATAAATTGCCCTTTAGAAATATTAAATCCTTTAATTTGTGATGACCGATGAAATGCCACATTTAAATTCAATGCAGCAGACTCGAACTGATCTATTTGCCGAGATTCCACAATTATTAAAGCCTCAGGTGCTTCTGCCAATAGCAGCGCTGCTTCGTCTGCGTTAAGTAATAATATATCTTCCCCTAATGTAAACACAGATGATGGTTCGTGATAACCAGCTAAGGCAATAATTTTTGTCTCTACAGGTAGTCTCTCTAATTTCTCTTCGATTAAGGAGGCAACATGTAAATACTTTAGATTCCCAATAATACCAGAAAAAAATATGCAATTAAAAATAATCCCAAGAATGCATGCCAAAAAGATATATTGACCTCTCGTTGTGACCTCGCGTGTATCATTCCTAATCCATTTAAAGCTAGCAAAGAAAATTCCACCTATTAAGAGCATTCCAAAAATTACAAAAGCAAAGGCGAAGGCACCATTTTCTGCTCCAAATTTAGCAGAAGCCCACAACCCCCCCACAAGTAGCAAAATCCCAAATAAACATGATAAAAGAGACATCACTATTTCAGCCGTTCTGCGCCATTTAATTTTGGATATCGGAATAAAAATAGCTCTTCCAATAAGCATCATTAAGGCAGGAATAATAGGTAAGATATAATGCGGAAGTTTTGTTGGAATTAATTCGATTATAAGCCAATAACTCAGCAACCAAATAAGGCAAAATCTGCTTGCATCAGAACGCCAGAATTGCGCATTAGTTCTAAATAAAGCACCAAAAAATATAGATGCAGGAAATACAAAAAGTAGAATAGTTAATAAATATAAACCTGGAGGTGCTCCGTGTGATTCTTGACCACTTATAAGCTTTGGCAAAAAGTCAGATTGAATTGCCTGAGACAAAAAAACACCATCTGTAGCAAATGAAACTGCCAGCACCCAAGGAAGGCAAATAATGCCAATAATCACCAAACCAGATAAAAAATTAAGGCGCTTCAACCAACTCCAATCTCGGTCAATTATTATTAATCCGAATATTGTAACGAAGGCCAAAAATGGTGCAATCGGGCCCTTGACCAAAATGGCAAAAGCCATAGATATCCAAAACCACTTTGTTGCGGGTGAAGCATTAATATTGAACCTATTTTTGTAACATAACCAAAGCGACAACTGCTGTGCCAAAATTAAACTCAGCAAAATTGAATCTGTCTTCGCAATATGTGCTTCTGCAAGTATTATTAAACTGCAGGCCAACAATGAAGACGGAACCATTTGCTGTAAATATCCTGAGTCAGGCCATAAATTTTTTACAAATAAAAAGCTCAGAACAATACTTAAAATGTATCCGATCAAACTTGGAAAACGGTAGGATGAAATCTTATCGGAGCCGAATAATGATGCTGAAGCAGATTGAAGCCAATATATACCTATTGGCTTTTTGGCTCGCAATTCCTCCTGAAATCTAACGGTTATAATGTCAGCCGTTTGGACCATTTGCTTGCTTGCTTGTGCAAAGCGCGCCTCATCGCGGTCCAATACCTCGATTGAACCATGTCCAATCAAAATCATTATGCTAGCACATATTAATAGTAGCCAAAGACTTATTCGATGATTACTTATTCTTTTTGTGACCTCAACTATTTTATAACTAGAATATAACAACTAAACCCGTCCGTTGGCTAACAAATTAAAATACAAATTGGTTTAATCCATTTATAGTTATATCTCTTGGATTTCAAAAAAATAATTTATAAAATAATAAAAATTTAATTTTAGCACGTTTTCAAATCGCTTAATCTACTAAAAAGAGGTTAAGCTACAAAGTTCTGCTTTAGATAGGTAAATGATTATGAATTTTTTCGAGGTTGAGACTGGCCTAACAAATGATGACATTGAAAATAGAGTGCTTTATCTAGTACATTCCTCTGAATTTAAGAACTGGGTTGAAACTCAATCGTCATTTTGGAAATCTTGGATAAACGAAAATGAGTTCAAAGCAGAAACAGGCAATTTTTTGCTACTTCCAAACAAAACTGGTAATGTTGAAGCTGCCTTATTGATAATTTCAGAACAAAATTCCTCCAATCTAAACAACGGTGATAAGTTTTTAGATGTAAATGATTGGGCAAACATTTGGCAGATAGCTAATGTAGCCAAGAAATGCCCTAGCGGTGTCTGGAAAATTGAGAGTTACAATAAAATTTTACAAAAAGACCAGTTTTACTTGGGATGGGGCTTAGCACAATATAAATATGACTTTCCAGAGAGCAAATATAATGAGCAGCCAAAACAAAATAAAAGTAATAGAAAAGAAAAACACAAATTAGCAAAATTATACGCACCTCGGTCAGAAAATATCACTGCCTTAATTAGGGGAATATCTCTATGCAGAGACCTTATCAATTTGCCAGCAAATTTTTTAAATACAACTCAATTAGCTGATATTAGTTCTCGGCTTGCAGATAAATTTTCAGCTCAATATGATTTATATTCCGGTGAAGAATTGAAAAAATATGCCCCTGCAATCGATATTGTTGGTAATGCTGCAGAGACACCACCTTGCCTAATTGATTTTAACTGGGGAACAAACGGTCCAAAAATTACCATAATTGGAAAGGGCATTACTTTTGATACTGGAGGCCTTGACCTAAAACCATCAAAGGCTATGGAGATTATGAAAAAGGATATGGGCGGTGCTGCTCATGCATTAGGATTAGCTTCTGCTATCATGGAAACAAACCTTCGCGTAAAACTTCGGGTCTTAATTCCCGCAGCAGAAAACTCAGTGTCGGAAAAATCCATGAGACCACTTGATATAATTGAAACCGCTGCTGGTATCCCTGTAGAGATAGGAAATACTGATGCGGAAGGACGGCTAGTATTGGCAGATGCACTTTTCCATGCCAAGCAAGAAAACCCAGATTTTATAATTGATTTCTCAACTCTAACTGGGGCAGCAAGAGTAGCCCTTGGAACAGAGTGCCCGGCACTTTTTTGCAATAAGACCGAAACTGCGAACAAACTTGTTTCAATTAGTGAGAAAATAGATGACCCTCTCTGGCGGCTCCCACTATTTGCTCCTTATGAAAGATTTTTAAAGACTGAAACATCTGCACTTTCAAGTACAGGACAATCAGGTTATGGCGGAGCTATAACAGCTGCATTGTTTTTGCAGAAATTCATTGGAAAAGAAATAAATTGGGCACATATTGATTTAATGGCTTGGAATCTAAATAGTAGGCCGGGTAGACCAAAAGGCGGAGAAGCAATGGGGCTCCGAACTGTTTATCAGTACATTGCAGAACTAGCTAAAAACTATTAGCATCAGAAAATATAATATCTTAATTACTTTACAATTATGTTTTTTTGTTAAGAATTATATTTTTAGAAAAAATCGGAGTATTCTCAAAAATGAGTGAAATAGGCAAAAAAGAAATAGGGCTTGCAATAGTTGGATGCGGCGCGATTGGCAGAATAAGAGCCATTATGGCCCGTGATTATCCTGGTATCGGTTGGCTTGGTTTGTGTGACATAGATACAGGACTTGGGAAAGCATTACAGAAAGACGCAAAGGCCGACTTTTTTACCGATGATTATAATAAACTTCTCTCTAGAAGTGAAGTAGATGCAGTTATTATCGCCACCGATGAAAACCATCATTTTGGCCCAACGATGGCTGCTGTAGCAGCTAAAGCTAGCTTGTTTATCGAAAAGCCCCTTGCAACAGATATTCAAGAATCAGCAAAAATTTTATCTGCCATTGAAGAAGCTGGCTTAAATGCTGTGATGGGCTATACACAGAGATTCAGAAGACGCTTTTTAACTGTAAAACAGCGACTTCAAGAAGGTAGAATTGGAGACGTTACGTCAGTTGTGACGCGTGCTTTTATGAATTCCATGGTACCAATTGCTACGGTCAGACGAACAAATGAAAGACAAAATTTAACCCCAATGGTTGTTTCTGGAACCCATAGCTTGGATATGTCTCTGTGGCTATTAGAAGGCAAAAAACCAGCCGAAATTTATGCAAAGTCTGTTGATAAGCTTCTTTCACAATATGGCACTAAGGATGCTACTTTCGGTCTGTTCACTATGGATGATGGCACAATTTTTAGCATGAATATTAGCTGGGCTCTGCCACAAGTATGGCCTGGTTCTGTATATGGATTAGAGATTGGTATTGTCGGTACGGAGGGAGTAATAGATATTGAAGATACTCATCGTGATTTGGTCCTAGCAAGTACAAAATCACAAGGTGGTGGATATGTTCCTCATGGTTTTGAACCGCCTCAACGACATGTTGACTTTTTAACCTCTTATCCACCTGGTGATATTTATGATGACCAGCTTTGGGGGCCAATGCGCGAAGAGACTAATTCTTGGTATCAAAGTCTGATAACAGGGCAATCAACACCTCACGCCACAGCGAGGGATGGTCACAGAAATTTGGTTTTAACAATGGCAATGGATGCCTCTTCTTGGACTGGTAAAGCTATTGATTTGAACGATGATTTAGAGAATCACATATTAGAAATCCAATCTTCTATGAAAAATAAGGTATAAAGATTATGAAGGCACTAGTATCACATGGGCCTAATCAGCCTTTTTCACTTGAAACAGTTGATGACCCAAAACCTGAAAAAGGTGAAGCTGTTGCAAAAATACTCGCATGTGGCGCGGGACTGACTGTTCAACATGTCAAAGCTGGTCGCACTCCCATACCATTTCCCAGAATTATGGGACACGAGATTGCAGGTGAGATCGTAGAATTAAATGGTGATTGTGGTGGCCTCTCGATAGGAATGCCCGTGACAGCCTATTTCTATTTAACTTGTGGTCATTGCAAATGGTGCCTAATAAACCGTCAAACCCTATGTGAAAATTTTGGAGGATATGTTGGTAGGGCTTGTGATGGAGGATATGCTGAATACATAAAGTTACCTGCTAAAAATTTTGTTTCAATACCAGAAACACTAGATATCTATAAAAATCCTGCGGAAATTGGAGTGATTTGCGATGCGATTGCAACTCCCTATAAAGTTCTCAGGAGGGGCCGGATAGCGCCCCTTGAGCGTGTTGCGGTATTTGGAGCCGGAGGGGGACTGGGAATTCAAATGCTTAAAATGGTTAGATGGGCAAATTGTCACGTAACAGCTGTTGAAGTTGACACTAATAAATTTCAAGCGTGTCTTGAGCACGGAGCTGATATCTGTGTTGATGCAAATACTAATGATGCACATGAAGCTCTAATGGATGCATCTGGTGGAGGCTTTGATGTGGTTATCGATTTTGTTTCATCTACAAAAAGTCTGGAAATGGGTGTTGCTAGTCTCGGTAGAGGTGGAAGGCTAATTACTCTAGGTGGCGGCGGCGGCGCTGATTCCGAATTTAAACTAAATGGTATGTCTTTATTATCTAAGGAAATAGAGGTAATGGGCAGCAGATACTGCTCTTATCAAGAAGTTCTTGAGAGCTTGCAATTAGTTGGTGAACAGATGCATAAAGGTTTAATGCCACTTGTCACTCGCACGTCGGGTTTTGAAGGGTTAGAAGATATTCACAACGACGTTGAGCATAGTCGGATTACTGGGAGAGCGGCACTTGTTTTGTAGGTGCAAAGTTCTAAAATGACAAAATCCATTGCTATAATAGGACTTGGAGTGCTTGGTTCTGCGATAGCTAAGTTCTTGCTTGAAAACCGGTTTCAGGTATATGGGTTTGATATATCAAAAAAAGCTCTAGCAAAATTCAATAATAACGAAAAGTTCTATTCATGTGGCAGCATAGATGAGATATTCCACAAGGAGTCAAATATTCTATTATGCCTTCCATCTGCCGGCAGTCTTCATGAAGTTATGCAGGCAATACCAAACGGGGAAGAAACAAAAAAAAACAGACAACTATTAATTGAACTTTCAACTTTACCCGTTGACTCAAAAGAAAAAGCCAGAGAAATGGCGTGTGAAAAAAATGTTCGAATTGTAGACTCCCCTTTGTCCGGTAACAGAGTAGTAGCATTACAAGGTAAATTATCAGCTTATCTTTCTGGAGATACAGAGGACGTCCAAAGAGCCAAACCTTTTTTAGAAGCTTTTTGTAACAAGGTTACAGAAGTAGGTGATTATGGAAACGGCAGTAAAATGAAGCTAATAGGGAATATACTAAATCTTGTTCATAACAGCGTAACTGCCGAAGTTATGGTGCTTGGTATGAAAGTAGGGTTAGAACCGGAATTAATACACAAAGCGATTAGTGGCACATTTTCTAGCTCAGCTGTATTTGAAGGACGTGGAAAGTTAATGGTTGATAATGAATATGCTGTTGAAGGTATGAATTTTTCTACCCCAATAAAAGATAGTGAATTCATTACCAAACTGGCTAAAGATAATTTTGTGCCATTGCCTATATATCAGGTCGCATTGCAATATTATTTATCTGCAATGGCACAGGGGTATCAGGATTTGGACGCAGCTGCTGTCTGTGCTGTACTAGAAAAGAATGCAAATCTTAACCGTAAATAGTTGCTACCCATCTGACAATTCTTTTAACTGCGGATAAATAAGCATAAAATCATCGTTTTCGTATAACGGGTCAAGCTTGTTTAGTAGTCTTAAACTATGACTGAGATAAGTCTCTTCACCATTTGTTTGCAATAAATCATTTAGTAAGTTTAAATCTTTTTTTAAATTGGAGGGTGTTGATTTTCCATCAAAGGTCCCAGACAAAATATGGTCAGGAAAACGCCTCTCTGATATATAACTCCGGGCGTTTGAACAATTAAACACTTCAATCATTTGTTCCAAGTTAAGACCATTCTGTTCTCCCTTAATACAAATTTCACTTAACAGCAAAAAGTTTCCATGACAAACAGCGTTATGAAACAGTTTCATAAGTTGGCCTTTACCTGCATCTCCAATATGAAAAATGCGCTCTGAAAAAGAAGATAAAATCTGCATGTTCATCTGTAACACTTTTTTATCTCCGCCAACCATTAAGGTCAATTTTCCTGCTGCAGCCCCTTTAGCGCCACCAGACATAGCAGCATCGAGTTGAGATACATTCCTAGTCTCAAAAAGAATTTTTGCTCTTTTAGCCGTAACCCTAGGATCTGAGCTAGTTAGGTCGATAATGGTCGAACCAATTTTAGGGTTATATCTTTTTAACAATTCGTCTATTTCTTTTGACGAGGGAACGCAAAATAATACAACATCGCATTTTGTTATAATTTCTTCTGGTGATGTCTTGTTTAAATTAGAGGTCTGACTATTCAGATTTAGCTGTTTTTTATTTACATCATATATGGATAATGGAATATTAGAAGTAGATATGGAATAAGCAATGCCACTACCCATTGCTCCTAAGCCTATTAATCCTATATCTAGTGTAGACATTGAATTAAGAACTTACCTGTTCCACTCCGATGAAAACATTCACTTCTAGACTCCTATAACTTAAGTTTAGGGTCAAGCCAATCTCGCAAGCTATCACCAAAAAGGTTGAATGAAAAAACGGCTATACTAACTGCCAAACCTGGAAAAATTATCATCCATGGTGCTGTTCTATAATAGTCTGTATTCACACCCGAAAGCATGAGTCCCCATGATGGCGTGGGTTCAACAACCCCTAAACCTAGATATGATAAACTTGCCTCCAGAAGAATCGCCTGGCCTATGAACGCGGTAATTAATATCAAAAAAGGTGCAGTAACATTTGGTAAAATGTGCCTAAATATAATTCTCATTGAGCTAAAACCATTTGTTCTTGCCGCATCTACATAAGGCAAAGTAACGACTGCAAGCGCCTGCGATCTAATTACCCTCGCCGTTTTAGGAATAAACGGAATAGCAATCGCCACAATAACATTTACATCAACTCCAAGAACAACCGATTTTGGGAAGACTGCAATTACAATAATAGCTAATACGATTATTGGGAACGACAACATCAAATCAATAAATCGCTGAACTAGAAGGTCAACTTTTCCGCCAAAAAAAGCAGAACTCGTGCCAATTATTGCTCCAATAGAGCACCCAAAAAAAGCAGACAAAAAACCGATGGAAAGAGCAGTTCGGGCACCATAAATTAAGCGAGATAAAATATCTCTGCCAAAAGCATCAGCACCAAGTGGATGGGCTAAAGACGGAGCTCCACCACCAAAGGCTGGTGATGCTTCAAAATCAACATCCTCTGGATTAAATGGAGCAACGTGCTGCGCAAAAATAGCTGCTAACATCATAGTAATTATCAACACTATACCCAAAGACCCTAAAGGCTGTTGACGAATAAAATCTAGTAGAGTTCTTCTGGAAGGTTTTGCGACATCTTTTTCAATGTTGTCGTCTTTTGTAACGCCTAAATCACTCATTTTTGATACCTTATCCTAGGATCTAATGCTGCATAGAGAAGATCAATTATCAAGTTAACAAGAACAAAACCTGTTGCAACCGTTAAAACAAGCCCTTGCAATAAATTCAAATCGTTTCGAACAACAGAATCTACAAATAACTTTCCTATACCGTTTAAGTTGAAGACTGATTCAGTAACAACCAAGCCTCCAAGAAGAAAAGCGAACTCCAGTCCAATTACAGTTACCGTTGGCAATAACGCGTTTCTCATACCATGTTTTACGATAACTATTCTTTCAAAAACACCTTTAGCTCTAGCTGTACGAATATAATCTTCTGATAAAACCTCTAATATTGACGATCGCAGCATCCTTGCTACGACTGACGAATATCTGTAACCCACCGAAAGCGCAGGCCAAATCATCTGATAGAGATTTGTTTTTGGATCATCAAAAATACTTATTGTACCTAATGGCGGCAGATTGCCGAATGTGGCTAATATCAGCATGATCAATAACATACCAAACCAAAAAGACGGCACAGCAATCCCTCCAATTGTTATGATTCTTATTACATAATCTAGTATGGAACCTCTGTACAGCGCAGAAATAGTACCTAAAGGGAAAGCAATTAACACGGCTAAGATAGTTGATAATATTGCTAATTCGAAAGATAATCCTATTCTGCTCATTATCTCTTCAGACACATTATTTTCTGTCCATAAAGAGATACCCAAGTCACCTCTTGGGAGCCCAATCATATATTTATAAAATTGCACCATAATTGGGTCATCTAATCCAAGGCGCTCTTTTTCCTTTTGTATCTCTTCGGCTGAAATAATTCCTCCTTCGGCAGCCAGCTTAATTTCAACTATATCACCAGGGACAACTCTCAATACAAAGAAAACGAGAACAGCAACTGCAAGGAGGGTAGGTATTACAAGAAGTATTCTTCTTATTGTATAAGCCAGCATTACTTTCCTCCCTCTATATTTATACAGGCTGCCAGATGATTATTATCAAAATCAACCAGCTCAGGACTGACCTTTCTGCAATCTTCAGTTACAAAATTACACCTTGATGAAAAAACACAACCTTTTGGTGGGTTTAATGGAGAAGGTAACTCCCCCTTTAAAATAATTTTTTCTCTCCCACGCTCTTTTTTCGGATCGGGAATTGGTGCTGCATCTAGTAACGCTTTAGTATAGGGATGTTTTGGCTCTCCATAGATAGTGTCACTATCACCAATTTCCATAACCTTACCTAAATACATAACAATAACCTTATGAGAAATATGTTTAACAACAGCTAAATCATGAGCAATGAAAAGGTAAGCGATTCCAAGCTCTCTTTGTAAATCTTCCAAAAGGTTAATTATTTGTGCTTGAACCGAAACATCCAATGCCGATACGGGCTCATCACATATTATAATTTTTGGCTCCATACAAAGTGCCCTTGCTATACCTACTCTCTGTCTCTGCCCTCCAGATAATTCATGTGGATATCTATCTCTCATATAAGGATATAATCCAACTTTTGTAAGAAGTTCGCTTACTCTTTCCGCTCGAGCGACTTCGTCTGTTTCTATCTTATGGACCTTAAGGGGTTCCTCTAGTATTTGGCCAATAGTCATCCTCGGATTTAAAGAAGAGAAAGGGTCTTGAAAAATCACCTGCATATCCTGCCGCACGAGAGCTACAGATTTTTGATTTAATTCTTTTTCATTAAATTTTAATTCTCCCCCTGTAGGCAGATTTAAATGTAATATCGCCCTTCCAACAGAAGTTT
This sequence comes from uncultured SAR116 cluster alpha proteobacterium, assembly GCA_902520885.1. GTDB lineage: Bacteria > Pseudomonadota > Alphaproteobacteria > Puniceispirillales > Puniceispirillaceae > UBA5951. The sequence continues at coordinate 160,093 of CABYPW010000001.1, forward strand.
TTCCGCACCCTGACTCTCCTACCAGTCCAACAGTTTCGCCTGGGTAAACATCGAATGATATATCATCAACAGCTTTCACTGTTCCCGAAACACTTGACAGCCAACCGCTTCTGAAAGAAACACCAAAATGTTGTTTTAACCCTCTAACCGATAGTACAGGTTTATCTTTTTTTACCTTAATTGGTTTGAATTTATCTTTGTCAGAAACATAAATTGATGCTCCCTTTTTATTCGCGTCGTCTGAATAGAAGCATGCTGTAAAATGATTTTTACCTTTCGCCCGCTCTTTGAGTTCAGGTGAGCTGTCACAAGTATCTGCCGCCATTGGGCACCTAGGCTTGAAACGACACCCACTTGGTGGTGCCATAAGGTTGGGTGGTAAGCCTTCGATGGTTGCTAATCTGCCACCTCTCTTTTTATCCATTCTGGGTACAGAACGAAGTAATCCGATTGTATATGGATGGGATGGCTTACCAAAAATATCTGAAGCTCCTCCCTTTTCAACTATTCTTGCAGCATACATTACATTAACTTTATCTGCGTATGCAGCAACAACACCCAAATTATGGGTAATCATTATTATTGCTACACCTAGTCTATTACAAATATCTTTCAATAATTCCAGTATTTGTGCTTGAATAGTGACGTCTAGAGCTGTGGTTGGTTCATCAGCAATGATCAAATCAGGTTCACATGCAAGTCCAATTGCAATCATTACTCGTTGTCGCATTCCGCCAGAAAATTGATGCGGATATTGTGTTAAACGTTTTTCGGGCTCTGGTATTCCTACCATATTGAGAAGCTCAATTGCTCTATTGTTTGCCTCTTCTTCAGACATTTCTAGATGAGTTATTAATGGTTCAGTGAGCTGATCACCTATGGTCAAAACTGGGTTTAAGCTTGTCATAGGCTCTTGAAAAATCATTGACATTCGTCGTCCACGAATTTTTCTCATTTCGTTTTCAGACAAGTTTGTAATATCTTGGCCATCAAATTTTACATAGTCTGCTTTTATCTCAGCAACTCTTTTAGGTAGTAACTTCATTATAGACAAAGCTGTAACAGATTTGCCACAACCAGACTCACCAACGATAGAGAGAAATTCCCCTCTATTAACTTGGAAGCTTACATTATCGACAGCTCTCACCGTGCCGTTTTTTAATTTGAATTCGACCTGAAGGTTACGCACGTCAAGAAGGGGGAGCTCTGACATTTTCTATTTCCATTTTGGTTTAAAGAAAATGAGCACGATTAAATCGTGCTCATTCTTACATTATTTTATTAGTCTTCCAGATAAATACCGCGGAAGGTATTGTTAAGGATATGAGAATTAGCAATCACATAACCTTTAACCTTTTTATTTAATGACACCACTCTGTCAGTGTAAGTTATTGGAAGTACGTAGGCTTCTTCTAGAGCTTTTTTCTCAAACTCGTGAACGATAGCTTTTCGCTTTTCGAAATTAACTTCACCTTTTTGTGCATCAAATAAAGCATCTAATTCGCGATTAGTGGCCCTGCTGTAATTTGAAGGATTAACATCCCTTGAAAGATATTTAAAGTGCATGACTGTTGGGTCAGGAAGAAATGATGGTGCCCAATCTATGGTAGCATCGAAATTACCTTCCTTCCTGATTGTCACAAATTTACTTGTTGGGTTTGTGATCATTTCAGGATTCAGTCCACATTTTTTCCATTCTGACATTAACCAAATTGCTATGTGGTCATAAGGGTGTGCAACTGCACGATTACTGTAAGTAAATTTCAGCCCCTCATATCCAGCCTCTTTTAGAAGTTCTTTAGCTTTAGCTCTGTTAGCTTCTGCATCTTTTCCAAAACCAACCAGCTGATATAATTCATCATCTGGAAGAGCATATTTTGTGTCGTACAACAAATACCCTGATGGCCTTGGAGCGGTGAAAGTGATCTTTGCTAGTTTTGGCAAGCCACCATGTCTATCTATGCATAGATTAAGAGCTTGTCGGACACGCACATCCTTGAATGGCTCGGATTCAGAATTTAAAGAGACAACCCACAGTGTCATAAGGGTTTTTGATTGATTTGTGTAATCATCACCCATCTGTTCTTGAAGAGTTTTGACCTCCGGAGGTGCAGTTGCTCTCCATTCTGCCATAATCTGCCCACCAACTAATGGTTCAACCAATCCTTTAATACGATAACCCTCTGTCCTGTCTAAACAGTTATCTCCATGATGAAAATCGTCGTATTTCTCGCCGATGTAGGATTCACCCTTAACGTGCTCAACAAATTTGTATGGACCAGTTCCATTAACATTCTTTTTATGCCAGTTGGGATCCTTAGCAATGTCTTTAGCCGAATAAATAGCGTTAAAAGGTGATGCAAAACCATCCATCATAAAAGCGTCTGGACTATTTAATTTGAATACCACGGTGTAATCGTCAGGTGTTTCAATACTATCCAAGCTTAGGTATAATGCTTTTCTTTGAGATAAAACGCCTTCTGGTGGGAATGCTATTCTTTCATAGCTAGCCTTTACGTCAGCAGAAGTTAGCGGTGTACCATCGTGAAATTTTACATTTTCATGCAATTTGAATGTATAGCTGAGACCGTCTTCAGCCATTTCCCAGCTTTTTGCAATGTCACCTTCTAAGTTTGGAAAGTTTTCCCAATCAAAGGTGAGTAATGTTGAGTAGTGTTGAGCTACGAAGTGCATAACAGCATAGGAATTTGTTCCATGCATGTCATAGTTAGGCGGCTCTGCTTTGACCCCATACTTCAACGTTCCACCTTGCGTTGGACAAGAAGAATGACTTCCTGCAAAAGCGGTGGACGAAGCAATACAAGCTATCGCTGCTATCGCCGCTGATCTTAAAATTGATCGCATTTTTTTCCTCCAAAATAGATCTTTCTATAATATCGATAAAGATAACCATGAAGATTTAAATTATTCAAACATTTTTTATAATGTTTCTAATATTTTCTGCGATGCATAAAACAATTTATATGGGATTTATGAATAATGACTTTTTATAAAAGGTTTTAAAATGTCCAAATCCACCTCAGTGCCTAGACCCAATCCCGTTGGTGCTCTTACTCTTCCTTTGTCGATCGTCAAGCTTTCCGAGACTGGATCTACATCTAGATATTGATTAGTGATACTTACATCCCAATTAATATTCGGAACCAAACAAGACAGAATCGAAACAGCATTTCCGCTTATACTTGTCTCAGCCACCTTACCAGCAAGATTAATATTAAGACCTAGCGCATGAGCGTGTTTCGCAGCTTCAAGGACAGCTATCATACCTCCCAATTTAATCGTTTTCAAACTGCACCCCATGACAGCCGAAGCTTCTACTAACTCTGAAATATCGCTTAGACTGTGGACTCCCTCGTCTGCTCCCAGAGGCACTGAAGTTGAAGATGCAACATCTTTAATGTCCGAAATATCGTCAGCAGGAACCGGTTGCTCAAAAAAATCAATTCCCGATTCTCCTGCTTCGGAAGCAAATGTTTTTGCCTCAGTCAGATTAAATCCTTCATTGGCATCTGCAGAAATAAAGGCTGTATTTCCAAGTGCTTTCCTAATCGAGAAGCATCTCATTAAGTCTTCTTTAGCTGAGTTAGAACCAACTTTTATTTTAAACGCATCAAAACCCTCTTTTTGCTTTTCCTTAGCACGAGCTATTTCCTCATCTATTGTTCCACCTGCTATCATGTAAAGAGCTCTTGAGGAATCTCTTTTTGGACCTCCAAGAAGTTCTATTAAAGAACAATTATTCGTTCTTGCAAACAAATCTAATATGGCCATTTCTATGGCAGAAATAGCACCTTGATTCCCATACAAAGGCGTATTCAATAAAACTTTTATATCTGCTAAATTCTTTATATCAGAACCCACTACCATTGATTTGAGAAACTTTGCTGCTGATACCATTCCTTCGGCAAACTCACCTGTCATTGTAGGCGCAGAAGAAGCTTCTCCCCACCCAATAAGTCCATTATCGCCAGATATTTTTATTATGAGATTATCAGCCGTATCAAGAATAACTCCGGCCATTTTTATTCTAGATTTTAAAGGCATTGATACCGAAAAAATTTCTACATTTTGAATGTTAACATTTATATAGCTCATATAAATAATCCTACCTTGTAAATTGCTCGATTTCCTTATCCGACATACCTAAAAATTCTCTCAAAATTTCTTCATTATGTTCTCCCAAAAGTGGCGGGGGAAGGTTAGTTTCTTTTCCTCTTTTCCCATCAAAAGAGATTGGAAGACCAAGTGATTTTACAATACCGGCAGTTGGATGATCCAAATCTAGAACCATACCATTTTCAATTGTCTGTGGGTGTGACAAAGATTGAGTAACTGTTCTAACCACGGCAACTGGAATCCCATTTTTCTGAAGCAGCTTGTGCCAATGTTCAGCATTCTCTTCAGATAACGCTTTTTCTATCAAATGCTCTAATTCTACCCTATTTTCGACTCTTGACGCATTTGATGAAAATTTTGGGTTTTCGCACCATTGAATATTTTCCATAATTTCGCTAAACAGCCTAAATTGACCATCATTTCCGACTGATATTACTAACGCCCCTTCTCCGCATTTAAAGAGATTATAAGGGACAATATTTGGATGACCATTCCCATAACGTTTTGAGTCTCTTCCGGATATGAGATGATTCGAGGCTACGTTTGCCAGAAGAAAAATACCAGTATTATATAGGTTAACGTCAATTAAAGAACCTGCACCAGTTAGATTTCTTTTGTTGAGAGCCGCAAGTATGCCTATAACTGCGTTCATTCCAGTAGCAATATCAACAATTGCAACACCAAGTTTCATAGGCTCTCCATCAGCGGAACCAGTTATGGCCATCAATCCAGATTCTGCTTGTAAAAGAAAATCATACCCGGGCATTCCACCATTTGGTCCTTTGTTTCCATACCCCGTTATTGAGCATCGAATAACTTGGTTTGCATTTGTTTTAAACCAATCATCAGTTAGACCCAGTTTTCCCAAGAGACCCGGTTTAAAGTTATCAATAACAACGTCACTTTTTTTAATTAAATTCTTTAAAATTTTTAAGCCATCTGGAGTTTTGAAATCCAATGCAAGACTTTTTTTATTCCTATTAACTCCCAGAAAATAGGCTGCTTCTGTATCAGCAAATGGCGGGCCCCAATGTCTAGTGTCATCTCCTCTGGAAGGATGTTCTATTTTAATTATGTTTGCTCCCATATCACCCAGCATCTGCGTACATAAGGGCCCAGCTAAAACGCGTGTTAAATCTAAAACAGTAACATTTTCCAATGCATCTTGTTGTTTATTCATATTCTTTCCGAACTATTAAATAAAAAAATTTTCATTCCTATAATTTATCTATTAACCAATCAAACATTTCTGAGTAGGCTAGACTTGCATAATCTCTTTGACAATGCTGTGCTCCACCCTCTTCAGGGGTAAAAACTCTTAATGTTTTATCTAGGGAACCTGATGCATTTAACAAAGATTTTGCATCCTCCAATGGCACCTGTTCATCTGCTGAACCATGGGTAATTAGAAATGGACAGCGCATATTTTGGACAACACCGTCAAGTTTGTAATCTGATAATTTTCCTAAAACTTGATGCATGTTATCAACACCCAAAATCCAGCAAATATGATGACCTGGAACGCTCATTGATTCGTTAAACTTGGCTTCAATTCTTTTTTGCCAAGTCTTCTGATAATCCCATATTGCACCCCAGGCAATACACGCCTTAAGCCTTGGTTCCATAGATGCACATCTCGGGGCGTAATATCCCCCCAAACTTACCGCCATAATACCAATTCGGTTTTTATCTACGTCTTCACGCGTTTCCAAATAATCTACGCAGGCTGAACCAGCTACTTCATAATCAGGTCTAAGAAACATTCCCCGAAACCTTATTGCTTCACCAGTTCCAGGCCCATCCATCACAAGACATGAAAAACCCCTTTTTATGAGCTCTGGAACCCCTCTTGCATATTGAAGTTCTTTTGTAATATCTAGCCCATCAAAAAAAATCATGGTCGGATTTTTTGATTTTTTTGTGTTCTCTGCATGAACAAAATAACCCGGAAGAAAATTTCCCTCATAAGGAACTTCTACAATCTCTATTTTGGGGGAAATACTTAGCTGCGCATGCTCATGAAAACATTCCACAGATTTTCTGTAAACATTTAACGCATGGTCATCTTTAACTGTCCTAAACCTTTCTCCCCACTGATAATAACAAGATGCTCTCAAATAAAAAACGGAAGCAGAAATAGTATGTCCTCTATTTCTACAATCATCCGCTTTTTGTTTAAGTTCGTCCCCAAGCTCTTGCCAAGTAAAAAACCAAGCCTCATCATCCCCCAGCTTATTTTTTAACTTCCTTGCTGTTCGGTCAATTTCACCCATGTCACTCGCGCCAACTACGGCTAGTCCTAGCATTCCACCAATCGCCGCGGACCACCTGTAATCCTCTGGAAAATAGGTAAACCATTCGGTAGTTTTCGGTCTGATATGTTGCATTTTCACTCTCCGAAACTGGTTCCTTACTCTTTTAATAAACGCTGATTATTTTTTCATATTATCATCATTCTCCAAACCGCTTAAGTATTGTTTTACTTCTGCTGCATTTCGATCTCTAAACTTTTTAAAGTCGGGTTTACGTTTTTCAAGAAATGCATGCATACCCTCGAGTGATTCTTCTGAACCCCAGACGTGTGCAAGTAACTCCATTCCATGTTGCCAAGATGCATAAAGCTCATCTGATTCCGCATTGAGTGATTTTTTAGTCTGTCGCAATGTCTGGCCGCTGTGGCTATTAATCCTCTTGACCCATTCAAGTGTTTCCTCATACAATTTATCCTGAGGAACACACTTATTTATAAGACCAACCTTGACTGCCTCATCTGCTCTAAATGAACGTGCCAAAAATATCATCTCGCGTGCAATTCGTTCTCCAACTATACGGGGTAAATATTGTGTTGCGCCGACTGTTGGACATGCACCAACTCGAGCTCCTGTTTGACCTAGTACTGCATTTTCAGATGCAATCACGAGGTCACACCAAAGCGCTAATTCATGGCCACCACCCATGCACCAGCCATTTACCATCGCAATGACGGGTATAGGAACACCCCGAATAGCCATGGCAAGGCCTAGCATACGATCATTCCAATGAGCTGCATTTACCCAATTTAATCTTTTCATTGCGTAAAAATCACCGCCAGCTGAAAATGCTTGTTCTCCAGCTCCAGTAATCACTATGCATGAGATCGATGGATCGTTTCTTGTTTCAAGGACTGCTTCACGCAATTCATCTAATGTTTGTTCGCGAAAAGCGTTTCTTACCTCTGGTCTATTTATCGTAATCCAGGCGGCACTCTCTTTTACTTCAACAAGAATTTCATTATATTTAGTTTTCATTTTTTATTCCTTTTCCATTTTTGTTTTCCACGATCTCAACTAAAATACTGCTCGTATCTGATGGGTGCATAAAAAACATCTTTCGACCATGGTGGCCCTTTGACGGTTCGCCAAGCGCCCTCATTTTATTATTTTTAATTTTTTTTGATGATTCTTCCGCATCGGTTGTTAAAGCGCAGAAATGATGCATAGCTCCTTTAGGATTGCGCTCCAAAAACTTAGCTATGGGGCTTTGATCATTTAAGGGTTCGATGAGCTCGATTTTTACATTCTGAAAATGAATGTATGCCATTCTAATTCCTTGTTCAGAAACAATTTTTGGTGATGTAATCTCAGCACCAAAAAGCTTTGAGTACTGTTCTAAAACTGGCTCAATTTTAGGAACAGCAATCGCGATGTGATCAAGTACATTTTCTGCAACTTTTTCCAAAATCACCTCCCAATACAAATTCCATTAACTAAAAATATCGATAATTATTTGATTTGCAAGTGTTATGAACTTAAAATTAATGCAATGCCAAGACAAAATAGTACCGCATAGGTAATATACCTGAAATAATTTTCAGACACGATGTCAAAGAGAAATATCCCAGTTTTTAAACCGATTGAAAGAGGAATAGACAATAGAAAACCTAAAGCAATAAACCTCGAATCAAAGCCTTCTACAAAAATAAAATAAGCAAAAAAAGATAAAATCGTAAAAATAATTACTAACTGGATATTGCTTTGAATAATATCTTTTTCAACTGGTGATGATAAAAAATAAATTCCTGTAAATGGTCCAGTAGGGACCCCAAAAAACCCTGAAAAAAGTCCCGTTACCCAACCAAACCCTAGCGAGATAAGTCTAGTTTGCGGGCCATTATATCTCCATCCTGAGAATAAAATAAACGTGCCGACAAGAATAAAGATACCCATGTAAAAAGTGATTTCTGAAATTTCATTTTGAAAAAGAAAGTTTAGCCCAATGAATGCTCCAACACAGAGGCCCAGACTGTAAAAAAGAGTGATTCTTTTTTGTGAATATTTTACAGCCCTTCTTATTGTAAAGGTAACTCCGACTAAACCTGATAAGATAATAATGTTCATTCCTGGGATAGGCCCAAGAAGAAGAGTGTAGCAAGGCAACATAAATAATGACCCTGCAAAACCGGTAAATCCACGAATAACACCTCCAAGAAAAGCTATTAAAACGCAGATCAAAAGAGTAGCTAATTCTAGCTCAAACAGTTCAAAAAATCCAATGGTCATGGTCAAAAACTAGAGGAACAGTTAAAAAATTAGTTCGTTTTTATATCTTGTAAGTGAATTTATTAATAGTTGTTTTTTACTTTCGAAGTACATTAACATTTTATTAAATTAATTAGATAATTAATTTTGCATTGTTAATCATTCGCTATTAGAAAAACTTGTTTTATTCTAAAATAAAGGGAGAAAGAATTGACGAAAAAGAAAATTAACAGAGAGGATTTAAGTATAGCAGCTGAAAAGTATAAAAATTGGGGTAAATGGGGGCCAGACGATGAAATAGGTACCTTAAATTATACTACAGCAAATGATATTGTTGAAGCATCAAGGTTAGTTAATAAAGGCAAAGTAATCTCTCTTGCCTTAAATTTTGACTCTCGTGGTCCTCAAGGTGCTAAATCTAAATATCAATCATTAGGCAGAATAAACCCACTTCATACAATGTTGAGAACCGGCACTGATGCTTATTCTGGTGTTCTCGACCAGCGTGGTATTCGAGCGGCAGATGATATGATTGTAATGCCACTTCAATCTGGGACCCAATGGGATGGTCTCGGGCATGTATTTTACGAAAATTTTATGTGGAATGGATATGATTGTAGAGAGGTGACTTCTTCAGGTGCTCAAAAATGTGGAATAGAAAAAACCAAAAATAAGATGGTGGGTCGAGGCGTTTTGCTTGACGTTCCAAAAGAAATGGGGATGGCACGTCTTGAGGATGGTTATGGTATCACATGCGAAGATTTGGAAAGAACCGCTAAATCTCAGCAGGTAGAAATTAAACGTGGAGATTATGTTATTGTTCGTACTGGTCAAATGGAAGAAATGCTTAAGACCGGCAGTTGGGATGGTTACCCAGGCGGTGATGCACCAGGGTTTGCCTTTGAAACGCTGGAATGGTTGCAAGAAAAAGAAATTTCTGCAATAGCATCAGATACTTGGGGGTGTGAGGTGCGACCTAATGAATCAGAAGAAGGTATTAACCAACCATGGCACTGGATTACAATTCCTATAATGGGAATCACAATGGGTGAGATTTTTTTTCTTGGTGATTTAGCATCAGATTGTGCAAATGACGGGATTTACGAATTTATGTTTGTTGCACCTGCCTTGCCGATTACGGGTGCAGTTGGTTCACCTACTAATCCGCTTGCTATAAAGTAAAGTGATGGGTGAGAATCCTACTAACTTAAATTTAGTTTAACATAATGGAATGGTAAAAAATGAAAAAACAAACAGGTGCAGTTGTACTAGCAGAATTACTGAAATCCTTGGGTGTGACTCATATTTTTATGGTTCCGGCTGTTTTAAGAAGAACTATGGTTGAGATTGAGAAAAGGACTAACATCAAAAGAATCCATGTACATTCAGAAAAATCTGCTGCTTATATGGCAGATGGGTATGCACGAGTATCCCACAAACCTGCCATTTGCATGGCCCAAATAATTGGTGCCTTAAATATTGCAGCTGGGCTCAGAGATGCCTTCCTAGCCCATTCACCAGTAATCGCCCTGACAGGTGGACGTGAACCGAAGACAAAATTTAAAAAAGTATATCAAGAAATCGATGATATGCCTGCTTTTGAACCAGTAACAAAATTTAATGCTACGATTGATGATGTAAATCGTTTTTCAGACATGATGGAACAAGCCTTTAGAGTTGCAACTTCAGGTTCACCAGGTCCAGTTCACCTGCAGTTTAGAGGAAATGAAGCGCAAATAGACTTAGAAGAAATAGAAGAAGAGGTTACTGTAAATGAAATTAACATCCAAATTCCTCCTCATCGGCCAATATGTGATGATAGTGTTTTAAAAAAAGCACTTGAGGCCATTCAAACAGCTTCTAAGCCTATTATTGTTGCTGGAGGAGGCGCAAGACATTCTGGGTGCTCGAAAGAATTACTAACGTTTGCAGAAAAACTTAGCATACCTATCGCAACCTCCCTCAATGGAAAAGACTTACTCAACTCAAACCACCCCCTTTCTTGTGGAGTTGTAGGCACTTACTCCCGGGAATCAGCCAATCTATCTGTAAAAGAAGCAGACCTAGTAATCTTTATTGGCTCCGAAACAGGCTCTATGACAACCCACTTTTGGGCTGTGCCAACAACTAAAGTTAGAGTTATTCAAATTGATATTGAACCTGAAAATCTTGGTAGAAATTATAATCTTGAAGTAGCCATTCATGGAGATGCAAAAGTTATTTTAGAAAGAATGACCACACTCGCTGATTCAAAAAATTTTCCAGAGAGAACAGAATGGCTTTCGCGAATAACAAAATTGCGCAGTGATTGGTATTATAAATATCAACCATTAATGGAGAGTGATGCTAAACCTATTAGACCAGAAAGATTATGTCGGGAAATTAGTAATGCTGCCCCAAAAAACGCAGTATTCGTGGTAGATACGGGTCATGCAGGCATGTGGATGGGGGGTATGTTTGATTTAACTCATTCAGAACAAACCTACATAAGGAGTGCAGGCCATCTTGGGTGGGCCTTCCCTGCCTCTCTTGGTGCAAAATGTGCTTTACCTAACAAACCAGTTATTTGCTTCACTGGAGATGCTGGTTTTTGGTACCATATTGCCGAAATCGAAGTAGCCGTAAGATGGAATATAAATACAATTGTGATTGTAAATAATAATAGTGGCGGCAATCAATCAAAGAGAGGATTTGATAGAGCCTATGGCGGGGAGCAGACAGAGGAAGGACGCCAACTTTGGACATTTAACAACATAAATTTTGCCGCCATAGCTGAAAACATTGGTGCCGTAGGTATAAGGGTGGAAAACGCGAAAGAAATTAAACCAGCCATTGAAAAAGCTATAGAGCTAAATAATCCTGTTATTATTGATGTTGTAACTGACATCAATGCATTAGCGCCATTGGCTACTGTTTGATTTTATATGATCCATGAAATTATGCTACATATTTAAAAGCTACAGGAGAATTTTTTGAGATATCCCAGTATAGACAAAGATAACTACCCACTTGGTTTTCTGTTTATCAATGGAAGCGAACAACCGAGTATTGTAAAGGGTGGAAGCGGTAAAACAACCTATAAGACCCATGCCAGACAAATGGCATTATTCCAGAAAGAGGCGCTTGTTCAAGAAGGCGAGAGAGGAAGTAGATGGAGGCTTTCATCAGATGAAGGAAAACATCTTTCTGGGACTGACCTCGCTCCATTTCCTCTTGGTTTTTTTAATGCTGCTCTTCATGGTGATTTGACAGGACGAATTCGTCATTTTGCTAATGTTGATAATCTAGATATCAAACAAATAGATATGGAAGTGTCTAATTTTTACTACATGACTGGCTCTTTTGTAAAAGGAGATGCAGCAGGACATGCAGAGCCTCCTTTAATTGAAATGTCTTTCAGTGCAAAAGCAAATCCAGAAGAAATAAACAAAATAGTTGCAAAAGCTTTATTAGCCTCCCCATTTATCTATGGCTATAAAAATGCACTCCATAGTCGTTTTTCTTTGTTCATAAACGGGACTCAAAAAAAACTCTCAAATTTGCCGAATTGTCCCGTGGACGCAGCTGAAGATCCATTTATGATTTACAAGACATCTCCTGCGCCCAAAGAAGGGTTTAAATGTATGGAGAACATAATAAGAAAGTCTGGAACTGAATTAGAAGGTGAAATAACAAAAGCCCCAACTGGTACAACAACAAAAATTATTCGTAATATCTATGGAGAAAGCCACAGTGATTTAAAATCAAGCACTGTGATTGCAGATACGGTACTTGGTCTTCCTGGGATGACACGCTTTGAGATTGGAAGTGACGAAGGCGGAAATACTGGCCCTTCTGGCTTAAGCCATCTATGTGCAGGCATATCTTTTTGCTTTTTAACACAGTTGCACAGATACATCGAACATCAAAAATTCTCTATAAATAATATGCGTCTTTCTCAGACAATTGATTTTGAAGTAAGTGAAAAAGAAAATGTAAAAATAGGAAAGATGGCTGCCGTCGATACGCATCTTTTTATGAATGGTGAAGCCTCTGAAAAAGAATATGAAAGGCTTTTGGAATTATCTGCAAGGTCCTGTTATCTTCATGCGACTCTTGCAACACCATTAGAACCAAAAGTAGAAATTTGCTTAAATGGAAATTTTATTTCCTAACAAAAATCTAAAAGGCCAGGAAAATAAAAATGAAATCACTTAGAACAAAACGAGATGAACAACAATGGATGCTTGATCTTGCACTCAATATGCGAGGGAGAGTCCAAAATTTTGAACGAGATGATTGGGAAACACCAAAGCGTGCCCATAATTATCGGATGCTTCCAAAAATGTGGAAACAAAAAGCAGAACATGATGAAGCTTTAGCAAAGCAGGCTGAAAAACAAGGATTCCTAATGACCGCGTTAGAGCATTATGAACATGCAGTTGAAGCCTATAGAATGGCACAGCACCCTATTTATTTTGACGACAATCCTGTAAAAATATATTTGACTAAAAAACTTGCTGAGATGGTGGATAGAAGAAGCGCCATTTCTCCTTACCCAATAGAACGCATAGAAGTACCTTTTGATGATGGTAAAACAATTTCCTGTCTTTTGCACTTGCTTCCGGACAGACGTAAAGCTCCTTGTATAATCTACGTGCCGGGAATGGACCAAACAAAAGAATATTTTCCAAAGGTAATGAATAATCTAGCTATAAACAGAAGAATGCATGTCATTTCTATGGATGGGCCGGGGCAAGGCAACTCAAATATGCAGAAAATCCGTGCTGTTGGAAATAATTATGAGCGTGCTGGTGCTGCTGTTATCTCATACCTTCAAACAAGAGAAGAAATAGATAGCGAACGCATTGGTATTTATGGAGTAAGTATGGGGAGCTATTGGTCGCTTCGTTTAGCAAGTTATGACCATCGAGCAGCTGCCATAGCGAGTGGTGTTGCGTGTTTTAATCCTAATAATACTATTTTTTCTGTCTCTTCACCACGTTTCAAACAAATGTTTATGTATATGGCAGGAATGGAGGATGAAAATGAATTTGACAAAATGTCGTCTGAAATGACTGTAAAAGGATATTCGGATAAAATTACTTGTCCAACATTGCTAGCCACAGGTGAGTTTGATCCATTATGCCCGTTAGAAGATGCTATTGAAGTTTTCGAGGACCTCAGATGTAGAAAAGAAATGTGGGTAATTGAAGACCAATTTCATCCATTATGGGGAATCCCCAATTTAGGTAAACTAGACTGCCATCATTACATTATGGACTGGCTACAACGCGTGCTTTTTTCCAAAAATCCTCAAGAAGGACTAGCAAACGGACGCATTGCCTACGTCGCAAATAATGGTGATGGGCCATGGGGTGACTGCCAATGGGAGCCTCCAATTAGTAGTAATGATTCCTATTTTTAAAATAGGAAAGAAATAAATAAAGTCGGCTTGAATTAACAAGCCGCGCTTTTTTTTATTTATACTAATCAGAGCCCCAAAAGCTTTTCAGCATTACCTCCAACAATTTTTGCAATATCCTCTTCAGTCAAGGAGGTGGTGCCCGTAACATGACCTATTGGGTCATCCTCTGCCATATCATACGGATAATCTGTGCCCATTACGATTTTGTCAGAACCATATATTTTGACCAGATAATCTAACTGCTCATAAGTAAATACTACTGTGTCAAAATATATTTTCTTTAAGTAGTCAGATGGCTTGTTCTTTATAATTTCACGACAATCCGGACGAGCGCCCCAGGCGTGGTCTATTCGTCCAGCGTATGCTGGGAGATATCCACCCCCGTGAACGGCAAGAATTTTCAAGCCTGGGTATCTTTCAAGAGTGCCATCAAAAATTAATTGATGAATAGCAACCGTTGTATCTAGAGGATTTCCAATAACATTATTAAAATAGTGATTTAAGAAGCGGTCACCTTGTGGATATCCATTAGGGTGCAGAACCATCAAAGTATCGAGTTTTTCTGCCATCTCCCACATTGGGTCTAGACTTCTATCTGATAATTCAGAACCATTTACTGAACCTAGTACCTGAAATCCTTTTAATCCTAATTCTTTTACTCCTCGTTCCATCTCTTTAGCAGCAGCGTCTCCATCTTGTAGCGGCAAATGCCCAAGAGCAAGAAATCTATCGGGACGAGATTGAGCAATTGAGGATAATTTATTGTTAATTGTTTGTATGGCTTTATGCCCAACAGAATTTCGAACTGAATAATATGCCTGAAAGGGAACAGGAATAAGCACTTGCATATCGATACCCTGTCTATCCATATCGCGAAGACGTTGGTCTAAATCTGTTAGGTGGACGATTCTATCTTCTTGGTTTTGTTTTACATTTTGAGCGGTAGTGCGCGGATTTGAATATCTAACAGCCGGGATAGCCATCGGGTTTAAAATCCCGTCAACTAAATCATGTGCTTCCTGAACGTGTAAATGACAATGTGCATCAATTGTAAGACGTGAAGGGCGTGTTTCAGCTCCTGACTTGCCATGTTCTCTGGCAGCGGTTGCGCCATAAGGTCTTAATTCCATTTTTATCCTCCGAAAAAACCAAAAAGTATACCATTTCTATTTTTTGCTTAAATGCCAAAAGAAATAGCCTAATAATATTTATCTGCTTCATATGTAAAGCTTCTAATATTCACATACAGCAAAATATCGATAATATGCTACAAACAACACATATAAAACAACAAATATTTTGCATAAAATAAATAAAAATCACATTTAATAAAAATGTGATCTTGATTTAGCAATATGTTTATGGCGTCATCTGAAAATGGTAGATAAAATAATGACTGCTCAACAAGCAGTAAAAAAATACGTAAATAATTCTGATATGGTTTTTGTTGGTGGTTTTGGTCATGCAATTCCATTTTCAGTGGTACAGGAAATCGTTCGTCAAAAAAAACATGGTCTGCACTTGATAAAAACTGGTGCTGATATTGTCTTCGATATGCTAGTTGCAGGTGGTTGTGCCCAAGGTTTAACGTGTGGTTGGTATGGCAATCCAGGCATAGGCATGAGTAATGTTATTAGAAATGCGGTTGAGTCAGGTACACTTGAATTGACCGAAAGCACAAATTTTTCAATGATGTTGCGCTTACACGCAGGAAAACTTGGAGTACCGTTTATTCCTTCTCCTATTCTTTCCGATGGTGATCTCGCACACACAGTTTCAGAAATAAAATCTATAAAGTGCCCATTTACGGATACTGAACTCCAAGCCCATGGTTCCTTAAATCCAGATGTTGCTGTCGTTCATGCGCAACGTTCCGATATAAACGGCAACGTGCAACTATGGGGCTCTATTGGCGATACTGTAGATGGATGCGAGGCGTCAAAAAAAATTATTTGTTCCGTTGAAGAAATTTGCCGAGAAGATGAAATTTCTCTTACGCCTCATCTTACAAAATTACCAGCACACAAAGTTGTTGCCGTTATAAAGCAGCCCTTTGGGGCCTATCCTTCTTATTTACATAGTTTTTATCAAAGAGATGAAAAATATTATGCAAACCATAGCAACAATACCAAAGATGCTTTAAAAACTAAGGAATGGCTTCAATCAACTATTTACAATCATAATGATTTTAATAGCTATCTTCACAGCCTGCCAGATGATTTATTGAAAAAGCTAGAATGGGACAATTCATGAAACATAAGGTGGTGAAAGAAAGTGCTCAGAAACAAACTATATCAGATGATTCGATTTCACAAGCAAGAGCAGCTTTCATGGCATCTGGTGAAATCTTCGATTGTAAGACAATTTTTGTTGGTATTGGATTGCCCTGTTTAGTTGCCCACATAACCCAGAATTATACATCACCAAACTGTCAACTTGTGTTTGAGTCAGGACTAATGGAGGTAATGTGCAAAACACAACCTTTATCTACCGCAAGCGCAAATATCGCAAAAGCTTCAAAAATGCATGGTTCTATGCTGGATGTTTTCAGTATGCTCCAGCGAGGCGAGATTGATGTTGGGTTATTATCTGCAGCTCAAATAGATGTTAACGGAAACCTTAACAGTAGCAAGCTCAATACAAAATCTGGAAAAACTATATCACTACCAGGTTCAGGAGGGGCTCACGATATTTCAGTGTTGGCAAATAAAGTAGTTGTTGTAATGCCATCCGACCCAAGACGCTTTGTAAACAATGTCGATTTCATCACTTCACCAAATATACCGTATGGTAACAGAAAGGGTGTAGTTGGCGTTGCTATGCCAGATGGATATTTCAGTTTTGAAACAGGAAAGGCTGTCTTACAAAAAATTTATTCTGATAGAAATGCTGAAGAAATCAGAACCTCTTTAAATTGGGATGTAGAAATTTCGTCAACACTAGAAAGGATTAATCCGCCGTCAAATACGATACTGGAGGGTGCTAATATATTTTTACAGAATAATTAAAATACTATTGAATTTTAAATTAACTTAAAAAGATAAATAGATTTCTATGGACAAATTTTTCATTATTGTTACACCGTTATAAAGAAATTATCGATAAAATTAATAATCGTTAAGCATAATAAATTTTGGAGAGAGTTATGACTATCAAAGATTGTATAGCGCCAGATAGAAACCCAAGAAAACCCAACATAACCCTGCCGAAAGGTAGCATCGATACACATGTACATATTTTTGAGAGTCATTTCCCCTTGTTTGAAGGAAGAGGATACAATCCACCAGATTCTACATTAGAAGATTTAATACATCTCCACCAAACACTTGGAATAGACAGAGTTGTTTTTACACAGCCATCCGTTTATGGAGTGGATAACTCAGCCATTTTAAAAGGAATGAAGGTCTTGAACGAAAAGATTCCAAATAAAGCACGTGGTGTTTGTGCCATTAAAATGGATACTTCTGAAAATTTCCTTCAGGAATTGCATGGACAGGGCATCAGAGGAGTTAGACTTAATCTAGATAACAAAGGCGGGATGCCACTTGAACTAAAAGAGATTTCAAAACTTGAAGATAAAATAAAAAGCCTTGGTTGGCATTTAGAGTATTTGTTTCCAGGCAAAGATATTGTGGAACTAGAGCCGGTGCTGTCTAATGCATCCGTTCCCATATCGATAGGTCACTTTGCATATCAACCTGCTACAGCTGGTATCAATTCAGATGGTTTCAAAACATTATTGAAACTTGTAAAAGATGGAAATACATGGATTAAAATATCAGGAGCTAACCGCGTGAGTGAGACAGACCTTCCACCTTATGACGATGTTTTGCCAATGGCCAGAGCACTCGTGGAAGCTAATTCTGATAATGTAATGTGGGGTACAGACTGGCCTCATCCAAATAAGTATGAAGTAAATCCAAATGATGGAGACCTGGTAAATTGGTTTGGTGAATGGATAACTGATGATAGCATGCGAAAGCAAATTATGGTTACCAATTCAGAATTATTTTATGATTTTGGTGATTATCAGGGGTAGATGAATTAATAAATTTTATTGTAACATACCTTTTTTAAATAAGCCGGTGTGTTCTTCATGAAATTGGAGTAAATTAATGAACCGAACTCAAATAAAGGTCGCACTTATTACTGGAGGTGGGACAGGCATTGGGAGATCAGCAGCAATAGCTCTGCAAAATGATAATTATAATGTTATCGTTTGTGGGAGAAGAAAGGAACAGCTTGAAGAAACCGCATCTGTTGGCGCAACTGATAAGCCAAAAATTCATGCTATTGCTGCCGATGTTACCGATAGTAGCTCAGTTAAATCAGTATTTGCAGAAATAGAAAAAAACTATGGTAGATTAGATGTGCTATTTAATAATGCAGGTATGGGTGCGCCTCGCGTTGAACTAGACGAATTAAGTGAAGAGGCTTGGCGTCAATGTGTTGATGTAAATCTCACTGGTAGTTTTTTGTGCGCACAGGCGGCTTTTAAAATAATGAAATCTCAATCTCCACAAGGAGGGAGAATAATAAATAATGGTTCAATAAGTGCCCACTCACCAAGGCCTAATACAATTGCATATACAGCAACTAAACATGCCATTACAGGAATGACAAAAACAATAGCCCTAGACGGACGTCCTTACTCTATCGCATGCTCACAACTCGACATAGGTAACGCTGACACAGCGATTGGGAATAGATTTACCAAAGGAGTTCCTCAAGCTAATGGTGACATTATGGTTGAGCCAGTAATAGAATCAGATGAGTGTGGCCGCGCGGTAGCTTATATGGCAAGCCTTCCACTTGATACAAATATTCTTAACATGACTATTATGGCAACTAACATGCCTTTTGTTGGCAGAGGATGAAAATACAGAAAAACTTAAACTTGTATTTTCAAAAAGTTTAATTCATTAGAACAGAGAAATTTTAATATGGATGATAAAAAAACTGGGATAAGACAAAATTTAACAAATTACGGGGATCTCGGTTTTTCCACATTTTTGCGTAAATCTTTTATTAAGGGTCTTGGTTATTCTGATGAGATGCTTGATAAGCCAATTGTCGGAATAATAAACACATTTAGCAATTACAATTCATGCCATGGAAATGTCCCTGACCTTATTCAAAGTTTAAGAGCCGGTGTTTTAGCTAAGGGCGCTATACCTCTTGAATTTCCAACAATCTCAGTTCATGAAGCCTTTACATATCCAACTTCCATGTATCTTCGCAATCTTATGGCAATGGATACCGAGGAAATGATTAGAGCACAACCAATGGATTCATGTGTTCTCATCGGTGGCTGTGACAAAACAGTTCCTGCCCAATTGATGGGTGCATTGAGTGCAGATATGCCGATAGTGCAATTGGTAACTGGCCCTATGCTCACCGGCTCTCATAGAGGAGAGCGTGTCGGCGCCTGCACAGATTGCAGGAGACTATGGGCTAAATTCCGAGCAGAGGAAATTGACCAAGTAGAGATAGCGGAAGCAAATAATCAGCTGGTGCCAACCGTCGGGACATGTGGCGTAATGGGTACAGCCAGCACAATGGCGATGATCGCTGAAACACTTGGATTGATGCCACCAGATTCTTCCTGTGCGCCTGCTGTCTCTTCTGAAAGACGCAGAATTGCTGAGTTTACCGGAGAGATAGCAGTTGAAATCGCAACACTGAAACGAAGGCCAAGTAGTATTCTAAGTGCAAAATCATTCGAAAATGCCTTAATTGTTCTTCTTGCGATTGGAGGTTCTACAAATGGATTAGTTCATCTAACAGCTATTGCGGGACGAATGGGTATCCAATTGGATATGGATTCGTTTGACGCCCTATCAAGGGATATCCCGGTAATAGTAGACTTAAAGCCATCTGGTGAGGGGTATATGGAGGACTTGCACAAAGCTGGCGGACTTCCAAGAATACTCATGGAATTGAAAGATAAGTTGCATCTAGACACACACACTATTACTGGAAAAACTTTGGGGGAAATTATTGATGAAACTAATTTTTCTTGGAAACAAAAAATTGTAAAATCTGCAGGGAGCCCTGTATACCGAGAGGGTGGGATAGCTGTTCTTAAGGGAAATCTTGCGCCTAACACAGCTATTATAAAACAATCAGCAGCAAGTGATTCATTACTCACCCACACAGGAAGAGCGGTTGTATTTGATGGCCTTGAAGATTTAGCAAAAAGAATAGATAGTGAAGACTTGGATGTAAATGAAGATGATATTCTTGTTTTAAGATACATTGGACCAAAAGGAGCACCTGGAATGCCGGAGGCAGGATTAATTCCAATTCCTAAAAAGCTTGCTAAAAGAGGTGTAAAAGATATGGTACGAATTTCAGATGGTCGAATGAGCGGCACCGCGTCTGGAACCATAATTCTGCATGTTTGTCCTGAAGCAGCAGATGGTGGGCCACTTGCACTCATAAAAAGTGGAGATATCATTAGCCTTGATGTGGCTGCCAGAAATTTGCACCTTCACGTAGATGAGCAAGAACTTGAAAAACGGAATAAGTCTCTTGACCTTAGCAAATTTATAGCAAAACGGGGCTATCATAAATTATATATGGACCATGTTTTGCAAGCGGACAAAGGAGTCGATTTTGATTTTCTTATTTAAGAACTCCTCATTGGGTTGAAACTATATCAAAAAACGACATGAAATCGGATAAAATTATTGGTGCTTTATGGATGGTGGTCACGACCATTTGTTTTTCACTTACGCTGACGTTTGTAAGATATATTGGCACTGATATGCCAGCTACCCAAGCTGCTTTCATCAGGTATTTATCAGGCGCAATCATGCTAGCACCTTTTTGGGTGCCCGTAGTGCGCCGATTAATAATCACCGGAAAAAACCAAACGGAAGAGGCTCAGAAGATAAAAAGAAAAAGTCTAGGGTTCTTTATTTTAAGGGGCGCTATTCATAGTATAGCTGTAATTTTATGGTTTTATGCCACAATGCATATTCCAATAGCTGAAGTCACTGCAATCGGATATTCAATTCCGCTATATGTAACCATTGGAGCTGCTTTATTTTTCGGAGAGCAGATAAAGCCGTATCATTTTATGGCACTTGCTATAGGGTTTATCGGAGCTCTAATTATAATCAGACCAGGATTTCAAGAAGTCTCGCTTGGACAATTAGCTCAAATAGTTGCATCTCCTATTTTCGCTGCATCTTATCTAATGGCAAAGAAACTTTCTTTTAAGGAAAGCTCAATGGTGATTATTGGCATGCTAAGTCTATTTGTTTCCATGACTCAAATACCAATGGTTCTATTAGTGTGGGTGCCACCTAATTTTTTTGATGTAATGTGTCTTGGGTTTGTTGCTATTCTTGCTACAATAGGTCATTACGCAATGACACAATCCTTTCGTCTTACACCGATGACAATCAGCCAACCAGTCACTTATTTACAGCTAGTCTGGGCTACCATTATGGGAATATATTTATTCGGCGATATGTTTGATATTTATGTAATAATAGGTGGTGCTATGATAACACTGTCAGCAACAGTAATTGCGTATTTGGATACCAGAAATCTCAGCGAATCAATCTAATTCACTTCAAAAAAGCTTTTAAACTGTTCCCTTAAGACATTTTTCTGCACCTTTCCCATACTATTTCTTGGGAGATTAGATGCAAATGCGACATGTTTTGGGCGTTTATAATTTACAAGTTGGCTCGAAACATATCCAATTATATCTTCCTCAGTTAATGATGCTTGTTCTTTTTTCACCACAACAGCTACAACTGCCTCTCCAAAATCTGCATGATAAACCCCTATAATAGCGCTCTCTATCACATCGGGCAACTCATCTAAAACGGCCTCAATCTCCTTTGGATAAATATTAAATCCACCAGAAATAATAAGGTCTTTTCCCCTTCCTACGATAGAGATATAACCATCGTTATCACGGCAGGCTAGGTCACCAGAGATAAAATACCCATCCTTACGAAATTCTGAGGCCGTCTTCTCTGGATTTTGCCAATAACCAGTAAATAAATTTGCACCTTTGATTTCAAGACTGCCCACTTGCCCTTCATCAACCTCTTCCATTGTTTCTTGGGAGGTAATGCGAACTTTAATACCCTCTAGTGGTATGCCGACAGTTCCTGCCTTTCTGATACCCTTATAAGGATTTGAAGTAACCATATTGGCCTCTGTCATACCATAACGTTCTAAAATTGCATGACCTGTCTTCTGCTTCCACTCTTCATGAGTTTGCGCCAATAAAGGTGCTGACCCAGAAATAAACAGTCGCATATGTTTGGCGGCGATAGACAAATCAGCATGCTGTAGAAGCCGTGTGTAGAAAGTAGGTACACCCATTAAGGATGTAGCAAATGGCATTGCTTTAATAATTTTATCTGAGTCAAATTTATCTAAGAATAAAAGCTTTGCACCACTTACAAGAGCGACATTTGTTGCAACAAATAATCCATGGGTATGAAAAACCGGCAGTGCATGAATAAGCACATCTTGACTAGTAAAGCGCCATTCTTTGCGAAGTATTAATGCATTTGAACTCAATGCCCTATGAGAAATCATTGCACCTTTAGGTTTTCCTGTTGTACCAGAAGTGTACAAAATTGCTGCTATATCCTCCTCTTCTCTGGGAATGACTTCTGTGAATTTGGCATCTCTTAGATAAACTTCTTCATAAAATGTACCTATATCTTTTGTGCCAATCGTATAGGTAAACGGTACATCTGATTCGCTTGCAATTTTCATCAATGACTCTGCTCGTTCTGGCACACAAATAAATATAGTCGGTTTAGAGTCATTTAAATAATAGGATACCTCTGCGTCTGTAAAATCTGGGTTCAACGGTATGTATATACCACCAGCCATTATCGCAGAAATATACAAGCATAGACTGTCTGTAGTTTTTGGTGATTGGACTACTATTCTATCGCCAGCTTTGATTCCGATTTCCAAAAAAAATGCACAATAACGCTCACATGTAGAAAAAAATGCCTGTCTTGTTATCTCAGTATCATTATCTAAAAATCGAATGAAGGTCTTATCTGGTGAATCATCTAAACCAATAGATAGAACATTTAGAAGTGCATTAGAAGAATAAA
Organism: uncultured SAR116 cluster alpha proteobacterium; assembly: GCA_902520885.1. Lineage (GTDB taxonomy): Bacteria > Pseudomonadota > Alphaproteobacteria > Puniceispirillales > Puniceispirillaceae > UBA5951. The sequence continues at coordinate 183,261 of CABYPW010000001.1, forward strand.
AAGAAGATAATGACATGTTAACGTTTTTAAAAACTTTTAATTAGGAAAATTATACCGGGATTGTTTATAAGTTTAAAGGGCCATTTTTGATAATTTAATGGTACATAATAATCATATCCAACTAAAACACTATATTCTTTATTTCCTGTAAAAATAAAAACATAATTACTTTTTTTAAAAATATTCCATTTTATTGTTGATCTACTGGAATGCAGTGCTAAACTTTTTTATCGATAATCTTGGTTTTTCAAACCTAGATAATTCTTTAAGGGGGAAAATATGGCTGCTACAGCTAAGAAAAAAGTGAAGAACTCGTCATTTGGCCAGACTGTTATAGACGGAAAAAACGTAACAAAGATTTTTGGTGAAACAGTTACCGCACTTGAAGGAGCTGACTTCAACATTAGAGCAGGCGAATTCATCTCTCTCGTAGGCCCCAGCGGATGCGGAAAATCCACCCTTCTTCGTTTAGTGGCAGGATTAATCGAAAAAACTAGTGGTGACTTAACCGTTAATAACGAGGTTGTAACAAAACCACGAACCGATATCGGAATGATGTTTCAGAAAGCTGTCCTGCTTGATTGGAGAACCGCTATTGAAAACGTTCTTCTTCCGTCAGAAATTCAGCACCGAATCACGCAAGATGACAAGAATAAAGCAATGGCATCGCTAGATTTAGTAGGCCTAAAAGGTTTTGAATTTCACTTTCCCAAACAATTATCCGGTGGAATGCAGCAACGAGTTGCACTTGCACGACTTATCCAAACTGGCGCAAATATTATGTTGATGGACGAGCCCTTTGGAGCACTAGACGAATTCACTAGGGAGCGTCTGAATATTGAGTTAGAGCGTATTGTTGGCGAATTAAAAGCAACAACCCTATTTGTTACACACAATATTCAAGAAGCAATTTTTCTAGCTGATAGAGTGTTAGTCATGACACCCCGGCCAGGAAGAATTGCAAAGATTATTGATGTAGATTTTGATCGACCAAGAGATATCTCCATACAGACTAGCCGTGATTTTAATATCATTGTTGAAGAAGTCAGAGATACACTCGGAGGACATTAAAACATGTCATATTCAACAACAGATCAGACTAAACATATTAGTATTTTTAAAACGCTCCCATTCCATTTGCTAATTTTCGCTGGTCTTATCTTTTTATGGGAAATGGTTAATCTTTATGGGTTTGAAGACCAAATTCAAGCGGACATGATAGCGCCTAGGCCAACTAATATAGTACTAGCAATGATTGATATTTTTATCATTGACCAAACAGTTTGGAAACACCTCATATCTACATTTCAAAAAGCTCTCCTTGGAGCTAGTATAGGAACAGCGATTGGGATGGGGCTCGCAATATCAGCCACTTTAAGTTTAACATTTAGGAAATACATCAAGCCATGGATTATTCTTATGGAAGCCACACCTAGAATCGCTGTTGGTCCGATTTTTGTAGCTCTGTTGGGATTCGGTTTATGGGCTGCTGTAGCTTTGGCTGCCCTGGTTGCCTTTTTCGGTCCCTTTGTTAATACCTTCCAGGGCCTTATGGAGATAGATGAAGAAGCCGAAGAAATGTTTCGTTCTATGGGCGCTTCACGATTTCAAACATTCTGGAAACTTAGATTCGCATCTGCTATGGAATTGATTTCTGCTGGTTGGAAGCTTGCAACCGCCTCTGCTTTCGGGGGGGCATTAGTTGCAGAATTTATTCAGGCTAGTGAAGGCATGGGAGTTTTAATTTCTCAATATGTCATAATGATAACTATGGATTATGCATTCGCCGCACTACTTTCAGTAACCATCTTCGGTTTCATTTTATTCAAGATAATGGATTTTTTGGATTATCGTCTGATATTTTGGAAAAATGATCTTCTCCTGCTTAAAGAAAGTGAAAAAAGAAGAAAGAAAGCGGGTGTTGTATCATGAAAACAATGAACTTTGTAATATCGTTTTTAAAATACTCCCTTAGCTTTGTCATTGTATTAGGATTATGGGAAGCATACGCACGTTATGGGGGACTTAATGAATTATTCTTGCCACGACCATCCAAAATTGGTGATAAACTTTATAATTTATTTTTCAAATTTGAAATTATAGAACAGGGTACTATTTATTGGCACTTCTTTGCAACATTAGCACAGATGTCAATTGGCTTTTGTTATGGAATAATTATAGGAAATACTCTCGCCATTATAGCGGCTTTTAATGAGACTTTTAGAAGATATATAGCGCCATATGCAGTTGTATTTAATGTTACCCCAGGCATTGCTGTTCTGCCTTTAATAATTGCCTGGTTCGGATTTGGATGGGAGTCAAAAATTGCTTTAGCAACATTAGTTTGTTTTTTTCCACCTTTTATTAATACATTAACTGGTTTATTGAAAAAAAATGATGAGGCTATTGAATTATTTCAAACAATTGGCGCAACTCATTCACAATATTTTTGGAAGCAACAGCTTCCAAACGCCCTTCCAGAAATTTTTGCTGGGCTTAAACTTGCAATTACCACAGCATTACTTGGAACTATTGTAGCCCAATTTGGATCAGCTACAGAGGGTGTTGGAATTCTAATGCAGCGATTTGCATTCCGGCTAGATATGGCTGGTTCATTTGCTTCATTAGTTACAATGGCAATCATGGGACTTTTAGTTTTCACTATTGCAGAGGTCTTGGATAGACGTATTGTTTTTTGGAGAGATACCAAGGGATTAGAGCGTGTTTCCAGAAAGAAGCAAAGAAAGCTGTCGTCCAATGATTAGTCATTATAAGGGGAAGCCTTGTTTTAAGGCTTTGTAATTGAGCGTAAAGGGAGAGAAATATGCTTAAAAAACTATTGGCGACAGCATTAGCTGTTGCTGTTATCTCGCCTATGTCAGCTATGGCTGGTGGGCATTTAGATAAAATCACTATTATCCAACCATCTTATCCTTCAATGATTTTCTGGCCGTCACATATTAGTGCACAGCTTGGTTTTTATGAAGAAATGGGCGTGGATCCAACCTATCTTGATGGTGACACAACAGTACCGTATCAGGCTTTTCTTTTAAACGGACAAGCTGACTTTGCAATGCTCGACGGACCTCAAGTGTTCCAAGGTGCTTCCGCTGAGATGGGTCTAAAGACTGTTTATTCTGTTCACAGTTCAGCACCAGAAGGTGTTTATGTTAGTGCTGATAGCCCACTTCAGAGTGTAACAGAACTTAAGGGTAAGACTGTTGGTCTTGCATCTGACCGTGACCTTGCATCTCTTAAAGTTGCAATGGCCCACGCTGATTCAAACATTGATGGTGTAAGTACTGTTGTTGTTGGTGATGCTGGCCCAACACTGGCAAACGTGTTCCTAAAAGGAACAGCTGCTGCATTTGCTGGCTCCATCTCAGACCTTGCTGCACTTGCAACTAAAGGTGTTGTGGTTAGAGATATCACACCTCCATCTGCAAAAGTCGCTCCTGCAAATACATATGCAGTAAATGGTGCAACAATGATGGATAATTATGATAAATATTGTCGTTTCTTAAAGGCATACTCAATGGGTGTTCACGTTGGTCAGTACAACTTGGATATTATTGCAGCTATGTCAAAAGCAAAAGATGGCGCACCTCATCAGTGGGAAGTCGAAGAAGTAGGTAATTCATACCTACAAGCAGTTGCTAAGCTTCAATTGCCACCAGAAGGTGATACTTCATATGGTCTAGTTGCTGAGTCAGCATGGCTAACAGTTAACAATGACATGAAGATGATTGGCGCTGTTGATGCAGATTACGACACTAATGATTATCTTTCACACGTGTTTGAAGGTTGTGCAAATAACTTTGACCGTGCAGCAGTTGAAGCAGCTGCTGATGCATGGATGGCTAAAAACGGCTAATTCATATAATTAAAATATTAGGGCGTCTTAGTTTACACTAAGGCGCCCTTTTTTTATGAGAGTAATTCTATCTTTTTATTACTTATTAAATAACTGGATTCGTTAGAGAACCTAATCCGGTAATATTGATGGTAACTTTATCCCCTGATTTTAAAAACTTTGGTGGTGAAAAACCTATGCCCACACCAACTGGCGTTCCAGTTGCAATTATATCACCTGCGAGCAGCGTGCCTGTTAGAGTTAGTGTTTCAATTAATGTTGGTATATCAAAAATTAGGTCCCTGACTTCTGCCTGCTGCCGGACCTCATCATTTACAAGCGTCTGGATCTGCATAGATGGTAGGTCGTCAATTTCATCTTTAGTAACTATATAAGGTCCCATCGGCCCAAAGGTGTCCAGACCTTTACCTATTGTCCATTGATTATGTTTTTTTTGTAATTCTCGCGAAGTTACATCATTAATTATAACATATCCAAAAACATAATCCTGCCAATCGTTTTTAGCGACACGACGCGCAGTCTTACTAATTACCACACCAAGCTCTCCCTCATAATCAACTGAACCAGTTGGGTCTATTGATGTGTCAATAGCATCATCTGGACCAATTAGGGATGTCATAGCCTTAGTAAAAATTATGGGCTCTGATGGAATAGTCTCTTTCTGGGTTGCATCAAAACCTGAATCAAAAAACTCCTTGGCATGAGCATAATAATTTTTACCTACACAAATCATATCTCGCAACAAGTAAGGTATTGGCGACAGTATTCTTATTTCACTTAGTTTTTTCCTAGGAGCTTTATCTAACATTGCTTGCCATTCAGAGACTTTACCAGAACTTATCATAGCTAAAACAGCTGTATTTGCATTTTTGCCCTCATCACAGGAGATAAACTCTTCTCCCATTATCATTCCTGCTTTAATTTTACCATTATCAGATATAGTTGCGAGTTTCATGATGCTCCGTCCCTTAATTATTTTACTATAAACACTCTAGCCAATTATCGATAAATGTGAAAATAATAATGTTCTCGATCAGGGTTTTAATAGATAAATTAAACATCAACCTCAAATTAAACAACGGAGTAATCATGAGTGTAGGAATAATAGGGCTTGGTGCGATGGGTGGAGCTTATGCGCGTAACTTATTGGCTGGCGGAATCGCTGTTCTTGGATTTGATCCAGACCCATCAGCACAAAAAATGCTAACAGAGGCTGGTGGAACTCCTCAATCCGATTATGGAGACTGGTTGCGTGACTGTGAGATGATTATATTATCAATAGCAAGCACTCAGATCCTTGCTGATTCAATTAATAAACTTTGTAAAATACTGAAGCCTGGTCAGGTTGTTCTTGAAACAGGCACTTTTACTCTTGATACAAAGCAAACAGCAAAAAATGACTTGGATACCTGTGGCGCAGTATTACTTGATTGTCCAGTAAGCGGAACTGGTGCTCAAGCCGCGGTCGCTGACCTTGTTATGATGGCAAGCGGTCCTGAAAATAGCTTTTTAAAAATAGCTCCCCTACTAGAGCATTTTACGAAAAAAGTAATTTATGCTGGTCCATTTGGAAATGGATCAAAGTTAAAATTTGTTGCAAACCATGCTGTCTATGTTCATAATTGTGCTGCTGCAGAGAGTTTAAATTACGGAGTTTCACTTGGCCTAGATCCCAAAATGATATTTAATTTACTATCAAACGGAGCTGGGCAGTCAAAAATGTCCGATTTGCGTATGCCACTAATGATAGAACATGCTTACGAACCAGCCACAGCAAATATGCCAATTGCGTATAAAGATATATCTGTAATAAGTGAAGATATTAAGAGTAATAATTGCTCTACACCACTTTTTGATGCTACCCAAAAAATATATGATATAGCTAAGGAAAATGTTCCAGCTACATATGATACTGGTGCAGTTTACGAAGTTTATAGGCAAAAATTAGTTTAATGATTTTTGAACCATATGGTCACTTGACTATAGCCTCAATTATGTTTGCCTTAGTGCTTTCTGGAAGTGTAAAGGGGATATTCGGAATTGGTTTTCCCGTTGTTGCCATGGCAACACTACCTTTATTCATTACTCCCATTACAGCCATAACAGTGATTGCATTGCCAATTGTTGTAACTAATATCCAGCAGCTTTTTTCCGAAAAAAAATGGAAACACATCATTTATAAATATAGGTATATGGCAATTTTTATGATGTTAGCTAGTTTCTTATCTAGTCAAATACTAACCCATATATCGGTCGATCTCATCACTGCTATAATTGGTTTTGCTCTGGCATTATTTGCAATTTACAGTTTGTTCAATTTCACAATTCCAATCAACACCCAACCCATTTGGCAGATCTTTGCCGGAGCTAGTTCTGGACTTCTGAGTGGAATGACTGGCATTCAGTCTACTGCTATTATTTATTTTGCCTCATTAGATATAGACAAGGATGAATTTGTTGGTGCCGTTGGGTATATTTTTTTGGTAGGTGGATTGGGCCTTAGCATTGGTCTTATCAACAATAATATGCTCAATTCAAATTCAGCAGTTCTTAGTATAGGAGCTATTTTGTTTAGCGTAGTAGGATTCAAATTAGGCTCCCTACTACGCCCTTATATTGGGTCAGAATTATTTAAAAAAATGCTTTTTATTATGATGCTTTTAATCGGCATCAAACAAATATATCAGTTTTTTGTTTAATTCCTTTTTTACTTATTATAACTCCACAACCTCCCCTTTTTCGGCGGATTTGATAATCGCATTTAGAACTTCTATATTATGCATCATTTCAAAATTTTTATTTAAATATTCTGTGCCATTAGTAATTGCTGAGGCCCAATTCTCAAGATTAGCTGATACAGAATCCGACCAATCATAACGAGTTGTATTTGTATCTTCCAGAGAATGATAAACCTGTAAATCTGCTACACCTGAGGTTTCATCAGGATGGGTACTATTTCTAACTTCTGCCCACATCTTCGATCCAAAAATATGTGTTCTTAGGAAATGAGGAGTATGAAGAATAGCCTGTATATTTGCTGTCATGCCAGCTTCAAATAATAGCTGAACAACCACAACATCACCTGTCTCCCATCCAAGAGAGCGACTTGAGGTATTGGCATAAACTGATTTCACTTTTCCAAAATACCAAATTAAAATATCCGTAAGATGAATGCCCATCTGCGTCATGCCAGCAGCTGGGGCAAATTCTTTTGTTGTTCTCCAGCTTCCAGGTGGAAGATGGATTAATTTATCATGGCTAAATGCTAATTCAGCATGCATTATGTTTCCAAATGCATTTTCATCTAGAAGACGTTTAATTTCCATAACAGCTGGTTCAAATCTGCGCTCATGACCAATTCCCAAGATAAGCCCTGCCTCTTCACACGCTTTTACACTCTTTTGAGCACCCTCAAACGTAAGTGAAAGCGGCTTTTCGCAAAAAACATGTTTTCCTTCCGCGACGCATTGCGCAATTTGTGTGTCATGAAAATCATTTGGCGATGTAAGAATAAGGGCGCTCACATTTTTCATTTTTACAGCTTCGTCAAAATCTAAAATAGGTTTTAACCCCATCTCTTTAATGTCGCTATGTACATCTGAATTTGGTTCAACGACACACACTAATTCAAACAAACTATTTTCTTTTAATCGAGAGGCTATGGTTCGACCCCACCAACCAAACCCGACAAGTGCTACTGATAACATTTAAAATCCTTTCCTAAAATTTACTGCTACGCCAAGCGGCTAGCAAAGAGGCATCATGGACTGCCCAACCATCTTCTGCTGCATCTTCAGCAGTTTTACGTGCCGCATCAATAATAGGGCTCTCAAAACCCATTGATTGAGCAGTGCCAACCATTAGTTTCATGTCTTTAATCGCGTTAAACATCGTAAAGTTTGAAGCTGCTGACTGGCCTTCTTGAATCATTTCTAATATTGGCTGGCATCTTACCTTTGCTGCTCCAATGGCCCCTGAACTATCTACCAATATGCTCATAGCCTGTTCTGCAGGAATATCTTTTTTTGTTGCCATTGCTACAGCTTCTCCTAAAGCCCCCCAGTAGACCATCAAGGGTAAATTAATTGCTAGTTTCATAGCAGCAGCAGCACCAGTATCACCGAGATACTCTATTCTTCTGGTGAGTTGCTTTAAAATAGGTTCAGCACGGTCAAATGCATCCCTGTCCCCTGCCACCAACCCTAATAGCGTTCCTTCTCTTGCAGGCTTGACAGTTCCTCCCACAGGGGCTTCAACAAATTGCCCACCTTTTTCTTTAACCGAATTTTCAAGCTCAACAGCACGTTCTGGAGAGGTTGTACATATTTCAATTATCAATTTTCCGTGAAGTGATATGCTAGTTAAACCACCCTCATCAAAATAAGCTGCCTGAGTCGCATTATCATTTGCTAAAATGGAAATAATTATATCTGCAGATGATGCGACTTCTGCAGGATTTGAGGCAACTGTAACACCTTTTAGGTCAGATATTTTTTCTAAAGAGCGGTTCCAAACTATAAGCTCATTACCTGTTTCCATAAGACGCTCACAAATTGCACGCCCCATCTTACCAACGCCTATTAATCCGAGTAACATAGTTTAAACTCCTTGTTTAATAACAAATAAAAATATACTAATTTGTAAAGCTAATTGGAAACATAAAGATAAAAAAATTTTATATAGTTTTTTTATTTTTAGAGTAATTTATTACACTGCCATGAAAGATGAAGCTGACTTTTGCTTCGCAACTTGATTGCTATGCTATTCAAAAGCGTTTAATACAACATAACAGATATAAATTATTGATAATTTATGGATTCATGAAACTATAGCCTTAAATTGTGCAGATAAACAAGATAACATAATTAAGGTTACACAAAAGAGAACTGAATGACACAATTTGATACTAGAAAATTACGAAATGCTTTTGGTTGTTTCCCTTCAGGAGTAACAATCGTTTCTCTTAAAGATGAGGAACAAAACCCAACGGGTATTACCGTGAGCTCGTTTTCATCCCTTAGCCTTGACCCACCTTTATGCCTTTTTTCAATTGGAAAGGAGCAGGCAAGCAGGCCTTTATTTGAGAGAAGCGACCACTTTGTAATAAATGTGCTATGTGCAGAACAAGAAAATATAGCTTGGCAATTTGCAAAGCCTATTGAAAACAAATTTGAAAATGTATCCTATACTGAAAACGCAAACGGCATGCCTGTTATTGATGGTAATTTGGCCTATTTTTCTTGCAAGAAATGGGCTCTTTATGAAGGTGGTGATCATATTATAATCGTAGGTGAAGTATTAGATTTTAAGCAAACAGATTTGGATGCACTCATTTTCTTTAAAGGGAAAATTGATACCATTTCTAACCCACATTCAAATTAAAGAAAGTTCAGATTATTATGACACAGGCAAGATTACCTGACCTTGATTCAAGCACCTTTTCGGAAAAGCAGGCAGAGGTTTATAAAACTATTGAAAACGGTCCAAGGGGACGTGTCGCTGGCCCATTGCGCATTTGGATGCGCAATCCAGAATTAGCCGAACACGCACAAGCGCTTGGTCAATATGCACGTTTTGATAGCTGTCTTCCACCACGATTGTCAGAATTAGCTATCTTAGTGACAGCCCGCTATTGGTCTGCGCAATTTGAATGGGTGCATCATGTGCCTTCTGCAAGGGAGGCAGAGATAGCAGACGATATAATAAACGCTATTTCGTATGCAAAAAGGCCACATTTTAGTGACTCTTCTATGCAGGCTGTTTTTGACTACTGTGCCGAATTACATCGAGATAAGCGTGTTTCAGACAATAATTACGAAAATGCTATTTCATACCTTGGAGCTGCAGGTGTAATTGATTTAACAGCAATATGCGGGTATTACACACTTATATCAATGACCATCAAGGCATTTAATATTGAGGATATTTCAGATATAATATTACCCGATATCACGCTTGATCCAAGCGACTATTTTTTATCAGACTACTGAGTTATTTAATCTTTTAATTTAGCCATTTCACCTGTATACCAGTCACCAATTTCAGATGCTGTCATGAAAACTGCTTCGTCATGTTCCATAACATAATCCAATAAAGCTTCAAGATATTTAATTCTATGTGGTACACCTGTAATGTAAGGGTGCACAGATATCACCATTATTCTTGCATTGTGTTCAGCTTCCTCATAAAGCCTATCAAATTGTCCCTTCCCTCTATTTAAAAATTCATCTGATTTATGCTGTTGCAGCGCGTATATAGTAATATCATTTGTCTCAACCGAATAAGGAACTGTGGTGATGGTGCCAAAAGGAGTTGCTATTTCCTGCGGAAGGTCATCAATTACCCAATCAGCAACATACTCAATCCCAGCAGCTCGCAAGAAGTCGAGTGTTTCTTCTGTTTCCGTTAAACCAGGGCTTTCCCAAGAGCGCGGCTGCTCACCAACAAATTCGGCTATTGAGTCGACAGCACGCTGGATTGTCTCTTTTTGGTAGGTAAGTCTGTGCGTGGGGCCTTGTAAGAAACCGTGACCCATAAATTCCCACCCTGCTTCTTTTGCAAAGCTTGCCACTCGAGGATATGAATTACAAACATTACCATTAATTGCAACCGTAGCTCGTATATTTCTGTCCGTAAGGGCTTTGAATTGTCGCCAAACGCCTACTCGCATTCCATATTCATGCCAGGACCAATTTGGTACATCGGGGAGCAACGGCTGACCCATCGGAGGAGATAGTACCATGCGAGGCATAGGCCCTTCTATTCTCCACTCCTCTATGTTAACGCAGACCCAAATTGCCATTCTTTTTCCATTTGGTAATTTTAATTTTGGTCTATCCACAATGGCTTGGTATGGAATTCTATCAGAGAGTGCCATAATATATCCTTACTATTTTAAACTTTAAGCACACTTATTATGTTACGCATTTCTAGCATCAAATAAATAGATTTTTGAGTTATTTTTATAAAATTGATTGATTTCAATGCTATCTTAATCATTAAAAATTACTAATATTGACGAACAGGATCAACAAGATTTTCTGGAGTGCGACCAGAGGTTATTGCATGAATTGCCTCAATAACTTGTTCTACTGCAGTTTCTGGATTCGTTTGTGCTGCTACATGAGGCCAAATTGATATTTTTTTCTCCTCCCAAAATGGATGGGATACGGGCAAAGGCTCTTCACAAAAAACATCAAGCGCAGCTCCGGATAAATGTCCAATACGCACTGCATCCAGCAGGGCTATCTCATCCACTTGCTCACCTCTCCCCGCGTTTATAAAATATGCACCCTTAGGCATTTTCATAAATGCCTCTCGAGTAAATAATTTCTCTGTATTTAAAGTTAGGGGTAATAAACAAATATGAATGAGATTATTCGAGAGTAAATTATGAAAACCTTCTGTACCAATTTCCTGTTTGAACAAAAGTTGAGGTTTTCTCTTCTGAGCCCAACCAGTTACTTCAAAATCAAAATTTCCTAATTTATTGGCAACAACTGAACCAATTGCTCCTATGCCATAAACAGCTGTTTTTATTGCGTAAGTACTACGTTGAGGCAATTTATTAAATTCGCGTTTTTCTCTATTCTGACGATAAAATGGCCCATCCCTTAAAAAATCAAGAAGAACTGCTATTACCCACTGGCTCAGAGCATGAGACATATTAGTATCTACTAATCTAACAATTGGAATGGATAAGGGGATGAACCGATCTTTCCACAAGTGATCTACACCCTGACCTAGTGAGCAGATTAATTTTAATTTTTTTAATTCTGCTAATCTTCCCTCTGGGGGATTCCAAACAAGAGCTATTTCTGCTTTATCTGCTTCCTTTTCGATCAGTGATACAAAGGAAAGCTTTTTGTTGAGTTTTCTAGCCCAATATTTCCATTCAACTAGACTGGAGTTATTCACGCCGTCATGGAAAGCAATTAATGTCATTACCCAACATTCCTATACTTTTTAGCTACAATAATGAAAGCGCGCTCGCATGAAGTTTAGGGGTGGAAGCCGCTAGTATCTCTCCTGCATTCTGGATTTTAATCGGCTGACCGGACCAGTCGGTCACTATAGCGCCTGAAGCAAGGAGGATTGGTACTAACGCCATCATATCATACGGAGATAATTTATGCTCCATAACTATGTCTAAATGGCCAGAAGCAAGTAACGCATAGTTATGACAGTCACCTCCAAAATAAGTATCTTTACAATTTTCTGAAATTTTCTGAAATTTTAGGAAGCCTTCTTCAGAAAAGGCATTTGGAGAGGATGTGGCAATAAGCGCATCTGATAAATTAATTTTTTTTGATGCGGAAATAAATTTTCCATTCATCTTCACAGAGGATAAATTTTGAACCTCATCAAAAAAACCAATGTAAAGCTCATCCAAACAAGGCATATCGATTGACCCTATTATAGGTTTTTCATTGCTGCATAAAGCGATAAGCGTTCCAAATATAGGTTTTCCCGCTATAAATGCTCTAGTTCCGTCTATTGGGTCGATACACCAACCTATTTTTTTATCTAGACTTCCTCCATACTCCTCACCAAAGATAGGATGAGATGGGAATTCTAAATTTAATTGTTCTCTTATTTTTTCTTCAATTAGCTTATCAGCAATTGTAACTGGCGAATTATCAGTTTTCATATCAACTTTATTGATATTACGAAAGTATTTGATAGCTATTGGTCTTGTTAAAGCAGATACTCCTTCTAAGAAGCAAGCTAACTTTTCTATGTTTAAATCTAGCTGTTCAAGTGGGTGTTTAATTTATTTTTTCCACTTCATATTTTCAATATTCAACTAAACTCGGAGTTTCTGCAATTATTTTTCCGCATCTATTTGCTCTTGAGACGGTAATGCGACGGGTGAAGCAGAGAGACTTCTTAAATATGCTATCATATTAGCCCTATCAGATGGTTTCTTCAAACCTGCAAAATTCATTTTTGTTCCTTTTATGTAAGCCTTTGGCTTGTACAAAAAAGCGTTTAATGATTCATAATCCCATTGGCCTCCCATACCAACCAAAGCATCAGAGTACTGAAAACCGTCCTTCTCACCTTTGCCTGCATCTACAATATTCCATAACATCGGCCCCGTTTTATTCTTTCCATCCTCGCTAAATTCGTGACAAGCTGTACATTTTTTTGCTAACTTCATTCCTGCTTGAATATCTGCTGAGGAAAGTAGAGCTAAAATCGGCTCTGGACCCTGGTCAGTAGGTGCTGCACTTTTACCCTCGGTCGACACTTGTTTTACCTCTATAGGATAAGCATTTTCAGCTAGCTCTTCATATGGAACTAATATTTCAGCAATTTTTCCGCCACCCATTGCCAAAAGGCCTGCTAGCAAAAATGCCGCCAGAATTTTATTTGTCTTTAGATTATCCATGCGAAACCCCCAATATCACAGTTATATCTATTTAACACCCTAGAGCCCTCTTGAAAATAAACACCAATTTTGTTTTATATTTTACACTTTGTGATACCCTAAACTATCATCTCTCTCAAGCCCTAGAGAGTTGACAAATGCTGAATTCTTTTGCTGGATACACCGAATTATGAAAAAAAACGATATGCCTAATAAAAATAACTTCATTACTGTTATTCCCGCTCGAATGAATTCTATCCGTTTGCCTAATAAGCCTATGAAAATTATTGCAGGCGAGCCAATGGTTATTCATGTCTGGAAACGGGCTGTGGCCGCCAATTTAGGACCCGTGTTGGTTGCGTGTGATGATGATAGTATCCTTAAAGCTATCCATAAAGAAGGAGGAACCGCCTTATTAACTGATAGTAATCTGCCATCTGGCTCAGATAGAATTTTTGCAGCTTTATGCGAATTCGACCCAGATGAGACATATCGACGCATAATAAATTTACAGGGTGACCTCCCAGATATTCCAATAAACTATCTTACACTGTTAGCAAATATGCTGTGTCAAGATAAGTTTGATTTATGCACATTGGTAGCGCCATGCAAAAAAGATGAAATTAATGCACCGCAGGTGGTGAAAGCTGTAATGAGTTGGAAGTCCGAATATTCTAATTTAGACTATCCAATAGGCAGGGCACATTATTTTAGTAGGGCACCAGTTCCATTTGGTAGTGATATATTTTGGCATCACATCGGGGTATATGGATGGAAACGAGCTGCACTAAAAAAATTTGTTGAAAGTCCTCCATCTGACTTAGAACAGACTGAAAAGTTAGAACAGCTCCGCGCTCTTGAGCTAGGTATGACCATAGGAGCTGCGAGAGTCCATAAACCTGCTGCTGGAATTGATACCCCGCAAGATTTGATAGACATTAGAAAAAAATTAGTGGCCATTTAAAAAGAGGTAATAATGAGTAATTTACAGAAGATAGCATTTCAGGGTGTTCCAGGTGCATACTCTCATCTTTCCTGCAAGGCATTTTGCCCTGACTGGGAGGCTATAGCTTATGATAGTTTTTCTGGAATGTTAAGAGCTGTACAAAGTGGTGAATGCTCCTACGCTATGGTACCAGTTGAGAACTCAACGGCTGGCCGAGTTGCTGATATTCACCATATGCTACCCGAATCTGGATTACATATCATTGCAGAACATTTCCAACCTGTAAAACACCATTTACTTGGTATCAAAGGGACTAAAATATCTAATATTAAAGAAGTGCATAGCCACGAACAGGGTCTTGCACAATGCAGAAAAACGCTTGAAAGACTTGGCATAGAGCCCGTTATTCATTCAGACACAGCGGGTGCAGCGCGTGATGTTTCAAGTTGGGATGAACCATCTAAAGCTGCGATAGCTTCTAAATTAGCAGCCGATATTTATGGCTTAGAGATATTAATGGACGAAATTACAGATATGGCTCTTAATACAACTAGGTTTCTAATTATGCAAAAACATATAAAGATTCCTGATACCACGTTTGATAACACACATTGTACATTTGTTTTTTCTCTTCGATCCGTGCCAGCGGCGCTCTATAAAGCACTAGGGGGATTTGCAACTAACGGAATAAATTTAACAAAAATTGAATCCTATATGTATGGTAATCAAATGCAAGCTGTTCAGTTTTATGTGGATTGTGAAGGACATATAGAGCAAGAGAATATGCAACTTGCCTTAGAGGAGTTAAAATTTTACTGCCTACCTGATGCAGTTCGTGTTCTTGGCTGTTATCCTTCAAGCCCATACCGGCAAACTATCAAATAAGAAATAATTATCCTCTAACTCTAAAAAAGCTTGTTTGTTGTAATGCTATGTTCCATATTCTGCTATGAAAGGTTGAATGGACGGTTTGCTCTGCACAACAGGTCAGGTCCGAAAGGAAGCAGCCAGCGTAGTTTGTAATTGGGTTGTTCAACCTTTCGCTTTACCTATAGCTACATACGTTGAAATACTCTTTACTAAGTTGGATTCAACATTAAATAATTGAAGATTTCCGAGAGGATAGTATTTAAGTAAGAAAGATTATTTTCAATAAATCATAGAGTTAGCATTGTTAAGAGTAAACATTCATGGAACAAAGAAACTCTTCCACATACAGGGTTTTAGCAAGAAAATATCGCCCAGATAATTTCGATTCGTTAATAGGTCAAGAAGCGTTAGTTCAAACACTTACTAACGCTATAGAATTAAATAGGCTAGCACACGCCTTTATTTTAACTGGGGTTCGTGGAGTTGGTAAAACAACTACGGCAAGAATATTAGCAAAAGGTCTTAATTGTATCGGACCTGACAGCACTGGAAAGCCAAACATAAACCCTTGTAATCAATGCGAACAATGCAAAGCGATTCAAATGGGCAACCATATAGACGTCCTAGAAATGGATGCTGCATCAAATACCGGGGTAGACGATATTCGTGAAATCATTGACAGTAGTGTCTACCGTCCTGTCTCTGCGAGATACAAAATCTATATAATAGACGAAGTGCATATGCTGTCAAAAAATGCATTTAACGCCTTGTTGAAAACATTAGAAGAACCGCCAGATACAGTTAAGTTTATCTTTGCCACTACTGAAATTCGTAGGGTCCCTATAACAATTTTATCACGTTGTCAGAGATTTGACCTAAGGCGCGTACCTATGGATTTACTAATTACACACCTATCAAATATCGCTACTGCTGAAAATATAAAAACAGAGCCAGAAGCCATCCGCCTTATAGCATATGCTGCTGAAGGGTCTGTGCGTGACTGTTTATCCCTACTCGACCAGGCCAGTGCGCTTGGAGCAAACCAAATCACTTCATCTGTAATTGAAAATATGCTTGGCCACGCCAATTCAAATGCTTTGTTGGATTTACTGCAAAATTGCCTTGAAGGAGATATTCAAATAGCACTATCATCCTTAAAAAAGGCTATTGATAACGGCGCTGAACCGGAACAAATTATATCTGACTTGATGGATTTTACTCACCAGGCTTCACTTATTGCAAGCAACTCTGATTTACCGGATATCAGTGACTCCGCACGTGACAAACTTTCACTTCTTGCAAAATTAGGCATCCCACAACTGGCAAGATGTTGGCAAATATTACTTAAGGGTTATCAGGAAATTAAATTTGCTCCTAGACCAGAAGCATCAGCAGAAATGTTGATTATCAGACTGGCTCACACATCTCCAATGCCTACCCCCTCTGAAATTTTAGAAAAACTCCCCAAAGCGTCCACAAAAACAGTGGGAGAACCAGACAAAAATGGCGGACTTCTTTCTTCTTTGAAGGATGATGAAAAAACAGTTAACCAATCAAATAATTCTAATGCGTCAACTCAAGAGGAATACAATATTAAAAAGATTGTTAGCGAACAAAGCCTATCTGGAAAAACAGGCGCCGAAAACGACCATTTTGTTAAACCTCTGAATAAAGAAAACACTCCACCATTAGGAAATCTGCGCGATATTGCAGAATATTGTGAAAAAAAAGGGGCTCTTATTCTTGCCGCTGATATCCGTAATTACGTTGAATTGGTTAATTTCAATAATACAAGCCTAGAAATTCAATTAGAAGAGGGAGCATCGGAAGACCTACCTGGTAAAATTATGCAATTTTTAAACGCTAATACGGATCAAAATTGGCAGATTTCTATCAGTGATAAACCTGCCAGCCCCACCCTTCAAGAGGAAGATAAACAAGTAAAGAAAAAACAGTTGTATTTAGCATCTAAACATCCTGTTGCACAAGAGGTGTCAAAAGCATTTCCAGGAGCAAGGGTTATAGATGTTGTTGAACCCACGCAATCAGAAAGTCTTTCTTCATCATCATCTATAGAAACGTCAAGTTTTATTGCTAATTTGGAACAGTCTGGTTTACAAAAACCTAGAAACAGACAGGAGGAAATGTAAAATGCGCAATCTGGGTGGAATGATGAAAAAAGTGCAAGAAATGCAATCTCAGATAGAAAAAATGCAGAATGAAATAGCAAACCGTCATTTCTCAGCCACTTCTGGCGGAGGTGCAGTTTCAGTAACAATTACAGGAAAAGGAAGAGTTATTTCAGTCTCCATCACCGAAGATGTTGTAAATCCAAAAGATATAGAAACGTTAGAGGATTTAATACAGCTAGCATTAAATAACGCTAAGGATGAAGCAGACAAGGTTTTAACCTCAGAAATGAGTAAGCTGACTGGGGGGCTCCCCTTACCACCTGGTATGAAATTCCCATTTTAATATGGTGGAAGATAACCTAAAGAATCTTATTAAAAGGCTTAGTAAGTTGCCAGGACTCGGGCCTCGCTCTGCCCAGAGAGCTGCCCTCTTTCTTATTAAAAATAAAGAAAAGGACATGCTCCCACTTTCGAGGGCCCTATATGACGTCGCTCACTATTATAAGCCCTGCGTACAGTGCAACAATCTAACTGAATCCGATAAATGTTCAATTTGTGACGACCCACGAAGACACGAAAACCGTTTATGCGTTGTAGAGGATATATCTGATTTATGGGCAATGGAAAGGTCAGGTGTTTTTCAAGGAAAATATTTTGTTTTGGGAGGCAATTTGAATATTATGGATGGACGAGGTCCAAGTGAGCTAGGAATTGACAAATTGGTTAAATACGTAAGTTTGATGTGTGATACACATACTAGTAATGAAATAATTCTTGCAACTTCTGCAACTGTGGAGGGCCAAACAACCGCCCACTATATTGCTGAGAGACTTCAGGAATTTTCTATTATTATTTCAAGACTTGCCCATGGCGTGCCAGTAGGTGGTGAGCTAAATTACCTAGATGATGGTACTCTTGCACTAGCAATGAAAGCTAGAACACCTGTTGGTTAATTAACAAGCTTGAGATATTAGACTTCATCATCTGTTTCCTTTGACGATCTAACCACGGTTTGAATTTCTGAGTTTACAACAGAAATATTGTTGTCTTCGGGTACTTCTAATTCTGTAATCCTATAGCTTCTTTTTGAAATACGTGAAGTGGAGGTTTGAATTTCTGATATGTCTTTTTGTACTTGTGAAAAATGCCTGTTTAAATTTTCTACTCTTGCATCCAATCTTGATACATCCTCAATTAATTTAAGCATTTCAGACTGAATTATTGCCGTTTGCTCTCTTAACCTTGCATCACGCAAAACCGCCCTAACTGTATTGAGCGTTGCCATCATTGTTGTAGGTGACACTATCCACACCCTAGCTTTATAAGAGGCATCGATAACATCTGGCAAATTGGCATGTAATTCTGCGTATACTGCCTCTGAAGGCAAAAATAAACAGGCTGATTCCGCCGTACTGCCTGCAATAATATATTTATCTTGAATATCTTTTACATGACCCCTAACAGAAATAGCGAGCTGTCTCCTTGCAGCTATTTGTTGTTCCCTTGTTTCTGAATTCTGCAAATTATACCATGCATCAAGAGGAAATTTAGAATCTATAACAATATCACCTGGTGGGTTTGGCAGCTTTAAAATACAATCCGCCCTTTTTTGATTTGGAAGCGTAACTTGAAAAGCATAGGAATTTGGTGGTAATACTGTTCTAACTAAATTTTCTAGCTGCACTTCACCAAAAGCTCCACGCTCAGTTTTATTCGCTAAAATATTATGAAGTTGTGTAACTTGTCCTGTTAATTCAGTAATTTGGCTATTCGCCCTATCAATTACAGCTAATCTTTCAGATAATTTGGTGAGATTATCATGAGTGGATTGTGTTTGTTGCTGAAGTGAATGACCCAGTTGCTGTCGAAAATTTGAGAGCGTTTGTTCCATTCTAGCTGATTGCTCAGAAAGTTGACTTGTAATATTTTGTTGTTGCTGACTTGAGGCCTGCACCATCTGTGACAATTGACCTTTCAATTCTGCCATTGAATGAGATTGTATATTAGATGATTTTTTCCTGCTGATCATAAATAATAATGCAATGATAAGGCAGATTGCTAAAATAAATAAAATACTAAAATATAGGTTTGAAGGAAGCATAATTTTTTCTTTTTATTTTGCCCGTAATTTCAGCTTGCTTGACCTTTATTCTGCCAGTAGCTATTAAATTTTAACAACTCCGTGAAATAATAAAAACAATTTATGTATAAAATTCAAAAAACTTTAACACAAGCATGATTACGAGCTAACTAAAATTAGAAAATATAATGGCTATTAAACCAATTCAGTTTGTTCCAGACCCTGTGCTCCGCAAAAGTGCGTTGCCTGTTGAAAACATCACAGATAAAACTCTTCAACTGCTAGATGATATGGCGGAAACAATGTATGACGCGCCTGGAATTGGACTTGCAGGGCCTCAAATTGGTGAGTTGAAACGACTGATTGTTATGGATTGCAGCCGGGATGATGAAAAAAGCGAACTATGGCAAATGATAAACCCAGAGGTTATTGAATTATCAGAAGATAATTCAACTCTTGAAGAAGGCTGTTTGTCTATTCCAGGCCATACAGCAGACGTTTCAAGACCAGATTGGATTAAATTACGTTTCACTGATATAAAAGGTAAAGAACAGCAAATTAAGGCTGAGGGTTTACTTGCTGCTTGTATACAACATGAAATTGACCATCTTAATGGCATATTGTTTATTGATCATATATCAAAATTAAAACGAGATATAATTTGGCGAAAAGTGCTAAAGGAGGCACGCCAGACTTAGTTTTTTAATTTTATTTGGTGAACCTCATGCGTATAATATTTATGGGAAGTCCTATATTTGCAGTCAAAAGCCTTGACGCCCTTCATCGACATCATGAAGTACTCTCTGTTTATACTCAGCCACCACGGCCATCAGGTCGTGGAATGCAGGTAAGACCAACAGCAGTTGCTGAATATGCTAAAATCAATAACATTACATGTTATGTGCCCCCGTCACTTAAATTAGAGAATGAGATAAGCAGGCTCAATCAAGCTAAACCTGATTTAATAATCGTAGTCGCTTATGGACTAATTCTATCAAAAGCCGTTTTGGATATTCCTCGTTTTGGATGTATTAACGGGCACGCTTCACTACTACCACGATGGAGAGGTGCAGCACCAATTCAACGTGCCATTGAAGCTGGAGATAAACAATCTGGAGTAACTACAATGCAAATGCAGACTGGTCTTGATACAGGCCCTATGTTGCATCAAATTTCAACAAAGATAAACCACTTTGATACTTTTCAAACATTACATGACAGGCTGGCAATCTTGACTGCGGAAAGCTTAATTCACACAATCCAACTAATCGAAAAAAATAATGTAAATCCGATTATCCAGCATGAATCTGGAGTTCGCTATGCAAATAAGATTTCTAAATCAGAAGCTGAGCTAGACCTTACACAACCTGCACATCTAATAAATAATAAAATTAGAGCTTTCAGTCCAATTCCTGGATGTTGGTTACGGCTAAGAAATGGAAATAGGGTAAAAATTCTCAAAGCAAACATTAAAGAAAGTGGGTCAGAGCTTCCTATCGGAACTGCCGTTATAATAGATGGGCGAAAGAAATTTGGAATTGCTATGTCAGATAAAAAAACTCTATTTCTTGATGAATTACATCCTGCTGGTAAAAAGCCAATGAATGGCGCCGATTTTTTAAATGGGTATACGATTGAGAGTGGAGAAATTATTTGGGAATATGGTAACAGTTAAAATGAACCGTATGCTATTAAGAATTGAATATGATGGAACCCCTTTTGTTGGCTGGCAAACTCAAGAAAATGGTATTTCTATCCAGAAAGAACTAGAGGTTGCTGCTCAAAAACTTATTGGAGAACCAACTCATATTCAAGGGGCTGGAAGAACCGACTCTGGTGTACACGCAGTGGGACAGGCTGCCCATTTAGATGTTCCATTAAATTATTCAACTCACTCTGTTATGATGGGACTGAACAGCTATCTTAAAGGGCTACCTATTTCTGTATTATCTGCAACTAAAGTAGGCGGTGAATTCAGCGCACGTTTTGATGCTATCGAAAGACATTATCTTTACAGGATCTTAATTAGAAGAGCCCCTCCTAGTCTTAACGCATTTCGCGTTTGGCACTTAAAAAATGAGTTAGATTATGAAGCAATGAATATTGCGGCACAATACCTTGTTGGCAAACATGATTTTACTAGTTTCAGAGCATCTCAATGTCAAGCACTCTCACCTATTAGAACAATGAAAACTCTTAAAATTAATAAGGTTGACGATGAAATACACGTTATAGCGATTGCTAAGTCCTTCCTTCATAATCAAATTCGAAATATCACCGGAACTCTTGTTGAGATTGGAAAGAGGAAATGGATGCCAGAGAAACTAAAAGATATACTCCAGGCAAAAAATAGGCAGGCGGCAGGCCCCAGCGCGCCTCCTCACGGCTTATATTTAAAAGAGGTTATTTATCCAGAGAGTTCTTTTATTAAGGAAAATTAACCTATTGAAAAACTTATTCCAGCTGTTATTCCTAAAATAGTCTCTATAAGAAATTTACCTGCAAGAAACCCAAATGCAACAAAGCGGCTTACATTTAATTGTTGCCGAGCAATTCTAATTAACCAATATAAAACCCATATTAAAGCGGGGATTGAAAATATACTGAATGCGCTTACACCTGTAACAACTGAAAAAAGTGTTATAACTGCAAAAAATATCATTTGCATTGTGCTTAGCCACAAATAAGGGACCATGAACTTTAGGTACAAATTGCTCTTACTTATACGTAACAAAAAGTAATAAACCAGAATTACAAATAAAAGCAAGGATACTAGTGCCGTCGATAGGAATAAAGGATAAAAATTCCAACCAATTGTCTGCATAGGAATAATCGATACAAGTCCAGAAATTATCCAGCTCACAAATATAGCCTGCCATAATCCATTTTCTGATATATCAAAAGAAGCTTCTGGAGATTGTTTGCCAAGCATCATTTTTAAAGTTGCTTGAAGATACTTAACAACTGTAAAAGGACTAATATTCATTATGTGCATCAAACCTATGTAATATATCTTCATATATGTTGGTTAAGACATCAATATCTTTTATAGATACATTTTCGTCAATTTGATGCATTGTTTTTCCAACCAAACCAAATTCTGCAACAGGACAAAGTTTGGTTATAAATCGTGCATCAGAAGTGCCTCCAATCGTAGAAAGTTCCGGCACTCGTCTAGTTAGCTTTTTTATTGACTGACTCAAAAGTTCTGTTAGCTCACCTTCTTCGGTAACAAAGGGGTCTGCATTTGATTTCCACTCTATCTCAAATTGAACTTTATATTCACTTGCTACTTTAATGAAATGCTGTTCCATCTGAGCTATAAGAGTTTCCTTCGAATGTTCCGTATTAAACCTGATATTGAACATTGATGTTGCGCTTAATGGAATTACATTCGTAACATTTGATGAAGTAGATAAGCCTGTAACCTCTGCAGTTGTAGGTCCAAAATAGGTGTTTCCTGTATCTAACTCTTTACTGGAAACAACCGATAACATTTTTATTAAGGCTGATGTTGGATTTTGAGCTAAATGGGGATAAGCAACATGCCCCTGTTTACCTTTAACAATCAAACTGCCGGATAAGGAACCTCGCCTACCATTTCTAATATTATCACCTATTTCCAGTTGGCTAGTTGGTTCAGCAACAATACACATATCTGGAAGAATATTTTTTTTCTTCATCCATTCTACAATTTTAGCGGTCCCATTAATAGCGTCTGCTTCTTCATCACCTGTGATAATTAGGCTAATTTTTGTATTTGAACTTGAAGTTTGCTGCCACTTTTTTATGGCTGAAACAAATGCAGCAATACCAGTTTTCATATCTGATGCGCCACGACCGTAAAGTGTTCCATTCTTAATTTCTGCATCAAAAGGAGAAAACTTCCAATCTGCGACACTTCCGATTGGTACAACATCAACATGCCCAGCGAATGCAAAATGAGATGGCCCATTTCCAAATTCCGCATACAAGTTTTCAATTTTCTCTATTCCCTCACCAAATGAAAGTCTTGTGCATTGAAAATCCATCTGCTTTAGCTCTTTTTCTAATAAATCCAGGGCCCCCGCCTGTTTAGGAGTAACAGAAGGACATCGTATGAGTTTTTGAGCTAACTGTACTGCATAAGAAAATTCACTCATTTAATTCTTAATCCCTAAGCAAATCGTTAAGTGATGTTTTAGACCTGGTTTTCTCGTCGACCCGTTTAATTATAACAGCGCATGATAACGAAGGCCCAGGACTTCCATCTGGTAAATTTGGACCAGGCAGGCTCCCAGGTACAACTACCGAATAAGAGGGCACTCGGCCAATAAAGATCTCACCTGTTGCCCTATCAATTATTTTTGTAGATTGACCAATAAAAACACCCATAGAAATCACAGAGCCTTGTTCTATCACCACGCCCTCAACAATTTCAGAGCGTGCGCCAATAAAACAATCATCTTCAATTATTACGGGGCCTGCTTGTAAAGGCTCTAATACACCTCCGATACCTGCCCCTCCGGATAAATGCACATTTTTCCCAATTTGAGCGCAAGAACCGACTGTAGCCCATGTGTCAACCATCACGCCACTGTCAACGTATGCTCCAAGATTTACAAAGCTTGGCATCAATATCACAGAGGGTGCGATGTAGGCTGAATGCCTAGCATAACATCCAGGCACTGCTCTAAATCCAGCCTTAGAAAATGTTTCAGCATCCCAACCTGCAAATTTAGAGGGAACTTTGTCCCACCAAGCTGAAACCCCCTGCTCATTATGGTCAGCACCACTGCTAATAACTTGCATCGGATTTAACCGAAAAGATAATAATACGGCTTTTTTTAACCATTGGTTTACCTTCCATTCATGGTTACCTGTTGTCTCCGCAACCCTCACTTCTCCTTTATCAAGTAATCTTAGAGCCTCCTCTACCGCATCTCTTACCTCGCCAATCGTGTCCTGTGTAATTGAATCCCTT
Source organism: uncultured SAR116 cluster alpha proteobacterium (assembly GCA_902520885.1). Taxonomy (GTDB): domain Bacteria; phylum Pseudomonadota; class Alphaproteobacteria; order Puniceispirillales; family Puniceispirillaceae; genus UBA5951. Next base: position 207,499 of record CABYPW010000001.1, read on the forward strand.
ACATCAAAAGCGTCATTAATAATATTAGTTAGTGTAGAGTATGTCATATAAGTTCTCCGTCAAATCTTCATTGGTAACTTAGACTAGTAGGTAAGCCCTTGTTTTACACCTGATAAAAATTGCTTAAGGTCCTTAGCTATGAAGTGAACATAAGGTTCCGTTGCACCTTTTTTTGCCCAGCTATGGTCAGCCATCAACCACACTGTTTTCATGCCAAGTTCAGCTGCTGGTTGAAGGTTACGAGCCATATCCTCTATCATTACTGCCTTCTTTGGATCTACTTTGCTTTTTATCAAGAAATCTTGATATGGCCGCATAGCTGGTTTTGGTAAATGGTTTGATGCGAATATATCAAAAATCAGTTCAAAATGATGTTCAATTCCAAAAGCCTGTAGTATCCGCCTCGCGTGCAATACAGTTCCATTAGTATAAATATATTTTTTACCTGGCAAAGCACGTATTCCTAAATCAAGCTCTTCATCATAAGAAAGATCAGACAAGTCAATATCATGGACGTAAGATAGAAAATCTTCTGGATCAACTGCATATTCAGAAGAGAGCCCGTTAATAGTTGTGCCGTATTCTAGGAAAAGACGATTCTTTAGTTCTTCAGCTTTTTTTCTGTCTAGATTAAAGTTCTTCTCAATCCATTCAATCATGCGACTAGCTACTCTTGGGAACAAACTCTGATGTGCTGGATAAATTGTATTATCTAAATCAAAAACCCATGCAGAAATTTTAGAGACATCAAGTTTCCCAGGGTCTTTTTCTTTTAACATCAAGTCAGTGATTTCAGTCATGACATTTTCCATTATTAACTTGGTTAAATTAGAGCTAATCAGATATTCAATATAATTTTAACTACACTTACTCTTCTGCATGAATCAATGTACCAATTCCGTGTTCAGTGAATAATTCTACCAAAACTGCGTGTTTTTTTCTTCCATCTAGAATAACAGCAGCGCCTGCTCCAGACTGTACAGCTTGAATACATGTTTCAACTTTTGGAATCATGCCTCCTTTTATCACTCCATTCAGAATTAGCTTTCTTGCCTGTGCAATAGATAACCGAGGAATTAGTTTACCATTGTCATCCAGAACACCGTCTACATCTGTCAGCATTAAAAGCCTTGAAGCATTTAACGCACTCGCAATAGACCCGGCGACAGTATCTGCATTAATATTATATGTCTTGCCATCTGCTCCAAGACCGAGCGGTGCAACGACAGGGATCATATTTACCCCCAACAGTGCATCTAGTACTTGTTTATCTACTTTATCAGGTATACCTACATATCCAAGGTCTACGAGATTTTCGATAGCGCTATCTGTATCTTTAGTTCTATGGTTAAGTTTTTTAGCAATAATTAGGTTCCCATCTTTACCTGAAATGCCTACTGACATACCGCCAGCTGCGGAAATAGATGCAACAAGAGATTTATTTATTGCACCAGCTAACACCATTTCAACAATCGAGATAGTTTGCTGATCTGTCACACGCAGACCGTCAATAAAATTAGACTCCATTTCCAATCTTGCAAGCATTGAGCCTATTTGTGGTCCACCCCCATGTACCACAACAGGCTTAGCACCCACTTGTTGAAGTAATACAATATCGCTTGCAAAGGCCTCAATAGAAGCCTGTTCGCCCATTGCGTGCCCCCCAAATTTTATAACCACAGAAAGACCGGAATATTGCTTCATATATGGTAGTGACTCAATTAGAGTTGCTACCTTATCAGGCCACATATCCGATTTAGAGCTATTCGACTGCATTAATTCATTTTCCGTTTTATTTGATTTCTGACTTCTTAAACTATGTGCCCTAATTTGTTTTTCTAATCTAGCATTGTTTTTCGGTATTTATTTAAACAGTAGCATGTTTTTTTTAATGAGTTAAAGCGAGCTTCGCAATATGCGCTCTAAGCTCTGTTATGCCAATATCTTTTTCAGAAGAAGTTACCCAAATTTTTGGGAAAGCAGCAACCTGTTTAGCAGTTTTTTGCTCTGTATTCTTAAGTAACTTATTCATCTCTGGCACTTTGAGTTTATCTGCCTTAGTTATTACAACTGCAAAACTAACTGCCGTCTTATTTAAAATAGCCATGACATCCTCATCTGCTGTACCTATTCCACGCCGTGAATCAATGAGAAGAAAAACACGTTGCAAAGATTGCCTGCCAGAGAGAAACTGACGCGTAAGTTTTGTCCATGCTTTAATATCAGCTTTCGGAGCAGATGCGTACCCATATCCTGGAAGATCAACTAGGTCTATTCTATCAGCGAGGTTAAAAAAAATGAGTTGTCTTGTCCTACCGGGTGTCTGACTAGTTCTTGCGAGCATTCTACGGCCCGTTAGCGCATTCACCAGTGATGATTTACCAACGTTTGATCGTCCTGCAAACGCAATCTCAGGTCGTGTCATTTCAGGTAATGCCCGCAAATTGTTCGCTGCAGCAACAAATTGACACGGCCTTGCAAAAAGCAGTCTGCCTGCCTCTAAATCATCCTGTTCCACCGTCTCCTCCGATAGTTTAAGCTTTCTTTTCACCCATACTACGCATGATCCACCACTGTTGCACAATTGACAGTAGGTTATTCCAAGTCCAATAAATCACTAAACCAGCTGGAAACGTTGCTAACAGAAAAGTAAAAAATATCGGCATATATTGGAATATCTTTGCCTGAATAGGGTCTGGAGGGGGTGGGTTCAATCGCATTTGTAGATGCATTGTAATTCCCATCAAAACAGGCCAAAGCCCAATTGACAAAAAAGCCGGAAGAAAATCAACAGAGTAAGGTAATAATCCAAATAAATTAAATATTGATGTCGGATCAATAGCCGATAAATCAAAAATCCAACCATAGAATGGTGCATGTCTCATTTCTATGGAAACGTAAAGTACTTTATAAAGTGCAAAAAAAACAGGTATCTGTAATAAAATTGGAAGGCAACCCGCAGCAGGATTCACTTTTTCTTTTTTATATAATGCCATCATCTCTTGATTCATTTTAGCTCTGTCATCGCCTGCATTCTCACGAAGCACTTGAATTTTTGGAGCTAATTCCCGCATCTTCCCCATAGACCGGTACGATTTGTTCGCAAGTGGAAACAGCACTAACCTGACAATAATTGTAAATGCAATAATAGCTAAACCAAAATTTCCTAGTAAACTATTCAAATAGGTTATGGCATAGAAAAATGGTTTCGTCAGAAAATAGAACCACCCAAAATCAATAGCTAAATCAAAATGAGTAACACCAAGTTCCTCTTCATATTTATCAAGCAAGTCAACGTTTTTTGCTCCTGCAAATAAATATCCAGACCATTGTACCTCACCTCCTGGTGGAACAGTTACAGCACTCCCCAAAAAATCTGCTTGATATCTATCCTCACCTCCAGATAACGCACGCATACTAAAATTAACTTTTTCAGATTGCTCAGGCATTATGGCTGCAAGCCAATATTTGTCTGTAATGCCTGCCCAACCACCTGGTTCTTCAGAGTTATGATTGAATCCTTCTTTATTATCATCTTGTAAATCAGAATAAGTCCACTCTTTAAGAGTTGTATCAAATACACCTAATAGACCTTCATGTAAGATCCACATTCCTTGCGTTGAAGGAGTGCCGGTACGCCTTACTAATCCGTAGGGATTTAACAAGATAGATTTATTTAGACTTGATCTAATTGTATCTTTAATTTTAATAAGGTAATCATCATTTATAGAGATGGTGCGTAAAAAAATAAGACCGTTCCTATTATCCCAGCTCAACTGAACGGGTGTTTGTGGTGTTAGATCAGAACTCAACACCTTCCATATTGTTTTCCCAGAAGGCATAGGTTGACCATCGGCTTGACTGACCCACCCAAATTCCGAAAAATATGGATTAGCTGATGATACTGGCTCGAAAAGCTTTACGTTTTCTGAGTCCTCAGAAAGTGAAATACGATAATTCTTAAGTATCAAATCATCAATTCTGGCCCCTCTGCTTGTAATAGAACCTTCTAACAACGGTGCAGAAATTGTTATCCTAGGGACATCTTCAAGAGGCCGCTCAGGCTTTTCTATCTGGCGTTGTGCTCCATTATTTTCTTGGGCTAAACGCGGAGTTCCATCAGAGTCTATATCTTTCGAGAGAGTTTGAGATTGCTGCTCTGCTTGCATTTGAGGCTCAACAAAAAAACTTTGCCATAAGACAAGTATCGCCATTGAGACGGCCATAGCTAATATTAAATTTCGATTTTCTGGGCTCATTATTTATTCCTGTCAAAACCAATCAAACGGACTTAAACTATTTTTCGTTTTTCAAGGCTTTCTTATTCATACTTTTTTTTAATTTTTTTTCACGAGTTAAGTTTTCAGGGACGGGTCGATATCCAATTCCGCCCCATGGATGACATGATGCTATACGTTTAACGGCTAATAAGGTTCCTTGCAATGGTCCATATGACTTAATTGCATCTATTGCATAAGCTGAGCACGTTGGCTGGTAACGGCATGCCGCAGGTAAAAAAGGAGAAATAAACCATTTGTAAAAAAAAATTGGAGCTAATAGAAAATACGAAATTAATGCTAATACTATTTTCATTTACTATGTCTCCGTGACATGCAATCAATTGCATAATTAATAAGAGCCGTCATTTTTGTTCAAAAATACTCTTGTTAAAATGTTTTATAGCTCTCATAATTTCACTCTCAATTAAATAAAACTTTTTATTTAAAATAGACTGTCTTGCTATAAATACATAATCAAAAGAGCTGGCAAGCTCATTGCTTTGCCTATACACAAGGGCACGCATTAGTCGTTTTGCATAGTTTCGTTTAACAGCGTTTCCAATCTTTTTTGAGGCTGTAAATCCCACCCGAGTGCTAAATTTTCCTTGAATATCATTCGGTATTAACTGAATTACCACACTTGAAGTAATATATTTTAGATTTCCTTGCTGAGCTCGGAGAAAATCCCCGCGCTTTGTTATCCTTTTATAGTGCTGCAAGCAGAAACACCAAACTTACGCTGAAAGACGCGTTCTACCCTTAGCACGTCTTGCGCGGATAATTCTGCGTCCCCCAACAGTTGCCATACGAGACCGGAATCCATGTCGACGCTTTCGAACAAGTACACTGGGTTGATACGTGCGTTTCATAATCCAATCTCCCCTTTTCTAGCTTCTGCTTTAAGAACGCGTTTTTAGGAATTTTTCATAATAATGTCAATTAATTTTTAGATTGATAAAGCCTTTAAATCAAATCGTTAATTTATCTATATCAATATCAGAAAAAATTAAAAACTAATCATTTCCACCAACAAGAGGCGCGTAAGCATATTTTCTGTTTTGAGCTTATTTGTTTAAACCAACAATGGGCTGTGAAGGTTGTGGCTCTAAATCCCATGGAAAATATATCCAGGTATCTTGTGAAACTTCAGTTACATATGTATCTACAATAGGTCTTCCTAAAGGTTTTGCATAAACGGTGGCAAAATGAGCTTTTGGCATTATTTGGCGAAGTACTTTTCCAGTTTCGCCAGTATCCACCAGATCGTCTACGATAAGCCAACCTGTTCCATCACTCACGCTCTGTGGAGCTTTTAAAACTTCCACTTCACTTTGAGATTTGCCGTGATAGGACGCCAAGCAAGCTGTGTCAATCAATCTCACCTCTAATTCGCGAGCAATGATAGCTGCAGGAACTAACCCTCCTCTCGTAACCGCAACAATACCTTCGAATGGCCCTATTTCTAGCACTCGCCATGCAAGTGCCTTCGATGTTCTGTGTAATTCTTCCCACGAAACAGGAAAAGATTTTTTTGCTAGATTCATTATTTACACTTGTTAAGAAAATAAATTTACTAATTTTTAAAAGACTACCTATTTAACAAATAATTTGGAAGTGATAATTGCAATTGTTAAAAATCAAATCTTTAAAGCCTTTTGAAAATACAAGATGTTCAGGAAAATATAAAAAACTTTTTTAAACTAAAAATCTTGTTTTTAG
>CABYPW010000002.1 GCA_902520885.1 uncultured SAR116 cluster alpha proteobacterium
TGAGACGATGGAGACATTTGCTCGTTGCTATATTGGTTGTGCCAGTACTGACTGGGTATATAATATTAGCGACTATTTTTTCGGAAGTCATTGTAGGTGTATCTTTATTTGTTGATTTCATATTTTATTTGTTGGCTGGATTAATTTGGATTCCTGGTGCTGCTGTCGTGGTGAGGTGGCTTGCTGATAAAGAAGCTAAGTAAGAATATGGTGGTATAAACGAATCGCTTAATTGTTATATTCATAAGAATTAAGTTTATACGCATTTTACAAAAATTATAGAGAAACATCACTAGTAGTTTTATATATTCATAATAAAGAGACCTATCTTATGGTAGTTCAAATTAGCGAGCAAAAATTAAGAGACATATCAGATATCGCCTATGAATTACTTGCAAAACATGGTTTAAATGACTGGCAGTTTTGTTTTGATCACGCAAAATCACGAGCTGGTTTGTGTAATTACAGCAAAAAAATTATTTCAATATCTAGGTCCTATGCAAAAGAAGTTAAAATTTCTGACGTCAAAAATACTATATTACATGAAATTGCCCATGCTCTAGTTGGACACAGTCACGGTCATGATGCCACTTGGAAAGTTAAGGCTCTTGAAATAGGCTGTGATGCAAAACGATGTCATAATGTGAAATTTTCGGCACCAAGATGGATAATTGAGTGCCCTAACGGATGCTTTTCTATTTCCCGATTTAGAAAAAATAAGAATTTGATTTGTAAAAATTGTAAAATTCCAGTGGTTTACAAGAAAAATAATGTTTGATATAACCCCGCAAAAACAACAAAAAATTACGCATTTTGTAAAAACCTTGTCCAAATTGGAAAAGCAAATTATATCCTTCCCCTATTTTACAAAAAAAGAGATTTCAGGATTGATTGATTACTGCAACCAGCTTTCGTTCCGTGAAGCAATTCCATTGACTAAAACAGGTGTAGTTCAGGATTTTTCAGTATGTTTTCCTGCACCTAAAATTGGATTGATGAAAAAATGTATAAATCACTTTGAGCGATTATTTTTAGATGAAAATTTAAAGCAATTTTTTAGTTCTTCTCTCATATTCAACGATATAGCAGTACAGAAATATAGAGCCGGTTCCAGTGGTATCGGAGTTCACCGTGATGGTCATCGTTATCGTGACTTGATATTAATCATCTGCCTTTCTGGAAGTTCTGAGTTTTATGTAGCAAAAAGTCGTGATGGTTCAAATATGGATGTAATCGATGATACTCCGGGAAGATTAGTTTTGATGAGTGGTCCAGGATTCAAAAATCTTGTGAACCATGATAATCGTCTATTTCATGGTGTAAAGAATGTTAAGAATGGAAGACTTTCTATAGGTCTAAGATGTAACTCAAGGTTTCATTGACTTACATTAAGTTTCACCTCTATTACCACGAGGATCTACCCATGCAATTGTATTGTCACTTCTCCTGTAAACGAGGTTCAATCCAAAGTGACTAGCATTTCTGAACATAAGGCAGGGTTCATCGGATAACTCGAGCTGCATTACTGCCTGTTCAACAGTTAAGAGCTCTATCTCATAAGATAACTGAGCGACCACAGGTAGAGCATCATTATCGTTTTCATTATCAAAAGGTGCATTTGCAGAATGAATATGGGGCCCAGATTTTGTAATATAACTAAGGGAGTTTTCAGCATTAGATGCTGACTCATAAATAGATAACGAGGCTGTTATTGTTTGTTCCTCTGCTTCAAGGTCTGTTAAGTTGTTTCTATGATTCTTTAATCTTCTTTTATGTCTTCTAAGACGTTTTTCTGCATGCGAAATAGCAGCGTCGAGAGCTATGTGGGCATCTTTAGAGTCGTAGCCTGTTGATTCGAGGTCAATTCTTCTTGTTAAATTTACTTTTGTTTTAACTGTAAAGCCTGCCAATGTTTTTTCAAGTGTTACAGCAGCCGCTATAGCATTTGCAAAATATTTGTTCACTACATCCTGAAGTGCATCTTCTGCGTGTCGCTGAAATGCGGCTCCTGTTTCAATATTTTTTCCGCTTATTTTTATATCCATCTGAATTTCCCTTTTAGCAATTTATAGAACGAACTAATAAAATACCTACAAATTCTTCTGGCTTAATCTCCTTTCCATTCCCCCTAGAATAACACTCCTACTCCAAGTGTTACTTATTTACGGACTAACTGCAATAGCGATAATTCATAAGTTAATTTTTTGTGCATAATCAACTCTCCAATTTTTGGGCTAAAATAGAAGAAAAAAGAGTCTCATCCACATTACCGCCTGAGAGGATAACGATAATATCCTGTCCCAATGGTTTAAAATTTGGTTTAAATACAGATGCTAGAGCAACTGCTCCGCCAGGTTCAGTTACAAGTTTAAAATTACGATAGGCAATTCTCATTGCGTCACAAACTTCTTGGTCGGTTACAACATATCCACCCTTAACATATTTTTTTGCTATTTCGAATGGTACCTTACCAGGTGATGGAGTAATAATTGCGTCACAGATTGAGTGTTTTCCTAGTTTGTTAGATAAGATTTTATTAGCAGCAAGAGAACGCTTCATATCATCAAAGCCTTCCGGTTCAGCAGCAAAAATCTTACAATTAGGAAAACTTTCTGAAATTGAAATTGAAGTTCCAGCTATTAAGCCGCCTCCACCGCAACAAACAATTAATTGAGACGGATAAAAATCTCTCTTTTTGCATTGCTGAGCGATTTCGATACCAACAGTTCCTTGACCGGAAATTACTCTTTCATCATTGAATGGTGGTATTAAATGTGCATTCATTTCTGTTTGTAAGGCGTCTCCAATTTTTTCACGATTTTCATTTTTTCTATCATAAAGATAAATGGAAGCACCAAATGAAGCGGTGGCCTGACGTTTTATCATAGGAGCATCTTTAGGCATAATTAAAGTCGCCTTTCGTCCAATGAGCTTGGCATTAAGAGCTACTGCTTGGGCATGATTACCAGAAGAGTAAGCAAGTATTGGTGCATCATCATCTGGCAATGACAGAATTGCGTTACATGCGCCTCTAAACTTAAAAGACCCTGTCCTCTGTAACATCTCACATTTAACCCAAAGACGAAATCCAAGTTTTTGATTTAATCTGTCTGACGTAATCAAAGGTGTCTTTATGATAGAGTTTCTAGTCTTTTCGTATGCAGTGATGATATCATTTATTGTTATCATCTTATTGATAAAACCTTTGGACAAAGTTAAAAATGTTTGTTGCCTTGTTTTATCATGCATTTTGTAATATTTTCGTCAAATATTATTGAGTTCGCCATCAATTTATGTAAAGGATTGATTATGACTGGGATTATTCCAGAACTTCCTTTTAAAGGTGTGAATACTGCACTTATAACACCATTTAAAGACGGTCAGATTGATAAGATAGCTCTTCGCGATCTTGTTAATTGGCAGATACAGCAAGGGGTGCACGGGTTAGTTCCGGTAGGAACTACCGGAGAATCACCAACTTTATCCCATGAAGAACATGATGAGGTGATAGAAATCACAGTTACAGAGGCTGCAGGTCGTGTTCCTATCATTGCTGGTGCTGGATCAAACAATACCTCCGAGGCGATTCGTCTTGCCAAGCATGCAGAAGATGTTGGCGCTAATGCAGTTTTAATAGTATCACCTTATTATAATAAACCAACCCAGCAAGGTTTAAAAGCACATTTCTTGTCTATAGCAGATGAATTATCTTCAATACCTCTCATCGTTTACGATATTCCAGGAAGGTCAGTAGTAAGTGTGAAAGATGAATTGCTAGCTGAATTGGCGAAGCATAAAAATATCATTGGGGTTAAGGATGCAACTGGAGATGCTGCTAGGCCTGCTAGGTTGAGCAATCTAATTGGAGATGATTTTTGTCAGTTATCCGGCGATGATGCCACCGCTTTCTCTTATCTAGCATCTGGAGGTCATGGGATGATCTCCGTAGTGAGTAACATAGCCCCAAAATTATATTCAGATATGTATAATTCATTTTGTGCTGGAGATATTAAGACTGGAATGGAGATAAATAAAAAGCTTATGGCACTGCATGACGGGCTGTTTTGTGAAGCTAGTCCTGCACCTGTAAAATATGCAGCCGAGCGTTTGAGATTATGTAAATCTGAATTAAGGTTACCATTGGTTTCTGCATCTGATGAGGCAAAAAGAATTATAGATAAAGCCTTAGCTTTAGCTGGTTTGGTATAAAAATACTACATAAGGTGAGGGATGTGTCAAATACTACTGGCCGTATTGCCGAAAACCGTCGTGCTCGATATGATTATCAGATAGAAGAAACACTTGAGGTTGGCCTTATTCTTCAAGGGAGTGAAGTTAAATCTTTACGCTCTGGCAAGGCGTCAATAGTAGAGTCTTATGCTGCCGAAGAAAAAGGAAGTCTTGTATTAATCAACGCAAATATACCTGTTTATCCTGCAGCAAGAGAAAATCATGAACCAAAGCGAATGCGGTCACTTTTACTAAAGGCAAAAGAGCGAGATAAATATTTAAACATGATCCGAAGAGAGGGGTATACATTAGTACCTCTTTCTCTGTATTTTAACAAACTAGGAATAGCTAAGCTATCACTTGGTCTTGCAAAAGGCCGGAAAAAACATGATAAGCGTGAAGCTCATAAGCAGCGTGATTGGGCTCGTCAAAAACGAAAAATATTAAAGGAACACTAATTCTTTATAATTTGTTTAAGCTTGATAAAAACATTATTGAACATTTCATTTGTTAATCTGCCTGTATTTATATTATATCGCGAACAGTGATAAGAATTTAATAGCGATAAGTTTGGCTTGATTATATGTTCTTTACAATGGGAAAAACGATGACTTTTCGAGGGTAGTTTAAAATGACGTATAAGCGTATCATGGGCAATTCTTCCAAGACATAGAATAACCTTTAATCTCGACATGCTGTCAATTTCAAGTGAGAGAAATGACCTGCAATTATTTATTTCAGAACCTATTGGTTTATTTTTAGGTGGAACGCAGCGAACCGCATTTGTTATCCTAATATTATTCAATACGAGTTTATCATTACCATTAGCATTATAAAGCTCATTAGCAAAACCATGAACCCATAAAGTTTGATATAAAATCCCACCAGCAAAATCTCCTGTAAATGGCCTACCAGTCCTATTCGCGCCCCTTAAACCAGGTGCGAGACCAATTATAAGAATTTCTGAATTTATTGAACCAAATGATGGAACTGGAGCATTAAACCAAGTAGGTTGTTTTTCCTTCGTTTCATTTAAATATGTTGCAAGTCTGCGACATTTATTACATGAAAGTGGTGCAATTTGGTCAAGTTGTAAATTCATTTTCATTAATTTGCCTAATGTATTTTTGTTTTATTGAATTTAAACATAGAATAAAATCTGTGGTTAAAAAAGTTTTTGTGAATAAATACAAGGTTAACAAGAAAAATTTAAAGAACTTTTTTAATTCTAATTTATATAATATGAAGAGTTAGTAAGGAATATTAAAAAAAACAATTCAGTATAAACAACGTTTTGAAGTGTGTTAGAAAAAGTGAAAAACAAAATATTTATTGGGATTGGCGCTAATCTTATACCAAGGGGATATTCGTCAGTGCAAGATGGTCTTAATGCCGCAATGAATATGTTATCTGGATATGGTATTGAACTTATACAATGTTCTTCATGGTATGAAACGAGCCCTGTTCCGAAATCGAATCAACCACTGTTTAGAAATGCTGTATTTTCCGCTAGCTGTGATTTGAATCCACTAGAACTTTTGTATTGTTTAAATGATTTAGAGGCTAAAATCGGCCGTATTAGAACTTCAAGAAATTCAGCGAGAGTATTAGATTTAGATATATTAGATTTTAATTCTGAATGTATTGATTTAGAAAATCTTATTATACCTCACCCTAGGATGCACGAACGCGCATTTGTATTGATTCCATTAAATGAAATTAATAATGATTATATCCATCCAGTTATGCAAGAGCCGATTTTATCCCTAATAAAGCGTTTGCCAGCAGAACAAGATATATTAAAAATTTAATATTTATTAAATTTAAAATATATTTAAAAACGCATCTCCTAATTACCTGGCGCGTTAAACATTATCTTGCAAATTTAACGATATTATTATAACTAATGGTTGGCATATTCTGATTGCAAAAGGAAAAAATTATGGCACGAGTAACTGTGGAAGATTGCATTGAAAAGATCCCTAACCGTTTTGAGTTAGTTCTAACAGCGGGTCAACGAGCACGTGCAATTCAAAAAGGTGAAATTTTAACAATTGATAGGGATAATGATAAAAATCCCGTTGTTGCGTTGCGAGAAATCGCAGCGGAAACAATTGATAAAACTAAAGTGCAAGATGCAATTATAAGGGGGCTACAACGGTTAAATGATCGTGAAGAAGAATTGTTGGCAGACGAGGCCTCTGATGAAGCTCGAAACGAAATGGAGTCACTCTCCTCGCAATATGAAGCTGATTTGTACGGCGAACAGTCAGGTATGCAGGTCGGTCATTCTAACGATATCGACTCAACCGGCTTCCAAGATGTTGACATTAACCTTCTTAAAAGCGACGATTAAAATAAGAAAAAATATATCACTCATTTTGGGGTGTTGAAATGGTAGCTTCTGCTATTGTTGCCAATAAGACTATTGAGGACGCTTATAACAGCCTCATTAACCGTATAAGATCGTATAACCCGTTTGTAGACTTAAATAGACTAAATTCTGCCTATGATACTGGTAAAAAAGCTCATAACGGCCAATTTAGAGCTTCAGGTGAAGCATATTTTTCTCATCCTATAGCTGTTGGCTATTTACTTGCTGAAATGCATCTGGACACAGATACGATTATAACCGCTTTGCTTCATGATACAGTGGAAGATTGTGATATAACTTTGCAGGATATCTCACATCAGTTTGGTAATCAAATTGCAAATTTGGTGGATGGGGTTACCAAGTTAAGCCAAATTGAAAATCAGTCGCCAGACAAGAGACAAGCTGAAAATTTTCGTAAACTTATGGTTGCTATTAGTCAGGACATAAGAGTTTTGCTGGTAAAGTTGGCAGATAGGTTGCATAATATGCAAACCATAGAATCTATAAATAGTTTGGAAAAAAAAGAACGTATTGCAAAAGAAACATTAGAAATTTTTGTGCCATTGGCTGAGAGATTAGGCATAACTCAATTTCAAACTGAATTAGAAGATACATCTTTTAAAATTTTATATCCTGAGATGAGAGAGTCTATTCAGAACAGACTTGAATTTTTGGCGGCCGAATCCGAAAATATTTTCCCAAGAATTTGTCAGGAATTACAATCATCAATTTTGGAGTCAGGTATAGAATGTCAAGTATCTGGAAGACGCAAAACAGCATATTCCATTTGGCGTAAAATGCAGCATCGTCAAGTTTCAATGGACCAACTTGCTGACATTATGGCTTTTAGAATAATTGTTCCAAGTATTTCACAGTGTTATGAAGCCCTGGGGATTGTTCACACGAGATATCCCATGGTAATGGGCAGAATGAAAGATTATATTTCTACCCCAAAGAGGAATGGTTATCGGTCTATTCATACAGGTGTTATTGGCCCTCTTAACAGACGTATAGAAATTCAAATAAGAACTGCAGAAATGCACGATTTAGCAGAGCGAGGAGTTGCTGCCCATTGGGATTACAAAACTGGACGCTCTGAAGAATCAGAGGTTTCATTTGGCTGGGTTCAGGAGTTAATAAGTTTAATCGAAATGAATAGTGGACCAGATGAGTTTTTAGAAAATACAAAAATGGATATGTATGCTGACCAAGTTTTTTGTTTTACCCCAAGAGGTGATTTAATTGGTTTGCCCGCTGGAGCCACTGCCATAGATTTTGCATTTGCTGTTCATTCTAAAGTTGGAAGACATTGTTGTGGGGTAGAAATCAATGGTAAAAATAGACAATTAGCATCTGAACTTAATAATGGAGATCAGGTTTTAATTAAAACAGACGCTCAAGCAAAGCCTAAAGCTGAATGGGAAGAGTTCGTGGCTACTGGTAGAGCACGCTCTGCAATAAGGCGATTTATACGTGAAGAACATCTTGCAGAGTTTAGCCGTGTTGGAAGGGCCCTATTGGAGAAAGAATATCGATTTCATAATGTCCCCCTTCGGGAGACGGCCATTAAAGCATCTCTAAATTCCTTTAAAGTTTCCAGAACTGAGGAACTATTTTCATTAATAGCAGAGGGTAAAATTAGTGTTTCGGAGGTAATGAATAGATTGAATCCAGAACTTGGAAAGTCAGAAAAATCCGCTAAGATTCTTAAAAGAAATAAAAGTAGAACAACTAAAGAACGCTCTGATACTTTGAATATTAGTGGTATGAATCCTGGAATGGCTTTGCATGTTGCAAATTGCTGTCATCCGGTACCTGGCGATAAAATCATTGGTATTTTAACTACCGGTAAGGGCCTTACAATACATTCCAGGGAATGCTTAACACTTACCAAATATACGGATGTACCTGAATTATGGGTTAAAGTTGATTGGAAGCGTAACGATAAAAAGCGATTTGCTGGACGAATTAGAGTAATACTTCTAAATGAAGCAGGAGCTCTAGCAGCGCTCTCTACAATAATCGCACAACAGGCAGGAAATATTTCGTATATGCAAATCACGAAGAGAACATCAGATTTTTTTACATTATTTTTAGATGTTGAGGTGGTTAATTTAGCACAATTAAATTCAATCATAACCGTTGTTAGGTCTAGCCAGTTCGTTGAATCTGTTGAACGTATAATGATTCAGTAAATTGTTTATAATGGGACTGTTATATGTTGTTTAAACGCAGAAAACCAATGTCGATAATTGATAAATTGTCTCACTTTCTTCGTCCGCAAAAAGGTTACAGTAGGGCTATTGAGTATCTTAAAAAACGCTTTTACAGAATGACTGAGTCAAATTATTCTATGGCTATGGGTTTCACTTGTGGTGTGATGCTCAGTTTTACCCCGTTTGTTGGGTTTCATTTTATTATAGCTGGTTTTATTGCATATTTGATAAACGCAAGTATTTTTATGGCAGCGATAGGCACACTGGTTGGAAATCCTTGGACCTTTCCAATAATGTGGTGGGGTAGTCTTGAACTTGGAAAATGGGTGTTGGGTTATGGCTCCTCTGTTCAATTTGGACAAACATTTGGGATGGAGTCAATTTTTTATGATATTTATTCAATAATGATACCGTGGATGCTTGGATCCCTTTTAATATCAATAATTTTGGGTCCTCCAATATTTTTTTTAATGTACTGGTTATTTAGAATTTTGCGTGAGCGATTTTATAAAAAATTGGAAGCTAAAAGAGATATTTCCAAAATTTAAATTTTTTAAGCCAAAAGTGAATAAAAATATTTTAAATTTAAAAAATAGTTTATAATTAAGAAATTTTAAAAGTTATTTATTAGAAGTTTCAGAACATTTCATAATTAGGATTATTGGAGCCTTAAAATGAAAGAAATTCGATTAGGTGTGAATATCGATCATGTGGCAACACTTAGAAATGCTCGTGGAGGAACTCATCCTGATCCAATTCGCGCAGCTAAGATTGCAGAGGTTGCAGGAGCGGATGGAATCACTGTTCATTTGAGAGAAGATAGACGTCATATCAGAGATGAGGATGTAAAAAATATTATTAAAGAAACTATTATTCCTGTTAATTTGGAACTAGCAGGCAATCAGCAAATGATTGAAATAGCGTGTGCTCTAGAACCCAATGCGGTCTGTATTGTGCCGGAAAATAGACAAGAGGTCACTACAGAAGGCGGTCTTTCTGTGTTTGGCCAAGAGAACAGGTTGGCGCCCTTCATCGAGAAATTGAAAAGAAAAAAAATAAAGGTTTCTCTATTTATTGATCCAAAAGTTCAGGAAATAGAGGCAGCTGTGAATATTGGAGCAGATATTGTTGAATTTCATACTGGCCGTTATTGTGATGCAGAAGAACATAATAAATATAAGGAGTTAACCTTTTTAGTTCAAGCTGCAAATGTTGCTAATAACTATGGAATAGAAGTTCATGCGGGGCATGGTTTGAATTTTAATAATGTCGTGCAAATATCAAAAATAAAACAGATTAAAGAATTGAATATTGGTCATTTTATTATTGGTGAGGCTATTTTCTTAGGTCTTAAAACTACAATACAAGAAATGCGTCGTATTATATCACATGCCAGAAACACAGCATAGTTAAGAGAAATAACTTGATTTTAGGAATAGGTACAGATATCTGCAGCATTAAGCGCATAACGCATGTCAGAAAAAAATTCCCAATTAGATTTGAAGCAAAAATTCTCACCAAAAAAGAGCAAAAAGAGCTTTTTTTTCGCTCAGACAAAAATGCTTATATTGCTAAGCGGTTCGCTGCTAAAGAAGCAATTTATAAAGCGTTCAGCTTTATTAAACAGAATAGTATTAGTTGGCAGGAATTAGAGATTCTGAATGATGCAAGAAGTGGAGCGCCTCTGGTGTCCGTTCAAGGAAATTGTCTTGAAAAATTCAACGCGTATTTGGGGAAAGGATATAAGGGTAATATTCATATTTCCTTAACAGACGAATATCCATATGCTATGGCCTATGTCATAATTGAAAAAATTAATGAGAATTAATCAAAAATCTTCTTCAAACTAGGAAAAATTTAATGGCTGACAGAAAGCAAAATTATAAGGTGTCAAATTTAGCATCAAGCAGAAAAAATTCTGGAATTGCTGAAACACTTAAGACAATTTTTTTTGCAGGTTTAATTGCATTGACATTTCGCTCTTTGGTAGCAGAGCCTTTTAATATTCCATCTGGTTCAATGATTCCTACATTGCTGGTCGGCGATTACCTATTTGTCTCAAAATATTCTTACGGTTATACAAAATACTCATTTCCGTTTGCGGCAGTACCAATTAGAGAAAGAGTTTTTTCAAGTTTTCCAGAACCAGGAGATGTTGTAGTTTTTAGGTTACCGTCGGATGTCTCTATTGATTATATAAAGAGGGTTATTGGCCTTCCAGGTGACATAATACAGGTTGTTGATGGCATTTTACATATTAATGGAAAACAAGTTTTGAGACGGCAAATTGGAGAAGTTGACGTATTAAGTGGTATATCTAAAATAAGGGCAGTTCTTTATGAAGAGATATTACCGAATGGACATAAACACGTCATTCAGGAGTTAAGAGATGATTTATCTTTTGATAATACGCCAGAGTTCAAAGTTCCCGAAGGTCATCTATTCATGATGGGTGATAATAGAGATAATTCAAGAGATAGCAGGAGTCAGGCAGTTGGTTTTGTACCTATTGAAAACTTAATTGGCCGGGCTGAATTTTTGTTTTTCAGTCATAACAATACTTCTAGCCTTTTTGAATTTTGGAAATGGCCATTTGCGATAAGATATAACAGGATTGGTAAAGGTATTTATTGATGGATGTTGCTAGAGTTGATAAGCTGCAAACGATCCTCGGATATAAGTTTAAAAATATATCTCTTTTGAATCAGGCCCTATCTCATCGAAGTATTTTTTCCAATGATTTATCATATGAGCGTCTTGAATTTTTGGGAGATAGAGTTCTTGGTTTAATACTAGCAAAACATCTTTTTGTAGAATTTAAAAGTGATGACCAAGGAGATCTTACAAAACGTTTTCACGCACAAGCAAAACAATCAAATCTAAGTGAAATAGCCATAAAAATTGGATTACATAAATTTATCGTTGCTGAAAAAGGAATTGACCTTAGCTCTCAACCCTCAATTTTGGCAGATGTTGTGGAGTCTTTGATTGCTGGTCTGTATCTAGACGGAGGTTTAGAAACAGCTGAAAACTTCATACTAAAACATTGGGATTGGCATGGCAGAGTACCAGAGGATACATTACATAATCCAAAATCTGCATTGCAGGAATGGTCAGAAGCAAATGGACTAGGCTTACCTGTATATGAGCTTATAAAAAAGACTGGTCCAGATCATTTGGCGAGTTTTACAACTAGGGTAATGATTGAGGGTTACGGTCCTTCTATTGGCACTGGCTCATCAAAAAAACTATCGGAACAAGATGCTGCAAAACAACTAATATCTTTTCTTGCCAAACAGAATATTAATTAGAAAATGAACATAGAAAACCAATTCTTTTCAAACCAAAAAACCAGGTCAGGTTTTGTGGCCATTATTGGTGCGCCAAATGCTGGAAAATCTACATTAATGAATTTCATAGTAGGGGCCAAAGTATCTATTGTCACACCGAAGGTTCAAACGACCAGAACAAGAATAAAAGGAATAGCAATGGTCGCTGATTCTCAAATTATTTTTATTGATACGCCTGGTATATTTGCTCCAAAAAGAAGATTAGATAGGGCTATGGTAAATGCTGCTTGGCAGGGGACTGATGAAGCAGATATTATATTGTTGCTTCATGATAGTACGCGTTCTTCCTCTGATGAGGAAACAGAAAATATTATCAATAGAATAGAGAATATTCAACGAGAATTCCCAAATCGTAAAATTGCGCTAATCTTGAATAAAATAGATCTTGTTAAGCCAGAAAACCTCCTTGATAAGGCATCAAAGTTGGCAAAGATTATTAACTTTGAAAAAATATTTATGATATCTGCAAAAAAAGGAAAGGGCGTTAAAGACCTCGTAAGATGGCTTGCAGAGCAATTGCCGCAAGGTCCATTTTTGTTTGATCCTGATGACTTATCGGATATGCCTCAGAGACAACTAGCATCTGAGATATTACGAGAAAAATTATTTATTAATTTGCATCAAGAGTTACCTTACCAGCTTACTGTTGAAACAGATAGGTGGCTAGAAAAAGAGGATGGTAGTGCTGAAATTCACATCAGTATTTACGTTGCAAGAGAGGGACATCGTGGTATTATATTGGGCAAAAAAGGGCAAACTATGGGGCGAATTGGAAAGGCTGCAAGACTTGAGCTGGAAAACATGTTTGAACGAAGAATCCATTTGTTCACACATGTTAAATTTCGTAAAGATTGGATGAATGACCCTGAGAGATATCTAAATTGGGAACTTGAATTTGATGCCTGAATGGCAAGATGAGGGTATTATTCTAAGTAACAAACCATATGGTGAACTGCATAGTGTTGCCTCTATCCTAACAAAAACACATGGGCGTCATGCGGGATTAGTCCAAGCCGGGCAATCTAGAAAGAGACTTTCTGCCTTACAACCTGGTTGTTTTGTAGGGTTGGAGTGGCGAGCAAGATTGGAGGGACAATTAGGCACATTTAAGGTTGAGCTCTCGAAAAATTATTCTGCCCCGTTAATAGATACACCACTGCGTCTTTCCGCCTTATTAAGTCTTTGTAGTTTACTAGAAATTACCCTTCCTGAGCGTGAGCCTCAAGACAACCTATGGAATGCATCAAAAGCGCTATTGGATATTTTATCACTTAGTGAAAACGAAAATGAATGGCTGTCATTTTTTATTAAGTGGGAATTAGGCTTATTACGTGAATTGGGGTTTGCACTGAAGCTCCAATGTTGTGGTGTAACTGGCTCAACAAATGAACTCGCATATGTTAGCCCAAAGACCGGAAGCGCAATTAGCAAGGATGCAGCAGGAGTCTATGCAAATAGATTGCTGGTTTTGCCAATGTGTCTTGGAGGGCATACCAAAACCAAAAGGGAATTTACAGCTGGAATAAAAATTACCGGGCATTTTTTGCAAAAATACATATTTAATACCATTAATAGAAAATTGCCTACCCCCCGTGAACGACTCGTAAATATGGTAGAGTCTTTAAATTTGTGACACTACATATTGTATTATACTTGGGATAAAGTTAATAAGATAAAATGTCAGACTTTAAAAAATTGATTACAGATGAAACTAGTACGTTCGTAACCACTGAATTTACTTCAGCATTATCAGATCGCTATTTAGCCTATGCTCTATCTACTATTACATCTCGTTCGTTACCTGATGTAAGAGATGGTTTAAAACCTGTTCATCGAAGATTATTATTTGCCATGCAACAGCTTAAACTTGACCCCGAAAAATCATTCAAAAAATCAGCTCGTGTAGTTGGTGATGTTATTGGTAAATATCATCCGCATGGCGACAGTGCTATATACGATGCTATGGTGAGATTGGCGCAAGAATTTGCAATGAGATATCCACTAGTTGATGGGCAGGGAAATTTCGGTAATATTGACGGTGATAATGCCGCAGCTATGCGATATACTGAAGCTCGTCTCACTAAAGTTTCTAGACTTCTTCTTAATGGTATTGATGAAAATGCGGTTGATTTTAGGCAGACATATGATGGGGAGTCGGAAGAACCTATTTTATTACCTGCTGCTTTTCCAAATCTACTCGCAAATGGAGCTCAGGGTATTGCAGTTGGAATGGCAACCAGTATCCCACCACATAACATAATTGAGCTCGTTGAGGCTGCAAAACATCTTGTTAAGCATCCCGGTTCATCAATTGAAACATTAATGAACTTCGTAAAAGGGCCTGATTTTCCGACTGGGGGCGTTTTAGTAGAGTCAGAGAATTCAATATTGTCTGCTTATAAGACAGGAAAAGGAAGCTTTAGGCTGAGAGCAAGCTATGAGGTCGAAAAAGAAAAAAATGGCCTATGGCGTTTAATTGTAACACAAATACCTTTTCAAATTCAAAAGTCTCGTCTTATCGAAAAACTTGCAGACGCATTACAACAAAAAAAATTACCTATGCTCCAAGATATTAGAGATGAGTCGGCGGAAGATATAAGGATTTTATTGGAACCAAAATCTAGAAGACTATCACCTGAGGTTGTAATGGAAAGCTTGTTCCATGTCACCGACCTAGAGATAAGAATACCATTAAATCTAAATGTGTTAGATTCTGATAATAAGCCAAATGTTATTAGTTTAAAAGAAGCATTACAACAATGGCTTTCTCATAGGAAAGATGTGCTATTACGCCAATCTCAGTTTAGATTAGATAAAATTCAGAAACGATTAGAAATTATTGAAGGCTATTTAATCGTATTTTTGAATTTAGATGAGGTTATTGAAATTATAAGAGAGGATGAGCATCCGCGTGATAATTTGATGTATCGATTTTCGTTAACCGATTTTCAAGCAAATACAGTCCTTGACATGCGACTTCGCTCTCTTCGGAAACTTGAGGAAGAGGGACTAAAAAGCGAGCAAGAAACCTTAAGACAAGAGCAAGATGAATTATTTTTCCTGCAAAATAATGAGAAAACTCAATGGGAGAAAATATTAGTTGAGTTGAATAAATTAAAATCTGATTTCGTAAATAGTGATAAGCGAATGACTCAGATAAGTGCTCTACCTGAAATAGATTTCAATCCTATGGATATGCTCGTTGAAAAAGAGTCTCTCACAGTCATTTGCTCTGAAAAAGGTTGGATTAGAGCTATGAAAGGACACTTAGATTTAGGAGCAGATTATAAATTTAAGGAGGGAGATGGACCAAAGTTTATTTTACATGCAGAATCAACAAGCAAATTGCTTTTATTTAGTGATAATGGTCGTTTTTATACAATAGGGTGCGACATATTGCCAAAAGGTCGTGGTTTTGGTGAACCCATAAATCTTTTTATTGATTTGCCAACAGAGCATACTGTTGTTTCTGTACTTAAATCAGATGTCGAGCAATTATTGCTTGTCTCGAATAAAGGATATGGTTTGCGTATTCACACGTCAAACGTGATAGCGCAAACAAAAGGTGGGAAACAAATCTTGAATCTTAAAACAGATGAGAGAGCTCAAATTTGTGTGCCAGTCGAAACAGATATGTTAGCGAGTATAGGAAAAAATAGAAAATTACTTATATTTCCGGTATCTGAAGTGCCTCTAATAAATAGGGGTAGAGGTGTGATTCTACAACGATTTAAGGAAGGTGATTTAGCAGATTTGACGCTTTTTGATAGTAAAACAGGTCTAACTTGGAAAACAAATGGCAAACGAATTCGCCATCTAACAGATTACGAGTTTTGGAGAGGAAAAAGAGGTGCTGCTGGTAAGTTACCACCAAATGGGTTTCCAAGACCGGCAAGATTCACTTGAAGTAAAAAATGTTCTAATCTTTTTCTACCCAATGACCATCAATATAAAGTTCATAAGGTTTAAAACGACCTTTATAAGCCATCTTTTGACTATTTTTTACAAAATACCCTAAATACAGCCATTTTTTTGAATATGATTTAGTCAACTGAATTGCATCGATTATTAGAAAAGTTCCAAGAGACTGTTGGTCTAGTCTTGGGTCAAAAAAACTGTAAACAGCACTCAAACCATCTCTTTGTTTATCGATTAAAAGGCAAGCAACTAAATCATTATCCTCATCCCTATATTTTATTAAAAATGTATCAATGGGAGAATTGTGGATCATTGAATGAAAATCAAATTGGGACATTGTTGCCATTTGACCATCATTATGCCTAGATTTTAGGTAGGCTTTGAAAAGATTAAAAGCCTCTTCGTCTGCATCTTTGTCATCAAAGGACATTTGTAAATGATTGTTTTTTCGCAATATCCTTTTCAAATTTTTTGATAAAACGAAATTTTTTGCATCAACTCTAATCGGTATACATGAGTTACAATCAGTACATACAGGTTTATAAACCCAGTTTTCAACTCGTCTGAAACCACTTTCTGCTAACTGATCATGTAACTGAGGCACTTCGGAAATATCTGCTGCTAGTCTTTGCTCTTCTCTATTTTGAAGATATGCACATTCATGACTCCTAGTTATCCGAAGATTAAGAAGTTTATTATTAAATTTAATTTTCGTTTGATCCATATTTAAGTTTATCCGCCAATCTTCTTGGATTTGCAAAATATTTTTTAAAACCCCAAGTTTTTAAATAGATAATAATTAACCCTAAAGGCCTATAGAATTTAAAATTTCTCATCTAACAATTGAACTTCAAAGCCATTGTTTTTTAGACTTGATAAAATTTCATTTGCGTGTTCTGTGTCTCTTGTTTCAATAACGACATCTATTTTGGCAAGCTTAGCAGGGACGTTATAAAATAATCTTTGGTGATATACCTCTATTATGTTGCCATGGTTTGAGCTAATTGATTGGGCAATTTTTGCCAGCATTCCCGGTTCATCGCTAATGCCAATACGAATCCTGATAAGTCTTCCATCTGAAATTAGTGCTCTATTGAGTATGGTTCCTAGCAAGCGAGAATCGATATTTCCACCGCAGATAACTGTACCAACCCTTTTATTTTTGAAGGTATCATGTGAAGCATAAATCGCCGCTAGGCCGGCAGCACCTGCACCCTCTGAAATGATGCTTTGATGCTCTATAAGAGCACTAATAGCCCATTCAATTTGTTGCTCATTCACCAAAATAATTTTATCAACTAGTTCCTTAACAATAGGCTTTGTTAGTTTCCCAGGAGTTTTAACAGCAATTCCCTCTGCTAAAGTGTCCCCACCCGATTGAAGGTTTAATCCAGCAAGTGATCGGCTCATTGAAGGATAGAGTTCACTCTCAACACCTATAATTTTTATATCAGGATTAATAGATTTAGCTGCTATGCTGATGCCAGATATCAAACCACCCCCACCGATTGGAATAACAAGATAGTCGAGATTGGGGACCTCGTCCATTATTTCTAGTCCAATTGTACCTTGACCAGTAATTATATGTGGGTCATCAAATGGATGGACCAGCTGAAACCCATTTTCATTTATGAGTCGCTCGACTGTAAGTTTTGACTCATCTAAAGATCTGCCAGTCAAAATAATTTCTGCTCCGTAAGCTTTTGTTTTAGATATTTTTGTAAATGGTGTTTGTTCTGGCATAACGATAATTGATTTTATTCCTTGTTGCTGAGAACGAAAAGCCACTGCTTGTGCATGGTTACCAGCAGACATTGTAATAACCCCAATTTTTTTATTTTTTTCATCGAGTTCGTGGAGCGCTATGAACGCACCTCTAGATTTGAAAGAGGACGTAAATTGTAAATTCTCTAGTTTTAGATAGAGAGAACTCTCCAATAAGTCGGATAATGAATGAGCAAATATAGTAGGAGTCGAGAGAATATTACCTGAAAGCTTTTTGGAAGATTGTTTGATACGATCTATATTTATGCCGTAAAAATCCGGTTTGGCCATACCCATTTAGTACTCCTTTTTACTGGAATAATCTAAGAAAAAAGTATTAGGTCAACTTGTGATATCCGATGTGCGACCATTAACAGGCAATTTACGATAGGTTTTAGCTAAAATATGCCATCTTTCAAGCTTTTAGCAATCTTAGGCGCAAAATAAGTAAAAATAGCTGTAGCTCCAGCACGTTTAATTCCTATTAGAGATTCTTTTATAACATCATCTTCTGATAGCCATCCATTTTTACTAGCAGCAACTAGCATACTATATTCCCCCGATACTTGATAGGCAAAGCAAGGAATTTGGAACTTTTTACTGATTTGACTAACAATATCCAGATAAGGCATTGCAGGTTTGATCATTATAATATCGGCACCCTCATTAATATCCAAAGATATTTCAGAAATTGCCTCTAAACTATTCCTTGGATCCATCTGATACGTAGTTTTTCCTTTACTTCCTAGCAATAAACCCGCGCCAACGGCATCTCTAAATGGGCCATAAAATGCAGAAGCATACTTTGCCGCATAGGATAAAATAATCATATCTACAAAGCCATTATTTTCGAATGCCGTGCGTATTTTACCTATTCTACCATCCATCATATCTGACGGGGCAACAATATCACAGCCTGCTGTCGCGAGAGTTAACGCTTGTTTAACTAAACTATCATTTGTCTTATCATTCAATATTATGTCGTTTTCAATAATTCCGTCATGACCATGGTCAGTATATGGATCTAAGGCTACGTCACAAATAATTATTAATTCAGGGAAATATTTTTTTATTTCCCTGATGCAACGACAAATTAAATTATTACTATTGTATGCGTCACTGCCAAATCTATCCTTTTTATCTTCCTCTAATTTTGGGAACAGAGCTATCATAGAGATGCCATGTAGTGATGCTATTTCGCATTTTTGAAGGATTTTATCTATTGAGTAGCGTTCAACTCCTGGCATTGATTTAATTGGTTGTTTTTGATTTTTACCTTCGATTACAAATAACGGCCAAATGAGATCTGATATCAAAAGATTAGTCTCAGAAATAACAGAACGAATAGACTCTGTTCGGCGTAGTCTTCTTAATCTTGTTGAAGGAAATTGTCTTTTTATCATTTAAATACTCATTAAATTTGAATTTAATCATATATTACTAAAAATAGGTTGCAAATCGCTAAATTGAAGCAAAAAAGGCAATTAAATTTTATTTTTTGTAGCTAATGACCATTATAAAACGCTTTTGTATATAAGACATTCATATGATTATGTGATATAGAATTTTCAAAAATTAGATAAGGTTAATGGATACAAGATGTTAAAACTTGTTCAATTTTTGAAAATTGGTAATGCTGGGATTATAGAATTAGATAGACCAGATGCTCTTAATGCTCTTAATATTGAAATGGTTGAGGTTATGGCGGAGCATCTTAAGCTCTGGCAGAAAGATGACTCTGTTGGTCATGTGATTATATGCTCTAGTAGTGATAAAGCATTCTGTTCTGGAGGAGATGTAAGGCAAGCCGTTTCTTTTATTAAAAAAGATCCTGAAGGACTCTCTGCAGAGCCTTACTTTAGAGCTGAATATAGTCTCGATATTATTATAGCAACATATTCTAAACCAATCATATCACTTGTTAATGGAGTTGTAATGGGCGGTGGATTGGGACTGTGTCGTAATGGTTCCATAACAGTTGTGAGTGAGACAATTAAATGTGCCATGCCAGAAACAGCAATTGGTCTATTTCCAGACGTGGGAGCTAGCTTATTTTTACGTTTGCCAGGTGTTTCTATTGGTTTAATGCTTGGAATGACAGGTCAAGTCATTGGCGCAGGGGACGCAATACGTTGGCAAATAGCTGATAGATGTGTCCCTTTCAGATTGTTCAATAAAATGAAGAAAGAATTATGTTTCAGTGGTAGTAAACTCACTTCACTAGAAAATGTGATTGCTAAATTTGAGATTTCACCCCCCGAGACTATTCTTGCAAAACAAGAAGATTTAATAAGAAAATTATTTCAGGGTTCTGTGGTACAAATTATGAAAAATATCAAACAATCTCTGGGTGTTAGTGAATATGTAGAAGGTTGGTACAAGGCATTATCAACACGCTGCCCAACCTCTATACATGTTATTCATTACCTGCTTTCTGTATTGCCACCGTCAAATTCTTTATCTGAAGCTTTGTATATGGATTTTCAAATCGCATGTAAAATGATGCGTAGAGATGATTTTTCAGAGGGCGTTAGGGCTGTACTGATCGATAAAGACCATTCCCCAATCTGGTCTCCAGATAGGGTAGATTTTATTACAGAAAATGAGATAGAAAATATTTTTAAATTTGACCAATCTTTAAGGTTGTATGATATGAATTAAAAATATTTGCTGTATATTTAATATTTGCATAGGCAGAAACCTTAAGAGAATAAAATGAAACTTTCGAATTATTTTTTACCTGTTCTTAAAGAAAACCCAAAAGAAGCACAAATTGTATCTCACAGACTGATGCTTCGTGCAGGTATGATACAACAATCAAGTGCGGGTATTTATTCGTGGTTACCACTTGGCTTAAAAGTACTTAACAAAATAGAGCAAATAGTTCGTGAAGAGCAGGATAAAGCAGGTGCACTAGAAATTAAGATGCCTACAATACAACCAGCCGAAATTTGGAAAGAGTCTGGACGTTATGATGTATATGGTTTGGAAATGCTGCGTATTAAGGACAGACATCACAGAGATATGTTGTATGGCCCAACAAATGAAGAACAAGTTACAGATATTTGCCGCTCTCATATTAAAAGTTATCGTGCGTTACCATTGAATCTATATCATATTCAATGGAAATTTAGGGATGAGGTAAGGCCGAGGTTCGGAGTAATGAGGGGGCGTGAATTTTTAATGAAGGACGCATACTCCTTTGATTTATCTGCAGAGGATGCAAAAGTTGCCTATAATAAAATGTTCGTTTCTTATCTTAAAACATTTGCGAGGATGGAGTTAACAGCAATTCCGATGGAAGCAGATACTGGACCAATTGGTGGAGATATGAGCCATGAATTTATAATTTTAGCCGATACAGGAGAATCGGGGGTGTGTTTCCATAAAGATTGGTTAGAAACAGATTTAATTACCGATGTGGATTACTTTGCAGATTTAGAGCCTATTATTAACAAATTTACAAAAATTTATGCCAGAACTGAAGAAAAGCATAATTTAAATGATTGCCCAGTAAATAAAGAGGACCTTGTCGAAAAACGGGGTGTTGAAGTGGGACATATATTCTATTTTGGGACAAAGTATTCTAAAACAATGGGAGCCACTGTTTCTGGTCCTGATGGTAATTCATTAGAATTACATATGGGCTCATACGGTATAGGAGTTTCTAGGTTAGTGGGTGCTATTATTGAGGCCAGCCACGATGATAAAGGTATAATATGGCCAGAAGCAATTTCGCCTTTTGACATAGCTATAATTAACCTTAAACCAGGAAACAAGACGGTTGATAATATTAGTGAGACCCTCTACCAAACAGGATTATTAAATAAACATGATTGTTTATATGATGATAGCGATGAAAGTGCTGGAACAAAATTAGCTGTAATGGATCTTATCGGTATCCCTTGGCAATTAGTTGTTGGACCAAGAGGACTCAAGCAAAATATCATTGAATTGAAACATCGTAAATCAGGGAGAGTTTTAGAAATCTCTACAGAAATGGCAATTGAGTTTATTTCAAGACAAGGAAACTTTATTATGCCAAACACTAGTCTTTTAAGAGGGACAAAGATATAATGTTTTCCCCGCTTGAGAGGCTTCTGGCATTTAGATATCTGCGTTCAAGGAGATCTGAGGGATTTATTTCAGTCATCGCTTGGTTCTCATTTGCAGGTATTACTTTAGGTGTATCAACTTTAATAATAGTAATGTCTGTGATGAATGGTTTTAGAGCAGAATTGGTAAATCGTATTCTTGGACTGAATGGTCACCTTGGAATTTCTAGTATTTATGGAAATGAGATCTCTGATTTTGAAACGCTTACGGCGGCTGTGGCAGAAAATCCAAATATATTAGCAGCAATCCCTCAAATAGAATCACAAGTTTTAGTGTCTAAAAATAATAATACTTTCGGTGGAATTGTCCGTGGAGTAATATGGTCTGATTTAGCTGTTAGAACTCCATTATGGGATAGTCTTAGTAGTGATGTTATTACTCGTTTTCAAAAAAAAGAAGTCATTCTTATTGGAAAAACTATGGCTCGTAATCTTAATTTAACTGAAGGCGATAGCCTTACTCTGCTCTCTCCAAAAGGAAAAAACACTGCATTTGGAACCTTGCCATCTAGAAAGGTTTTTAAAATTGGTGGGATATTTGATGTTGGAATGCATGAATATGACTCAAGTTTCATCTTTATGCCTCTTGCCTCAGCACAGGATTTCTTTTCTATGCCAAATAAAGTAAGTGGTGTGGAATTATATGTAAAAACCCCAAGCAAAGCTGGTGTTATAAAAGAAGCTCTTAGTAAGAATTTAGCAGATCATTTAGTTATTTTTGATTGGATGGATAGAAATAAAAATTTTTTAAATGCGTTACAAGTCGAAAGAAATGTCATGTTTCTTATTCTTACGCTAATAATATTGGTCGCTGCTTTTAATATCATATCGTCCATGATTATGCTTGTTCGTTCAAAAACTGGAGATATTGCTGTTCTTAGAACAATGGGCTTAAGCAGGTTGAGCTTGCTTAAAATATTTCTTCTTACAGGCACTTCCATAGGTATTATTGGCACAATTTTTGGAGGTTTGATTGGACTTTTATTTTGTTGGAATATAGATGGAATTAAAGTAGCTATTGAAAATATCACTGGTTCAGAATTGTTCTCAGCAGAAATTTATTTCTTGTCAAAACTTCCTGCAGTTGTAGAACCAAAAGAGGTAGCAGTTGTTATGGGTATGGCGTTAATACTTAGTCTCCTGGCATCTATTTATCCAGCTTGGAGGGCCTCTTTTGTTGCTCCAGCAGAAGCGCTTCGCTATGAATAAGTCTCCGCTAGAACTTTTCAGAATAAACCGACGTTTTAAGCAAGGTGAGGACTATCTTAATGTTCTTGACTCTATAAGTTTATCACTAACGCCAGGTAAACTTACTGCACTCGTCGGTCCATCTGGCTCTGGTAAGACAACACTATTGAATATAGCTGGGTTGTTAGAGAGACCTAATAATGGTGAGGTATGGGTCAATGGAAATAATGTTTCAAAATTACCAGAATCTCACCGAACCATTTTTAGAAGAAAAAATATAGGCTTCGTGTTTCAGGTCCATCGTCTGCTGCCTGAATTCAATGCGTTAGAAAATATTGTGATTCCTCAAATGATAAATGGTTTAATAAGAAGCGCTGCCGAGAAAAGAGCTATTCAGCTTCTTAATATGGTGAATCTTGAGAACAGGAAATTGCATAGGCCAGGCCAGTTATCTGGTGGAGAGCAACAACGTATTTCTATAGCGCGTGCATTATCTAATGCACCAACTGTACTGCTTGCAGATGAACCCACCGGTAATTTAGATCCAGCAACTGCAGCAGATGTTTTTGCATATTTAAAACAAATTATTTATGCAACTAATACCGCTGCTTTAATAGTAACTCACAATATGAAGCTTGCTGCTAATATGGACGAAATGTTAGAAATGAGAAATGGCACTATTGTAAAAGTAATGGGTTAATGAAAAATAAATTCGTCCATCTGCGTGTACATACAGTTTATTCACTATCCGAATCTACTCTTCGAATTTCTGATTTAGCCAAGTTGGCTCAAGATGACTATCAACCAGCTATGGCCATTACAGATAGTCAAAATCTTTTTGGTGCTTATGAATTTTCCAAAATAATGTCAGAGTCAGGCATACAACCTATAATTGGTTCTTCTGTTTTTATCAAAGACGAGTATGGTGAAGGTGAAGTTGTATTGCTTGCACAGAATGAAAGTGGTTATAAAAACCTTAGTAAGTTGTTATCAGATGCGTGGATAAAGAGTGATGGATCAGATAAACCGCTTATAGATGTGAATGAACTTATACATTCTTCAGAGGGATTAATCCTACTCACAGGAGGAGTGAAAGATGGGTTTATTCCCTGTTTAGCAGTTATTTCCCCAAAATTGGCTCAAGATAGATTACGATTGCTATCTAAGCAAATGGAAGGCCGTATTTATTTAGAGTTGCAAAGGCACAAACTAAAATTAGAGAGTGATATCGAAGAAAAGTTAATTGAGTTTGCTAATAATTTAGACTTACCTCTTATTGCGACCAATGACTGTCATTTTGATAATAAAGAGATGCATGTGCCCCAGAAAATACTTACATGCATTGCCACAAATCAGAGACTGGCTAGCATGAGTAGCTATTATCAAACAGAACATCATCGATTTAAAACAGCTAAAGAGATGTTTGATTTGTTTCATGATATACCAGAGGCGGTTTTAAACAGTCTTACTGTGGCTAAAAGATGTTCTTTTATGATACAGGATAGACAGCCTATTTTGCCTGAATTTTATAACCTAGAAGGACGTTCTCCAGGGCAGGTACTTTGTTCAGATGCAGAAGAAGGGTTGAAAAAGCGTTTAGGTGCACTGAAAATCGCTGGAAATTTAGATTTAATCGAAGATAAATATTTTGAACGATTAAGATACGAATTATCAATTATCATGAAAATGGGATTTACAGGATATTTCTTAATTGTTTCTGATTTTATAAATTGGGCAAAGGATAATAATATCGCTGTTGGACCTGGAAGAGGTTCAGGAGCTGGCTCCTTAGTTGCTTGGGCTTTGAGAATCACCGATTTAGATCCAATAAAATGGGGATTACTTTTTGAGAGGTTTTTAAATCCAGAACGTGTATCTATGCCTGACTTTGATATCGATTTCTGCCAAGATAGAAGAGATGAGGTTATCCAATATGTACAGCAAAGATATGGTAAAGATAAGGTTGCACAAATTATTACATTTGGAAAATTACAGGCGCGTGCAGCGATAAGAGATGTTGGGCGTGTGCTTGATATGCCATATTCACAAGTTGATAAAATAGCAAAAATGATTCCAAATAATCCTGCAGCTCCAACGACAATTGCTCAAGCATTAGAAAACCAGGATGAGTTAGCAAAACTTTGTGAAGAAGATGAGTCAGCTAAATTTCTATTGCAAACTGCAATGAAGCTCGAGGGTTTATACAGACATGCATCTACACATGCTGCAGGCTTAGTTATTGGTGATAGATCGCTACCTGAATTAGTGCCAATTTATCGGGATCCCCGTTCTGAAATTCCTGTAACTCAATTTAATATGAAATATGTTGAAAAAGTGGGTTTGGTGAAGTTCGATTTCCTAGGCCTAAAAACTTTGACTGTAATAGAGAAAGCCGTTGAACTAATTGAACAAAGCGGAGGCTCAATTAATCTAGAAAATTTACCTCTTGATGATAAAACCACTTATGAAATGCTAGCAGAGGGAGATACTGTAGGCGTTTTTCAATTGGAATCATCAGGAATGAGAGATGTTCTCCGAGGTCTTAAACCAGACAGATTCGAAGATATTATCGCTGTTGTAGCACTTTATCGTCCAGGCCCTATGGATAATATTCCTACATATATAAATAGGAAACATGGTCGAGAATCCGTTATTTACATGCATGAAAGGCTTGAGAGTATATTATCTGAAACGTACGGAATTATGATTTATCAAGAGCAGGTTCAACAAGCGGCTCGTGATTTGGCAGGTTATACTCTTGGAAGTGCAGATATTCTAAGACGTGCAATGGGAAAAAAAATACAATCGGAAATGGATTCACAACGCGCAAAATTTGTTGAGGGTGCAATTAAAAATAATATCGATAATGAATTAGCATCCCAAATTTTTGACCAAATTTCTGCATTTGCAGGGTATGGATTTAATAAATCACATGCTGCCGCCTATGCTTTGATCGCTTATCAAACAGCTTATTTAAAAGCAAATTATCCAGTTCAGTTCATGGCTGCTTTAATGGCTTTGGATTCAGGTAATGTGGATAAACTTTCCATATTTAAGCAAGATTGCATGAGGAAAAAAATTGAAATAATGCCGCCAGACATAAATTTTTCACAAGCAACTTTTTCAGTCGAAAAGAGCGGCACTAGCTGTTTGGCCGTTCGTTATGGTCTTGGCGCAATAAAAAATGTTGGCGAAGAAGCTATGAGAACTTTGTGTAAAGCACGCGACTCACTTGGTAAATTTAATTCTATTGAAGAATTTGCCCATCACTTGCCACAGGAGGTGTCAAACAAAAGACAATTAGAAAGTCTAATTCAAGCTGGTGTTTTTGACAATTTACATTCAAATAGAAACCAGCTTTGGAGTTCAATAGACACAATTTTAGGCACATCGAATTTAGTTAGAAAAGAAAATAATTCACAGCAAGTTTCGCTATTTGCTGGTTCCGATATTGAGCCTGAATACTCAGCAATAAGATTTATAGATTGTCCTGAATGGAGCCATCCAGAAAAAATAGCAAGAGAGTTTGAAGTTCTTGGCCTATATCTGAGCGCACATCCACTTGACCAATATGAATATCAACTAAAAAAAATGAATATCAAGCCTTCTAATTCTTTGCATGAGTTAAATGGAAAAAGGACAGGGCAGAGAATAACAATGGTTGGCCAACTAACATCGGTTCAAGAACGTATTTCTCAAAAAGGAAACAGGTTCGCATTCCTTCAGTTTACAGACAAGACCGGAGGATTCGAAGTCACATGTTTTTCAGACTTGTTGATTAGCAATCGAGATAGCCTTCAACCAGGTAATATTTTGATTATTTATTTAGAGGCAAAAATTGAAAATGGTTTGGTTCGATTGCTTGCTCAGAGAATAATGCCACTGGAAGATAAAATAGCATCTGCCCACAGTGGATTAGGTATTTGGGTAGAAAACGCTGATTGCTTAGAAGATATAAAATTGATTCTAAGTGAAGATGGAGAAGGCAAAGCACCAGTCGTGATAAATATTATAGATACTGCTAGTCAGATAAAGATGATACTGCCTAATTTCTTTCAACTATCTGGAAATTGCAGAAAAAAATTAAAATCAGTGCCTGGCATAATAAAAATCGAAGATATTTTGGAGAATGCATAGGGCAATCAATTAATTTTATTTGCATTTTTGTTTCAATAAGGGTACGAAGAAATCAATTTTTAGTACACACATGAAGGTCGCCTTTTGGCAAATTCCAACTCTAAAGGCTATCCGGTGAGGGTATTACTCTTTCACACTTCATGGAGGTTTAACCGGAGAACAGGAGGTTTGTTATGGCTCTCCCTACATTTACGATGAGACAGCTACTTGAAGCAGGTGTGCATTTTGGACATCATACACGGAGATGGGATCCTAGAATGGGACCGTTTATATTCGGTGAACGCAATAACGTTCATATATTAGATTTGCAACAAACTGTTCCATTGTTACATCAAGCGATTAAGGCCCTTCGCGATACTACTTCAAAAGGTGGTAGAGTGTTGTTCGTTGGAACTAAAAGAGTAGCCTCCGAAAAAATAGCTGAAACTGCAAGAGAATGCGGTCAGTATTTTGTAAATCACAGATGGCTTGGAGGTATGTTAACAAACTGGTCAACTGTAACCCAGTCAATAAGACGTTTACGAGATTTGGAGAAACAGTTAGAAAGTGAAGAAATACAACAACTTACAAAAAAAGAAGTGCTTCAATTAACCCGAGAACGTGATAAGCTCGAATTAACATTAGGTGGCATTAAAGACATGGGAGGACTGCCTGATATGTTGTTCATCCTTGATACCAATAAAGAAGATATAGCAGTTGCTGAAGCCAATAAACTTGGAATACCAGTTGTTGCTGTCGTTGACAGCAATGCCAGCCCATTAGGCATAGATTTTCCTATTCCTGGTAACGATGATGCAATGCGCGCTATTTCGCTATATTGCGGGTTGGCAAGAGACGCTATTTTGGACGGATTACAGCAAGAATTGGCGGCAAGTGGGCATGATATAGGTGAAGAAGAAGAAGCACCAGCTGAGGTATTTGAAGAAAATATATCCGCAAATAGTTCAGAGAAAACTCAGAAAAAAGATATAAAAAAATCGCAAGAAAAGAAGACTAAAAAGAAATCTGTAGTTATTAATGAGGAAAAAGAGAAAAATAACCTGTCAGAGGAGATTGCAGAGTTGGAAGCTGGTGTAAAGGAAGAAAATTTAGATGATTCAGTAACTTCGCAAGTGTCAGATAATGAAAGTAACGCTTCGTAAAATTTTTTAACTTTAAAGTCTAAAAACTAAAGTTTAGCTTAACCGTGCCTTGATGATTTTAACAGGAAAAGAAAAAAGGATATCAAAAAAATGGCTGTTACTGCTGCATTAGTAAAGCAACTACGTGAGACGTCGGGAGCTGGTATGATGGATTGTAAAAAAGCACTTGAAGAAACGAATGCAGACATTGATGCGGCAGTTGATTGGCTTAGAACAAAAGGTTTAGCGACTGCAGAAAAAAAATCAGGTCGCGTAGCATCTGAAGGATTAGTTGCAATTCATGTTCAAGGTGAATCAGCAGCAATGATTGAATTAAACGCTGAAACTGATTTTGTATCTCGAAATGATGATTTTAAATTTTTGGCCTCAAGTCTGGCTATACTTGCAAATGATGCTAAAAATATAGATGAACTTATCGCACTTCCGTTTCCAAATACCCAAAGGACAGTCAAGGAAGAAATTACACATAACATTGCTACTATTGGCGAGAATATGATGCTTAGACGCATGAAAAACACCAAAGTCAATAAAGGTGCTATTGTGTCCTACGTGCATAACGCAACTGCAGAACGTATGGGACGTATTGGGGTTCTAGTGGCTTTAGAGTCAGACTTGAAAAAAGACATATTAAATGATCTCGGTAAACAAATAGCCATGCACGTAGCAGCTGCAAAACCAGTATCTCTCTCTGTTGAAGATCTTGACCCTTCTATAGTGCAGAGAGAACGCGAAGTGCTTATAGAGCAAGCTAAGCAATCAGGAAAACCACAAGAAATTGCTGAGAAAATGGTTGAGGGTAGGATACGAAAATTCTACCAAGAAGTTGTATTATTGGAGCAAACTTTTGTTATCGATGGCGAGAGTAAAGTAGCAGATGTTATAAAGAAAACAGCGCATGAAGCCGGAGGTGAGATTGTTTTGAAAGAATTTAGTTTGTTTGTTTTAGGTGATGGTATAGAAAAAGAAGAAACTGACTTTGCAGCAGAGGTAGCCGCTCAATTGAATAAGTAAATTCATCAGTTAATATATGGTTTAATAAAGTCTATGGCGGAATTTAAATATAAACGTGTATTGCTAAAAATATCAGGGGAATCTCTGATGGGCAATCAAGATTACGGTATAGATACAGCAATGGTGAGTCGAGTGGCTAGTGAAATTGCTGATGTGGTGTCCCAGAATATACAGGTTTGTCTAGTTATTGGTGGCGGTAATATTTTTAGAGGTATGTCTGCAGCTGCAGTCGGGATGGAACGAGCGACAGGCGATTACATGGGTATGTTAGCAACAGTTATGAATGCTCTTGCTATGCAAAATGCTTTGGAACAGCTAAAAATTGATACTCGTGTACAATCAGCATTACCAATAGATGCTGTTTGTGAGCCTTACATAAGGCGACGAGCCATGCGACATATGGAAAGGGGTAGGGTTGTAATATTTGCTGCTGGAACGGGCAATCCATTTTTTACGACTGATACAGCCGCTGCCTTGCGTGCTTCAGAAATGAATTGTAATGTGTTGATGAAAGGAACCCGTGTCGATGGTGTTTATTCTGCAGACCCAGAAAAAGAAGCTGATGCGGTTCGATTTAATAGCTTAAGTTATCTTGATGTTCTTTCTCAGGACTTAAAAGTGATGGATGCGACGGCAATTTCGTTAGCGCGTGAAAACAATATCCCAATTTTGGTATTTTCCGTGACACAGACTGGAGGTTTTGACAAGGCTTTAAGACATATAGGTGAATTCACGCTCATCAAATAAAAGTTTAGAGAAAAGAGGAAAAAAATGTCATCATTAGACATGGAAGATGTTAAACGCCGTATGGAGGGAGCTGTATCTAATCTCAGTAGCGAGTTTTCTGGGTTAAGGGCAGGACGAGCTTCAGTTGCAATGCTAGACACAGTTAGCGTTGATGCCTATGGTTCTAAAATGCCGTTAAATCAATTGAGCAATATATCAGTGCCTGAAGCCAGGTTACTCTCTGTTTCTGTATGGGATGCATCAGTATTAGGTTCTGTTGAAAAAGCCATTAGAGAATCAGATCTGGGTCTCAATCCACAAGTTGAAGGCACTGTTATTCGTGTTCCGGTCCCTGAATTATCGGAGGACAGACGTAAAGATATGGTAAAAGTTGCAGGTAAATATTCAGAGGCCGCTCGCATCTCTGTACGTAATATAAGGCGTGATGCTATTGAAACCATCCGTAAAGATGAAAAAGCAGGTCTTATTTCTGAAGATGAACGACATACTTATGAGACTGATATTCAAAAGGTAACAGATGAATACGTAGCTAATATCGATACTATGTTAGCAAAAAAAGAGATCGATATTACAAATATTTAAGAACTGGTCTTAAAGGTTTTTAAAAATTATGAAGCATTTAGCGATAATCATGGATGGAAATAGGAGATGGGCTCATGAAAATGCGCTTACGGCAATTTCAGGACATGATGAAGGTGCACACACACTGACAAAAATTGGTCGGGAGGTCGCTCGTCTCAAAATCCCCTTTCTTACTGTATTTGCTTTCTCGGCAGAAAATTGGAGTCGGTCTAAGTCAGAAATAAAGGCTCTTTTTGGTCTGATGAAAAAATATCTGCAGCAAGAAACTGCAAATTTGATGTCAGAGGACATTAAATTAAAAATAATCGGTGATGTAACACCTTTCCCAGAAGATTTGCAAATTTTATTTAAAAATGCGGAATATTTGACAGAAAATAATAAATCGATGACCTTAACGATTGCTGTAAATTATGGGGGCCTTCAAGATATAGTTAACGCCGCATTAAGCTACGATTTACTTAGTGTTGATTTAACATCTAACGATATTATTGAAGACTTTAAATCTAAGCTTATGACTTCATTTTTGCCTCCTGTGGATATGTTGATACGGACAGGAAAAGAAAAAAGGATTTCAAATTTCTTAATTTGGGATTGCGCGTATGCTGAACTCTATTTTTCAGATAGTTACTGGCCTGATTTTAGTGTAGATGAACTGCATGATGCTATAAAAGACTGGAATTCCAGGCTACGGCGGTTTGGTGGAAGTGTTAACCTAAAAACATTAGAGATTGGTGAAGCATCTACTGGTATGACTCAAGAAAGAAAAAAAACAGCTAATGAAAGATAAACTTTCGGATATTAGTCGGAGAATGACTGGCACGATATTGCTGTTACCCCTATTGGTTCTGTTCTTTTCTGGTGAGCCTTATTCTAAAATCACTGTATTGATTTGTGCAGCATTAATGGTATTAGAATATACTTTTCTAGCTACAAAAAATATTAATCTAAGAGTAATTCTTATTGGAATAATAGGCTGTTTCGGGTCTACTAGTTTTTTTTTACTTGGACCTATTTATCATTTGGTTTTTTTGTTATTATTATTGGTGTTACTGATAAAATTTTTCCCCTATGGAACGATCATTATGGGTATTTTTCTAGCTATGCTTTTGTATAGTGTTGGAAAATTGTCACACAATGAATCATTTCAGGAAATTATGACGTTTTTAGTTTTTACAGTTATATCAGTGGACATTGGGGCTTATATCATTGGTCGCTGTGTAGGTGGGCCCAAATTAATACCCCATATAAGTCCTGCTAAAACGATATCAGGTGCAATTGGTGGGCTTGTTGGTGGAACATCGGCAGGAATAGGCATTTTTTTTGTCTTAAATTTTCAGATCACATTTTGGCTTTTTTTGTTAACTTTATTAGTTGCAGTATTAGCCCAGTTAGGAGATATAACGGCCTCATTTTTTAAAAGGTCAATTGACACAAAAGATAGCGCAAAAACAATACCTGGACATGGAGGGTTTTTAGATAGATTTGATGGATATATATATGTTATCCCCATCTTTGCACTTTTACCATTTAATGGATTATTTGTTTAATGAAAAAATTTGTTACAGTGCTTGGTGCAACGGGAACTGTTGGCTCTAAAACTCTTGAAATTATAAGAGAAAATAGAGAAAAATTTGAGATTGTAGGCATCTCTGCACACTCAAATGTTTCATTATTAGTAAAATTTACCATCGAATTTCTACCTAAATACATCGTGCTTTCCAATTTACTTTTATTACCTGAGTTAGAAAAACAAGTAAGTCACCTTAATGTTGAAATACTTCAAGGAGAAGAGGGTTTATCCTTTTTAGCTTCAAAAAAAACTGATATATTGGTAGCCGCTATTACCGGTTTTGCAGGTTTTAAACCTATTTTTCAAGCGATAAACTCTGGAATAGATGTTGCTCTTGCTAATAAAGAGGCACTTGTTGCTGGAGGGCATTTAATTATGCCTTTGGCTAAGGAAAAAGGTGTGAGAATATTTCCTGTAGATTCTGAACACAACGCAATATTTCAATGTATGATGGGACAAGATTGGAGCGAGGTAGATAAAGTCACACTTACTGCATCAGGGGGGCCATTCATATCAATGAGTAGAAATGAGACTTTTTATGTGTCACCGAATAAAGCTCTCAAGCACCCAACTTGGAGTATGGGAAAAAAAATATCTATAGATAGCGCAACTATGATGAATAAGGGACTTGAAACAATTGAGGCTGCCTGGCTTTTTAATATTGGGAAAGAAAAAATATCAGCAATTATCCACCCTCAGTCTATTGTGCATGGCATCGTTAAATTTAGAGATCAATCAGTTATTACCCACATGGCACCAACTGATATGAAGGTTCCGATTTCCCAGGTATTGGCTTGGCCAAAGAGACTAAATATAAAATTGGATGAAATTGATTTTAACAAAATTGGAAATTTGGAATTTAAAGAAATAGATATTTTTCAATTTCCATGTTTTGGCCTTGCCTATCAATTAATAGATGAACACCCCTGTTATTCCATTGCTCTCAACGCGGCAAATGAGATAGCAGTTAATCTTTATTTAAATTATAAACTCGATTTTGGTAATATCTATACTTTGGTAGCAAAAACAATAGAACGAATTGAAATTAATGAACTCAATGATTATCAATCTATAATTGACTATGATAATTACGCACGCAATATAGCCGAGTCAATAAAATTATAGCCATTGAAATAACCATTTAATTATTTGCAGAGATTTTAAGTTTTTATGTTATCATTTGGATTTTTTGAAATATTATTGTCATTTGTCTTGGTTTTGACACCAATCGTTTTCATCCACGAGCTAGGACATTTTTGGGTTGCTAGAAAAACAGGCGTCGTTGTGGATGTATTTTCTGTTGGATTTGGTAGAGAAATATTTGGTTGGACGGACTCTCACGGAACTAGATGGCGTTTTGCATGGATTCCTCTTGGAGGTTATGTAAAGATGAGAGGCGATGAAAATGTAGCAGGTGGTGGCTCTGCAAATTCTAAAATATTAGAGGGTAGTTTTGCTAATGCAACACTCTTATCAAGAATTGCAATTGTTTCGGCGGGACCTATAGCAAATTTTATACTAGCATTTATTTTGTTTGTTGCACTATATATTGGCGCAGGTAAATTATTTATTCCGCCAATAATTGGCGAAGTTTTGCCTAATAGTGTAGCAGAGCGTTCAGGATTAAAATCAAATGATGTGGTCCTAAAGATAAATCAGAAGAAAGTTTCTGATTTTAATGATTTTAGGGTTTTTGTATTTGAGTCGCCCGGCAAACCTATAAAATTGGAAATTGATAGAGCCGGAACTATATTAGAGATTAAAGCAACTCCCAAATCTATTTACTTGGAAGAATTAGATATATATGCAGGTCAATTGGGAATACGTTCTCCTGTCGGTGAATTCAGGAAACTAGGTATTCTTGAAGCAATGAGCGAATCAAGTCGGGAATGTTGGTCAATTACTGTTGGAATGATACGCGGTATTTCTAGAATAATATCAGGTGATGCTCAGATGGGTGAGATTGGTGGACCTATCCGAATAGCTCAATTCTCTCGAGATGCAGCATTACAAGGATTAACTAGTTTGGTATTTTTTGTTGCTCTAATTTCGATTAATCTTGGATTAGTTAATTTAATGCCAATACCGGCCCTCGATGGAGGGCATCTGGTGTTTTTTATAATTGAGGGAATAATAGGAAAACCTTTACCTGAATCTTGGCAAAATTTTTTATTGCGGGGAGGAATAGCCTTTCTGCTATCTTTAATGCTGTTTGTTACAATTTATGATATATTGAGGGGTATAAACAACTAAAATAATTGCCTAGGTGTTGAAACTAGAATCTTATTTATAAAAGAAGACCATTTTTATTATTGTAAAAGGGATATTCATTATGACCAGACCTAAACAATTTCTGCAGAAAAACTGTCTGTTTTTTCTGGTTTTATTTATTTATGTTGTCATATCCATACAAGCTTTCGGGGAACAAGTTTCTGATATTTCAGTTAGTGGGAATCAACGTGTATCAGAGGGAACTATTAGGTCCTATCTTTCCTTAGATATAGGAGATGAAATATCTTCGGATGTATTAGACGGAGCTATAGATAGGTTATTTGATACAAATTTGTTTAATGATGTGAATATTTCGAGTGAAAATGGTCTTGTTAAAATTATCGTGGCAGAAAATCCAATAATAAATAGAGTGATAGTTGAAGGAAATGATGTCTTAGACTCAGATATATTGATAGCTCAAATAGACATACAACCACGTCGCGTTTACACCAAAAAAGTGGCCATTGATGGAATGCAAAAATTGCTTGAAATTTATGAACTTTCAGGACGGTTTGGAGCTTCTATTGAACCCAATATAATAGAATTAGAAAATAATCGGGTAGATTTAATCTTTGAAATTAACGAGGGCCCTTTAATTAAAATTACTTCTATTCAGTTCATTGGTAATAAAAGATTTTCTGACAGAAGGCTAAAACAGGTAATCGCTAGTAGAGAAAAAAGATGGTGGGCGTTTCTTTCTTCAACAGATAAGTATGATGAAAATAGGCTTAAATTTGACACACGCCTTCTTAATCAATTCTATAAAACTAGGGGGTATGCTGATATAAATATAAATAGAGCTCGTGGTGGATTGTTACCTGATAGATCAGGTTTTGCTATTTCATTTATTTTAGAAGAAGGGCCAATTTATAAATTTAATAAAATTAATTTGGTATCTAATATAGAGAGTGTGCCAGGCGAAACCCTCTTGCCGAACATTACATTTAAAACAGGCGATAGATATGATGTTAGGAGAATTGAAGAGAGTTTATCGGATATTACAAACAAACTAGGAGATTTAGGTTACGCATTTGTTAATGTAGTCCCTAACATAAAAACTAATCCCGAAAAAGCAACTCTCGATATAAAATTTATTGTAGAATCTGCAAGGAAGAATTATGTGGAACGCATTGAAATTATTGATAATTCTCGCACAGCAGATTTTGTAATAAGAAGAGAAATGCAGCTAGTAGAAGGAGATGCGTATAATCAGGTTAAACTCCAAAACTCCCTAAGAAACATAAGAAATTTAGGTTTTTTTAGCGATGTTTCATTAGAAAAAAAACCTGGTAGTTCAGATGAGCAATCGATTATAGAGATTGGCGTCAAAGAACAGTCTACAGGTTCCTTAGCGGTTGGGTTTGGTTATTCTAGTATTGATAAGTCTTCTTTTTCTATTGGAGTGAATGAGAAGAACTTTTTGGGTACTGGAAGGTCTGTCGGTTTTTCTGCATCAGTTTCAGGAAAAAAGTCAAATTTTAATCTCTCTCTTACAGAGCCTTTTTTTCTTAATAGAAATTTAAGCGCATCTGCTAATATTTTTACAAGCAAGTTAGAAGGAAAATCTGTTACAACCGACCAGCAAGGAATTGGATTTGGACTCGGTTTTAGAGCCGCAAATGACGTTTATCATGCACTTACTTACAATCTTACAGAAAATAAGACTAATCAGACAACAAACAATTCAGCATCTTCAACAGGGGAAAGCAATGAAAAACTTGTGAGCTCAGCAATAGGGTATAGATTAGGCATCGAGAAAAGAGATAATCGCTTCGATCCATCAGACGGTTACTTTGCAGAAATTTCAGAAACCTATTCTGGTGTTGGTGGGGATGTGAACTTTTTGAGGAGCGTTTTACGGGGTGCTTATTATAAACCCGTCTCTTTCGAAAGGTTTGTACTAGGCGCTCGGGCTGAAACAGGTTACATAGACGGCTTTGATGAGAGTGTTACGCAATCTAATCGTTTCTTGCTTGGTGGAAATAAAGTTCGTGGTTTCGATGGCAGTGGAATAGGTCCGAGAGATAATACCAGCGAAGGCGCTGTTGGAGGAAACCAATATTATGCAGGAAGTTTCGAGATTATAAGTAATGTGGGGTTAAACCCTGATTTAGGAATGCGTTGGACCCTGTTTGCTGATTATGGATCTGCTTGGGGTACAGATTTTCCAACTGGCGTCGTTGGTGCTGAGGATGATAGTATGAGGCAGTCTGTTGGATTCGGTATTTTGTGGGATACTGCAATTGGACCGCTGTCCTTTTATTGGGCAGACCCTGTATCAAATCAAACATATGATAAATTGAGAGAATTTCAGTTTACAATTGGCACTAGGCTGTAAAAATTATAAAGTGAATGCAATAGGCTTTTGGAAAGGAAATATTGAATATGAGATATATTCAACTACGCTTATTATATCTGTTCCTATT
Source organism: uncultured SAR116 cluster alpha proteobacterium (assembly GCA_902520885.1). Lineage (GTDB taxonomy): Bacteria > Pseudomonadota > Alphaproteobacteria > Puniceispirillales > Puniceispirillaceae > UBA5951. The sequence continues at coordinate 37,042 of CABYPW010000002.1, forward strand.
CACTCTTGGATTATTTATCTTACTAAGCCAAAAAGTATATTCGCAGAATAATACTTCCCCTGTTCTCCAGAATACATTTAATCTTGAACGTTTAGCGGTTGTGAATTTGGATAAGGTATTGAGAGATGCTAAAGCTACCGAGCGTGTAAGAGAATTATTAGACAACAAACGTGAGGAGTTTCAAAATGATTTTGCGATGCGAGAGGCAAGCCTCCTGCAAATAGAGAAGGATTTACAATCAAAAAGAACAATTCTTTCAGAAGAGGCATATCGCGCTGAAGTTAACCAATTTCAAAATGAAGTTGCATCTATACAGCAGGAAATTCAATTTAAACGTCAAGCTCTTGATAAAGCATTTCAAGAGGCACAAGATGAAATAAAATCCTTAGCAGCAGAAATTGTAACAGAAATCGCAGGTCAACAAAAGTTAGATGTTGTTCTGAATAAAAATGCTGCACTTGTATTTAGGCAGGACTTGGATATTACAGAAATTGTTATAATCAAGTTGAATGAACGTACTAAAAACGCCCGCTTAGAAATACAAGAAGAATAAGTTGGTGATTGTGGATCAGTGTTTTTTCCCCGAAGCAAAGTCAGTATCAGTCTCCAAAATATTAGATTTGGGTATATGTTCGCTACATAAAGGTGAACCAAAATTTATTGTACAAAATGTGGGCCAAATTAAAGAAGCGCGTCCAAATATGTTAATCTTTGCTGTTCGTAAGGAACTGATTGCTTCCTTAGAATCATCTAAAGGCTATGCCTTAATTACTACATCAGAGATAATAAAAGAATTTGGTAAAAATATTTTGTCCGGGGCGGGAGTGATCTTTATATCGAAAAATCCAAAATTTGCTTTTGCTCAAATCTGTTCGTTGATGTATCCAAGCGAGGAAAATAAAAGCGTTATTCACCCTACTGCACAGATTGATGAAAGTGCAAACATTGCAAATGATGTCTCTATTGGTCCATTTTGTTATGTTGCTGCGGGCGTAACCATTGGTAAAGGCAGTGTTCTTAGAACTGGTGTCTGTTGTAAGTCTTCAGTAATCATTGGTGAAAACTGTCATATAGAAGATTATGTCACGATAGAGAGAGCTTTTATAGAAGATAACGTGTCAATTGGACAACATACTGTTATTGGCAAAGAAGGTTTTGGTTTTGAGGCTAATGAAGATGATATTCAGAGATTCCCCCATTTAGGCCGTGTTCTAATTGGTAAAAAGTCAAGCATTGGCGCTAATTGCTGTATTGATCGGGGGACGCTGCAAGACACAATAATTAATGAATTGGTATTGATCGATAATCTTGTTCACATTGCACACAATGTAGAGATTGGAAAAAAAACGATAATTCTTGCTCAAGTAGGTATTGCTGGTAGCAGCATAATAAAGGAAAATTGTATAATAGGTGGTCAAGCTGGAATAGCAGACCACACTGAAATCCCCTCAAATACAACAATTTTATCGCGTTCAGGCGTTACAAAGTCAATAAAAACACCTGGGGTATATGCAGGTTTTCCAGCGAAAATTTCATCAAACTTCTGGCGCGAGCAGGTAATTCTTCGTCAATTAGCAAAAAATAATAAAACAAAATAGGTTTAAGTAAATGTGTAATACATTCGAAATGGATTATCGAGATATAGAATTAACAATACCACATCGTCCTCCTTTCCTTCTTATTGACAAAATTATTAAAATTATTCCAGGACAGTCAGCTATTGGCATAAAAGCAGTTAGTGGCGGTGAACCTTATTTTAAAGGACATTTCCCTGGTAACCCTGTTATGCCAGGTGTCCTAATTATTGAGTCCTTTGCACAAGTAGCTAGTTGCATGTTTGCAAAGTCGATGCCTGACGAAACAAAAGGAAAATTATTTTTTTTGACAGCTGTTGATAAGGCTAAGTTTAGAAATCCTGTTCGGCCAGGAGATCTGCTTTATTTAAAAATTGAAAAAATCAGTGGAAAAGGACCATTGCAAAAATTTAGCGGCATCGCGGAAGTTGATGGTAAAAAAATGGCTCAGGCAGAATTATCCGCTATGGTTGTTTCTAAAAAAGCATAAAGTTTAAAAAAAATTAAAAAATAGGACGATAAATGTCTCTAAATATCCACCCAAGTGCAATTATTCATAAAAATGCCAAATTAGGAAAAAACGTAACAATAGGTGCATATTGTGTTATTGGAGATAATGTGATCTTGCATGATAATGTCGTTTTGCACTCTCACGTCGTAATTGAGGGGCCAACATCTATCGGAAATAATACAGAGATATTCCAATTCTCAGTATTGGGGAATTGTGCGCAACACCTTATGTTTAAGGGTGAACTGGCTACATTAGAAATTGGAGAAAATAACATTATTCGAGAAAAAGTCTCTATTCATCGAGGCACAAAGATTGGCGTAATGAAAACGAGTATTGGTAATAATAATTTTATTCTTGCAGACTGTCACATTGCTCATGACTGTTATGTTGGAAATAATAATATAATGGCTAATGGAGTTGCTTTGGGAGGGCATGTTAATTTAGGAAATAATTGTAATATTGGTGCTTTTTCAGCAGTACAACAGTTTGTGAGGGTTGGTGATGTGGTCATGATTGGTGCAATGGTAAAAGTAACAGAGGATATTATTCCGTATACAATAGCAGATGGTTCTCCATGCAGATTACGTCGGGTAAATACAATTGGTCTTCAGCGCGCAGGTTTTTCAAAAGAAGAAATCTTGGATATCAGAAGTATTTATAAAATATTGTTTAACGGTAAGAAGGAGTTTGCATCACGCGTTCAAGAGGCAAAAAAATTTATTGGTAAGCATGATGTCCTTACTTCAAATGTATTGCAATTTATTGAATCTGCCAATGATAGACCCATTTGTATGCAGAGTAAGGCAAATGACTTAAAAGTGGATGCTAAATGTTAAGTAAACTCAAGTCATTTAATAAATTTGGAGTCATATGTGGTAGTGGGAAGGAACCGCTTAGAATAGCTAAATTACTCTCAGAGGCTGGTAATTCAGTTTTTATTATTAGGTTACTTGGTGAGGCAGATGCAGATTATTCCGATTTCACTCAAATAGATCTGAGTATAGGCCAATTAGAAAAAATGGCGAAGGAACTTGTAAACAAAGGCTGTACTGAAGTAATTTTATCCGGAAAGATTAATAATTTATCTTTGTTAAAAATTAAACCTGACTTTGCTGCGCTAAAAATATTATCTCAGAAAGGTCAAATGGGTGATAACAGCATTTTAAAAGGGGTTTCGAAATTTTTTGAAGGAAGAGGATTCAACGTTATACCCCAAGATAAAATTAATCCAAGGGGATTTCTTCCAAAAGGATATGTCTTTGGAGAAAGACCAAAAGGAAGAATGCTTGAGGATATGAAAATTGGTATCAACTTCCTAGAACAATCTAGTTTTTTTGATATTGGGCAGGCATTGATTATCCAGTCTGGTAGAATTATTGCAATAGAGGCTGTCGAAGGCACCGACGAAATGATTAAGAGAGCAGAGAAGTTAATTGATTTGGATAATTCACCAGCGATTTTCATAAAAATGGCAAAAAAAAATCAATCTCTTATTCACGATTTACCAGTATTTGGACTAAATACTATAAGACAATTGGATGCTTGTAAAATTAAATTTGTTTGTTTACATGCTATAAATTGTAAACTTGCTGAAAGTTTAATTGAAATTGAGTCTGCCTTATTAATTTCGGGAATTAATTTGTGCGCCGTTGATTATGGGTAAAAGATGTTATTACATTCTTGCCGGTGAAACCTCTGCGGATATTCTTGCCGCGCAACTTATGTGTGCTCTAAAAAAAAATTGTAGTGAGCCAATTAATTGGATTGGTATAGGCGGTGAGCAAATGGAGCAACTTGGCCTTACCTCTTACAGACCTATCTCGGAGTTATCTGTGATTGGAATTTTGGATGCTACTACCTCTTATTTTAACCTATTACAAATAGCAAAAGAACAGGTCAAGCAAATTATCCATTCTCGACCAAAAGCAATTTTTACGGTTGATACCAAGCAATTTTCACTTAAATTTGCAAAACTACTTCGTAGGGAAATGGATGAGGTGGGTTGGCATGTCCCAATAATTCAGTTAGTAGCTCCAACAGTTTGGGCATGGGGGGCATGGAGGGCAAAAAAGTTTGAAGAAGTTTTTGACGCTATATTTTGTTTATTTCCATGTGAGCCGCCCTATTTCAATGCAAATAAAACAAATGCAATTTTTGTGGGGCATCCTGAAGGGTTTAAAAACTTTCAGTTAAACAATGAAATTACATCTGTTTCTCAAGTAAAAAAAATTGATTATATCGGGCTATTACCTGGGAGCAGGAGGAGAGAGATAGCTTTCAATCTCCCCATCATACTAAAATCTGCAGAATTATTTTTTAAGAAATTTCCAAAGTGTCGCTTTATCTTACCTACCACATCAATTCTTAAAAAGGAGATAAAGGAGAAAGTGCAAAAATATCATTTACCTATTGAGATTTTGGCAGGGACAGAAGAATTTGAGAAAAGCTTATCTACAATGTCTGCAGCGATTTGCGTTTCCGGCACCGCAACTCTTCAGCTAAGCTTGCGGGGCATTCCAGCAGTGACATGCTATAAAACCAGTTCTTTAAATTTCTTTTTAATGCGACTTCTATTTAAACAGAAGGATCCTATTCTTCCTAACATTCTTCTTCAGAAAAAAGTATATCCCTGTTTTCTTCAGTCAAAACAGACATCAGCTAATCTATCTGCAGCTTTGATAGATATTTATAAAAATATTGATTTTGAAAACGATAAAATGAGGAAAAATTCGGAGATTTTACAGCAAATGTTGAGAGGAAAGGGTGAAAAGTTTGAAAGCGCCGTCGTGCATTATTTAAAAAAAATGAATGTAATATAAATATTACCTATCAGCTATCGGTATAAAGTTCCTCATCGTAGGACCGGTATAAAGTTGTCTAGGTCTTCCAATACGATACATGGGGTCCTCAATCATTTCTTTCCATTGTGATATCCAACCAACTGTTCTAGCCAGTGCAAAAAGAACCGTAAACATAGATGTTGGAAAACCCATCGCCTTAAGTATTATACCTGAGTAAAAGTCAACATTTGGGTAGAGTTTTTTGTCAATGAAGTATTGGTCATTTAAGGCTATATTTTCTAATTCCATTGCAAGTTCAAGCAGTGGATCATTTATACCAAGTTTTTTCAGTACATCATGACAAGATTGTCTCATCACTTTAGCTCTAGGGTCAAAGTTCTTGTAAACACGATGTCCAAAACCAAAGAGCCGGAATGAATCCTCTTTATCACGTGCACGATTAACATATTCCGAAATATTTGATTTATTACCTATTTCTTGTAACATATTTAAAACAGCTTCATTGGCACCACCATGAGCGGGGCCCCACAGCGAGGCAATACCAGCAGCTATACATGCAAATGGGTTTGCGCCAGAAGACCCGGCAAGTCGAACTGTAGAGGTTGATGCATTTTGCTCATGGTCTGCATGCAAAATCAATATCTTATCCATAGCGCTTGATATTATTGGATCTGGAATATAATCTTCCGCTGGAACTGAAAAACACATCTGAAGAAAATTTTCAGCGTAATTTAGGCTATTTTTGGGGTAGTTAAACGGTTGGCCAACTGAATATTTATATGCCATTGCTGCTAGAGTGGGCATTTTTGCAATTAGCCTTCGGGATGCGATCATTCTCTGATAAGGGTCTTGAATATCAGTTGAGTCGTGATAAAAAGCCGATAATGCTCCCGTTACACCGCATAAAATTGCCATTGGGTGAGCATCTCTCCGAAACCCTCTAAAAAATGTAGATATCTGTTCGTGTACCATGGTATGAAGTGTGATTGCATTCACAAATTCCTCTTTCTCTGCATTATTTGGTAATTCACCATTTAGAAGAAGGAAAGCTAACTCTAAAAAATCAGAATTTTCTGCAAGCTCCTCTATGGAATAGCCTCGGTGGAGAAGAATACCTTCGTCGCCGTCAATATAAGTTAATTCAGAGATACAAGAGCCGGTAACGCCATAACCCGGATCAAAAGTAAATTTATTTGATGCTCCATAGAGTGCTCTCACATCAATAACATCTGGTCCAATTGTCCCTTTCATTACTGGGAGTTTAACTGACTCGCCAGTCAGGTCGTCGGTTAGTGTCATTGTATGTTCACTATGCTGCAACTTATTCATTTTTTTCCCCAGTAAGTTAATTGTAAAAACGCCCCAAATTAAGGTTTCGCATATTTTCTTATTTAGAATATCGATATTTTGGACTTATTATATCCATAATAAAGAACTAAATGCAAATCTGATTGATACGCAATTTTACTTCATCAAATCCTAGAGATTGGATAAGTGCAAATATAGCGGGCGCAGATTTATCGCCCGTTAGAGCAATTCTAAGGGGAATGCCCAAGTCCTTCATCTTTAGCCCTTGTTCAGACAACCAATTATTAATGAAAATCTCAAAAGATTTCGCATTATTTGGAGACATTTCGACAATTTTAGAGAATGATTTTAAAATAATACAACTCTCTTTAGTAATTAAATTTGCAACTTCATCTTTAATTTCGGGACAACCGTCATAAATAATGTAATTAATCCTTGAGGTAAGTTCGCTTATTATTGAAAATCTTTCTAATAGATGTGGTAATAAAACCTTCAATCTCTTTTTGAAATGGATACTAACTCGTTTATTTTCTTTTAGAGAATGATGAGCTAGGATTTGTTTATATAAGCTCTCAAACCTTTGTTTTTTTAACCAATATCCATTCACCGCAACAAGTTTCTGCATGTCAAATCTTGATGGGGAACGACCTATAGAGCTTCCGTCAAACCAAGATATTGCTTGTGTCATAGAAAAATATTCATTATTGCCATGGGACCAGCCAAGCCTTGATAAATAATTATTCATTGCTTCTGGGTATATTCCCATATTCTTATAAGCATCTACGCCAATGGCACCGTGACGTTTTGATAGTTTTGTGCCATCACTTGCATGAATAAGTGGTATATGACCAAAAATAGGAGGGGTCCAATTGAGTGCTTCATAGATTTTTACCTGTCTAATTGCGTTATTCAGATGGTCATCTCCTCTTATAATATGGGTGATATTCATATCGTGGTCATCCACGACCACTGCAAGCATATAAGTTGGTGTATCATCACTTCGAAGCAGCACTAGGTCATCTAATTGTCTGTTATCAACTTTTACATCACCTTGTACGATGTCTTTAATCAGAGTGTAACCACGTTCGGGCATACGAAGTCGTAAAACTGGTTTTTCATATTTATTTCCTTGATGATCAGGATTTCTCCATGGAGATCTGAATGGCTTTCCCTCTTTTTTATTTTGGTTGCGAATAATTTCGATTTCTGAGTTAGACAGAAAACATCGGTATGCAAGATTAGAGTTGATTAATTCATTTGCAATTTTCTTGTGTCTATTTATATTTTTTGATTGAAAAATTGCAGGTTCATCCCCTTCTAACCCCAGCCATTTTAAGCCGTCAAAGATAGCTTCTACAGCTTTGTTAGTGCTCCTTTCTTTATCTGTATCCTCAATTCTTATTAAGAAACGTCCATAATGGTGTCTTGCAAATAAATAATTGAAAAGAGCAGTTCTAGCGCCGCCAATATGTAAAAGTCCGGTAGGAGAGGGTGCAAACCTTGTTATAACTTGCATAATTTAATTATCCTTAGTTATGATACGTACCCTGAAGGCATGTTAATCTTATTTGATATTTAACATGATAACTATAATTTTAGCGGCTTTATTTTAGATTAAACCTACATAGCTTATTTTCATTTAATACAAAAAAGGAATTTAAGTTTTTAATCTAAAAATGATTAAATTAAGATGAAAAAATTTAATTAGATAAAAATATACCTATACTCTATCGATATTTTCTTATAAGACCACTTAATCTTCCTTGGATTTTAACTTGATTAGAAGTAAAATAACGAGTTTCGTAAATTGGATTTGCTGCTTCTAGTGCCACCCGCCCAGATTCTTTTCTAAATGTCTTCAAAGTTGCTTCATGCCCATCTATTAATGCTACAACAATATCGCCATTGGATGCGTCCTCTGTTTTACGAATAATGACAGTATCCCCATCGTAAATTCCTGCGTTAATCATTGAGTCGCCAACTATTTCAAGCGCATAATGTTCTCCTGCATCCACCATTTCAGCTGGTATAGTTAAGAAAGATGAAGGGTCTGATATTGCTTCAATAGGTGTGCCTGCTGCAATTCTACCTAGCAATGGTAAATCTATTTTAGATGAATTACCAAATTCGGCTTTGATAATGTTGGTTTTGGTTTTTGAAGTAAATTCTGTATTCCATGAATCATTCTCATTTCTAATTATTTCTATTGCTCTAGCTCGGTTAGCAAGACGACGAACAAAACCGCGTTCTTCAAGTCCACTAATCAAACGGTGAACACCGGACTTAGAGGCAAGCCCAATGCCTTTTCGCATTTCATCAAATGAGGGCGAAGCTTTATGTTTATCTTCATAAATTTCAATAAAGTTTAATAGTTCACGTTGTTTTATCGTTAACATATAATTTCCTTATTTCTGTTCTGTATTTGTTCTAGCACATGTAAAAAGGCCAAATCAAGAATATTCAGAATAAATATGGGAATTCTAAAATTGGTACTACGGATCCTTTTTTAATTTTTGGTGCATACGCTGGTCGTTGAATAAGGCAATTTGATTCATTAAAAACCGCAAGCATGGAAGAATCTTGTTTGTTTGCTGGGGTGACAAATACATTTTTATCTTCATCTTTAATTATATTTGCTCGTAAATACTCTTCTCTGTTATCGTTTGCAGCAAGGTCCTCCATTAAGTAAGCTTCTGAAAAAACAACACTTGTATCCATTCCAAGAAATTTTTTTATTATTGGTACCAAAAATAATATAGCACAAACACCGGCAGAAACAGGATTCCCAGGCAAACCGAGTAATGGAATATTTTTGTATTTTCCAAATAAAAGGGGTTTTCCAGGTCTCATTGCTATTTTCCAAAAATGAAGAGAGGAATTTGGACTATTCCTAATATCATCAGCAATATGGTCATGGTCTCCAACGGAGGCCCCACCAGTTGTAACAAAGAAATCAAGGTTGGTGTAAGTTTCTAATTTTTTCATAAGTGCCCCTGATTTGTCTGGCAATATTCCTAAGTCAATCGGAATAGCACCGCATGATGAAATCAATGACCTAAGAAGAAGATTATTTGAATTTATTAATTGTCCAGGCTTAGGCATCTGGCCTGGTTCAACTAATTCATCACCACTTGTTAACACTCCTATTTTTGGTTTCCTGACAACAGATATTTCATCAATACCAGCAAGTGCAATGAGAGCGCACGCCCTTGCTGTGATTAAGCTCGATTTAGAAATAATTTTCTGACCCGCTAAAAAATCAAGTCCCGGTTTGCGAATGAATTGTGCTAATTTTGGACGCTCATTTATTTGGATCTTATTTTTAACCGTCTGCGTGTCCTCTTGCAAAATAATGGTATCACAGCCATCTGGAATAATAGCGCCCGTGAATATTCGCACTAACTGACCTTCTAAAAGTGGTCTTTTATATGCATGTCCTGCAGCCGAGACACCAACTTGTGGAAGACTTATAGGGATATTAGTGATATCAGATGCTCTAGCTGCATATCCATCCATTGAAGATAAAGCTTCAGCTGGATGTGATATTCGAGCATGTAAATCCTCGGCAATTATTCTATTGTGAGCTCTGTCAATTGAACATTTTTCACTAGATAAGCATTTGATATCCTGCAGCATATTCTCGCGCGCATCAGAGACAGCTAACAACTTATTATTTAGCATTGAATATACCTGACTTCCCTCCGCTCTTGTGTGTTAAGCGTATGTCGCCTATGCTCATATTTTTATCTACAGATTTACACATATCATAAATTGTAAGAGCAGCCACACTAACTGCTGTTAAGGCCTCCATTTCTATCCCAGTTTTTCCATAATAATCACATTTAGCAACTATTTCAATAGCTTGTACTTCATAATTTATATCAAATGTTAGATCTACATGATCGATCCCTAATGGGTGACACAGTGGTATTATATTGGATGTCTGTTTTGCGCCTAAAACACCAGCAATTTGAGCTACATTAAGAACATTTCCTTTTAAAAATGAATTATTCTTAATTTTTTCTATTGTAGATAGCGCCATGAAAATTCTTGCTTTCGCAACCGCTTTTCTCTTTGTTTCTGCTTTATTACCTATATCAATCATGTAAGGCTGGCCGCTTGAATTAAAATGAGTAAATTCATCCGACATTTTATCTAACCATTTCATAGGGCTTGGAAAGAAGAAGTTTGGTTGCTTGAGTGACATCACGATATCGCATTAACGACTCACCAATTAAAAAACAACGTGCACCTGCCCTAGCCATCTTTTCTAAATCATCTGGCGTGGATAAACCGGACTCAGCGACTGCAATTTTGTTTTTTGGAAGTTTTGGAAGCATATTTAGTCCAACATCCAAAGAAATATCCATTGTCTTGAGATTTCTATTATTTATACCTAATAGTGGAGAGGATAAAAGCGTAGCACGCTCAAGCTCTAATTCATTATGAATCTCAATCAATACATCCATACCATAAGAGATCGCAACTGTTTCCAATTCTTTTGCCTGAGTATCGCTTAATGAGGCCATGATGAGTAAAACACAATCTGCGCCTAAAGAACGTGATTCTATAATTTGAATTGGGTCTATCATAAAATCTTTTCTCAAAACAGGAAGAGAGGTCGCTGCTCTGGCAATTTGAAGGTTCTCATTACTACCTTGAAACCATTGCTCATCTGTTAGTACAGATAAACATGCAGCTCCGCCTTCCTGATATTGTTTTGAAATTAAGGCAGGATCAAAGTTGGGTCTTATAAGTCCTTTAGAGGGAGATGCCTTTTTTAACTCGGCAATTAGACCGTATCCATTTTGGGAAGCCAATATTAAGGCATCACCAAACCCACGAGGAGCATCTGCAAATGCTGCTTTTTCTTCCAGCTGTGCCAAAGTAAATGTTTGTCTAAGCTTTATAATTTCTTCAGATTTTTGAGCGTTTATTTTATTGAGAATGTTTGTCATATTTTTCTTAAGGTTATGAATTTGTGATTTGAACTAGCTTGTTTAACACACTTTTAGCAGAGCCGGTATCAATCGCATGCTCAGCCCTTTTAAAGGCATCAATTAGCCGATTTTCATTTTTCGTTGCAACAAGGGCGGTTGCAGCATTCATGCAAGCTATATTCCTGTAAGGACCACTTCTACCTGAAAGCAATTCCTCAAGCTTACCGGCATTATATTTTGGATCTCCACCTTTAATCGACTCAATAGGTTCAGAAGAAATACCAAAATCTGAGGGGTTAATTACAAACTCAGTTATATTTCCAGAATCAAGAGCTTGCACTAATGTTGGGCCAGAAAGCGATACCTCATCAAGTCCTCCATCACCGTGTACAATAAATGCGTGTTTAGTGCCAAGTAGATTAAGTGCCTCCGCAAAAGGTCGAGTCCATTTGGCATCATAAACACCAATAAGTGCCTTATCCACGAGAGCTGGATTTGATAAAGGCCCCAAAAGATTAAATATCGTTCTAACACCAAGTTCAACTCTTGTTGGACCAACATGGCGAAGGGCAGGGTGATGTCTTGGTGCCATTAAGAAGCAGATTCCTGCCTTTATAATCGCTTTTTCAATTAAACTTACATCACATTCAAGGTTAATACCCAATTCGTTTAATATATCAGCAGCACCACTTTTAGAAGAAACAGCTTTATTACCATGCTTAGCAACAGGCACATTGCACCCGGCAACTATTATTGCGGCGGCTGTTGAAATATTGAGGCTATGTGCTCCATCTCCACCTGTTCCAACAATATCAATAGCATTTGTGGGCGCGTTAATTCTTTTGGCATTAGCGCGCATTTGGGAGGCGCCAGCAGCTATATCAGTTGCATTTTCTCCGCGCATTTTAAGAGAAATCATAAAGCTTGTAATTTGCGCGACAGTAGCGTCTCCACTCATCAATATAGAAAATGCGGTTTGCATTTCATCGAAAGAAAGCTCGTTACCTTCACAAAGTTTGACTATTATTGGTTTAAGAATGTCAGACATGAATTTGCCCTGGAAATCTTTTATCCAGCCTTAAAGTTTGTTGTTCTAGCTTATTAATCAGAGTTTCTGTAATATCCTTCTTACCTGTTTTTAGAAGAAAATGCGCTAAAATTCGGTATCCAGCAACAGAAGCAATAGATTCTGGATGAAATTGCACTCCTATGCAATCATAAATTTTATGCTGCAAACCCATTATTAATCCATCGGTTGTTTGAGCTACGACTTCCAATTCTGTTGGCAAATCTGACTGTTCCACAACAATTGAATGGTATCTAGTTACAGGAAATAATTGTTCTAAACCCTCAAACGCACCTTTATTTTGATGCTTAATTAAAGATAATTTCCCATGTACTGGTGGTGAGATCAAACGCAAGGATCCTCCAAATGCCGTTGCAATAGCCTGGTGACCAAGACAAACTCCCAATATAGGGACTTTGGGGGCGGCATTAATTATTAATTCTTCGCAGATTCCAGCTTGTTCTGGCCGTCCAGGGCCCGGAGAAATAACGATGCCTTTAGGTTCCATAGAAATTATTTCAGATGGTGTATAAGTATCATTACGAATTGTTCTAACATCAGCACCTAAGTCAGACAAAAAATGCCATAAATTCCATGTAAAACTATCATAATTGTCTATAAGTATAATCATGATAGAAACCACCTCAAATGATATTTAAACGATTAATAAGTTTCAATATCTTATAATCAAATTGGCTTACAACGGTCAATTTTCTTTTCATTGGGCATAATAAGGTATAATAATACCACATTACTATAATATTGATTTAATGAAATAAATTGAAATTATTAAATTACATTATTGACTTTTTATTTTTATTTTATTTATAACCTCTAATATATTTTTTCAATCTGGAGTTCTTTATGCCTTTGCCAAAAACATACGTGGCTACGCCCGCAGACATTTCAAAAAAGTGGGTGTTAATAGATGCTAATGAAATTGTATTGGGTAGACTTGCTTCGATTATTGCGGTGCGCATTCGAGGTAAGCACAAAGTAAGTTATACCCCTAATATGGATTGTGGTGACCATGTTATAGTAATTAATGCTGAAAAAGTTAAACTAACCGGGAACAAAAGAACTCAAAAAACTTTTTATTGGCACACGGGATATCCAGGGGGTATTAAATCACGAACAGCAGATAAAATATTAGACGGTAGGTTTCCAGAGAGACTGCTTTCCAAAGCCGTCGAAAGAATGGTACCTCGCGGTCCGCTTGGACGTAAAGTGATGAAGCGTTTGCATATATACGCAGGTAGTACTCACCCTCATGAAGCACAACAGCCAGAATTGTTAGATGTAGCGGCGCTTAATAAAAAAAATAAGAGGTAGTTATGGCAGAAGAAGTTACTGTAGATGAAAATGAAAAAGCAGGATTGGCGGGATTATCTGCTTTAAAAGATAACTCAGAGCAGGACGACGCATTAGTGTCTGCGATAGTAGAACCAAAGATTGATGGGCAAGGCCGGGCATATGCAACTGGTAGACGCAAAAACGCCTCCGCTCGCGTTTGGGTAAAACGTGGGTCTGGAAATATTTTTATAAATGGTAAAATTTTAGTTGAATATTTCGCGCGACCAGTTTTGCAAATGTTGCTAGTGCAACCGTTTGAAGCAGCTAATAGGCAAGGTGAATTTGATGTGATTGCTACCGTCAAAGGCGGAGGTCTGTCTGGGCAAGCAGGTGCAGTACGTCACGGAATAAGCCGAGCACTTGTTAATTTCGAACCTGGTTTGAGATCACCTTTAAAAGCAGGGGGGTTTTTAACACGTGACCCTCGAGTCGTAGAACGTAAAAAATATGGAAAAGCAAAAGCGCGTCGTTCCTTCCAGTTCTCAAAGCGTTAGTATTGTGCAGGTGCAGCATTAAAGATGAAAACAGTTTAGTGATGGTCAGCATACTATTTTTCATTTCATCTCTATTTATGTTTTTAATTACCTAAAATATAAAAAATAAAGCAATGTTTTGTATTTACTTGTTCAAATTCACGGTGTTAAAAATGCTAACTTAGATGCTGTTTTTATTGATAAATTTGATATAAAAGCATAATCTTTGAAAGTGCTTCCTAATATTATTTAAATGCTTAATGCCTTGTTAAATTATTTTTGTATGGTATATGCACGCTCATATTGTTGCGGTACTTTTATTGTGTGTTGTAAATCAATCGAAGCGTCCCATACCCATCTAGGATTTGACAAAAATGCTCTTGCTAGTGCAACCATATCAGCGTCACCTTTCACGATGATGTCGTTAGCTTGTGTTGGAGATGTAATGAGCCCCACAGCTCTTACTGGTATAGAAACGGTCTCTTTGACTGCAGCAGCAAGGTACACTTGGTAACCTGGGCCAACTGGAATGTTTAGGCCTGTAGTGATACCCCCACTTGATATACATAAATAATCTAGTCCGTTTTCTTCCAGAATCTGGGCTACTCTCTGAGCATCTTTAACAGAAAGACCATCTTCACGCCAATCTGTTCCAGTTATTCGCATACCAAGAGCTATATGCTGTGGTACAACTTTTCTAACTTCAGTGAGTATTTCTAAAGGAAATTTCATCCGATTATCAAGTTTACCTCCATACTCATCTTTTCTTTTGTTTGATATTGGTGAGATAAATTCATGTATTAGGTAGCCATGCGCCCCATGAAATTCGATAGCAGAAAAACCTAACCTTACAGCGCGTTTTGTTGCACTAACGAAGTTTTTTATAATTTGTTGCATTTCATCTTTATCTAATTCTTCAGGTAAAGGGGAATCTTGAGTAAACGGAATAGATGAAGGTGCTGACGTCAGCCAAGCATCCTGGGCCTTGGATAAAGCTCGTCCTCCCAGCCAAGGCACATTATGAGAAGCCTTTCTTCCAGCATGACCAAGCTGAATAGCAAATTTTAAATCGTTAGTTGCTACAGAGAGTGCGGCATTTAAAACGCGTCTCATCGCATTTTCATTTTGGTCAGAGTATAACCCAACACAGTTATGAGTGATTCTGCCTCGTCTTTCGACTGCTGTTGCTTCAAATACAAACATACCAGCACCGCTCATCGCCATTTGCATTGCATGTTGTAAATGCCAATCATTCATACAACCGTCATCAGCGGAATACTGGCACATAGGAGAAATCACGACACGGTTGGAAATTGATAATGGACCGATTGAAAGTGGTGAAAAAAGCATTATAAAATTCTTGAAATGAGAGATAGTAATTTTTCTGGTTGCTGAATTTGTGGGCAGTGACCGCTATCCTTTATCTCATGGTAATTTGCTTGGTCAATTTTTTCGTATAATGCGTTTGACATGCTTGGTGGTGTTGTTTCATCCTGCATGCCTGCAATAATATCAACTTCGCAACTTATTTTATTTACTTGTGATAAATAATCCAATTTAGAGAGCGCTTCGCAAGCTTTGGCAAATTGTTGTGGGTCTGCTGTCAATAATTTATTTTTTCGTTCAGATATGATTTCTGGATTTTCTTTTCTGAACAAATCTGGAAACATTCTGCTCATAGCGATGTCAAGAACTGCGCTAATACCATCATTACGAACTTTTTGGGCCATTCCATGTAAAGGAATTTTTCGTTCCTCAGGAAAAGCTCCTCCGCTATTCGCAATAATAAGATGGGAAACAAGTTCAGGATGTCTTAAACATAGTCCAAGGGACACAAAACCTCCAAATCCATTTGAAAATATGGAGATAGGTTTTCTCTCCGCAGAAAGATTTAGTGCTTGAAAAAAAGCTGCTGTCCAATCAGCATAGTCATCAATACTATTGCACTCTCCAGTTGAACCGCCATAACCTGGAAAGTGAAATCTAGTGACACAGAAATGTTCTGCTAGCCTATCTATTATTCCGTCATACACCGAGCAGTCGGCAAGTAATGTATGAAAAAGAATTAGTGTGGGGGCTTCAATATCACCCCTTGTTTCGTACACGGCTTCTCCAGCAGTTGTTTTTATCTGCAGCATATTTATATACCCCTTTTATCTGACGAAAGACTTATCATAATTCATAATCATTTATTTTTTAATTATAAAGTTACCTGACTAGACTCTGAATGCTTAATATTTTGACAATAATAGCAGTAGATACAAAACAGTTCTAGTATAGATTATCGATATTCTTGCTTTAGCAACTCAATTAAACTAAACTGAGAATGTTATAAAAAAAGTATATAGTCCAAGAATGTATTACTCAAAACCACCAAATTTTTTAATTGATGGGGTCCCTAATGAAGCCAGTATTATATAGTTTTTGGCGGTCTCTAGCAGCATGGCGTGTTCGTATTGCTCTTAATATAAAAAGGATAGAATATGATCTATCTGTTGTTAATTTGCTTGAAGGTGATCAATTTAAGAGTAGCTTCACTAGCAAGAACGTTGAGCACTCTGTCCCTGTTCTGCAATTTGGGGATGATAGTTTTGCACAATCACTTGCAATTATCGAATATCTTGATGAGCAATATGAAGGAAAATCACTTCTTCCGACTGACCTCAAGCAGCGATATTTATGCAGAAGATTTAGTTTAGTTAGTGCTGCCGACTCGCACCCAGTGATTGTACCAAGAGTTCGTCGTTTGTTAGCTGGTAAATATGGCTTTAACGAAACTCAGGTAAATGAATTCTGTGGATATTTTATGAAACGTGGTTGTGAGGCAATGGAAAAGCTACTATCACACGAAGAATATTTAACCTTTCAGAATTTAGGACCATATGTCTTTGGCCGCAACATTACTATGGCTGACTTATGCCTTATTCCACATATTCAGGGCGCTCGAAACTATGGGGTTGACGTCGCCGTTTATAAAAGATTGATATCCGTTGAGTCTGCGTTATATGAAAATGAAGAGATTGAAAAGGCGCACCCAAAATACCACCCTGGCTTTGAAAAGCCAGTTTAATCTTGGGTTTTTAATAGGTTTAAGATTTTCAGGAGAACTTAAGTGGAATTGGAAAATAGATTTATCGTACCGCTAAAGAGAGAAGATGCAATGCAGGTTTTAACAGATGTTCCCAGAATTGCTCCTTGTATCCCAGGAGCTAGTCTTAATGGCGAGGACAATGGTGTTTTTAGTGGCCAGGCTAACGTGCGCCTTGGTCCTGTAGCGTTAAGTTTTTCCGGAACTGCATCAATTACATCTATTGATAAAAAGACACATACTGCTCAGGTAAAAGCTCAAGGAGCTGACAAAAAGGGACGTGGTCAGGCAGAAGCGACAATGACATTTGTTTTAGAAGATGCAGATAATAGTCAAACGGAGGTAATTGTTCGTACTGATGTCTTGCTATCCGGTTCCATCGCCCAGTATGGCAGAGCAAGTGGTTTGATAAATGTTGTTGCTGGTCAAATTGTTTCTGAATTCTCAGAAAACCTTAAAAAAGATATTTTGGATAAACAAGAACAAAGGCACCCATATCAGGAAACAGAGCAGGTATATTCAGAGTTACCTATTTCTGGGGCAAAAAAAGAAGAAATAAATGAATCGACTGTGAAGAAAGAAACCAAAAATGAGCTGAATTTATTAGCTTTATTGATTGCAATCATCAAAAATTGGTTTCGCAAAACCAAATAAATTTTTGTTGGATGTGAGATGGATTAATTTTTTTTGCATTTGTGGTTCGAAAGTCCTGGATTAGGTTGTTAAAACCATGTAATTGAAAGTCTTTGAAAGGTTGGTTTTGATGTCAGAATTTCGGATAGGTATTGCTGGTTTAGGCGTTGTTGGAGCTGAAACAGCGAGACAACTTATAACCTCACAGAAAAGGCTCTCAAAAAGAGCCGGCAAAACCTTCAAAATCATTGCCGTTAGTGCAAGGGATGAAAATAAGGATCGCGGCTTTTCGCTTGATAATATATCGTTTTATAAAGATCCACTTAAGCTTTTAGACCATAATAATATTGATGTAATAATCGAACTCATAGGAGGTGAAGGTGGTATAGCGCTTGATTTATGCCAGAGAGCACTTCAATCCGGAAAACACGTTATCACAGCCAATAAGGCAATGATTGCTCATCATGGATTTGAATTATCGAAACTTGCAGAGGACAACTACGTTACCATTCAATTCGAGGCAGCTGTTGCTGGAGGTATACCGGCAATTAAAGTTTTGAGAGAGGGTCTAGCTAGCAATCAAATAGACTCTATTGTCGGTATTTTAAATGGCACTTGTAACTACATCTTGTCGGAAATGACATCCTCAAGACGAACTTTTCCAAATGTTTTAAAAGAAGCACAAAAAAGAGGATTTGCAGAGGCTGACCCTAGTTTTGATATTGATGGTGTTGATGCTGCCCATAAATTGGCGATATTATCTGCCATTGCATTTGAGCAAAAAATCAATTTTTCTAGCCTTTATATTTCTGGAATAAGACATGTATCAGATATTGATATTAAATATGCAGAAAAACTCGGGTTTTGTTTAAAACTACTTGGAATAGCTAAAAGAGATAGTGTGGCTGAAATTACAATGGCACTCATCGCTGCTGATGAGCAGCTCGCTTCTGTAAATGGAGCGCTTAATGCCGTGAGCTACAGAGGAGTTCCTGTTGGATCCTCAATTTGCATTGGTCCTGGCGCTGGTGCAGGGCCAACATCCTCTGCCGTTTTAGCTGATTTAATTGATGTAGCAACGGGGTTGGCTAACTTTGCATATGGAAGCCCTGTAGAAACTCTCTCAGAGCAAATATTAGATCTAAATAATTCTTTTAAACAATCTTTTTATTTTCGAATAGCTGTGACAGATAAACCAGGTGTGTTATCAGAGGTGTCCTCGATTTTACGAGATCACGGACTATCGATTGCTTCAATAATACAAAATGAGCCATCAGAAGATGGCTCAGTGTTTTTAGTGTTAACAACACATAAATGCGCTAAAAAAGACATTGAATCAGCAGCAATTCAAATTAGTAATTTTGAGTACGTTTTAGGTGACCCAATACTGATCCCTATTTATGATAGTGGCTCGTTTAGTTAATATGGCAGACTTTGATAATTTAGCTACTTCTAATCTCACAGATGTCGTTTCTTCATTATCTGGCGCAAAGTGGGTATTGGAATCATCTCAGTATAGCTTAGATGTTGTGAGAAGGCAGGCCTTAAGAATAGAAGAAACTCATGGTCTGCCTCCATCAGTTTGCCTTTATTTAGCTAGAAAAGGCATATTCTCAGACTCGATAGATAGTTATCTTGAGCCAAAATTAAAAACGTTATTACCAGAACCTTTTTTATTACAAGGTGTGAAGGAAGCAACTCAAAGATTAGTTGAGGCTGTCGAGCAGAAAGAAAAAATTGGAATTTTTGGCGATTATGATGTTGATGGTGCATGTTCTGCTGCTTTGTTCTATAAGGTTTTAAGTTCATTGGGATGTACTGTTGAAATATATATTCCAGATAGATTCAAAGAAGGATATGGACCAAATATTACTGCATTACAGAAGCTTAAGAAAAATAATGCATCTCTTATTTTAACATTAGATTGTGGCATCACTGCACATGAACCCTTACAAGCCGCCAATGATGACGGATTAGATATCATCGTGATTGATCACCATCTTGCCGGACCGGTTCTACCAAATGCTACGGCAGTTGTTAATCCAAATCGCCTTGATGATGAAAGTGGATTCGGATATTTATGTGCTGCAGGTGTTTGCTTCATAACATGTATAGCACTGGTTCGTGCTTTACGGGATTCTGGTTATAATGATTTGCCGGATTTGTTATGTTTTATTGATTTAATTGCTCTCGCGACCCTATGTGACGTTGTCCCAATGAAAAATTTAAATAGGGCCTTCGTGAGGCAAGGGCTTGCCGTTATGCGACATCGTCGAAATATTGGCCTTGCAAATTTAGCTGATGTTGCTGGTTTAGACAAACAAGTGAATGAATATGATTGTGGCTTCATACTAGGCCCAAGAATCAATGCTGCTGGCAGGATGGGTAAATCAGATATTGGTGTAAAATTATTAATAGAGAATGAGCATGAGAAATCTATTTCATTAGCAATACAGTTAGATGAGTTAAATAAACAAAGACGCAATATTGAACAGGAAATCACCACTGATGCTATTCAACAAGCAGAACTTCAATTAAAAAAAAATCCGGAGCAGCTTGCTTTGGTAATTGCAAACAAACATTACAATGAAGGAGTGTTGGGAATTGTAGCTGGTCGATTGAAGGATTCGTTCTCGAGGCCTGCATTTGTGTTTACTATAACCGAAGATAACCTTGTTAAAGGCTCTGGAAGAAGTATTTCAACAATTCCCATTGGTAGTTTAGTTTTAGCTGCGAGGCAAAGTGGAATACTAATTAGCGGTGGTGGACACGATATGGCTGCTGGAGCCAGTCTAGCATTAGATAAACTAGATTTATTTAGAGAATTTCTGACACAAAAAATAGTAGCTTTAATTTCTAGTCTTCCTCAAAAAGAATACAAGATTACTTCAACTGTATCTATTGCAGGATGCGATGCCGAATTGGTAGATAATATCATAAAATGTGGTCCCTTCGGACCAGACCAACCGGAGCCTAATTTACTTCTAACCCATATTTCACTTAATCAAGTTAGATGGGTGGGCGCATTAAAATCTCATCTTAGTGTACAATTAGATGACGGCACTTCAAAACCAATTAAAGCTATTATGTTTAATGCTAATGGTACAAAAATAGCTAGTGCTCTAAAAAATATAAATGATTTAGGTCCGTTAAAAGTACTTGGAAAAGTAAGGAGAGACGAATGGCGTGGAGGAGAGTCGGTTCAATTTATAATTGAAGATATAGCAAAGCAATTTGACTAGATAAAATATCTCTTGAGTTTTGTGTTGGTGTGGTATGACAAAATAAAATTTAAAAATAAGTTGATTTATATATTTAATATTATTAGACATTTTCATAATTAATTTTTCTGTGTCCCGTTCGTCTAGGGGTCTAGGACACCGCCCTTTCACGGCGGCAACAGGGGTTCGAATCCCCTACGGGATGCCACAGAATACTATTAACCTATTGAAAAATTTAGATAAAAAATTTTCAAACATTAAATTAGGTAAAAATAGGTAAAATTATGTCGGAGAGTTCCGACATTTTTTTTTGCCTTTCACTCCGTACCAATAAATATCGCGTTCTGTTTAATTCTATCCTGTTGGGTCTATCCAAAGGAGTAAATGATGACAGAACGAATGTTGAATAAGTATCAAGTGCAAGAACAAGTTGGTTTGCATTTCAATACAATTACCAAGAAATCTAAACTTGGTGAATTTCCAAAATTTATAAAAATGAATAATCAAAAATTCTGGCGTGAAGCAGATGTGGACAAATGGATATCAACCCAGTTTGAGTGGGCTTCCATTGAATAAGATCCGCTTCAAAGACCTTCACTTAGCCGCTGTAACCAGATTAAATAGCATTTTGCAGTCGGAGTTCTTTTTCTCACTTAAGTTTGTTAGTGATTAAACCATGTCCCTTGAGTGGTTCAAATGGGCAAAAACGGTTTCCGGTTTGAGTTCGCCTGAAAAATTTGTGTTGATATGCCTTGCTGATTTCTTCAATGACAATTTGGGGTATTGCGTATCCCGCACAAGAAACAATTGCTGAATTTACTGGCCTCAACCGTTCTACAATCAGCCGCGCTTGCAAGTCACTCCAACGCAAAGGCCTCATTAGCTGGAAGCACCAACATAAAGATAGTGGCAAATATTCCTCTAATAAGTATGTTCTTCACCGTGTTGCAGACCGCCACACGGCAGAGGAAGACACATCCATGTCGCAGAGCGCAACAAATCCATGTGGCACAGTGCAACAGAAACACTTAAGTAAACACTTAAAAATAACTCTTAATAGTAGTAGTAAAAATAAATCTACAAAAGTTAAGAAACTATCTGATAAGCAAGAAGTCTTTGCTGAGAAATTGGCTAATAAATATTGGTCGCGTTATAGACACGAACAATATGTGTTTGACATTTTATTAGCTGACTGTCGCGCTTATTTACTTACCTCACAGACCGATGATGATTGGGAGGCAATTGGCAATGGATTGCCGCCGCCAAGTGAGCTGTAAAAGGTACTGACAGGAAGTATCTATCATGGGTAACGCGCCACCGCTAGGTTTGTCTAGCGTCTGAATTTTTTAAATAAATTTCGTTTCTTAAATTATTGTTTAAAAACAATTATTATAAAATTGAATAATTGAATAGAAATCCATTTTTTAACCCCAGTCTACCAGCACCTGAGAAATAACCCAGCTTCTCATATTAGCGTTAATTGCTGACTTATACAGAGTCACTGAGAGGGTGTTAGAGGGCGGAGTTACCTGGACTTACTGAAGACGGTCTTAAGAGGCGCTGGTGAGTCTTATTTGGGATTGTCTTGTCTTGAAAAAAATAAGGCATAGTGGAACTAAAAGCTAAATCAATGGGCTAAATAGCATGAACAACTTAAAGACTTTGGCTACCCATATAAATCTGTTTGCAATAAGTTGGTTGTCTTTGTTAAAAACCGATAAGTAGAGAACAGAAACAACTTAAAGGTATAAGATGGATGCCCCTAAATTAATGAGTTATAATCAACTTGATTTTCAAAGCAAAGCAAATCTTGAAATGCATGTAAGACAACTTGAAAGCGAAACGGATATGTATAAAGAACAGTTAGAGAAAGCCGGAATGCTGTCTTTCACGCTTACTCAAGTATGGAACAAACAAGGAAAACATAGGCTTGGTTTATATTTCTCCTACAGAGATGAAAAAGCGTTTATCGACTGTCAAAAAATCTTAAATGGTATCCCAGAAGATGAGGATAACCCAATGATTCTTAACGCAGATAGGGGAGTAGTGCGATTGCATGTTGTATCTGAACAATAATTGAGATTTTTGTATTTTTCTCTCGTTGCCACTGTCCTCAGCCTTAGAAATACTAAATAGCCCCTCGATAGCAAATAGGGCGAGAACGCCTTTGCAGAATGTAGGTACACATGATTAGTCAGCATCCATATTTAACAGCGACAATAGGGCCCTCTTTATTGCGCCTTGCCACACCCAATATTATAGCGATGTCGTTTATGCTCATTGCAGCTGTCATAGAAGCTTGGTTTGTTAGTCATATCGGGACTGTTGCACTTGCTGGACTAGCGTTAGCATTTCCAATGTTTATGCTGATGATAATGTTATCTGCGGGTGCCTTTGGTGGCGCCATTACTGGCTCGATTGCACAGCGACTAGGGGCAAACAACAGAAATGAGGCTGAATCGCTTGCTTTGAACGCCTTACTCCTATCCCTCATCTTAAGCGCAGTTTCAACGGTTATTTTTGTAGGTGCTGGTCAGCTAATATATAGCTTTCTCGGCGGACAAGGTATGGTTCTTGAACAAACTCTTGCCTATTCTGATAGCCTTTTTTTGGGGATGCACATCAATTTGGCTATCTAATACACTTGCCGGTATTACGCGCGCAACAGGCAATATGTGGACTGCATCCAAAAATCTGGTTGCTGGTTCTATTGTTCAAATATTTGTATCTGCCATTTTAATATTCGGAATTGGACCATCTCCAACGATGGGTATATCTGGGGCTGCAATTGGTGTAATTTCTGGCTATCTTTTTTCTTCCATCCTTTTTATTCGCTATTTGCTGGCTCATTGTCCGGAGTTGAAACTGCAATTTTCTGGGGCAAAAATTAAAATTGTTTCTATGTTAATAATTTTTAAGGTTGGAATATTATCCTCATTAAACCCTATTTGTTCCGTTGCTTCTGTCATTGCAATGACATCTTTTATGACACAATTTGGAGTGGAAACACTTGCTGGCTTCGGCATAGGAGCAAGACTTGAATTTCTTATGATTCCTATGATTTTTGGGTTTGGGACTGCTTCTACAGCAATGATAGGGGTGAATTTTGGAGCAAATCAAATCAAACGCGCTTACAAGATTGGTTGGACAGCTTCATTATTTGCAGCTCTTCTTGTCGGCAGTATTGGGGCCCTATTTGCAATTTTTCCAGAAATCTGGATTGAACTTTTTACAAAAGAAGCAGGCGTTCAACTAGCGGCTACTACCTACCTTAGAATTGTAGGACCATTTTATTTCCTATTCGGCTTGGCATTATGTCTTTATTTTGCATCCCAAGGTGCAGGGCGTGTATTATGGCCAGTTTTGGGGGTGGTATTTCGCTTTGTCATTATATTTTGCGGCGGGCTTTTACTGGTAAGATATAATTTCATGGAGCTTGATTATTTTTACTATTTAATAGCAGCAGGCTTTATAGCACAAGCCTTAACGTCTGCATTATCTGTATATTTTGGTGCATGGACAAAGGGGCGATAAAGCTAGTTTTAAAAGTAAGTGAGCGACAGTAAATATCTTCATGATATTTATCAACAAGCATTTTCTAAGTTGGCTCAGCCATTAATATTTTTACCTCTACTAATCGACTAAGCGACTCCAATCCTCATCAGTCTCAAACATCAGAGTATCTGGGTCATTTTTTACTTGTGTTCTCTGATCGACCAATCAATTTCATCTGCCTCGGGTCATTAATAGTTGGAGTGCACGACAATTTGGTTCCTCTATTTCTATAGCATATAGGACAACCAGCTGAATCTCTTCGACTAACGATGGTCTTTTTATACGAATGGCCCTTTCTACATATCCAGTGGACAACGGTGCCTGAACCACCAGTGAAATGTTCTGGCGTTAATGGTGCATTTTTTTCATAATTCCAAATCTCCAGAAGTTCAGGATTGGTAGAAACTAGATTTCTCTCTTTTGCAGGAAGGGGGCGATAGGTTTCAAGGTCTTTAAAATACTTTTTATTTTTAAATTCTTTTGAATCTAGGTAATATTGAATTCTTGAATCCTCAAAATCTATGGAATAAACGCCATAAAATATCGTTTTAATAATTTCATTCAGTTTTAATTTATCGAGTTTACCTTTTGTAAAGATAATATCATTTTCTGTAAGCTTTTTTAACGGTGCTTCTCTAACACGAACAAGATTAATTCCGTTTAATTTACAGAAATGATTTTTGGCTAAATCTTTTTTTTGTTTTTCTTTGTGCCAGTACGCGCCATCGTACTCTATCGCTAAAATTAAAGAGGGAACAAACACATCAAATTCAACTTTTTTATGTTTATACCTATGTTTAGTATCCTGAAATAAGTATCTCATTTCACTGAAAATTCTTAACTCTGCTTGAGAGGTTTGATTTGTGCATTTAGGACACCCACTACCATTTGTTCTATCTGACAAATTGGCTTGATAGGAGTGAAAGAATTTGCATTTAAACCAGTATTTTTTATGAGATTTTGGAGAAACAGCATCTGGTCTTATGTTAGCATTTTTTTCATAATCCCAATCTGAAGCAACTTCCGGAAATTTATCTAAAAGACTATTTCCTTGACCAATTCGATAGCCTGAACAATATGGACATCTTATGTTTTTGGAGGTCATCTGATTTGGAGAATGTTGATAATAATGACCTTCTTTACAGGACCACCAGACTTTTTTTGTTGAATTACTAGTAACATTTTGAGGAGACAGTTCTTCATTTTTGGTCGGATGCCACTTTTTTGCTACCTCTGGATAATTCAACGCAAGATTATTAGTACTACTAGCCCTAGGCGATTTTGAACAAAAAGGACACCCATCTCCTCTTTTCGACCTACTATATGGTTGTGCTTGCCATTCATGGTCAAAAGCAACATCGCACTTCCACCAAATTTTCCTTTTACTACCAGCTACAATATCAGTTGGTCTCAATTCACCATTTTTTGTTGGGTGCCACTGTTCAGCCAGTTCTGGAAATGTATTTGCTAAACTGTTTTTCAAAACGCCTCTGCAAAAATTTTGTGTTTATATCATATTGTCACCAAACTGAAATAGGAGAGTCAATGTGTAACCCACTTGGAAAATGAAGATTAAAATAAAAAAGGACAGCACAAAGGCTGTCCAAGTTTAGGAAGAAAATATAAATGTCGCTATCAACGACCATTTCTTCTTAAGTTTAGTTTTTGTCTTCTTGTTGTTCTGATTATGTTCAGATTGAGCTTTATCTGGATTCGCTTCCTATATTTTCATCAACGCTTTGCACCTATTGGATAATTCCAATGTATCTGGTGGATACAAGGGTTCCATAACCATCCCAGCACCTCCAGATATTTTAATTTTTTTAAAATGCTTTATTATTAACCAATCTTGAGGAAATTAATTATGGTTATATAAATTTCCATCTAGCTGAAATAAAGTTATAGCTAAGACCATAATTTTTCCAAGGGATAAAATTGGATTACACACTGAAGAATAAAGACTTAAAACTCAATCGACACGTTATTGGTCTGAGGGTAGCATGTATACTTTTTATTTTGAGTTCTATGTTTCTTGGCGCTTGTTATGTGATTTTTCCTGAATTGAATCCCAGTGAAGATGCTTTCAAAATTAATATTTATAGACATATTTTCTCAATTATATTTCATCTTTTAATATTTATCTTTTTAAATAGAAAAATATATTTGATACTTCTTCTGCTTACAATTTCCTGGTTCTTTATCGATACATTTTATTTTGCTGCAAATGCCTTTGAGTTAAATCACCAAGCATGGAATATTTATGCTATTTATGGGGCTAAGTTCCTAGATTACGTTTTTATGTTTATTGGTTTATGGTGTGTAATAGCACTGTGTTTTGCTAATTTTTATGCAACCCTGGCAATCGTAATAGTCGCTTTACTAAACATAGCAACACCTCTTTATTCAATTTTGTCAATTCCTTCTTTTTATTTTACTACAGATCCTCAAACAATAGTCTCTGACGCATTGGCTTTGAATCAATATATTTTTATAGGGAATATTCAAGTATCCATAATAATTGTCATAGGTACTCTTTGGATTGCATGGCGATTAGAGAAAGTAACAGAGGATGCGGCTCGTCAAGAGAGATCTTCTGTTACATTAGGAAGATATTTTTCTCCAGATGTGAGGCAGGAAATACAGAACGAAAATTTCTTAGAAAATGATAATTCAAGTAACGAAAAAGAGGTGGTGATCCTTTTTACAGATATATCAGGTTTTACAAAACTATCAGAAAATATTGAGCCTAATGAGGTACTTAAACTATTGTCTGAATATCAAACATTAATGGTAGATTGTATTTTCTCTAATGGAGGAACAGTAGATAAATTCATTGGTGACTCCGTCATGGCAACTTTTGGAACTCCAATATCTAGAGGAAACGATGCCCAAAATGCTTTGAGTTGTGTAAAAAATATGCAGCAAGCGATGCGAATATGGGATAATGAAGCAAAAAATACTGGTAGTCTGAGTATAGCTCATCGAATTGGTATACACTTTGGAAAGTGTTTTGTTGGAAATGTTGGCAGTCCACAGAGAATTGAATATACAGTAATAGGTGATGCTGTAAATGTTGCTAGTAGAATCTGCGACGCATGTAAAGATGTTGGTTGTGATGTGCTGGTATCAGGTCAATTTATGGGTAAATTAGATGATAAACCGTCAGCTAATTTAATAAAAGACTTTTCCATAAGAGGTCGCGAAGAAAAGGTAGACCTTTATCAGATTACTTTTTAAACCACTCAAACGATAGTTAACAGAGCAAAAACGGATACAACTGCGATTTTTATGATAGTGTGCATTAGTCCCAAGCCTCGCCTTTAAAATCTGACTCAATAAAAAGTCGGTCATAGTGCTCCCAACTAGGAGAATCTTCAAAGATTTCCTCAAAAATTGCAATGCCGAATTCACCTAATTTATTCAGAGCATTAGTTCTTCCTACGCCCACATTTATACCGATTATTTTTGCCAATGCTCTTGTTGCCCATACGGCGGCAAGAGGTTGTCTATCTATTTTACTAAATTTATCAGGGAGTTGTTCTGCAAAATTCTCTAATGAATTTATGTATTCAGTTATCTTTTCAAGCCTGTCTACCTTTGCACTTTCATCTGTTCTATAATGAAATGGCAATGATGAAACTGATAACTTAGCTTTTTTTAGGTGCTTAATGGCATCTAGTAAATTAGCTTTATCAATCTTGAAATTACCAAGATATTTGCTTTTTTCAATACGGAGCGCTTTTACATTTAGCCAAAAAGCAGTTTCAAGAAATTCTAATTCCTCGTCTGAAACGTCATTATTATATTTTAAAATAATGCTTTTGATATTTATTTTGTCATGATGCTTGAGTTTAGCCATTCAAAAATTCATTCCATTTTTTCATCATATCATGCCGTGGCTTTGGATCTGTGGCATGGTCATAAATCTTAGACATACCTTGTTTGCGATGCGCTAATTGTGCTTCAGAAATCTCATCTAGAAAGTTGTTTTCTGTTGCCCACGTTTTGAACGTATGACGAATTCCATGCGCAGTAGGGTTGTTTCGTGAATCTGGGTGACGATAACGAGGCATATTTTCTTTGCCAATCACGCGTTCTAGAGTGCGTTTAGGGCTGTTATGGTCAATATGCCCCCATTTAGTATCTGCTGGAAATAATCTGCTAGAATTGGTTCTAAATTTCTTCAGACGTTCCAAAATATCATAGCTGGGCTGGAATAATTCTGAACGCCATCTGGAAGGGTTTCCTCCCTTCATTTTGTCAGCAGATATCTCAAATGCATTGGTATCCAAATTTTCTATTTCATGCCATTCCATCTCAACCGCATTTTCAGGGCGGCAGATATGAAGCAACTGCCATGCTAGACATAAGTCGTGTAGATTATCTTTATCTTTTAGCTTTTGAAATATTTCAGGCGCATATTTAGGATCTAAGAAACCACGCGGCTTTTTTTGATAACTCGGTTTTAGCTGTTCATCTTCAAGACTAAAGTCAGCTGGATTATCTTTTCTAAGGCGGTGCGTTCTGGATTTAGCTAATGCAAAGATTTGCTGAAGATTGCGTTTTACTTTAAGCGCGGTTGTATATTTGGAAAAAACGAAATCATCGTAAGTAAGTAAACTGACAATATCATCTTCGGTTATATCTTCTATAAACATTTTGCCTAAGTGGGGCAGGGCATGATTTTCTAGATAACCCAGATTATTCTTTTCAGTTTTTGGATTTTTCCATTGGTTAGTTTTTAGTTTGTGTTCCACCCAAATTTTAACAAATCCACTAAATAGCGTTTTGTTTTCTTCTACGAATGATTCTTGTTCATCCAGCGTTTTTGTGGATAGCTTTTCAAACAAGTTAGTTATTCCAACCAGCTTAAGTTCATGTTTAATTAAACTAATAGATTTAGTTTGCGCTAATGCTTTCAGCTGGCTGTTATACTTCTTTGCATCCGCCAGTTTAATATCTGGAAATTTTCCAAAGGTTATTGGATGTAACTTGTTGCCATCAAAAACCAAGCTTCTGAATGTTTTGGAACCAGTTTTAGAAATTCTCACTGATAATGAGTCACCAAGTTTAAAATCTTGATAATTTTTTGATGCTGGAACTTTGATAGAATTTAATTGTCGTTCATTCATGATTTTACCTACCGAAGGTTCGGCATTCCTATCATTTTAGGTAAAATAGGTAAAATAATTACGTGTTTCAGTCAATAAAGCATTGTTAAGGAAAGTGTAGGATTATATAATTAATTAATTCAAACTACTGAATTTTATACAAAAATATGTATAAAAAAATATAAATAAAAATAGGATAATATAGTAGTTCGGCATTTCTACGGGATGCCACAGAAATTCAATTATCTCAATGGTTAATAGCGTTTTGTTACCAGTTGTGTTACCACTTTTAGGCACTCACTGCGGTTTTAGGAAGTTCTGAAACAGTTCACTGGAATGGTCACTCGCTTAGCCCATATAACCAGGGTGAAAGTGAGCGTAATGCTCCTCGATTATTCGTACTCTTGTATGAGCAAGCTGTCTTTACATTTGAATCATGTCAACTCTGTTGCGAGCCTCCATTGTTTCTAAGGTTCTTCGAAAGTCATGATATTATAAAAACTCTAGGTTGAATTTCTTTAACAACATAAACTCAAAATTTCATCTATATGTAATATTGCCCAAAAAAGTTAACCATCAGATTTTTTATTCTTAAATATTAAATTTAAATTTTTTCGTTTTTAGATATTAATTTCATTTGGAATGAACAGGTAGTCGCAACTAAAGTAATTTTCTTTCCAAAGGACGTTTTTAGGAAATTGGTTTATTAGCTCTAATCCGGTTAAAATCTGAAGAAATTTTTTATCTATGATACATTTAAAAATTTTATAATTAATTTTATGTAGTATTTTTTCAAGCTCGGTTTTTCTTCTGTTATTCAACTCTATTTCTGAGTTTCTATGAGAATGTAAAACTTCACAGATTATTGCTGGTCGTTTTTGATTTATTATATCTAAACCTCCTGAGATAACCTCATTTTCAAAGCCTTCGACATCAATTTTCATTATGAAATTAGGTAATAATTCGTCACCTAGTGTTTGGGATAACGTATAAGAAGGGATAAATTCACCTTTTAAAGTTTGGTAGGTGTCCGGTCTTATTTCTGAAATAAGAGTAGCAGAACTGTCCAAATCAGATTTTTTAAAAATCTTTAAAGGCTGATTTTGATGACTGCATGCCCAAGGAAATATTACACTGTTAATATTGATTGATTTATTTATAGATTTAAGAATGTTAAATGCTTCAATATTTGGCTCAAAACCATAGTACTTTACCCTGGGGTTATTTATAAAATTTCCATTAACGTCTGGCCATAGTTTGCACCTACGTCAACGAAAACATCCGAATTAAATGTTTTGGATAAGTAAGAAACCAAAGAAGATTTGAAACCGTTTTTTATAAAAGTTAATGAATTTGTTGTTTCTTCGGCTAACTTGCCCGGGAAATTATTATTGGGAATGCTCCATTTTAATTCTTTAACAACCGATATGGCTTCAGGATGATTTGGCTTCAGATTAATGATTTGTGCCATCAATTAAATGCCCTCAAATATAATTAAAATTTGTAAAAATCTTTTTTAAAGTTAACTACTTCGTATTCATTTTCAAATGAAAATATTTTGAACGATAATTCAATCGGGACTGAAGCATTTTATTTTTTTAAAAATTTCATATTAAATTTCGGTTTTGATACCAAATTAAATCTTGAGTAGAGTAGTTAGGTATTCGAACAGACTTGCATTGCTTGCTATTCCTGTTTGGGGTAACACTGTTGGTTATAATACCTTTTAAGCTATTGATTTTAATTACTTTTAATCCCCTACGAGATGCCACAGAAATATGATAATTTCAATAAGTTTGAGCGCTTTTCCTCGGTTTTGCCTCCTATGCTAGCTACTCACCACCGGTCAAGGAAGTTCTGCAACATTTGACTGGAATGGTCGCTTATATTTACGTACTTATTAAGAGCTATATGCAAAAGGCTTGTGGGTAGAATTTAATCTAAAAGTTTTTGTTAAATGTTTAAAGTTAACAACTCCTTCCATATTTTATGGCATACTTTACTCTTATTGTATTCGGACTAAATCAAATTTATGATATTAGAGGAGTTTGAAGATGTTTATTACTAGTGCAATAAATTTGAAATTGGGTGTCATTACAGGTATGCTAATTGGTGGTGCATTAGCAGTTACAGCGATGCAGATAAGTGAAAACCGGAATTGTATGTCCAAATGTTTAAATAAGTCTGCAAATACAGATAAAGAATTTAAAGAAGCAGATGAACAAGCAAAAAATTAATTGACGACTATGCGCTTATTTTATCTTTTTATATTTATGGCTTTTCTTAGTCATAATTCTTTAGCAAATGTAAAACTATTTGTGGAAGGCAATACACTTTATTACAACACTGATTTAGCAGCCGATGAAACAAATGCAGAGATAAATTGGGATGATGCAGATTTAATACATTCAATATTGCTAGAAAATCCAAATGTAACAATAATTCAGCTTAATTCATCTGGGGGCCTTATAGAAGCAAGCCGATACATATCAGATATCGTTATTGATTTCGAGTTAGACTCATATGTGAGTGGTGAATGCAGCAGCGCTTGTGTGGACATATTCTTAGCCGGTCAGAGAAGAGTCCTAGAAAGAGGTTCTTGGCTTGGATTCCATACGGGGAGTTGGGCAGCCGCTGATATTGAGAGATATTATGAAGGCAATAAAAAAGTGGAAGGTTGGAAAAATGCTTTTGAATTTTCCTCTTGGTTATATGAAGATACACAAAGCGAAATTTTAAAACAAATGAGATATATGCTTGAACGAGGGGTGGAAGCAGAGTTTATTATACAAACGCTCCAGGCTGATAATGAAGGTATGTGGTATCCTAGACGAAAGCAGCTTGAGGCTGCAGGGGTGTTAAAAGAATAAAGTATTCACCTATTTTTCGTTTCGTATCCAATTTGAACTAATATATCAGTATCATAGCATCGACAATAATGACTAGATAAAATCTTATCAATTTAATTTTTTGCGTTTGCCAAAGCGACGCCGATTTTAATTGCATATTTTTTTCCGTCATCATTCAAGTTTCTTTGAGTATCACAATCAAAAAGCAAAAAACTTACAGGTTGCCAGTGCTTGGAGCTAGAGTATGACGCATGAATAAAATATTAACATCTACTATTATGATAGATTTTTTAATAATTTTTTTTACTCATTGCGTTTTAAGAAAATAGCATCACTGTTACAAAATTGCATATAATTTTAGCATTTTTTATGCTCCAGCCATCAGATCAAAGCGCATGTTTGTAATTCACTTTTTAAAAGTTTAGCAAGAGCTTCTTTCTTTTCTTGATTTAGTTTATGAAGTTTAAGTATTTTTTAATATATAAATAGTTTTTTAAAACTTTTTAAAAAACTTAATAATTTTTATTCAGTGAAAAAACGTTTAAACATGCTTGCATTTATTTAATGTGTAATCTATTCACTAATTATTTATTCAACTAAATTTATATGTTTTTTGGGGGTTAAAATTTAAATGGATATGTATTTATCCGAATACTTGCCAATTGCTATTTTTCTGATTATAGCTGTTGGTTTGTCAGCTGCTTTTGTGCTTGGATCTGTGTTATTAGGTCGCAGCGAGCCAGACATAGAGAAGCTCACGGCTTATGAATGTGGGTTTGATGCATTCAATGATTCCCGAAAGCCTTTTGATGTAAGATTTTATCTCGTTGCCATACTATTTATAATATTTGATCTTGAGATAGCATTTCTTTTCCCATGGGCGGTGGCATTAGGAGAAATTGGATTGCTTGGATTCTGGTCGATGATGATTTTTTTAGCCGTTTTAACTGTTGGATTTATTTATGAGTGGAAAAAAGGAGCATTAGAATGGGAGTAATTCCGTCTGACTTGGATAAGCCTATACTTCCTGGCAAAGAGCAAGATAAGATTTTAAATGCAGTCAGTGATGAAATTGTTAATAGAGGGTTTGTTATTGCTAGTGCAGACAAACTCTTTAATTGGGCAAGGTCAGGCTCCTTATGGCCTATGACCTTTGGTTTAGCTTGTTGTGCAGTGGAAATGATGCATTCCGCAGCAAGTAGATATGATATGGACCGTTATGGGATGCTCTTTAGGCCTAGTCCTAGGCAGTCAGATGTGATGATTGTTGCTGGAACTTTAACTAATAAAATGGCCCCTGCATTGCGACGAGTGTATGACCAAATGCCTGAGCCAAGATGGGTTTTATCAATGGGTTCGTGTGCCAATGGGGGCGGTTATTATCACTACTCTTATGCTGTAGTTCGCGGTTGTGACCGTGTGGTTCCAGTTGATGTTTATGTACCTGGCTGCCCTCCTACTGCTGAAGCGCTTATTTACGGACTTTTGCAGTTGCAGAAAAAAATAAGACGAACAGAAACTATTTCTCGAAAATAATTTTTAATTATAATTTGGCTTTTAAGGTTTTATTTCAGTGAACAAAGAAGACACTTTAGATGAAAATACATCAAATATAGATGAAGATTTCTCATTTGAGAGGTCTGTATCAAAGTTACTAGCTAATTTGGCCGAACGTGTTCAATCAATTAACGGACAGTTAGTATATAGGTGTGAATTAGATAAATTATTTGAAACATTAGTGTTGTTGAGAAATACTGAAACACTAAATTTTAGTCAGCTAACAGACCTTACCGCCGTAGATTACCCTGACAGACCAAAGCGTTTTGAGCTTGTATACCAACTTTTATCTATGGAGAATAATAAGCGAGTTCGAATAATTTGCTCCATCGATGATGGTCAAATTGTGCCGTCTGTTACCAGCCTTTATAAATCTGCAGAATGGCCAGAGAGAGAGGTGTGGGACATGTATGGATTGTTTTTCTCAGACCATCCTGATCTTAGAAGATTGCTCACCGATTACGGATTTGAAGGTCACCCTCTTAGAAAAGATTTTCCTTTAACAGGATATGTCGAGGTAAGATATGACGACATAGAAAAGCGCGTAGCTTATCAGCCGGTTCAACTTACACAGGAATATAGGGATTTCGATTTTTTAAGTCCATGGGAGGGTGATCAAGAACTTGTTTATTCCTCTTTAAATAGAACAGGAGAAGTCAAAATAGGTTCTGATGAGGGGGGAGATAAATAGTTATGAGTGAAATGCAAATTAGGCCATTAACACTCAATTTCGGACCACAACATCCAGCTGCACATGGAGTGCTTAGGCTTGTTCTTGAAATGGATGGTGAGGTAATACAAAGAGCTGATCCACATGTAGGCCTTCTTCATCGTGGCACTGAAAAGTTAATTGAACAGAAAACATATTTACAGGCTCTTCCATACTTTGACCGATTGGATTATGTATCGCCAATGAATCAGGAACATGCTTGGGCTCTTTCTATAGAAAAATCGTTGCAAATTGAAGTTCCTAGAAGAGCCCAGCTTATTAGGGTAATGTTTTGTGAAATTGGTCGGATTCTCAATCATATCTTGAACCTTACAGCATTTGCAATTGATGTGGGCGCCATGACCCCTTTGTTGTGGGGTTTTGAAGAAAGAGAAAAGCTAGTCGAATTTTGTGAACGTGCATCTGGAGCACGATTGCATGCCGCATATTTTCGTCCTGGAGGCGTTCATCAAGATATACCAGATGGACTAGCAGAGGATATTTTGATTTGGTGCGATAAATTTCCTCAATTTATCGCTGACTTGGAGACCTTATTAACAGACAATCGGATTTTCAAACAACGAACAGTCGATATTGGAATTTTAAAATCAGAACAGGCGCTTGATTTGGGAATGAGTGGTCCCGTTATACGTGCCTCTGGAATAGCTTGGGATTTGAGAAAATCAAATCCATATGATGCTTATGAGGAAATGGAATTTGATATCCCTGTTGGAAAAACAGGAGATTGTTATGCGAGGTATTTAGTTCGCGTCGAGGAAATGAAGCAATCTTTATCAATCATCAAGCAGGCTATAAATAAGATGGAGCCAGGGCCAGTTCTTGCTCAAAATAATAAAATCACTCCTCCTCGTCGTAGTGATATGAAGATGTCTATGGAGTCTTTAATACATCATTTTAAAATCTATACGGAAGGCTTTCATATTCCTGCATCAGAGAGTTATACGGCCGTGGAGGCACCAAAAGGAGAATTTGGAGTTTATTTAGTTTCTGATGGTAGTAATAAGCCGTATCGTTGCAAAATTAGGGCGCCAGGCTACTTTTTCATGGCTGCAGTAGATGAGATGTCAAGAGGACATATGTTAGCAGACTCTGTTGCAATCATTGGTTCTTTAGATGTTGTATTTGGTGAGATAGATAGATGAGCATTCATGATTTAGTTGCAGAAAAGCAGCCAGAAAAGTTTGAGTTTTCACCTGAGAATGAGGCTGTAATAAAGAAAATTATTGCAAAATACCCAAAAGGTAAGCAGGCCTCTGCAGTTATGCCATTGCTTGATTTAGCTCAGAGGCAAAATGGTAATTGGATTCCTATGAAAGCTATAGAGGTGATAGCAGAGCTGCTTGGAATGGCAAGAATTAGAGTGCTTGAGGTAGCCAGTTTTTATACAATGTATAATTTAAAACCTGTTGGAAAATATTTTCTTCAACTGTGTGGAACAACACCTTGTATGTTAAGAGGATCAGACGATATTGCGCGTTGTATAAAAGATAAATTGGGAATTGTTTCTGGCCAGAGCACAGAAGATGGCAAATTTAGTATTTTAGAAGTTGAGTGCCTTGGAGCATGTGTTAATGCACCTATCGTTCAAGTAAATGATGATTTCTATGAAGATCTTGATTATGATTCGATGGAAGTTTTAATTGATTCGCTTTATAATGATAAACCTTTACCGTTTGGTTCGGCAAAAGGCCGTTATGGCTCTCAGGCCGAAACAGGACCAACTTCATTAATTAAAATGAAGAGAAAATCAGCTACAATAAAAAAATCAAAAAAAGCGTCTGTTGTATAAGCTGAAAAAGCTGGGAGCCAATCTAGTGTTAAATGATAAAGATCGTATTTTTACAAATATTTATGGGTGGCAAGAGCCAAACTTGACAGCTGCGAAAAAACGCGGCGATTGGGACGATACCAAGGGAATTCTTAGTCTTGGGCACGATGAAATTGTGGAGAGAATGAAACGGTCTGGTTTGCGTGGACGTGGTGGTGCTGGATTTCCAACAGGTATAAAATGGTCTTTTATGCCAAAAGAAGTTACTAATAGGCCACATTATTTGGTTGTTAATGCTGATGAATCCGAGCCTGGAACATGCAAAGATAGAGATATTTTAAGAAATGAGCCTCATAAATTAATCGAAGGTTGCCTGGTAGCTGGGTTTGCTATGAGGGCTCATATAGCTTATATCTACATTAGGGGCGAATTTGTAAATGAATATAAGGTTTTACAAAGGGCAATTAATGAGTGTTATGAAGAAGGATTGCTTGGCAGTAACGCAGTGAACTCAGGTTGGTCATTTGATATATTTCTCCACCGTGGCGCGGGGGCATATATATGTGGCGAAGAAACTGCATTATTAGAGTCTTTAGAAGGCAAAAAAGGTCAACCAAGGTTAAAGCCACCTTTTCCGGCAGGGGTAGGGCTTTATGGCTGCCCTACAACAGTAAATAATGTTGAGTCTATTGCTGTGGCGCCCACTATCCTCAGACGAGGAGCAGAATGGTTTTCTGCACTTGGTAAAGAAAATAATACTGGCACTAAATTATTTTGCATCTCTGGCCACGTAAATTCACCATGTAATGTAGAAGAAGAAATGGGCATTCCGTTAAAAGAGCTCATAGAAAAACATGCTGGTGGTGTGCGCGGGGGATGGAAAAACTTGTTAGCTATCATCCCAGGAGGGTCATCTACTCCTCTAATTACCAAGGATGTTTGCGATAATATGACAATGGATTTTGATTCATTAAAAGCTGCTGGAACTGGCCTTGGAACAGCTGGTATAATTGTGATGGATAAAAGTACAGATATCATTCGCGCAATTAGCAGGCTTTCATACTTTTACAAGCATGAAAGTTGTGGCCAGTGTACTCCATGTAGGGAAGGTACTGGTTGGATGTGGCGTATGATGGATAGGTTGGTTAGAGGACAAGCAGAACCCCACGAAATTGATACTTTATACGAGGTAACAAAGCAGGTTGAGGGACATACTATTTGTGCTTTGGGGGATGCAGCTGCTTGGCCAATACAAGGATTAATTAAAAATTTTCGTCCTGAAATTGAGAGGCGAATACAAATTAATAAAACAGTTACAGAAGCAGCAGAATAGAGACTAAATTAATGCCAAAACTTACGGTTAATTCAATTGAAGTTGAAGTTGAACAAGGAGCTAGTGTTTTGCAGGCCTGTGAAGAGGCAGGTTTTGAAATTCCACGTTTTTGTTACCATGAAAGACTCTCTATTGCGGGTAATTGCCGTATGTGCCTTGTTGATATGGAACGTTCACCTAAACCTATTGCAAGTTGTGCCATGCCTGCTTCAGATGGAATGGTTATTGATACTCAATCTGATAGGGTTAAAAAGGCTCGTGAGGGTGTTATGGAATTTTTATTATTAAATCACCCGCTTGATTGTCCAATTTGTGACCAGGGTGGTGAATGTGATCTTCAAGACCAGGCAATGGGATATGGCCAAGATGGTTCTCGTTATAAAGAATCAAAAAGAGCTGTTGAAGAAAAACAAATGGGTCCATTAATAAAAACAATAATGACAAGGTGTATTCATTGTACTAGATGTGTCCGCTTTGCTACTGAAGTTGCGGGTGTTCCAGACTTAGGTGCTATAGGAAGGGGAGAACAGGTAGAAATAACAACTTACTTAGAAAAAACTATTGCATCTGAATTAAGTGCTAATGTTATTGATTTGTGTCCTGTTGGGGCGCTTACCAGTAAACCATATGCCTTTATTTCTAGACCCTGGGAACTTAGCAAAACCGAATCTGTTGATGTGATGGATGCACAAGGATGTAATATTCGAATTGACTCCAGAGGCAATCAGGTATTACGAGTGATGCCCCGTCTCAATGAAGACGTAAATGAAGAATGGATATCCGATAAAGCCCGATTTTCTATTGACGGTCTCAAGAATCAAAGGCTGGACAAGCCATACGTTAGGGGCGTAAATGGTAAACTTGAGCCTGCAAGCTGGGATATTGCCTTTGAAGTAATTGCAAAAAAAATTAAAAAAGTTAAACCAAGTAATTTTGGTGTTATTGCTGGTGATCAGGTAGATGCTGAAACAATGTTCGCCATGAAGCTATTAATGGAAAAAATAGGTTCGCCTCACTTGGACTGTAGGCAAGATGGTGTTGATATCACTGGTAGTTCTCGAACAGAATATTTATTTAATTCTACAATAGCAGGAATTGATGAGGCAGATGCGTTATTAATTATTGGCAGCAATCCTAGATTCGAAGCGCCTGTGATGAATGCCCGCATTAGGAAACGTTATTTAGTTGCAGAAATTCCCATTGCTTATATCGGTGAGGAAATCGACTTAACATATCCTGCGGAATTTCTGGGAAGTCAGGCATCAATATTGAAAGAAATTGCTGAGGAACAACACCCTTTTTGTAAAAATCTTAAAAAAGCCGAAAATCCTATGATAATAGTTGGTAACGGCCTTTTATCTCGTGATGATGCAAAATCTTTGCTGAATTATATTTCAGAAATTATTAAAAAATTTGATGTTGTGCATAAAAGATGGAATGGGTTTAATGTTTTACATAGTGCAGCATCGCGTGTAGCTGGACTTGACATTGGTTTTTTACCTGGAAAATCGGGAAAGTCTGCTAAGAAGATGCTTTCTGATGCGTCAAGTTTAAAGATGGGTATGATTTGGCTGCTGGGAGCTGATGAAATTGATACGAGTGCAATTAGGAATACCTTTATTGTGTATCAAGGTCATCATGGTGATGTAGGGGCGCATTGTGCAGATGTTATACTGCCAGGTGCGGCCTACACTGAAAAAAATGGGTTATATGTTAATTTTGAAGGCCGCGTGCAAGAAGCTAGGCGTGCTATATTTCCCCCTGGCGAGGCTAAGGATGATTGGTCAATTATAAGGGCATTTTCTGGTTTTATTGGGCACCCTTTAGGTTTTGATAATCATGATGCGTGTCGCCAAATGCTTATAGCAAACTTTCCACATTTTGGTGAAATTGGTGAGATTTATAAGTCAAGGTGGAGAAAAATTGGAAGGCCAGGAAAAATTTCTGATGTTCCTATAAGTCCAGTCTTAAAAGAATATTATATGACTTGCCCAATTAGCAGGTCATCAGAAACGATGGCTGAAAGTAGAACATCTCGCGAAAATCTTGGAAAACCGATAGCCGCCGAATAGGATAGTTAATGACTGGTTTTGAATTTAAATTTTTTATGGAATTTGGCTGGATTGTGCTTCAGATTTTTGCGGTTATTATTCCTCTTTTGATTAGTGTAGCATATTTAACCCTCGCCGAAAGAAGAGTAATAGGCTCCATGCAATTACGAAAGGGGCCAAATGTTGTTGGGCCGTTTGGGTTGTTACAGCCTTTTGCTGATGCTTTAAAGTTGCTTTCAAAAGAAACTATTTTGCCAGCAGGCGCTGATAAAGTCACTTTTATTATCGCGCCTATGCTTACTTTCGTCTTAGCATTGGTAGCTTGGGCCGTGATACCCTTTGGAAAATCCCTTGTAATAGCTGATATAAATGTAGGCATTTTATATTTATTCGCAATTTCATCTCTCGGCGTTTATGGAGTTATTATGGCTGGATGGGCTAGTAACTCCAAATATGCGTTTTTAGGTGCCCTTCGTTCTGCTGCTCAAATGGTGTCGTATGAAGTTTCTATGGGTTTAGTAATCATAAATGTTTTACTATGTGTAGGCTCTCTTAATTTATCTGACATTATTGAAGCACAAAAAACGGTCTGGTTTGCGCTGCCTCTTTTCCCAATGTTCATTATATTCTTTATATCAACATTGGCGGAAACTAATAGAGCTCCGTTTGACTTACCAGAGGGTGAGTCAGAATTAGTTGCTGGTTACTTTGTTGAATATAGCTCTATGAGCTTTGCTTTATTCTTTCTTGGCGAATATGCAAATATGATATTGATGAGTGCCATGACAACTATTTTGTTTTTAGGTGGGTGGTTACCTCCTTTTGACATTTATCCATTAAATGTAATCCCTGGCCCAATATGGTTTATTTTTAAAATTTCCCTTGTTTTATTTGTTTTTCTTTGGATGAGAGCAACCACGCCTAGATACAGATACGACCAATTAATGCGCCTTGGATGGAAAATTTTTCTTCCGTTTTCGCTTCTTTGGGTTGTTTTAACAGCTGGGTTTTTAATAAGTTTTGATATGTTGCCTGATGCTTTGGGGCATGAACTACAATAGGAGTTTATTTATGCAAAGTGCGATAAACGCAATAAGATC
The DNA here is from genome assembly GCA_902520885.1 of uncultured SAR116 cluster alpha proteobacterium. GTDB lineage: Bacteria > Pseudomonadota > Alphaproteobacteria > Puniceispirillales > Puniceispirillaceae > UBA5951. The sequence continues at coordinate 78,064 of CABYPW010000002.1, forward strand.
TTTTCTATTGCTTGAAATACTTCAAGGTTTAGCTCTTACATTGAAGTATTTTTTTAAGCCAAAAGTTACTTTGAATTATCCATTCGAGAAAGGTTTCTTGTCCCCCCGCTTTCGAGGTGAACATGCACTTAGGCGTTACGCAAATGGTGAAGAGAGATGTATTGCGTGTAAACTATGTGAAGCAGTTTGCCCCGCGCAAGCTATTACCATAGAGGCTGAGCCTAGAGAAGACGGTTCAAGACGGACTACTAGATATGATATCGATATGACCAAATGTATTTATTGTGGATTTTGCCAAGAAGCATGTCCTGTGGATGCTATCGTAGAGGGGCCAAACTTTGAATTTGCAACTGAAACTCGTGAAGAGCTTTTTTATGACAAAGAAAAACTTCTTTCTAATGGAGACCGGTGGGAGGGAGAAATTGCTCGTAATCTAGCATTAGATGCAAAGTGGAGATAATCTTTAAAATTCAATAATTAAAGCATGTGTTTTAATATTGATTCAAAGCAAATGTGGGTATAGAAACTAAAAAATGATTGAAAGCCTTTTCTTCTATATTTTTGCAGGAGTTACCTGTTTAGCTGGGTTGATGGTAATCTCCTCACGTAATCCCGTTCATTCAGTGCTTTTTTTGATTTTAGCATTTTTTAATTCTGCAGGTTTATTTGTTTTATTAGGTGCTGAATTCTTAGCCATGTTGCTCGTAGTGGTATACGTAGGTGCAGTTGCAGTATTATTCCTCTTTGTTGTTATGATGCTAGATATCAATTTTGCTGAATTAAGAGAGGGTTTTCAGAGATACATGCCTTTAGGGCTTGGTGTTGGTGGAATACTTTTAGCTGAAATTCTTTTCGTTTTTTTTAATCGAGAGGAAATGCCTGAAAATGTAAATTTAGTGAGTGAAGTGAGTAATACACGCGCCTTAGGAAGAGTTTTATATACGGATTATATTTATCTGTTTCAGGTTGCCGGATTGATATTGCTCGTGGCAATGATAGGGGCAATTACGCTTACTCTTAGAAGGAGAGAGAACGTTCGTAAACAATCGATAAGTGCGCAAAATGATAGAACTCGAGAAGAAACTATTCAGGTTGTGAAGGTATCTAATAGAACTGGTGTTAGGAAATTATAATATGATAGATATTTCTTTGTCCCACTACCTTTCCGTGTCCGCGATATTATTTGTGTTCGGTGTTTTTGGTATTTTCATCAACAGAAAAAATGTCATCACGATTTTAATGTCCATTGAATTAATTTTGCTTTCTGTGAATATTAATTTAGTGGCTTTTTCAGCCTTTACGGGAACATTGTCTGGTCAGATATTTTCTCTCTTTGTTCTTACTGTGGCAGCAGCAGAGGCAGCTATTGGGCTTGCTATCCTCGTAATTTATTTCCGAAATAGGGGTTCTATAGCGGTTGAAAATCTCAACGTGATGAAGGGATAAAACAGTGCTTTATCAAGCTATAGTATTTCTGCCATTAATTGGTGCGATTGTTGCTGGGATACTCTCAATTAGACAACAACATATGCCAGCTGAAATTATTACAGTGATTGGAGTCTGTACATCATTCTTATTATCTTGCTTTGCTTTTTATGATGTCGCGTTGATGCATAATTCAATTACTCTAGAGATTGCACGATGGATAGATTCTGGCGAATTTATTGCCAACTGGACATTGCGTTTCGATACTCTTACTGTTGTTATGTTGATCGTTGTTACTTCTGTCTCTTCTTGTGTCCATATTTATTCTATAGGTTACATGCACCACGATAAATCGCGTGCTCGTTTTATGGCTTATCTAAGCTTATTTACTTTTGCCATGTTGATGCTTGTTACAGCTGATAACTTACTTCAACTATTCTTTGGATGGGAAGGTGTTGGGGTTGCATCTTATTTATTAATTGGTTTTTGGTACCATAAGCCTTCAGCTCATAAAGCAGCGATGAAAGCATTTATTGTTAACAGGGTAGGTGATTTTGGGTTTGCGCTTGGTATATTTGTTATCTTTTATTTATTTGGTAGTATACAATTTGACCAAATTTTTGCAAATGCCTCAGAACTTACAAACATATCGATTTCATTTATAGAAATCGATATGCCTGCTTTAGAAGTTGCTTCGATTTTATTGTTTATTGGCGCAATGGGAAAATCAGCACAGCTTGGGTTGCATACATGGCTCCCAGACGCAATGGAGGGACCCACTCCCGTATCAGCGCTTATTCATGCAGCAACCATGGTCACGGCTGGAGTTTTTCTCGTGTGCAGAATGTCTCCTGTTATCGAATATGCGCCACTTGCTCTAAATTTAATCACTGTTGTAGGAGGTCTTACTGCAATATTCGCTGCTACAATAGGAATGACTCAATTTGATATAAAACGTGTGATTGCTTATTCAACTTGTTCTCAATTAGGGTATATGTTCTTTGCTGCTGGAGTTTCTGCCTATCCTGCAGCTATGTTTCATTTAACTACACATGCGTTTTTTAAAGCACTCTTATTTTTGGGAGCAGGTTCGGTCATTCACGCCCTGTCAGATGAACAAGACTTGCGTAATATGGGAGGTATCTGGCACAAAATTCCAATAACATATTGTTTAATGTGGATTGGCTCTCTAGCATTAGCTGGATTTCCTTTTTTTGCAGGGTATTACTCAAAGGATATGATTTTAGAGGCCGCTTGGGCATCTAATTCCTTTACAGGACAAATGGCATTCTGGTTCGGCTGTGCAGCGGCTCTCCTTACTGCTTTTTATAGCTGGAGATTGCTAATTTTGGCGTTTCATGGAAAACCTCGTTGTAGCTCTGAGGTATATGACCATGTTCATGAGTCACCGCCTGTAATGATTTTTCCATTAATACCACTTGCTTTAGGAGCAATTTTTGCTGGATGGTTTGGGTATCAAATGTTTGTTGGGTATGATATGAAATATTTTTGGGGAGACTCTTTATTTATTCTTCCTGAACACCACGCTATGGAAGAAGCGCATCATGTTGCAGAGTGGGTGAAACGTCTCCCAGTTATATTGGCTTCAATTGGATTTGGTTCTGCTATTTTTGCATATCTAATAATCCCATCTTTGCCCAAAATATTGGTTTCTTTTGTAAAACCAATTCATACTTTATTTTTTAACAAATGGTTTTTTGATGAATTATATGATGCTTTATTTGTACGGTCATGTGTGTTATTTGGGAACTTTTTATGGTTAAGAGGTGACCAGCGGACCATCGATGCTTTTGGTCCGAATGGTTTGTCTGGACTGGTTCTTAAAAGTTCTAGCAGGTTATCAAAATTACAAACTGGATATGTGTATCACTATGCGTTTGCGATGATGATTGGTGTTGTTATTTTACTCTCTTGGTATTTCAGTGGGATAGGGAGATAAAATAATGTTATCATCATGGCCGATTTTATCCATAATTACATTCCTCCCTCTGTTAGGTGTACTCTTTATTCTGCTTGCAAGTGGAGACAGTAAGTCTTCAGAACATAATTGTAAGATGGTGACTATTTGGGTCTCCAGTTTTACTTTTGTTGTTTCGCTACTTCTTTATTTTGGTTTTGACCCAGCTGCAGTTGGTTATCAGTTTGAAGAGCAATTTGACTGGATTGAAGGAAGTGGAATCACATATCATCTGGGTGTTGATGGTATTTCAATGCCATTTATTTTGCTATCTACCTTCTTAACACCACTTTCTGTACTTGCTAGTTGGCATTCTATTAAACATCGGGTTCGTGAATTTATGATCTCTTTCCTTGTGTTAGAAACAATGATGGTGGGAATGTTTGCCTCATTAGATTTGATGATGTTTTATCTTTTTTTTGAAGGTGTCTTAATACCAATGTTTTTAATTATTGGTATTTGGGGCGGGCCAAGACGTGTATATGCGGCATTTAAATTCTTTTTGTACACCCTTTTAGGTTCTGTGTTGATGCTTGTTTGCATTATGATAATGTATTTACAAGGAGGTACGACAGATATTCCAGCGCTTTCTAATTTTAGTTTTTCATCGGAATATCAATTTTGGTTATTTATTGGATTTTTTGCCTCATTTGCAGTAAAAGTACCAATGTGGCCTTTTCATACATGGCTCCCAGATGCACATGTGGAGGCGCCGACAGCAGGGTCAATGATTCTAGCAGGCATATTATTAAAAATGGGTGGTTATGGATTCATTCGTTTTTCATTACCAATGTTTCCTGACGCCTCTTTGTATTTTGCTCCATTCATTTTTGTACTTTCCATTGTTGCAATTATCTATACATCACTCGTAGCATTGGCCCAAACTGATATGAAAAAACTTATAGCATATTCGTCTGTGGCTCATATGGGATTTGTTACCATTGGAATTTTCACCTTCAATGAACAAGGAATTACAGGGGCGATGTTTCAAATGATAAGTCATGGTCTTGTATCTGCCGCATTATTCTTCTGCGTGGGAGTTGTGTATGATAGGCTTCATACTAGAAAAATTACCGATTATGGTGGTGTTGCAGATGTAATGCCTAATTATGCTGTGTTTTTCATGATAATGATGTTGGCATCAGTTGGACTGCCAGGTACATCAGGATTTATTGGTGAAATATTGGTTTTGGTTGGAGCTTATAAAACAAGTTCGTCACTCGCCTTTTTTGCAGCAACAGGTCTCGTTCTTGGAGCGACTTATATGTTATGGCTTTATCGTCGCGTTGTGTTTGGACGAGCTGAAAAAGGTGAGGTTATTCGAATGCCTGCGCTAACTAATAGAGAAATAGGTATTTTATTGCCATTGACTATATTTATTTTGTGGTTTGGGGTTTATCCCGCACCTCTTTTAGATATTTTGAATCCGGTTATTTCAACGATTAGTGATACGGTGTCGCAAACTCAATTAGTGGTATCCAGTCTCCAATAAAAGGGAAACTTGTAAAAAATGCTATTTACGCAAATGACATTTCAGGCGGCGTTACCAGAATATATCTTGGCTGTGATAGCGCTGACACTTGTTTTGTTCGCCGCCTTTTTTGATGATAACAATAGTTCGAAAAAGTTTGTAAAATTAACTGCATTGTCCGGTTATGGTCTGGCATTCCTTGCAATTTTTGCACTTCCTTCGGAAAGCCAATCTATTTATTTAGGATTATTCAAGGTAAATAATTTTCTTATTTATATGAAAGGTTTGGTCCTTATTGGTGCTTTTTTTGCCTGTTGGATGGTAAGTGATAACTGGATGGGTGGTATTGAAAAACCTGAATACCAAGTTCTTATAATGTTAGCTACACTGGGCATGCTATTAATGATTTCTGCTAATGATCTTATTTCACTATATATGGGGTTAGAACTGCAGTCGTTACCGCTTTATGTTATAGCAGCTATCAATACTCGGTCTCTAAAGTCATCCGAAGCAGGTTTAAAATATTTTCTCTTGGGTGCACTTTCGTCAGGCATGCTTCTCTACGGCTCTTCATTAATATATGGCTTTACAGGGTTTACTAACTTTGACCAAATATCATCTTTCATTGAACAAAATGGTGCAACCCCTGGCATTATTGTTGGTGTCGTATTTTTAATTTCGGGGTTAGCATTTAAAATTTCTGCAGCACCATTCCACATGTGGACACCAGATGTATATGAGGGTGCTCCAACCCCGGTAACGGCTTTATTCGCTATTGTACCTAAAATTGCTGCAATTACTTTATTGTTGAATATAACCCACTTTTTATTTGCCGATATTAGGTTTGAATGGATGCAAGTTATAATCGCAATTTCAGTTTCTTCTATGGTTATCGGAGCCTTTGGTGCAATTATGCAAAAGGACTTAAAAAGGATGATGGCCTATTCATCTATTGCTCACATGGGATATGCCCTTGCAGGAATTGCAGCTGGCTCACAGCAAGGTGCGGCAGGTGTTTTAATTTATATGACGACTTATATATTTATGGGGGCGGGTACCTTTTCTGTTATTTTGATGTTGAGGCGTGACGGATTGCCTGTTAACAAGTTATCTGATCTTTCAGGTCTTGCATCTACCCATCCTTTTTGGGCTTTTGGATTATTGATATTTATGTTTTCAATGGCGGGCATTCCACCATTAGCTGGATTTTTTGCAAAATGGTACGTTTTCTTAGCAGCGGTGAATGCTGGATTGATACCACTTGCTATAATTGGTGTTATAACGTCTGTTATCGGCGCATTTTATTATCTACGTATAATTAAGCTGATGTATTTTGATGATGTTGACCAGACACTAGATAATAGTGCACCAAAAGAAAATATTATTATTCTCTCACTGTCAATAATTGTGACAGTCTTATTTTTATTAATTATTGGTCCTCTGCGTGAATGGAGCCACATTGTTTCACAGAATTTTCCCGTTTCTGGACTGTTATAATTAGAGGCATTCATGATTGATAGCAAATTGAAAAAATGGGAGTTACATACCAGGGAATCGTGTACTTCTGCTTTGGACGTAGCGAGGGAATTTATTGAAAAGACAGAATTACTCCCGGAGGGTAATGCATTCTTAGTATCTGAACAGACAGAAGGCCGTGGTCGAATGGACCGAGTTTGGATTTCGCATAAAAATGATGGGATGTATTTATCTGTGATTTTATCTCCGAAACGGCTTCATTCCGAATGGCCAACCTTATCATTTGTTGCTTCTCTTGCTGCATTACAAACGATAAATTCTATTTGTCCAAATGTTCCTGCAAGTCTAAAATGGCCTAATGATTTAATGGCAAATGACAGAAAAATGGGTGGAATTCTTCTTGAATCAGATGGTCCTCATGCAATATTAGGTTGTGGTATTAATATAAGAAATGCACCAAAATTATTGGATTCTTCAGTGTTATCAACAGATATAGCGGAATATCAATCTGCTTTGCCCGACGCAAAACAACTTGCTGATTGTTATCTTCTAAATTTAGAAAATTTGTATCAAATCTGGCAGGAATGTGGGCCAGCACCATTATTAGCAAGGTGGCAAGATAAATCAAATATAATTGGTAGGAACTTAACTGTGCAACTATGCGATAGGTCAATCACGGGTATATGCGATGCTTTAGAACCGGATGGTCGTTTAAATTTAGTCGATATTGACGGTAATGTTCATCTTATCACAGTAGGAGATGTGGTGCTGATGGGAGAGGTCAATGCTACTAACAATTGATTGTGGAAACACGCATATTGTTTTTGGTATCTTTGACCATTCTGATTTAACTTATAGTTGGCGAATAGATACATCAGTTACTAATAATAAAGAGCATTTTCTTGAGATTTTCATAGAAAAGTTAAAAAATCTAAATCTTACGATAAAGCACATTGGGTATGTAATACTTGCATCTGTTGTCAACGAAGCTGAGACTTGTTTTGATTTTTTTGAAAAGTCACTTTCAATACCATTCATATCCATTTCAAGTTCTTTAGTGAAGTTACCCATTAAAATAGATTTGCCAGAGCCTTCTCAAGTGGGTGCTGATAGATTGGTTAATGCTGTTGCCGGGTCATCTTTAACACAATCTGATGTAATCATTGTAGATTTTGGAACCGCCACCACATTTGATATTGTAACAATGGTCTCTGGTATGCCTTTTTATAAAGGTGGAATAATTGCGCCTGGCGTTAACTTATCATTGGATGCCCTGAGCAGAGCAGCTTCAAAAATTCCAAAAATAGATCTTTCTGTCCACCCTAGCGAAGTGTCAGTAATAGGCAAAAATACTACAGATGCTATGTGGTCTGGCATTATATGGGGGTATGTTGGATTGATTGAAGGTATTATTCACAGGATTGAAGTTGAAACAGGAAATAGCTTCAGAATTATTGCGACGGGAGGACTTGCATCATTGTATTTACCATACTGCGAACTAATTAGATGGCAAGAACCTAATTTAACTTTATTAGGTCTAAAACAGATTGCGGAGATTAATGGTTATAGATAGATGAATTTTTTAGATAGTGAACTTATTTTTATCCCTTTAGGTGGTTCTGGTGAAATCGGAATGAATGCAAATTTATATCATTATCAATCCGATTGGTTAATGATTGATCTTGGAATTAGCTTTAGTGACGAAACAACACCAGGTGTTGATATTATTCTACCTGATATCAGGTTTGCTGAAGAGCAAAAAGCAAACATTAAGGCAATTATTTTAACGCATGCTCATGAAGACCATTTTGGAGCGATACCGTATTTATGGGAAAAACTAAATGTGCCAATTTATGGTACTGCATTTACCATAGCTTTATTAAAGCGAAAATTGGAAGAGGCAAAAATATCAGAAAATATTCCCTTAAATGTAATTGATTATAACGTTGATTATAAATTTGGTGCATTCACGGTTGAGTTTGTGACTTTATCTCATTCAATACCTGACCCCGCAGCGATAGTATTAAAGACAGATAAAGGTCAAATATTGCATACAGGAGACTGGAAGTTTGATGAAACACCTATGGTAGGAAATAAAACAGATATCGAAAAGCTCAAGCTAATTGGTGACGAAGGAGTGATAGCTCTTATAGGTGACTCAACTAATGCATTAGTAAATGGGAGAACTCCATCAGAGTGTGTTGCTCGTGAGGGATTAACTAAAGTAATTGCAAAATCGAGATTTACTGTGGCGGTAACGTGTTTTGCAAGTAATATAGCAAGGTTAAGTTCAATTATTTCAGCCGCAAATGAAAATAATAGACATGTTTGCGTAGTTGGACGTGCACTTCATCGCTCCATAGCTGCGGCAAGAGAAACTGGATATCTAGAAAATGCTCCTGATTTTGTATCTGAAGTCGATGCTGGTTTGTTGCCAAGACAAAATCTAGTAATAATATGTACCGGTTCGCAGGGGGAACCAAGGGCTGCACTCGCAAAAATTTCTAACGGAATGCATGAAAATATTAAACTCCAAGCTGAAGACACAGTGATTTTTTCTTCTCGTCAAATTCCAGGCAACGAAAATGCAATAGCGAGAGTACAAAACCAATTCTTGCGCCAGAAAATAAATATTATTACGGATGAAGATGCTATGGTGCATGTATCAGGACACCCTGCAAGAGATGAGTTGATAGATTTATATAATATTATTCGACCAAAAATTGCTATACCAGTCCATGGAACTGCAAGGCATCTTGACGCTCATGCAAAATTAGCTGCTTCTTGTCAGGTCCCCGAAATCCTTATTCCTGAAAACGGAAATATAATTAGTTTAAAAAATAATACTATAAAAGTTGTTGATAATATTACAGTTTCTCAATTTACTCAGGGTTCTGGAAGTATCATAGATTTGCAGTCTGATATGCTACGATCAAGAAGGCAGATGCTATGGAACGGTTCTGTCAGTGTTTCTGTATTATTAGATCAAATGGGTTCTTTAATGCAGGCGCCAACAGTAACTCAGGATGGTGTTTGCATGGGTGAAGAAGAGAGTGATTACTTAGCTGATATTAGTCTATTGGTGGATACCCAATTGGAAAACACAAATAAAAATCTCCTCAATGATGATAACGCCGTTCAAACTCTGATTATTGGCAAAGTAAAAAGTGCTACAAAATCTCGGTTCCGCATCAGGCCCAAGGTTCATGCTCATATAATACGCATTGCTGGGTAGCTTGGAAGGTAATTAACGTGGACTTTGTATCATCAGCGGTTGTGTATATATTACTTTGGTGGTGGATATTCTTAATGGCTCTGCCATTTGGGAGTGCGCCGCCAGAAAACCCAGTATTTGGTCATGCGAGTTCAGCCCCAGACAATCCAAGTATTTTAAAAAAAATTATAGCAACAACTTTAATTTCTGTATTCGCCTTCATTATTGTTAAATTAGTCATCGAATCAGGAATTATGACCTTAAACTAAAAAAAAACAAGGCATTGTGCCTTGTTTTTTCTATACCACTAAATGTAGTATTTTTTCTCCCTAAACTCGGACCCACTTTTCAAAAAGTTCCGTTATTAAAACTTTAAAATATTGTGCAGATGCTGTCACTACAAAAATGATCTATTATTGTATGGTGGAATAGAATTTTATTAAAATCTAGTTTAATGTTTTTGAAACATGTTTATAACTAAAAAAGAGATAAGTTTATTTTTTCATTTTCGTAATTGAGGACAAAAGGTGGCATTGGACATACTAATCTCAAGTGACCATGGTGGTATAAAACTTAAATCCATATTGGTTTCCCATCTAAAGACTAACGGTTTTAATGTTGGAGATCTTGGGCCTTATGAAGCAGGTGCTTCTGTTGATTATCCAGATTATGCAGCAAAATTAGCGGATGAGATGCAACAAAATAATTTTAAAGGTATTCTTATATGCGGTTCTGGTATAGGAATGTCTATTGCAGTAAATCGCTATGAATGGGTTAGAGGAGCATTAGTTCATGATGAAACAACTGCAAGACTTTGCCGAGAGCATAATGACGCCAATGTTATTATTCTAGGAGAGCGGATAATAGGGGAATTAACGGCAATTTCTTGTGTTAATATATTCTTAAATACTAGTTTTTTAGGGGGTCACCACCAAAAACGTATAAATAAACTGAGAAACTCAAAAATACTTATGTAGCCACAGGAGAATTATAATGCGTCAGGATAAAAAAATGTTTGTTGATAATTTGATGAGTGGTGATCCAGAAATTGCCGAGGCAATTCAACATGAGTTGTACCGACAGCAGGATCAATTAGAAATGATCGCATCAGAAAATATTGTTTCCTCATCGGTACTTGAGGCGCAAGGTTCTGTTTTGACTAATAAATATGCGGAAGGGTATTCTGGTAAACGCTATTATGGTGGATGTGAATACATAGATGTAGTTGAAACGCTTGCAATTGAAAGAGCAAAAAAATTATTCGATTGTGAGTTTGTCAATGTTCAACCTCATTCTGGAGCACAGGCAAACCAAGCGGTTTTTTTGGCTCTGTTATCACCAAATGATACTGTTTTAGGAATGTCTTTAGCCTCTGGTGGTCATCTCACACATGGTAGTGCTCCTAATCTCTCAGGAAAGTGGTTTAATGCTATTCAATATGGTGTGAGCCGTCAAACTGGTTTGATAGATTTCGAACAATTAAGGGAACTTGCGTTAAGCCACAAGCCAAAAATGATTTTAGCAGGTGCCTCAGCCTATCCACGGCAAATTGATTTTTCAAAATTTAGAGAAATAGCTGATGAAGCTGGAGCTCTTTTAATGGTGGATATGGCTCACATTTCTGGTTTGGTGGCCGCAGGTCTTCATCCAAACCCAGTGCCATATGCTGACATCGTAACATCTACTACTCATAAAACTTTAAGGGCAGGTAGGGGAGGAATAATTCTTTCAAATAATATTGAACTTGGAAAAAAAATTAATTCTGCAGTTTTTCCAGGATTGCAAGGTGGACCATTAATGCATGCAATAGCAGGTAAAGCTGTTGGTTTTAAAGAAGCGTTACAACCGGAATTCAAATCCTACATTCAGTCTGTAATTAATAATGCAGTAAAATTGGGAGAAGTGTTAAAGGAGCGTGGGCTTGACCTGGTATCAGATGGAACAGATACACATTTATTATTGGTTGACTTGAGACCCAAGGGACTTACTGGAAATATTGCCGAAATTAGCCTTGAGGCTGCAGGTATAACCTGTAATAAAAATGGTGTTCCCTTTGACCCAGAAAAGCCCATGATAACATCAGGAATAAGATTAGGCACTCCAGCGGGTACAACAAGAGGTTTAGGTTTAGAGGAATTTGAAAAGGTTGGAAATATCATTGGTGACGTGCTAGATAGTCTGGCATCAAATAAGTCTGATAATTCGGCAGCAGAGAGACACGCTAGAAATCAAATTGTGGAAATTTGTAAGCGTTTTCCCATTTATTGATAGGTTTTAAAACCGAAAAGTAAAAATAGGAAAAACAGGGTATGTTAGATGTTATGTCCATTTTGTAAATCAGAAGATACACAAGTAAAAGACTCTCGACCTTCGGAAGATGGTACAGCTATAAGAAGAAGAAGGCAATGTAATAGATGTGATGCACGGTTTACAACATTTGAAAGAGTTCAATTAAGAGAGGTCTCTGTCATAAAGAGAGATGGAATCAAGGTACTTTTCGACAGAGACAAGTTATCTAAATCCTTTAATGTCGCCCTAAGAAAGAGAAATATTGTTCAAGATAAAATTGAAATGGAAATTAATGAGATAGTTAAAAAACTTGAATCAACGGGTGAACCAGATGTCACTTCAGAATATATTGGTTCACTTGTTATGAAGGCACTATCGCAGCTCGATAAAGTTGGTTATGTGAGATATGCCTCAGTTTACAGAAACTTTGCAGATCCAAAAGAATTTGAGGAATTCGTTAATGAGCTAAAAAAGTGAGAAGTTCAAATTCTTCAAAGGAATGTGATAAAAGGTGGATGAAATTTGCTTTGGCGCTTAGTGAGAAATCACAGGGGCTTTCCTCTGAAAATCCTAATGTTGGTTGTGTTGTAGTTGACACTGGTGGAAACCTATGTGGAAGTGGTTTTACCCAGCCAGGAGGCCGTCCTCATGCAGAAATTGAAGCTTTAAGAGATGCAGGTCAAAAGGCGAAGGGCGGAACACTGTATGTCACTTTAGAGCCTTGTTCCCATTATGGTCAAACCCCCCCTTGTGTGAAAGCTATAATACAGTCTGGGATAAAAAGAGTGTTAATCGCAATAATGGACCCTGATAAAAGGGTCAATGGGGCTGGGATAAAGCAACTAAAACAGGCAGGCCTTGAAGTAGAGGTTGGATTTATGAGAGGAGAAGCAATAAGGTATATACCTTCTTTTTTAGCAAGAAATAGTTTTTTCTTTGAAGATATAACCTCAAATAAAAAAAAAAGGCCGTTTATTACAGTAAAAGTGGCCCGTACTCTGGATGGATTTGTTAGTAAAGGTATTGGATTGGGAGGTAAAATATCCAATCAAGTTTCAGATGCATTTACACATGATCTAAGGAGTAGGGTGGATGCCACCCTAATAAGTTATCAGACGGCACAAATCGATAATCCACTTTTAAATGCAAGGATTAATGGGTTAGAACAGCCTACAAAAAGAATAGTTTTAGATAAAAATTTAGCACTTGATCAGCAGAGTAATCTTGTTAAAACGAGTGATATTCATCCGTTAATAATAGTAACGAAAGATAAACCAAAAGATAAAAATTGGATTCATGATAAAATAGTAAACAATCAAATTCGTTTACTCGTAATGGGAAAAGATTATAACTTAGAAGCCATATTTATTGCCTTACTTGAACAAGGATTTGGACATATTTTGGTAGAGCCTGGTCCACGATTGCTTAGATCACTATTCTCTGAGAATGTAGTTGACGAATTTTTCGAAGTAATCAGCAAAAAGAAATTTATTAAAGGTTACTCTATTGGCGTTTCGGAAAAGGCAGTAAATTTTACTCCTCCATCGTCTTTTGTATTGGTAAAACAATTTAATTTAGCGAATGATATTATAAAGTTTTGGAAGGTATAAAGTATATATGTTTACGGGTATAATTACAGATATTGGTGAGCTAATATCATTGGACAAACAAGGTGATTGGCAATTAAGAATCAAAACACATTGGAATACAAAAGATATTGAAATTGGTGCATCAATTGCTTGCTCGGGCATATGCCTTACAGTATTAGACCGAGAAGATGATTACTTTGATGTGTCAGCTTCAATGGAAACAGTTTCTATTACCACTTTAAAAACTTGGAAGCTTGGAAAAAAAATAAATTTAGAAAGAGCACTAAGAGTGGGAGACGAGTTGGGAGGACACATAGTTTCGGGACATGTAGATGGAATTATTACGCTTTCTGATATTAAGCCGGATAATGACTCCTATCGTCTAAAATTTTTAATAGATGACAAGTTCAAGGGGCTGATTGCTAGTAAGGGATCTGTCTGTATAGATGGAATATCTTTGACAGTAAACTCAGCAACTGACAGCAGCTTTGATGTTAATATTATTTCTCATACTTGGAATGAAACCACTATTGGGAATTGTGTAGTTGGAGATGCTGCGAATCTCGAAATAGATATGTTAGCACGCTACGTTGCTAGGTTATTGGAGACAAAAAAATAACCATTTAAATGTATAAAAAATAGAGGAATTTATATTTTGTCAGTTTCAAAACTATTAAAAATAGACCCAATTGAAGAGGTAATCTTGGATGCTAAGGCCGGTAAACTTTTTATCCTAGTAGATGACCAGGATAGAGAAAACGAGGGTGACTTATGTATAATAGCAGAGCATGCGACTCCAGATGCAATTAATTTTATGGCTACGCATGGAAGAGGTTTGATTTGCCTTGCGCTTACGCGTGAAAAAGCAGATGAACTTAGCTTAAGCCTTATGGAGAGACGTAATGAATCACGTCATTCAACAGCTTTTACCACCTCAATAGAAGCAAGGGAGGGGGTAACTACTGGTATATCAGCTCATGACAGGGCACATACGATTAAGGTAGCGATAAACTCGAATGCGACCATAAATGATATTACAACTCCAGGTCATATATTTCCATTAGTTGCAAGAGCTGGGGGAACGCTTGTGAGGGCAGGGCATACAGAGGCAATAATCGACATTGCGAAGGCTGCGAACATGAACCCTAGTGGTGTAATATGTGAAATAATGAATGATGATGGTAGAATGGCAAGATTACCAGACTTAATTACATTTGCAAAAAAACATGATTTGAAAATAGGAGCTATTGCAGACTTAATTGCATGGCGAAGAGGTAACGAAACTTTAGTTTCCAGAATATCTGAGACTATTATAAATTCTAGTTTTGGAGGAGATTGGAGAATGATGGTTTACAAAAATGACATAACAGGTGTGGAGCATATTGCACTTTTGAAAGGAGATTTGATAACAAACGAACCTGTTTTAGTGAGGATGCATGCCCTTGATATGATGGTAGATATTTTAGGAGAAACAAAACAACATAGAACCTTTGGAGAGTTGCATAAGGCAATGGAGATTATTGCCAAAAAAGGTAGAGGACTTGTAGTTTTATTGAGAGAGGCTAATTCGAGTAGTATATCTCAAATTATTGCCTCCAGAAATTTAGTAGAACATGATAAAATAAACAGTCCAGAACTTCGTGATTATGGCGTAGGCGCTCAAATTTTAGGGGATTTAGATGTTAGTAATATGATTTTGTTAACTAATTCGAGGCCTAATGTAATAGCCCTAGAAGGTTATGGTTTAACTATATCTGGGTGGGAACCAATTTTTATCGATTGAAATATTGAAATGAAAAAGGACTAAAATGGTAAATAAATTTCTTATTATTGAAGCCAGATTTTATGATGATATATCGGACAGTCTTGCAGAGGGAGCTATTGAAAAACTTGAACTCAGCGGTTTTGAATATGATCGTCTGCAGGTTCCTGGGGCGCTAGAAATACCAGCAGCTATTGCGATGGCTGCAGACACAAGCTCTTTTCTTGGTTTTGTTGCCCTCGGTTGCATAATAAGAGGTCAAACATCGCATTATGATATTGTAAGTAATGAGTCAGCACGCGGCTTAATGTATCTTTCAATCGAAAAAAAACTTGCTATCGGAAACGGAATTGTAACTGTGGAAAATATAGAACAAGCCTGGGATCGTGCAAGAGCTTCTAGAAAAAACAAAGGAGGAGACGCCGCTTTAGCTGCAATAAAAATGCACTCAATTAAAGCACTTTATTCTTAATGAAATATAGGGAACTTAAAATAAAAAAACTTCCAGTTGCTATGAGACAAAGAAGTGCCTCCAGAATAGCAGCGGTGCAACTAAATTTTCAGAATTTATTTGTTGAGGGTGATTTGGAATCCTCATTAGCTGAATATCTAAAACACTATTCTTCCAATGTTGCAAAAGAAATGAACGTTGGAAATATTGATGTCCCCTATTTTAAAAAACTAGTTTTTGATTGCAAAATAGACGAGTTTTTAATCAGAGAGTTAATATCTAGTTCGTTGGCTGGGGGGTGGAATATTGATAGGTTGTCTAAAGCAGACCTAACAATACTTTTAGTAGCTATTTGCGAGTTGAAAAATATGGCCAAAACACCAGTTAAGGTTATTATTAAAGAATATACAGCTATAGCGGATGCTTATAACAGTGATGTTTCATTTATTAATGCAATTTTAGATAAGGTAGCTAGAAAGTTAAGAACAATGGAAATATAAAATAATATAATATCAATTTATATAATTTTACTCAGTGTTTTGCCTACGTTGGAGGTTAAAAAATATCTGTTCTAATATCCCTAAACTAACTCCCGGTGCTTCTGTTTTTTCCTTATCATAGGTAATTGAGCTCGGCAAACTCTCAACTTTTTTCATTTCTAAAAGAATATCATTTTCGTCAAATAAAAATACGTATAATTCACTCGAATTGATTACAGCCTTTCGCCCTAGCGGAGTTTGTCTCTTTATATTTGAATAATATATCTTTCCCGAGTCAAAACTACCTTGGAAACTTGGAGGTCCTAAAATAAATTTAATATCATTTTTCGTTGTTTTATTTAACTGAATTTTATGTATATCTATTTTATCAATTTTATTTCCATGAGTTGTTTCTTGAGCTGAGCAAGATAGTAGATAAATCAATGAAATGCCCAGGAAAATCAAATTAAATAGTCTTTTAAAACCTATTTTAAGAAGATTAAAGAGGTTGAGACTATTATGGTGTTCATCAAAAAAGTTTGAGAAAAGTCTATAAATAGCCATTTGTGAACTCCTACATTAATTTACTATTACCGTTGTTAATGAATGCTGTTTCTGTTAGCTAAGTTTAGATATAAAAAGGATGATTAGTAATGGAAAAAGCGTTTTTTAAGAGAATATCTAGCGTTATTTTTAGCTCCGACAAAACTGAATTAGATATATGTCAACAAATATATTATAAATGTCTTTTGGCAAGCCGAAAACCAGAATTTTACACCAAATTTAAAGTGGCAGACACATTTGATGGACGTTTCGATATGTTATGCCTAATTATTAGTGTTTATATGCATAAACTTACTAAAGAACCAGAAAAAACAAAAGAATTTAGTCAAATTTTATTTGACGTGATGTTTAAAGACATAGATCTAACTCTTCGCGAGATGGGTGCTGGTGATTTAGGTGTGGGTAAGCGGGTCAAAATTATGTCGGAGAACTTTATGGGAAGGTTAATAAAATATTCACAAAGTTTAGAAAATAATAATACATCTTTACTCGCAAAAGCTCTTTCTAGAAATTTATACCGGCAAGACGGCATGGTTAACTCAGATGATGAGGTCACCGCGTTTGTACTAAAGTTGAGTTTGGAAATTGCGAGTTTGAAAATGGATTATGTAATGTCAGAAGAATTTGATATGAATGACCTAGTTGCATCTTGTTTAAAATTGGATAACGAATAAAAAGAGATGAATCATGCAATCAATAAATTTTTGTAGAAACATAGATTTGTTATCAATAAATAGAGATATGCCTCCTTTTTCTCTAGAACTTTTGCTTGATACTGATAGTTGTTTATTTCTGCAGAAAAGGTTTGATTTTATCGAGGTATCAAATGTAAATTTGTCTGCTAATATAAAAAAGATTTCTGAAGATTGTTGGGAATTAAAAGGAAACTTAGTTGCACAGATTACCCAAAAGTGTGTTGTTACTTGCAAACCTGTGAAAGAAAAACTAGAAATCAAATTAGAAGAGAGATATGTTCTCCAAACTGATTGTGCATCGATAATTGCAGAAATTGATATCGACGCGCCGAATGTAGAGGTGCTTGAGACAAATATATTGAATATAAACGAATTTATTGCACAAGTTATTGGAGTAGAAGCGGAACCTTTTCCAAAACTACACTCTACCTCTGAAGCTCACTTTTTTGAGAGTAATGATAAAAAAGAAAATCCGTTTGCCAAGCTTGCTAGTTTGAAAAAGTGAAGTAACAGGTTCATTGTCCAAGAAAAATTGGGAGTTTTATAAGGTGTCATCGAATATAAAAATTGCTCTAGATGCAATGGGTGGAGATAATGCTCCAGATATTGTAGTAGCCGGCGCTAGTATTGCACGCAAAAGACATCCCAATCTAAATCTATGTTTTATAGGAAATAGTGATAAAATCAAATTACTGATTAAAAAGTACAAAAATCTGAGTAATGCAAAAATTATACATGCAGATGAGGTGGTGGGATCCGAGACAAAACCTGCACAAGCACTTCGGCATGGAAAAAAGACTTCAATGTGGCTTGCGGTTAATGAAGTGGCGTTAAAAAACGCAGATGCGATTGTTTCAGCAGGAAATACTGGCGCCTTGATGGCTATTTCCAAATTGCAATTACGAATGATAAATGGTGTTACAAGGCCCGCAATAGCTGGCTTTATCCCCACTTTGAAGGGTTTGTCCTGCATGCTAGACCTTGGTGCAAATATTGAAGTTGATGAGCGAAATTTAGTTCAATTTGGAATAATGGGTGCTTCATTTTGTTCAGCAATTACAGGTAAAAATAATGCAACAGTTGGAATTCTTAATGTGGGTGAAGAAGATCAAAAAGGTTTTGACTACCTAAGGCGAGCTGGTTCAAGTTTATCAGATGAAACATTGAACTTAAATTATGTTGGGTTTATCGAGGGTTCAGATATTATAACTGGAGATACAGATGTTATTGTAACAGACGGTTTTACTGGTAATGTAGCCTTAAAAACAGCAGAAGGGACCGCAAAGTTCTTCATGTATCATCTAAGACGGGCCTTCAGGAGTTCTATATTAAGCCGAATTGGATTTTTGTTGTCTAGGTCTGCATTTACAAAAATGAAAAGAACAGTAGACCCCCGATATTATAATGGAGCAATATTATTGGGTCTAAATGGTATTTGTGTTAAATCTCATGGTGGAGCCGATTCTGTTGGATTTTCTAATGCAATTGAAGTGGCTTGTGACTTAGTCGAACATGAATTCATTCCAAAGGTAAATGACTCTATTTCTGCAGCAGAAAAAATTATTCAAAGTAAAGTATAATAGAAAATATATTAATGAAACAGATACTTATGACAGGTGTAGGAGCTTATCTTCCTAAAAAAATTCTTACGAACGAAGAATTAAGTACTTTTTTGGAAACAGATGATAATTGGATCAGGCAAAGAACTGGCATTATTTCCAGACGAAAAGCGGAACAAGAAGAACTAACATCTGATTTAGCCGTGAATGCTGCCAATAAGGCCCTTAAATGTGCTGGTGTGTCGGTTGCGGAGATTGACTGTATAATTTTAGCAACTACAACTCCAGATTACACTTTTCCATCGACTGCTACAATAGTTCAGCAAAAACTTGGCGCCAATAATGCTTTTGCATTTGATGTTCAGGCTGTGTGTGCGGGATTTGTTTATGCTCTTTCAATAGCTAATGGCTTGATGTCTGCGGGTCAAGGTAAGAACACATTAGTTATCGGAGCTGAAACTTTTACAAAACTATTAGATTGGAATGATAGAACAACATGTGTTTTGTTCGGCGATGGTGCTGGAGCAGTAGTGTTGCAAACGGAAGATAGTGAAAATGGGTACGGAATAATAGCGAATACACTACATTCTGACGGACGCTATAAAGATATTTTATATGTTGATGGTGGTGTATCTACAACAGGAACTATTGGGTATGTGAAAATGCGAGGCAGAGATGTATTTAGACATGCCGTCGAAAAACTTGCATCTGCAATGGACGAGGTGTTAAAGCTAGCAAATTTAACATCAGATGATATCGACTGGCTTGTCCCTCACCAGGCAAATATTAGAATCATTAATGCCATGCAAAAAAAACTTAATCTACCAGATAATAAAGTTATTAAAACAGTTTCTGCGCATGCAAATACCTCAGCAGCCTCAATCCCTCTAGCACTTGCCTTTGGAGTAGAAAGTGGGAAAATCAAGCCAGGACATTTATTGGCTTTAGAAGCTATAGGAGGCGGTTTAACCTGGGGTGCTAGTCTAGTAAGATATGGCAGACCAGACTAAAATGTAGTTAATAGAACTTTTTCAGAGAGTTGACTTGCTTTCTCGACGATGATAACTTTTTTTTATGAGAAATACTTTAACACGCTCTGAAATAGCCCATGCCGTTCATTTAGAGATCGGTCTTTCGAGGAATGAGTCTTCTAAACTCGTGGAAGATGTAATTGAAAAGATGACAGAATGTTTTGTTAAAGGGGAAAATGTAAAGTTATCTTCATTTGGTACATTTAGTGTCCGCTCAAAAAAAGAAAGAATTGGAAGAAATCCAAAAACAGGCATAGAAGCTAGGATTTCACCAAGACGTGTATTATCTTTTCATCCATCTATTTCACTTAGGAAAAGAGTTAACAAATGATAACTGAGAAATCAGTTAGTGCTTATAAAACTATTTCTGAAGTGTCAAAACAAATCGATGTGCCATCTCATGTTCTGAGGTTTTGGGAAACTAAGTTTGGTCAAGTAAAGCCTATAAAACGAAGTGGAGGTAGACGATATTATCGTTCTGAAGATATTGATGTACTGATTCAAATTAGAACGCTTCTTTATAAAGAGGGTTACACTATAAAAGGAGCCAAAAAAGCATTAAAATCATATTTAAAAACTGAAATAAACCTATCAAATATCAAAGATTTAACAAAACAGGCAGACGAAAATAGTTTAGAAAATTTAGAAAGCTTGAGTGTGTCGGAAAAAAAGATGGATAGCTACATAAAAGCACTTGATATTTTAAAGGATAGTGAAATGCGCTTAGACAAACTTATTTTAAGTATCTCAAAGTAAAAAGATATAATTCATTTAATTCAACTTTAAGAATTAAATTAATAACGGAGCGTAGCGCAGCCTGGTAGCGCACTACACTGGGGGTGTAGGGGTCGCAGGTTCAAATCCTGCCGTTCCGACCAACCCCTAACGTATTGATTACGATAGTCTTTCAGGGAAAATAAAACAACCTCGGCCTCAGTAGTCATAGAGTCTTTTGGCGTAACTATGGCGTAGAAGGAGTTAGTATTATGTCATCTATTTACAAGCGTAGTGGGAGTTTTGAAGAACAGTTCCTGAATTCAAATAAAAAAAGCATAAACAGTATTTATGGAAATTAAAAATTATTGGCATATGAGTTGCATTTACAAAGTAACCCTAATTTCTATAAAAATTAAATAACCATGAATAACTTAGCTTCTATTACAACAAAAAAAAATTGGCTTAATCAAGAGATGTTTCGATTTTCAAATAGATTTGAAAACACAAATTTTGATTTTTTAGCAAGTGAAGATTCAACGCAAAATGAAATATATTATTTAGAGAGAATAGGAGATTTCGACAACGCACTCGCTAAGAGTTATTTGGCAGCTATTTTACAAGGAAATCAATTATGGCAAGTGGAAGCTATGTGTATTTTGATAGCACACGGGCGCTTTGATCAAGCCAGGCAGATTGGTATGAATTTAATTAAAGAAAAAAGCGATGTTGTAAATAAGATTATTAAAATTATTGATTATATTCAAAATTATGGTATGGAAAAATCATTTAAATTCAGAAATATAAATTATACATTTAATGTTTCTGGTCAAAATTGGGAGATTGATAATGTTTTTATTGACGGCCGATTTTATGAGTTAAAAGAAATTGAATTAATTAGAAAGTTTATCCCAGACAATGGTGTTTTTTTAGATATAGGAGCTAACGTAGGAAATCATTCAATTTTTATAAATAAAAACAGACCAGATGTAAAAATAATTCCAATTGAGCCAGAGCCAAGAGCTGTAAGTATATTAAAATCCAACATTAGACTAAACAAATGTAACAATATTAACACTAATTTTCTCGGGTATGCTATGTCATGCAGGCCTGGCTTTTCTTATCTTCAATGGAGGAGTTCTATTACAAGCACCCATATATCTTTAAGAAACGGCGAACTCATAGAAGAGGGTATAAAAGTTCCTTGCATATTGTTGCAAGAAATTATTTGTAAAAATGCTTTTCTAAAGCTTGATATAGAGGGTATGGAACGATTTATTTTAAACGATGCAAAAGATATCCTAATTAAGAACAAACCGACTTTAATGATTGAATGTTTAAAATCACACAAACATAATAATTTAAATGAAATGCTGGACGGAATAAATTTCGAAGTCAGGGCAAGTATAGACTTGCCTGATGGACACAATCACTTAATTCAAATACTATGAATTGTTAAGTAATTTCCGAAATTTAGACGATAACGCCATTGTTTTGGAAGCTTTTTTATCAAATTTTAAAGAGCCATTTCCGAATATAACCAATCATTTGTCGTCCTAATAGTTGTGGGTAGGTAGGGGACAGTATTTGGAGTGGGACACTATTACAGACCCCTACGTGGGCTATGTAGTGGTCTTTCTGTAATCTCTTCGTTAGGCAAATAAATATCCATTTCTGTTCGCTACGTTTTTATAGTGGCGCGTAGTTGTGGCGTAAATTTGGCGTAATAAAATCAGAAAGTAGATTCACATAAGTGTTTGTATGTGGCACACTTTCTTGAGCCATTTGGTATGGCTACAGAGTACACGCAGTTGTTCTCTGAAAGACCTGTTAGCGCACTACACTGGGGGTGTAGGGGTCGTGTGGGTTCGAATCCCGCCGCTCCGACCATTTAAATTAAATTCATAATAAAAGCATTTTAATATGTGCCTAATATTAATCATTGTTTAATTTAACTTTCTTTAATATCATTTAAACATAAAGAAGATGTAAACTCATTATCGACATGATATTTTTATCTCCCCTTTATTTTCGGACCATTTCTGGATCAACTATGTTTTTCGCCCACTTTAGTAATAGAAATTGTTTTTATTTTTAAACCTTTTGTCATTTCAATTACGTACCTTAGTAAGATCAACTATTTTTCCTTTATACGATGATGATTATTCAAAAAAAATATAAATCGTTGCTAAAGTCTTAAGCATTTTTAGGAAAGATATTTAAATGATCCTCAACAATTCCACTCCTTTAAAATATATGTTATGAACAAGATACATTTTTAAATTCATTCTTCTAATCTTCTATGCTTAATATCTATGCAAATTGCTAAATTACCAAAAAATGAAAAAGCTCGAGTTAATAAACTAATAGCCACCGGGGTTCTTAATGCAGATAGGCATAAGCAGTTCACAATTTTTAATGAAGTTGCAAAAGTCATCACTAATTGTACTTCCAGTTTTGTAAACATAATTGACCAAGATACACAACATTCATTAAGCAGTTCTGGGTTGGAGACAGATTTTTCAAAACCGTTGCCACGGAAAGAATCAATATGCCAATTTGCATTGCTTGATCCTGAACCTACTATTGTTCCAGACTTAACTAAAGATGAACGTTTCTCTTCAATGTCTATTGTTAAAGGATATCCAAATTTAATGTTTTATGCTGGCTTTCCTCTCATCACAAATGAAGGATTAATACTTGGGACCTTATGTGTCATGGACTTTCAACCCAGACAATTAAGTAAAGAGCAAATAAGATTAATGAAGAACCTTACAATAAATATTTGCCATCAAATAATTAATCTGCAGGCTCAAAAATCTTTAATTCTTGAAAAAACAAAAAAAATTCTCATCCTTATAAAAGAAATCGCGCCTGAATGTACTATTGAAAACATCACAGCATTTGTTAATTTTGCAGATACTGGAGTTTTTGACGTAAATACTACCACAGAATTAGTAAAGTTGGGTTTAGTTGAGCGTTCATCTACTAAAACCTCAAGCGGTTATCAGATATCAAAAGTAGCTCAAAAGATTGCTTTAGAGTTAGGTGAATTTGAAAAGCCATATAGCGGTACGATTTTAAGCGAAGTTGACTCACGAATTAATGTAGATGAATTGCTCAAGCAGATTGATGGAGATTTTTAATGTTTTCCTCAATCATAAATTTAAAATTTCCAAGTACTGCGGAGGCAAAAATAGCGGCCAGTCATTTCTCTGAAATATTAGGCTCTAAAATTTCTCATTATGACTATCTCGGCATCCAGATAACGATAGGAAAATCTGGAGAGTTATCAGTTTGTGTTAGGTTCGACGAGGCAATACGGCTCAAAAAATTTGAAAACGATGTTTCTGGTTTGCTTTCAGATATTAAAAAATCCTTTATTTATAAAGAAGAAAAATACACAGGTGTGTGCATCTATAGCTTTGAACGGGAAGCACAAAATTCAGCAGTGAATATATCAACAGGTAAAACAGTTAATTGACATAAGCGACATTTAAAACAAAGTCAGTATAAAAAAGTTTAACTTAAAAGCAAAGCTCGTATCTCCACTCATAATATATTTTTAAATAATCTCCGTTCCCTCATATTTCATCAAACAAACCCCCTATCAGGCAATCGATTTATATCCTGTGTTACCAGTAATTAGGTAGATAGTCGTTTCAAATAACAAACCAAGTGTTAAAGCCACAAAAAAACGTAAACGATCTCCAAGACCAAAATTAATAAATAACGGTCTACTTAAATAATAAAAAAGAATAAAAACAAAACCTGTCATGGCACTCCTTTTTAACTCACTGCATGTATAAGTGGATTTTGAGCATTAGCTTATACCGTACGTAATTCATATAGCAGACAAAATATCGTTCATAATTTTTATAAATGCTTGCTTGTTATAAAATTACGGAATATTTTTATCTTGGTTTGTAAATAAGATATTTTTATTTTAAATCAAATAAAAAATAATATAATCTTATAGTAAGATTATATTTATTACAGCTGCGCTAATAAAATTTTAAATTTAATAAAAGTCTCCAAGTTTCTATGAATGAAAATGTCGTTAAATTAGAAAATAATTTTAATCAAGTTATAGAACGCAAAATTGCAGTCATATTCGTTACTGACGTAGTTGGTTTCAGTAAATTAATGGAAATTAACGAGGATGAGACATTAAAGAGCTTTAGAGCCTGCAGAGATATATTAGACAATTTATTTTCAGAGTATGGTGGAAGAATTTTCAATACTGCTGGAGATTCTGTTTTAGCGGAATTTCAGAGTGCTGTTTCAGCAGTCGTTTGTGCGAGTGAATTTCAGAAACTTATTAAAGAAAGAAATGCAATATTATCCAATGATTCTAAAATAGAATTTAGAGTTGGAATTAATATGGGAGATGTCATTGTGGAGGGAGAAAATCTTTATGGTGACGGTGTTAATGTTGCTGCGAGATTAGAGGCTCTTTCCCAGTCCGGTGGAGTTTGTTTATCTAAAAGTATAATGGACTTTGTAAATAAAAAAACTGAGTTTCTTTTTAATGATTTGGGAGAACAAAAAGTAAAAAATACTATTGTTCATGCTTTTGATCTTAATGATCCTGATTTAGAAAAGCGTTCTAATATTGATGAAACTGTTGCTGCTGCTGCATCTGCAAAAATAAAAGAAGGTAGTGTGCCACCAACCATTGCTGTTCTGCCTTTCACGAACCTGAGCACAGATCCAGAACAAGAGTTCTTTGCGGATGGGATAACAGAAGACACAATCTCTTATTTTTCAAAATCAAAGACTTTTCCAGTTGTTTCATTAAATTCAGTTCTGAAATATAAGGATAATAAAGAAGCAACTAAAGATATAGCAAATGATTTGAATGCGGATTATTTAGTTCAGGGAAGCATTCGAAAAAGTGGAAATAAAGTAAGAATATCTGTGAAACTCACAGATACATTAGAAGATATTCAAATTTGGTCTCAAACCTGGGATAGAATTTTAGATGATGTGTTTGAAGTGCAGGATGAAGTATCACAGAAAGTTTCTGCTCTAGCCCAGCCGGCAATAATTATAAATGAACAAAATACGTTACATAATAAGAAACCAGAAATTTTAAGTGCATGGGACGAATATCTTCATGCATTAAACTCTTATGACAAAAATAGCGAGGCTAAAATTGTTGACGAAAAAATCAAATATATTTATGAGGCAATAGAGCATGCAGAAAAATCGATTGTACTCGATAAAAAATTAACCGATGCGTATAATGTTCTTGCGTCGAGCTTATTTTTTCTTAGGTTAGAATCTTCTCTTCAACATGACCGAGAGAAAAATGAAACTAGGTTCAAGAAGGTTGCTGAAATAAGTTATAGCCTTGACCCTAACAATCCTGATTCTGTAATGAACATGGCATATTTGTATCGAATATCAGATGATGAGGTGAAATATCGGGAATTTGTTTATAAAGCAGTGGAAATAAACCCCCATCATCCAAGGTCATTATCAGCAAAAGGGATGCTTTATTTAAATGAGTGTGATTAT
This sequence comes from uncultured SAR116 cluster alpha proteobacterium, assembly GCA_902520885.1. Taxonomy (GTDB): domain Bacteria; phylum Pseudomonadota; class Alphaproteobacteria; order Puniceispirillales; family Puniceispirillaceae; genus UBA5951. The sequence goes on from CABYPW010000002.1 coordinate 104,284, forward strand.
GATAATTCAATTGAGTTATTGACTAGGGCTTATGAAACCAATCCAAAAACGGTGCCTTTCTTAGAAATTATGCTTTTATTCTGTCATTTGGGAAAAAATGATTGGATTAGTGCTCATCAATCAGTAGATAGAAGTATGCGAGAAAACGATCATAGCAGATTTCATGCTTTTAAAGCTATCATACTAGCACATGAAGGTAAGATCGATGAGAGTAAACTATGGCTTGCCAAATATCAGAAAAACAGACCAGAAATTAAAACATTAGAGGATTACGAGAAAGTGGTTCCAGCTGTGAATCAAGATGTCAAAAATATTTTATTGGATGGAGTGCGAAAAGCAGGCCTCAAGTAATTGAAATATTAAAAAAATAAAGTAAGACTTGGCTATTAACTTTATTAAGTTTAAGTGTGCTACAGAACGCCAAGTACGATGTGTTTTTTTATCGCACTTACATTTAAATACTTAATACCAATTTCCGCCACATCCAGAGCATTTTTTTTGGGGTTAGCTTTCTGCAGATACCGGGGTTGCTCTGGTTTCTGTAAGCCACATTAATCCATCCTTTAACTGATGTACCGGCATAAGCGCTTCTCTATCACCTGAATCATAATTTAGTATTTGATGCTCCACAATTATGTCATCATTTTCATAAATAAAGCCATGTTTTTCTACATTAGCAGCAACCATCCATTCCATCATATGATCCCAGTCAATATCCTCCATCTTTTTGGCTTCTCCCGTTGAGTGAATAACTAACTCATAATCATCATGATGACATTTCACGAAGGCAGTAATATCTTTTTCATTTTTCGCTTTTGTATATTTTTCGAAAAGGCTCATTTTTTGTCACTTTGATGATTCTAGATTAAATTAATATAAGGAATTGCCAGTCCTTAGTCTATTTGATTGCGAATTGAAGTAATTGTTTGAATTCCAAAAAGTTGTGAGTAGGGGAACGTGTTTGGAGAAGGTAGCTAAAACAGCCCCCTACGTGTGCGATGAAATGATTTTTCTATAATCTCTACGTAAGGCCAATAAAAACCTATTTCTGTTCGTTACCTTTTTTAGTTACGCGTTATTAGTGGTATTCGGCATACTAGTGTGCAAACTCTTGCTTGGTATTTAGTTAGAATTTTCCTGATGAATTATTGTTCCAGAGTATGCTTTACAAACGTTTTCTTCATCTAAACGAACACATAGATCTTCAATAAGCTCAATCATGTTGTGAGGGCCATTTACGTAGTCCATGAATGCGTCTATTGAGTTCCATTCATTTATTACTAGCAGCTGCTCCTCTCTGGTATGGACAATGCTATAAACGTTTAAACCATTTACACCATCTGCGCGACTTTGTACTATTAAATTAGTAATTTCATCAACTGCACCTTCTTTTGGGGTCACAGCTATTACGCTCATCATTTTCATAATTTATACTCCAATATTGCGTCTTTGATTTAATAATTGGAGCCTCTCTCTCGTTGGGAGGTCCTGTATTTCTAAATGGGGTAATATTGCAAGTTTATTTGCTAAATTGAAAGATATTTTAGTCTTTTTCAGCAAGAAACGCGAAGACTGTTTTTTGAATTGAACGAATCATTTATCTTCCTAAAATTTGTAAGTAGGAGAAAGTATTTGAAATAGGTAGCTTGCACATAGTCCTACTTGCGCTATGTAATTGTTTTCCTGTTTGAATATTTATTTTGGCATTAAAAAAAAGGACAGCACAAAGGCTGTCCAAGTTTAGGGAGGAAATATGCGTTAATGTATTTACGACTATTTCAAATTAATTTTAGCTTTTGTCTTTTTGCAGGGCTGATTTATTTCTTTTAGAATCAAAAAAATATAGAGACAAATTTGGTTACAATCTTATAATAGTCTCGTATTTTGTAAAATAAATCAAAAAATAGATTATTGCTAAATGAAAAGAAGTTAAAGTTGTATTTTAAATATAACAGTTGAAGTTATGGAGAAGTTACTTGAGTAAAAATATTGGAGGTTGTCATTGTGGGGCTGTAAAATTGGAAACTGACCTTAATCCAATGATAGTAAATCTATGCAATTGCAATAGGTGTAGAGTATTAACGGGTTCAATTGCTATTGCAGCTTTATACGCAGATGAAGAGATTTCTATGGCGGGTGAGACTAAGACCTACAATTATCTAGGTGGTAGTGGGATGGAGGTAGTTAACCATTTTTGTCCCAATTGTGGTTGCAGGATAGTTTCTTTCGCAGAAGCCTTTCCTGGAATGGGCGCTTATCCTATTGGTATATTTGAAAAGTCTATTGAATTTATTCCTAAAAGCGAAATATTTACAAATTATAAGTTACCTTGGTTGCAAAACGACGGTTGTATAGAGGAAAGCTTCGAAGAAGCTGCTGTTGGTGAACGTTTAATGCTCCTTTTAGAAGAACTAGAGAATAGGTGAGCAACTACTTTAATTTAAACACAGTCAAGGTCAATCGTTAAAAAAATTAAACACCAAATTCAATTGGTTAAACATAATATTTCATGTTATAAACTGATTTATTTTTGGTTTCCTAAAATTGCTTTAACCTCAAGAAACTCTTCTAAACCCCATTTTTCTTTTTCACGTCCATTTCCTGATTGCTTGTATCCACCAAATGGGGCGTAAGCTCCCCCCGAACTGTAATTTATATGAATCTGCCCAGCGCGCAGTTTTCTAGCAATAAAGTTGAGTTTCTCTCTGTCTTTTCCAGAAATGTAAGCTGCCAACCCATATTCTGTGTCATTGGCAATAAATATTGCATCCTCGATATTTTTATAAGGTATAATAGATAGAACTGGTCCAAATATTTCTTCTTTTGCAATTTTCATATTATTGTTAACTTCACCAAAAATGGTAGGTTTTATGTAATAACCCTCCTTTAATCCATTTGGCTTCCCAATACCGCCTGAAAGTAACTTTGCTCCTTCATCAATACCAATCTGGATTAGTTTTTGTACTTTCTCAAATTGAATGTTACTTACTACAGGGCCAATTATTGTAGGATCTTCGTTAGGGTCTCCGACAATAATATTTTCAGCCTCTGATACTGCGATTTCATAAGCATCTTTTTTTCTAGAAATCGGGACAAGCATCCGTGTTGGTGAATTACATGATTGCCCTGTATTTTCCATACACTCTTGAACACCTTTTCTGATTGAAGTTTCGAATAATTCATCATCTAGTATAATATTTGCTGACTTCCCTCCTAACTCTTGACTAACTCTTTTAACGCTATCAGCGGATGCTTTAGCTACTGAAATGCCAGCTCTTGTTGAGCCTGTAAATGACATCATATCGATCCCAGGATGTGAAGACATTGCTTCTCCAACGATTTGACCGGTGCCATTTATAAGATTAAAGGCACCTGCTGGAACTTTTGCCTCATCAAGTATCTCGCAAATTACAAGTGCAGAAAGAGGTGCAATTTCAGATGGTTTTAAAATAGCCGTACAACCTGACGCAAGGCAGGGGGCAAGTTTAGATAAAATCTGATTAATCGGCCAGTTCCACGGAGTAATTAATCCACACACTCCTATGGGTTCATGTCTTATTATAAAATCTCTATATTCATATTCTGTTTTATGAGAATTGAGAGCTTCTATAGCTGCTTTAAGATGTGCTAAACCAACTTTTGCTTGGGAATTGAGAGCAAGATGTTTAGGAGCGCCCATCTCAATTTGAATAGCATAAGCAACGTCTTCTAACCTTCGTTTATAAATTTCTCTTATTGTGGTCAATAAATCTATCTTATGTTTAACAGAGAGTTGTGAATAACTATGGAATGAATGGCGAGCGGCTATCACTGCCTTATCAACATCTTTTTCATTCCCAAGCTTAATTGTCCCAAGGCTTTTTTCTGTAGCTGGATTAATAATATGAAGTTCGTCAGGACTATCTGATTTTACCCATTTGCCATTTATATAAAAATCATGTTTTTGCATTAGCAATCTCTCTAAAAATTAAAAAAGAAAATCTTATATTTACGTTTAAACATCAGGAAAGTATTTAAAAAATATAAACAACTTTTTTTTAAAAAGCCTAGACTAATAATTTTTAGAAAATAAATATTTATTTTAAAAATACTTAATTATTTTTAATGCTTCGAGATAATTTATCAGTTTATTTCGGATTTTGAGGCATATCAAAATCAGTTCCAAATATTTTTTCTTTTTTCTTTTTTCTTTTTCTTAAAAAACTATTTTGATATTAGATATTGAAATAGTTCAATTCTAAGAGGATAGACAGTATCTTTATAGGTTAAACTTAAGATGGATGCTTTAATAATAACAAAATTCGGGATTTTGTTACTGATACATTTTGGCTTAATATTTGGCTTATCATCAATTGCATCTTATTATCAAGAGCCACTATTCTTATTCAAACGGCTTAATGTAAACGTATATAAAATACCATTAGTTGTAAATTTTTTGATTGTTTCAATAGTGATAGTTCTAAGTGTGTTAGCATTCATTCAAAGTAAGATCAGCTTCTTTATTTTAAATGCAGCATTTTTATCCATCTGGTTTTTAGAGCTTGGAGTAATATCCGGCAAACATTTCTTTTCATCACTATTTGAAAATGATTTACCAAAAGAAATTTGTATCTTTATTGGCTTTATTTTGGCTATTAATGGTGGTTATTTTACTTTAATGTTTATAGTGAGATTATTTAGCTCATCCTCATTTTGAAGGTATGTAAATGGATAATAAGACCATTTGTGAATTATTTGAAAGTTCGGTTGAAGCGTCCGATTTTAAAAAATCGTTTATGTGTGCACAAGAATCTTTGAGAGAAGGCTTAATGAGTAGTCCATGGCCGGTATTAGTCTATGCTCTGAGCGTCATTTTTGTTGCATTTTTAATTCAGCGCGTGGCAACTAGTAATTCAAATAAAAGCAAGAAAAATTAATTATTGATTTTTGAAGATACTCTCTAAACTATTTCCTTTGGTAATATATTTGCAGTCGGTATTAAGGGAAGGGCTCTAGTCAGTGCAGAGAAATTCAAAGTATGAAATAGGACATCAAAAAGCAGGTATTTCTGAAATATAATTTAAATTATCTAATATTTTAACCGCCTGTTTTTCAGGAGAGGAACCATTTAGCTTTAGATAACCAGCCTCGTATTTAAAAAAACCATCTTTGTCTGTATACACTCCTATATTAGATAGACCTGAATCTTGAAAATTTTCTAACTGTTCGTTTTCGAAAAATATAAAGTCTATTATTTCTTGCATAGCTCTATTTTCATGGACAAAATCAGGAAAAAATTCTAGTGTATTTTTGTTAATTGGCTTAGATAATTGGTCTATATTTTCTGAAGAAAGAATATTTAGAATTTGATTTAATTTCTCAGTAGTTTCCTGCATAATTATATCCAAATCCTGATAAGGAAGTGTTTCCTGAACTTCTTTCAGCTCTGCATTTAGAATAGAAATCTTAGGAAGAGACTGGTCAAATAATTTGATGCCCTCTCTACTATTTAAAATATTGTCTGTTAAAGCTATTCCATTTTGTCTGGAATTCCTTATTTGGGTTTGTAACTCTGAGACTAAAGTAAGATTATTTTCTGATACTTCATCACTCAAAATTGGTAACCCATTTATTTGTTCAAGTAGTTTTGTATAATTTTGATACCATGAAAGAGTTTTTTTCTCTAAAGCTTGGCCAATTTGAAGGTCTTTAAAATCATTTTCAACGTAATAACTCAATAAGTTAAATAGAGAAGTTGTAATGGATGCCTCTTGTTCTAGGTGATCTAATATCTGAGTGGTAGTTGGTGTGTCATTTTTATCTGCGACTATAATTTGATTTTTGACCACTATTTTTTTTTGTTCTAAAAAATTTATAAACTCATTGATCTGTTTCATTGCTTGTTTTGCAGTGTCTGCAGTAAGATTACTTTCCTTTTTCTGTGAGTTCGGTTTTATATCAATTAAAGAAAACCCTGTATCAGACTGACTATTTGCAGAAAGTTCTGTTTCTAATTTTCTGATTTTTTTGATAAATCCGTTACCAGGATTTGTAAAAAATTCCTCTTTATTTTTAAGGATATTTCGAATTGAATATGAGAAGTCCTCAGGTTTAATTTCATACTTATTATTTTTATTTTCTGACTCTTCTGAAGAGGTAAATGCAAAATTAATATCAGATTCGGTTAAGTAAAAAGGAGATAAAAAACTAATGTCTGGAGTATAAACTGGTGTTCCCAATGCTTGCTGGCTCAATTTTATAAATTCGATATTTTTTAACCTTTCCGAAAGGGAAGAGATTAGTAGGCTATTGCAAATATTGAGTTTAGTTTGGCAAGCAGGTTGTTCTTCAACATCCACAATCTTTGACATTCCCTCGTATAAGCTATTTTCTGTATTTGTGACTACAACATCTAGTGCAGATAAAATTAAAAAATCGTTTTCTGGCACAGATGGAATGAATTGATAACTAGCTTTTTCTTTGATTATATTTTCGAGAGATTCAACTACTTCAGAAAATAAAATTTTAGGTTCTTCCACTGGGACTATTTCTTTTTCTATACTTTTTGCTGTAATAGTAATCTCTGTTTTGATATCTTTTTGTTTAACCTGTTTTTCTTTTATACCTTCCGTTTGGTTACGTGATTTTTTTTCTTCTGGCATCTGAACTGGAGCTTTAGTTTTGGGGGATACTGGTTTAGAGATATTTTTTTCGTCATAGATTGGGGTTATTTGGTTATCTTTGGGGGTATTTTCACTAAGGATGCTGTTGGCAGGTTCGTTGTATAAGCCAAATAATAAGATAAACATAAAAGGTAATTTAACTTTTGTAAGCTTATGCACATCAAAACTCCCAATGAATTTCTAACGACAAAGTAAGAATATTTTTAATTTTCATTGAAAAAACTATACTTTATAGTAAAATTATTAAAAATAAACATTAGATAATCTCTTATGAAATTTAAGTTTAATTATTTGGTATCTTCATGACTATTGCAAAAATATATAGACCATCAAAAACTTCTATGCAGTCAGGACGAGCGAAGTCTAAATCCTGGATATTAGAATTTGTGCGAAAAACCCCGGCAATACCGGATCCATTAATGGGTTGGCAATCAAGTGGGGATACTCAAAAACAAGTGAAAATAGAATTTTCGAGCAAAGAAGCCGCGATGCTTTATGCAGAAAAGCAAGGTTTTGTTTATAATGTTATAAATCCCCAACCTCGCAGGTTAATTATAAAATCTTACGCTGATAATTTTTCATCAGAACGTAAAATTTCTTGGACACACTAAATTTAATTGTAAAAACATTGTCTTTTTGAATTTATTTAAAAATTTTGAATGAGTTTGGTGTATCAATTCATTTTTATTACTGTTCTTTTGTAATAGTATTAAAACTTAATTTATAGATTATTTATTTGTTCTATATATAGTTATAATAGGTCGTTTGGGTTTTTATTAAGAGATAAAAAAAAATATGAAATTTGGGTTGTTTGGAAGCGCAAAAGCTGTTCGGGGTGATGTAGATATTGATAGCTTGTCTGGCTATAAGGAATGGTTAAATTATAATGTAGAGGCTGAGTCTCTTGGGTTTTATAGTAGTTTTACAGTTGAGCATCACTTTACTGGATTTGGTCAGGTTTCAGCATCCCTAAATTTACTTACTTATCTCTCAGCATTAACAACTAGCATGCGTCTTGGTACTGCTGTTATGACACTTCCATGGCATAATCCTGTTTTATTGGCTGAACAAGCTGCAACACTTGATTTACTGTCAGAAGGACGACTTGATTTTGGGGTAGGTAAAGGATATCGATTTAATGAGTTTAATAGCTTTGGTATTTCTATGGATGAGGCAGAGCCAAGATTCCTTGAATCCATTGAAATAATGAAAAAATCTTGGTTAAACGATGAAAGATGGTCTTATGAAGGAAAGTTTTGGCAATTCAACGATATTATTGTAGAGCCTCCATGCGCTCAAAAGCCTCATCCTCCACTTTGGCTTGCAGCAGGTCATACCGCTTCAATTGTTACAGTAGCAAATATGGGGGCTAATCTTTTGCTTGACCAATTTTCTCCAACTAAATCTGTACTTCAACGTGTTCAAACTTTTAGAGAGGCTCAACAGAATACTAATTCTAATAAAGTAGATGGAGAGATTGCTCTGGCTCGAGCACTTTATATTGCTAAAAACGAAGAAGATAAAATGAACGCCATAGAAAAAAGGATGAATGCAAGAGCAAGAGTTGATTCCTTATCACAACGTCCGGATGGAAAAAATAAGGCGAGTATAATGATACATAAAGGGGCTGACGAGGCCTTGCTAGGGGCTTTAATAGGAACTGTAGATGAAATAGTAGAGCGGTTGCATCAGCTCAAGGAGGGTGGGATAAACTATATTTTGTTAGTAGATGCTGGTGGTGGCGTAGAAGGACTTCGAAAGTTTGCTAGAGATATTGAGCCCCAAATAAATTGAACAAAGTTTTGGTTTTAAATTTAAAAATTTTTTAAACTTTCTTTTTTTTAATCAGATATTTGAAAACATATTTTCAAGCGATTTTATATTATTAATATTGTATTGAGTTGCAGCATATTCACCAGCAAAAAGGTAGCATATTAGTCCCGCTTGCATAGCAGCAGATTGATTTACCTCTGTGTCTTCTACCGCTATTACCTCACTAGCTTGAATCCCCAATTTATCCAGAGCAAGGTTATAAACTTCTTGGTCTGGTTTTTCATTAATAACATTTTCTTTCGTGGTAATTAAATCAAAAGAATCAAAATTAATATGATCCTTTAGAGAATTAGAAATAGAATTTAACATATTTGACGTGGTGGTTGTAATTAGACCAATTTTAATATTATTCTGTTTACAAAAATTAATACAATTTTCAATACCATTCCTGGGTTGAAGACCATGTTCAATTTTGGAGTCAAAAATAGTTTGCCTAGTTTTGTGGATTCTCATTAAGGTTTCAGAGTCAATCAAGTGACCTCCAAATACATTCAATCTTTTTAATCCCCCAGGTTTTTTTAGTAATTCACAATAATTGGCTACATTCCAATACCAATCTAAACCATGATATTTGAAAGCCTCATTATAAGATTGACGTTGCAGTTCGGATGTTTCTACAATCACACCAATTGAACCAAGTAGAATCGCTTTCATTTTATTTATCGCTTATAACTTATTATCTTTAAGTAGAAAAATAAGATGCTCTTTGGCAAGAGCTTCCAAGTTTTCTATTTTTTCCAAATTACATAATTTTTTACTATTTCGCCATTTCATTGCAAGTGTTTCTCTGTTAATTGTTAACCCTTCAGGTCTATTAAAAAGTTCCTTGGGTGTAATCTGTAGCTCAATAGCAGGCAACGAAAAATTAACCATATCATTATTAAATTGTGCATATCGAATAAAGCGTAACTTTTCTTCTATTATAAAAAAGCTATCCAGTCTTTGGTCAGGTAGATTTCCTTTACAATACAATCCAATATTCCATTTAAGTGTTTCTGTTTCCCCCAAACTAATTTGTTGGAAAAAAGCTAATACAATAATTAGTAAAAAAGGACTCCAATTTTTAAGTTGTTTATCAACATAATTTTTTAAAATTGAAAAAAAAATCATATCTTAATCCCTACAGTCAATTATTATGTTTCCAATTGTTTTTCCGGACTCTAGAGCTAGATGAGCTGCAGCTGTCTCTTCTAACGGATATATCTTGGTAATAAAAGGTTTGATATCTGAATTAATCTGCCAATCTTTTATAAACTCTAGGGCATTTTGCATCATTTTATCTGGTAGCAGATACATAAAAACACTATATACTGTGAGATTCATTAATAAAAATTTCTGAAACGGTATTTCGGTTATTGCTTTTTTATCAGAAGCATAGGTAGATATAATGCCGTGGTCTTTAATAATGTCTAAATTAGTTTCTAAGTTAGTCCCTAAAGCCACATCGAATATAAGATCCACTTTCTCTCCATTGGTTATTTTCATAATATCGTCAGCAAAGTTACTAGTGTCATATCTTAATGCATAATCTGCTCCCGCAGTGAGAGCTGCTTCCATTTTTTTATCTCCACTGACTGAAGAAATCACTGTGGCACCGGCGTATTTAGCCATTTGTATTGCACAATTTCCGACACTTCCAGCGCCGCCAGTAATTAGGATAATTTTATTTTTAGGGTTGGTATATTTGAACATTCCTGCATAAGCGGTTAATGCAGGAATCCCAATGGTAGCACCAATTTCAAGAGATATTGAATCTTCAAGTTTTATAGCAAGGTTAGATGGAACGCAAACAAAATTCGCTGCTGTTCCAAAAGGTCGTTGCCATTGCGCTGAATACACCCAAACTCGCTCTCCTATCCTTTTGGAATCAATGTTACTACCTACAGCTTCAATTATCCCTGATCCATCACTATGAGGAATAATAGAATGAAAAGCGTGTTTCTGTCCCCTGAAACCGACTCTCCGTTTTGTATCAGAGGGGTTCAAACCGGAATAATGAACTTTAATAAGCACCTCATCATTTTGAGGGGTTGGCTTTTCCATTTCGCCATATATTAGAACTTCTGATGCATCACCCTGTTTTTCGTACCAAACTGCTTTCATATGTGATCCTTTAATGATAGAATTGTTAATAAATTTATGTTGGTATTATAATACATGACTACATATAGCTTCAAAACCGATAGTTTGGTTTATTCTTATAACGATATATTTAAATAGCCATTTTTTTTTATTTTCTGTAGAAAAAATATCTTTTTGAAGAAGAGCAATCTTTGAAGTAAGATTCTTATATTCACTGGCGTATATATTATTCATATAATTATTAAAGTTTTCCTTAAGGACGACAGAACCCTCTGGAGGTATTTTAATAATAAGAACAGAGCTATTATCAGTTTCTATTTTAAACCTTGAATGAGTTTCAAAAAAACCAGTGCGCGTGATTTCATTTTTTATTTCACATTCAAAATTTAAGGTTTCTGCCCTAACATTTGTGAATGCTACTAGAAAGGAAACTAAAACAAAAAAACTCTTTTTCAAATTTAACATTTATTAATTTTTAAACAGATGAAGATTAAAATAAATTTTACTATAACATATAATTTAGCCTTACCCTCTAAATAATAGAAGCCTTATTATTCGCCAGATTCCACTTATTAGGAAAGACCTAAAAAAGGGATTATTCAAAATTCTTCTGGCAACTGTCACAATAGAAGGAAAAAATTGTTTCATCAGCAAAAATAAAAAAAATATTAATAGTAAAATGATAATAATTTTAAACATAAATAATAGATCATTTCTCTAATTTGTCACGAAGTAGATTAATTTCGGTGACCAATTCGTCTAGCTGTTTTTTTAGCAACTTATATTCTTTCATAGTAACGTGGGAGTTTTCATGTTCTTTATAATCTTGGTCATCCTTTTGAGCAATTTGCATTGAATCAACGATGATCCCAATAAAAAAATTAAGAACAGCAAAACTTGTGATTATTATAAATGGAATAAAAAATGCCCAAGCCCACGGAAAAAGCTCCATCGTGGGTCGAACAACTCCCATAGACCAACTTTCTAAAGTCATTATTTGAAACAAGGTATAGGCTGATGCACCAATACTTCCAAACCACTCTTGCATGAATGGATCAGGGTGTATTCCAAATAATTTTGTTGCCAAGACCGAAGCCACATAAAAAATCAGTCCTAAAACACCTACAACTGAGACCATACCAGGGATGGAGTAACCTATAGCAGATACAACACGTCGCAGTTGTGGGACAACCGAAATTAGTCTTAAAACACGAAGAATTCTAAGAGCGCGTAAAACTGTAAGTGCACCGCTAGTGGGTAACCAAGCAATGATTACAATTAAAAGATCGAAGATATTCCAACCTGTGTGAAAGAATTTACTACGATAAACATAAAATTTTATTAATAATTCAAATGAAAATAGTATAAGAATAGATTTATCAGCCCAATTTAAAATAGCACCAAATTTATTAGAAAAGTAAGCGTCTGTTTCTAATCCCAATATTACTGCATTTAAAAGAATTAAAATTGTTATCACAGTTGTAGTGATATTGCTCTCTATGATAATTTTAATTTTATTTTTAAGCGGGTTTTGTATTGTTTGGTCCATTTCTCTCACATAGTAATTTTATTTAAATGAATAGTTGATGTTTATTTTTTTATACTGATTTTTGCAATTAATTTATTCTTACGTTTTTGGTTTTAAATTTTTAATATTCAAATGGCTCAGATAATTTTAATCCTGAAACGATTTTCATGACCTAAAAGTTTCAAGATTTTTGAGATTAAATACCTTCTATTTGAATTTTGGCAGAAAGTACGGCGAGAGAGAAAAATGAATAATAAATAAGAAATAAAAAATATTCATCATAATTAACATCTCTTTTTATAAATCTAAAACTTCGCTAAGATTAAATAAAGAGTGTAAAAATTTAAAATTTTAATTATGTGGTTTTACATAATTTGTTGAACCATTTATCAAATCAAGTTAAAAAGCAATCACGGTCCTGTAGCTCAACTGGATAGAGCAGCTGACTTCTAATCAGCAGGTTGGGGGTTCGAGTCCTCCCGGGATCGCCATTCATTTAAGCATCCAGACTTTAACGTTAGGACTCAAGTTTTCTCCAAAAAACCAAATACTTTCTATCTTAATCTAAAATTAATTTCATTAAATTAATAGCTAAGTTTAGACTCTCGGAATTAGAAGATGGATTTAGGTCCGTATATCTAATTATTTCTGTACAATTAGAATCTGAAAATATTCCTGCAATTTCCAGGCTATGTGGTATTTTTATCGAGGATGTAAAAACTAGTGTAAATAATCGTTTATGAATTTTAAGGTTAGCATCATTATTGATCGTTTTGATTTTTGGATTTTGAGCGACTTTTACTAATTGTTTAGATAATGAATTAGCAAGAATTTTTAACTGAGAATTGCTATTAGAAGGGAAATCAAATTGAAGAAGGCTAATAACCTTTTGATTATTTTTCCATATTACTTGCACGCTTCTGTCCGGCAATAACTTCGCTGATAAAAGCTTGAATTCGTCAAGGTTATTAGAAATTCTATTTGGACATTTAGCTGTAGCCTGATTTGGGTTGAATAATAGTATCGCTAATAAGATGAAATAAAGGATCTTCATTGTAGGAGACCTAATACAGCATTTTTGTTTCTGAATGCGGCGCTTAAAACAAAATTTCCTGCTTGGCTTAATATTTGTTTTTTGACTAGTTCTGCGGATTCCACTGCCATATTTGCATCTATAATTCTAGATCTAGCAGCAGAAACATTTACAGATTGGTTTAATAATGAATCAATAGTATAACCTAAACGGTTCTCTAACGCGCCGAGAGTTGCTCGCATCGAACCTATATACTCGAGTGCTGAAGTAATGTTCTCTATTGCTAAGTTAGCACCTTCTACAGAAGTGATGTTTATAGGAGTGAAATTCTTGTTCAAGTCATTATTACTAATTGATAGAAATTCGCTACCAGATTTATTTGCTGTTCCTCCAACACCAAAACCTCTACCAACTGAAACCGTGCTACTTGAGGATGAGCTACTGCCAGAAGATGTGACTGCACTAGCTCCAGATGATACATTATAGGATGTAGAACCTCCTGAGTTGACTCCATTCACTATCGATATACCGCCGCCCGCGCTTGAACTTGCATTTAGTGCCGTTTGTGCTCCAGCAGATAAATTAGAGAAAGCAATTGAACTTGAAGAACCTGAGCTATTAGACGTGATTGCTAGAGGACTATTTACTGTTACTGTAACTGAAGCTGACTGACCTGCATTAGATAGAGCAGTGTTGATTTGATTTTGAACATCCTGCGCAAAATCTGAAAGTGTTAATCCTCCCGATGTATAATCGGTCTGAGATAAAGTTACATTTACAACACTTCCACCATCGACTGAGATTTCAAATGTTGCATCGACGGATGATAAATCTTGAAGTGATATAACACTAGTAGTAGCAACTGCAGCTGTATCTGAAGTTGCAACGAAACTAAGGTCTTCAACGTTGGATAAAGTATCAGCATCACCACTTGAATCATGAGTTACAGTCAATGTTCCATTTGCATTATTAGTTAATGTATAATCAGTTTGTGCCCCAGAATATATGGCAGTGTCGTCTCCAGCACCACCATCGATCGTATCATCGCCAGCACCACCAGTAATCTCATTATCTGCACTATTTCCTGTAATCGTGTCGTTCGCTGAGCCACCCTTGGCGTGCTCAATTACTGCTCCATAGGCAATTGCTAGATTATCCGCTCCAGTATAAACGGATTTAGAGGCATAAAAGGCGTCTATTGAGGCAGTAGAATATCCTGCGGCAGTTAAGCGAGCCTTTAAATCAGTGATTTGGTCTGCTTCCGTGTAAATACCTATTGAAGAGAATTGACCTTCTCTAAGGTCAATAACTGAGGTTCTTGTTTGATTTGAAGCATCAATTGTATCTGTTCCTCCAGTGTCCCAAATTGTTTTTAACATTTTAGGATCCACATCATAAGTATATGTAGTGTTTCCACTTGAAGTACCAGTTGTTTCTGCCCCATACACATATTGCATCATTGCAACATCTAATAACATCGGTGTAGAAGAGTAAATCGTATAACTTGGTGATGAACTTCCAGTGCTTAAATCATAATCGATCCAATAACTCCGGTCGTCTCTTGTATATGACATCACAGAATATCTCTGAGTATCATAGGCAGTGGCAAGTGTTGCACCAGTTCCCCCGGAGGCACTGCTATCAAAGGGGTGAGATAAACCGATAGCATGCCCAATTTCATGCAGAGCTGCATAATAATTTCCTCCGGCCGCATCTATGCCGGTAGTAGCAAAATCGGATGTTCCGGAAATATCAGTATCAGCTATTTCAAACCACACATCTCCAGAGGCCACACTACCGTATGGACCATAAGCAAATGCTGCTCTCCCATATTGAACACCAGCTGTAGTGTATGCAACTCTCATTTCTCCAACGGTGGTTCCAGTCTCTTCAACTTCCTCGAAATCAAATTCAACAATTTCATCCCATAAATCAAATGCAGAAGATATAAGAGTTTCGTTGTCTGAGCCATAATCATTAACTGCTCTTGGATCGCCGCCGGTGGCGGAGTTTACATTACTTCCATTATAATTTGGATCATATGCAACGTCCCCATCATAATAGGAGTAAGTTACATTTTCACCTGCCTCAAGATCCCAGGCAACTCCCATTCTGATTGTTTCAATTAAATTGTAAATATCAGAGTCTGAGGAAGTTGGGGCAGAAACAGCCTTACTTCCTGTTACAGTCGATGTATTGGTTGGATATGTTTGACTATAAGAGTAGGGTTCAAGTATGTCTGGATTTTCATTACTTTGATTAGAGTTGCCGCTTGCAGCAAGTTCTTTACAGTGGGAACAGGTCTCTGGATTATGATTTGCCTCAAGCAAGCTTGCAAAATCAACTTCTATTGCTGCAATCGTGCCAAGAAGAGTTTCTCGTGTTTCTGGGTTTTCATAAATATTTACGAATTCAATTAACGAATCCTGATTAATAGTGGTTCCTTCCTTAGCGAGTTGATGTTGAATGTCAAATGCTCCAGAATGAAAAAGCTCACCAATAAACGCAGACATTTCATTTTCTATTGTTTGATGTTCAATCAATAAAGCTGAGTATTCATCTGTATCAAGTTCAAGTGATTGACGTTGCTGAACATTTTCCTTCATTTTGGCTAAATAATCGCCAATTTTAGATAAATTATCAGTCGTCACTGATACAGAACTAAATAGATAACCAGCTTCGTTGATGTTATCTTTTAACATTAAAAAATGGTTTGTTTCAGCATCAACGGAGATTTCTGTTTGTTGAGAGGTAGTTGAAAGCGTCTTTGTTGATGTTGAATTTGAGACAGCAGAGTCTGTTGATAAATTAAGTTTATCAAATAAAACAGATATTGTTGGATTAATACTTAAATCACTCATTACTACCTCGCATGCGCGAACGACACGATTTAGCATATGTTTAGACGAATAAAAAAAGATTTTTTCTAAACTCAGTACACGAATATTTATCAATATTTTTGATAATCACTTAATTCTCGTAATCTTATATTCAATTGTTGTTAATTCAGTGGTTTAGATGTATATTTTCGTTAGCTTACAAGGAACGTTTTATTAACATTTGATATTGAATTGTATTAGGTTCGAACTGGAAAAATCACCAGATTTATATTTTTTACAAATGAGAGAAGTTGATGTCTCTAAAGCGTAGTTAAACATTTCTACAGTTTCACTATCTTCCATATCATTACTTATTAAATCTTGCTTTAATTTTTCCAGCATTTTTTTAATGTTTAATAAATTATTTAATAATTTTTCATTCTCTATACTAAGGACAAAATCATCTTCAGTTATTATTTGGATTTCGTCTTTTAACTCAATGATTTTCTTTGTTATTTCTTGAGACTTTCCATCAAGTATCTCAGTTAAATTTACTTCAGAATTTACATCTGCGGGGATAAAAAATAAGAAAAAAAATAATAAGAGCTTACTATAATTGTACATAATCAATATTTTATTAAATTTTTAAATGTTAGAAATCTAGCTGGCTATAAATCAATCATTTTTGAAAAAATTTTTAAAAAATGTTTTTTAGCCAACATAGGATTATTGTGTAGAATTTATTGCTTTTTAAATTTTAACTTAAGATGTTTCTATTGGAGCACTTGAGCTACCCCATTCCGCCCAACTTCCATCATAGACTAAGTTTCCTGTTACACCAATCAAACTCAAAGCTAGCGCAATACCAGTGGCCGTAACTCCTGAGCCGCAGGTAGTGATGATGGGCTCATCTAAATTTACGCCAGCTTTAGCTATTATATCTTTAATTTCTTCATTAGATACAATTTCACCCGTTTTGGCATTGAGAAATGATGTTAAAGGCACGTTACAGGATTTTGGAATATGACCAGACCGAAGTCCTGGCCGTGGTTCTGGCTCATTTCCAGTAAAGCGTGCATAAGACCTAGCATCCAAAATTTGCATTTTTTCAGTAGACATGACTTTTTTAAATAATTTATCAAAATAAATAACTGCGGTATCGATAGATTTTGATGACTTAAAATCAGATTTTGAAAAGCTTTTTCCTTTCCCGTTCTCCGTCTTTCCACCTAATGATTTATATTTTTTTAACCCACCATCAAGGACAAATACTTTTTCATGTCCAAACATTCTTAATAACCACCACGCTCTTGCAGACGATAAAAACGGAGAATTATCATATACAACAATTGTATCTTTATTTCTTAATCCAAGTTGTTGCATGTGTTTTTCGAATTGTTTAGGTGTTGGAAGCATATGAGGTAAATCAGAATCAGGGTCTTTTATTGCGTCAATATCAAAACGAATGGCATTGACTATATGTTCTTTTACATATTCTTCTTCTGCATCGCGGTTATGTGTGGGCAAGAAATAGGTTGCGTCGCATATTTTTAGATTATCAAGTTCTATATTACTCATCAACCATTTTGCTGTTACAAGATTTTTTATACGTGACATTTCTCAAATCCAGTTAGGTGAGGGTAGGTTTTTTGATTTTAAAAATTCTGGGTTCCAAACTTTTGACTGATAACGTTGCCCTGAATCACATAAAATAGTAATTATTGTATGACCTTTTCCTAGCTTTCTTGCAAGTTCAATTGCACCTGCAACATTTATAGCGCTTGAACCACCTAAATACAGTCCTTCCTGCGACATAAGATCGTATAATATTGGCAACGCAACTTCATCAGAAATCTGGAAGCAATAATCTGGCTTAAAACCTTTAAGATTCTCTGTGATTCTTCCTTGACCTATACCTTCGGAAATAGAATTGCCAACAGATTTAAACTCACCCTTTTGATAATAATTGAATAATGCGCTGCCAAGCGGATCAGCTAAACCAATTGCTATATTTTCATTGCAGGTTTTTAAATATGAACCAACACCTGCAATAGTTCCTCCAGAACCTACTGCGCAAATAAAACCATCAATTTTACCTTTGGTCTGCTTCCATATTTCAGGGCCAGTTGAAGAAAAATGTCCATTTTTGTTTGCTATATTGTCAAATTGATTTGCCCAAACTACATTTGAATTGGGTTTTTTTTGCATTTCTAGCGCCATAGATTGTGAAACGCGTATATAATTTCCAGGATCACGATATGGTAATGCTGGCACAAGCTTTAAATCTGCCTTTGCAACTCTCAGAGCATCTTTCTTTTCCTGACTTTGAGTTTCTGGCATAACAATAATTGTTTTATAACCGCGTGAATTGGCAGCAAGAGCAAGACTAATGCCAGTATTGCCCGCAGTGCCCTCAATGATTGTTCCACCTTGAGATAATGTCCCATCTGCCTCTGCTGCCTCTATAATAGCTTTTGCAGCCCTATCTTTAACAGAGCCTCCGGGATTCAGAAATTCTGCTTTGCCATAGATTTCGCATCCAGTGATCTCAGATGCAGCACGAAGTTTTACTAGCGGTGTATTTCCAACTAAATCCAGAAAGCTTTCTGCAGGTGTCATGATTAAAACTCATATTTCCAATTTAACTATTAAAATGTTAGATATGTTGTAACACTTGAATTTTATAAAGAAAATTAATTATATTTAATTCTAAAAAATTTATGCTTTTTGACTACATACAACTGGGGAGGTGTTATGGTTTATCAACAAGCAAAAAACCTTCCATTTACTCTTTTCAAGAATATGGAAGTGGCGCCTTCGAATTCGTTGTTCTTTGATAAAAGGTCAGATGGATGGGTTGGGCAAAGTTGGGAAGAAGTTGCGCATAAAACTCATGATTTAGCCAAATTTCTTATTTCGATTGGCATAGAGGCAGATGATAAAGTAATGATATCGTCTGAAAATCGATCAGAGTGGGCTATCGCAAATATCGCTATAATGTCAATTGGCGCTGTTGCTGTTCCTGCATATACCACTCTCACCCAGTCTGATTATGAGTTTCTTATACAACATAGTGAAACGCGTTGTATTTTTACATCATCAGGCAAACTTGCAGAAACATTACACCTAGCTGCAGAAAAAGTAGGGAATGTAGAGGCCATAATTTATTTTGATGAATTTCCAAAACTCAAAAAAAATAATAAAATACAGAAATTTATGCTTTCTAATATACCATCTAATCAAAATTTAGACAAAAATTTTCTTGCTTCCATTAAAAAAATACCCCCTGAAAATGTTTGCTGTATTATTTATACATCAGGTACGGCCGGCACACCAAAGGGTGTTATGCTTACTCACAAATCTATCCAGGCAAATATCATGGCAGCTTCTGAATTGCTAGATGAAGGCAATTCTCTCAATAATGCAAGGTTCTTATCTCTTCTACCATTATCACATTCTTACGAGCATACAGTGGGGTTGCACCTGCCGCTATCTATTGGCGCAAATGTATGGTTCTGTAGCAATCCCGAAAGATTTGCTCAAGACCTGCAGGAAGTACAACCCACTATTATGACGGCAGTCCCTAGGTTGTATGAAGTTTTATTTAATAGAATAAATACTGGAGTTTCTGCAAAAGGGGGACTTTCTGAAATTCTTTTTAAGAAAGCAGTTCAGATTGGAACTGCAAAAATTTTTGAGAGGCATATAAGTTTTTCTGATTACTTATTGGATAAATTATTAGATTCTCTCATTCGCAAAAAAATTTCTAAACGATTGGGTGGAAGATTAAAATTTTTTGTTTCGGGAGGCGCAGCTCTAAACCCAGATATTGGTAGATTTTTTTTAAGCTTAGGAGTGCAAATATTACAAGGTTATGGGCAAACTGAAGCGTCACCACTGATTGCAGCTAACCGGCCAAATTCGATAAGAATAGAAACTGTTGGTCCACCTGTTAAAGGAGTAAATGTTAAGTTATCAAAAAATTCAGAATTGCTTGTCAGGGGTAATTGCCTGATGAAAGGTTACTGGAAGGATGCAAAGGCTACTAAGGAAACATTAAAAGACGGATGGTTGCATACAGGAGACATTGCTAGTATTCATGACGATGGATTTATAGAAATAACAGGTAGAGTTAAAGAAATAATAGTCAATTCAGGTGGTGACAACATTTCACCTGCTCGGGTTGAGTCTATACTTTGTTTTCAGCCTGAAATTGAAGCAGCTGTTGTGATTGGAGATAAAAGGCCGTGGCTATGCGGAATCATCACTACTACAGAACAGTTTAATGAAAAGTATGTCTCAAAAGCTGAAAAACAACAACGTATTAGTGAAATCATAAAAACTGTAAATAGTGCTTTATCTCAAGCAGAAAAAATCAGAAAGTTTATTATAGCTGACGAGCCTTTTACAGTGTCAAACAAGATGTTAACACCCACGTTAAAAGTGAGGCGACATGAGATTTACAAAATTTACGAAAAACTAATCGATGAACTATATAAATAATTTTCAAGTTAACATTGCAAATGATTTTTAAATTACTGGTCTATTATGGTGAATATGATTTATAATTTCATTTCTGGCTCTAGGGGCATCAAAAACTTTAAATGCCTCAATAATCTGATAATGAGAGTTTGCCATCTCTAATAAGTTTTTTTCTTGTCTATCTACAATTAAAAAAGTTTTAATTTGAATATGTAAAGTTTGCCAAGTCTTTAATAATATTTCATTGCCAGCGTTCTTGATAATTATTGAATGAAATTCATGATTTATAGAAGAAAATGACATGAGCGCCTCTCTTTTAGCGGCTTCAATCATTCTCTCCGCTGCTTCAGTTAACTCATTCGAAATTGATATTTTTTTTTCGCAAACTATTTGAGCTGCATAGCCTTCAAGTTGTGCGCGAACATCGTAGATATCAAATAGTTCCTGATTGCTAACTTTTCGAACCCTAGATCCACGGTTAGGAAGCGTTTCTAACAGGCCAGTGGCTTCGAGCTCTCTAATTGCCTCTCTTACTGGAGCTTGGCTTGTCCTCATTTGGTGAGCAATTTTCATTTCAATTAGGCGTTCACCGGGTTCAAACTCACCATTTAGTATTTTTGTAAGTATGTATTCTCTGACCTGACCAGATAGCGTGCCAACATTTTTTTTAGCAGTTGCTTCCATTGCGTTTAATTTTTTACCTTAATAATTAATTTAAATGGTTATTTTTTACTCCCACATTAGTCAGTATGACTTAATCGGGCTAAATATCAAGTGGGTTAACTGATAAGGCTTAATTTTAAACTAAATGTTTAGACTAAATATCTGAAATAACTATGTTTAAAATTTAATCATCTGGTGTCCATAAAATATTTGAGGTTATTGAACGCTTATCCCTTATTTCCCATCTTCCAACATCTACGCGCGCTAAAAAATCTCCTAACATCTGATTAAAAAGAGCAGGTTCTTCAAGATTGATTAAATGACCGGACCTTGGAAGAAGAACAAGAGCAGATGAATGAATGTTACGCTTCATGAAAAGTGCTACATCAAGGCACGGATCATCCTCGTCCCCATTAATTATAAACGTAGGTACAGTAAGATTTTGCATCTGATTAGCAAAATTATACAAAGATGGTCTTTTTCCTTGTACAGATCGCATTGTGTTTGCTGAGCCAATAGTCGAATGTTCTTTTAATTGATTTGCAAATATTTTCCAGCCATAAGGGTCTTTGTTTGCAAATTGAACTCGTGTGGGTCCTATGGCATAAATCTCAGCAAATTTTTCCATAGTATCTGCTTCAATTCGTTTTGCAACTTGTTTTGTCTCTTCAGAAAATTGCTTATGTACGTCAGGATGAGCGCCATATCCCGCACCAGCAACAGTTAATGATAGAGCGCGATTTGGATAATTAAATCCAAAATGAAGTGTTGCAAACCCGCCCATCGACAATCCGACAATATGTGCTTTATCAATTTGCAGTTCATCAAGCAAATCTAATATATCATCGGTAGCTCTTTTCTGCCCATATGATTTATCATCATTTGGTACATCTGACGGTGGATAACCTCTAGCATTGAAGGCAATCACCCTATAATTTCGGGCAAAATGTCGAATTTGAGGTTCCCAACTTTTAATATCTCCGCCAAATTCATGTGCAAAAACTATTGGAATGCCGCTGCCAGCTTCTTCAAAATATAATTTAAAATCGTCACTGGTTTTAATAAATGGCATATTATATTCCTTATTTGTTAAGTCTAATAGCAACCTTAAATTATCTAACTTTTTTATTTAATATATCTTAACCTTATGCAAAGAAATTATGTCAATTATTTTGATTTATGATAATAGATATTCTTTATCTAATTAATAGAGATCATAACGAATTTGTCTGATACTTGACCAAATTACTTATTTATATTTAACTGATTATTGAAGTTATTTTGATATTATGGTCGAATTTGTATAATGGTTAATGATTTTCTTAAAATGGGTCCACATGATGTAGGTGGGGAATCATCGCATCCCATAGATACCCATGACCATAAAATGAGATATTGGGAAAAGTTCTCTAATGGACTGAGAATGGCGTTAACCTCTACAAAAATAATAACACTAGATGAACTGCGCTTGACCGCTGAGTCTTTTGGTCAAAAATATTTTGAAATGGAATATTTTCACAGGAATGCTCGTGCCTTGGTTGAAATATGTCGCCAGAGGGAGTTATTTACTGAATCAGAATTTCTGGAAGAATTAAAACGTCAGAAAAAAATATTTGAAGTACCAATTATTAGCTTACCCAATAAGGAAAAGATCACACATCTTCATAAAGGGGTTGAACATATACACAGCCAATCCGACTTCCAAGAAGATGAAACTGGGGAGGGTCCTCCTGAATTTTATTTTGATATGCTTGCAGCCGCATCTATCTTGCAAAGGAAAAATGTTATTTCCGCGCAAGATATCCAATCTAGAATAGAAAAATTCGATACAGTGTTTCCGTTTCGCGGAATATCTGTAGTTGCTAGAGCATGGGTTGATCCAAATTTTAGGGAACATTTATTGAATGATGCAAAGACTGCGATAAAAGAAATAGGAATTCAACTTGAGTCATTTGCGGAAATTATTTGCTTTGCTCAATCTGATAGTGTTCATCATATAGTAGTTTGCACATTATGCTCGTGCTATCCTCGTACACTATTAGGGATGCCTCCAACATGGTATAAATCACGAACTTATAGGTCTAGAGTTGTTCATGAACCGAGAGCAGTTTTAGAAGAATTTGGAACAAAAATTCCAAATAATAAGGAAGTTAAAGTTCATGACTCAAATGCAGATATGAGATATCTAATACTACCGCAAAGGCCAAAAGGCACAGAAGGGTGGAATGAAAAGGAGCTAACTCAACTTATTTCACGAGATCATTTAGTAGGTGTCAGGATCCCGGCAGATGTCATATAGTAATAGCGTTGAACCAAACCCCAAATTTAAATCAAATGATAAGATTATAATTTCAAAAAGGAGTTCGAGAGGTCATTGCAGAACTCCTGCCTATATTAGGGGAAAAATAGGTCTAATAGAACGTCATTGTGGTAATTTCCGAAATCCGGAACAGTTAGCAGAAAATATAAAAAATGCTGAAATTATACCTTTATATAGATGCGTATTTAAACAACATCATATTTGGGATAATTATGATGGTCCAAATGCTGATACGCTTGAACTTGAGGTTTATGAGCACTGGATAGAAAAAACTTCTTAAAAATAGAAAAAATACATTAATTTATTGTGCTCACCGGTAGTTTTCCAAAGTAGTTTTTCATTTTATTTTCTATTTCGTTACAATAACTAAGTAATTGTTTATCTTTATTTTGTGGTCCAATAACTTGTATTCCTATCGGTAGTCCATTAGCTCCCAGAAAATAAGGAAGATTGACGCAGGGTACATACATTAATGTCCATAGATGATTAAAACTATATTTTGGGATTTCCATGAGTTCCTTAGGAGCCTCACCAATTGCACTTGGTGAAATAAGAACGTCAATCTCTCTAAAAATTTTTTTGAGAATAGACCTTGTATATTCAGCTTCTTCTAATGCTTCTTGATAATCTTGAAAGGTAATATCATCTAAGAATTTTATGGCCCATTTAAACCAAGGATTAAATGATTCAAAATGATTTCTTATTTCTTGTTTATGTGCAACTCGTAACTCCCAAGAATAAATTACTTGAAAAGAACGTTCCATTACTTTGTCAAATTCAGCTGGAAGAATGATTTCATCGAAAATACAATCTGTTGCCTTAAGAGATTCAATTGATTTATTAATAGCATTTTTAGTATCTCTACTAGCTGCATGCCAATTTGATGTTTTACAAATTCCAATTCTGACCGGCGGCTTTATACTAATAAAATTATTAGAGTTTAAGTCATTCGTAAGAACTTGTCTTAATAACTCTATATCTTCTAAGCACCTTGCAAAGTGTCCAACCGTATCAATCGAGGGTTTCAAATGCTTAATGCCAGCCCCAGTTATATGTCCAAAACTTCCCTTATAACCAAAAACTCCGCAAAGAGATGCAGGTCTTATAATCGAACCACCTGTTTGAGTTCCATTAGAAATTGGAACCATAAAATCAGCAACGCTAGCCGCTGAACCCATAGAAGAAACTCCTGGTGTGCGGTTAAGAGAATGCGGATTTAAGGTGGGGCCAGGGTAGGGACCTGCAAACTCAGAGGTAACTGTTTTTCCAAGAAATATCACACCAGCATTCCTTAAAATATTTATCACTTCTGTATCTTCCTGAGGCTGAAATTCTGGATAAATAGATGTTCCGTATTCTGTAGGCATATCTTTGGTATCAAAATTATCTTTAATCGCCATTGGAATTCCGGATAAAGGTGATAAAGTTTTTACCTGATTTAAATTATCTAGCTGTTGTTCAATTTTACTTTCATTAATGTATGTCCATGCTTTAACCTTAGGGTTTCTTAATTTAATTCTTTTTAAACAATCTCTAATAATATCTGAAGGCTGACACTGAGCCTCGAAGAGCAATGATGCCAATTCTGTAGCAGTAAAGTGATTTAAAGTTCTTTTCAGGTTAGGGGACATATTTAACAAAATTTTGAATTTCTAATAACTTGACCAAATATATTTATTATATTGTAATTAATAACTTTAAAATAGTATAGCTTGCACTTTATAAAGAAAATAAATAATAAAAAATAATGTCGAATAATAAACTAAAAATGGGTCCTCATGATGTTGGTGGAGAATTTGATTATAAAATAGATACTCATGACCATGGTATGACTTATTGGGAAAAATTTTCAAATGGCTTGGTCTTATGTGTGCCGGAAACAGGTTTGATAAAACTCGACGAGTTAAGAAAAACTGCAGAATCATTCGGTGATAATTATTTTAAAATGGATTATTTTAGGAGAGTTGGATTATCGCTTGTTGAGTTATGTATTCAAAGAAAAATATTTAATAGGAAGGAATTGGCAAACGAAAAGAAAATTGCCAAAAAAAATTTTAAAGTACCTATTCTTGATCTTCCCGACCCAAAATTGATTACACACCTTCATGATGGTATTGAACACAAACATAAACAATCTGACTTTCAGGAGGATGAAAACGGAGAGGGACCTCCAGAATATTATTTTGATATGTTAGCGACTGCCCAGATACTTCATAGTAAAAATATTATCTCGATAGAGGATATACATAAAAAAATAGATAATTTTGAAAGAACGTACCCAGCAAGAGGGATTTCAGTTGTAACAAAAGCTTGGACAGATTCTACTTTTAGGGCAGCACTTATAAATGATGCAAAATCAGCAATATATGATATGGGCATTCACCTAGAGTCATTTGCTGATATTATTTGTTTTGCTCATGATAGTAGAACACACCATGTCGTTGTTTGTACACTATGCTCTTGTTATCCAAGAACATTACTCGGTATGCCTCCTTCCTGGTATAAATCACGGAGCTACCGGTCACGGGTTGTCCATGAACCTCGAAGGGTTCTTAAAGAATTTGGAACTATTATTCCTGAAAATAAAGAGGTTAAGGTTCATGACTCTAATGCGGATATGCGCTATTTAGTTTTACCAGAACGGCCTTCGGGAACAGAAAACTGGGATGAGGAAGAATTATCTAAATTAATTTCTAGAGACCATCTAGTTGGTATAAGAGTGCCAACTTTAAAGTGAAACAAAATTAACAAATTAGTTCTTACATAAAAACCACGCCGCTAGTTATTGTATTAACTAGCTATTTTTTCATATGGCCCGTGTAATCCTTCAATTACTTTAGGTATGGTTTCCTCAACATTCATTATTGGTAATCCATGTGTTGGAGCAATGCATTGTACATTAAGTTCCTTTATAAGCTTTATAAGCCTTTCTGAATATATATTCATGTCTACAAAATTTGTCCAAAACAAAGCAAGTTCTGCAAACACAGAAGTAACTTCAAACAGGTTAAGTGATTCTGCTTCTTCTGCAAGTTTTCCACAATGCCCATCCCAATGATAATGGCTGTAGGCAAACCCATCACCAGGAAATAGTATTCGTTGTGGGTGAATAAAACCCCATAAAGATGTTCTTATATCTCTTACAACTGGCTCAGCAGCGATAAATTCTATTCTACCCAAATCGATTTTTTCACCTACCTCCATTGATACAAAATTATCTGTAAACATAGGAAATGCCATATGATAGTCACTAACATCACCAAGAACTTTTACATCAGGATATAAATTAAGGAAACGAGCTATACCTCCTGCATGAGGTGTCTCTTGATGGGTAGTAAAAATATATTTTAAGGGAACTTGCTTTTTATCTAGTATTCTTATCATTTGTTCATGAAGAATGTTAAAATCTTTTGGGTGTCCTGTTTCTACAAGAAGCGCTTTATCGTTCCCTACAACTAAATAAGATGAATTGTATGAATGATATGTTTTCCCTTGATAATGCTGTACGAGGCAGTCACCTAACCAAAAAATGTTCTTCAAAATTTCTCGTGGTAATCTATTTTGATGCATTATTACCTCAAATGATTTCTAGAAACATAATATGCTTTAGTATTCGAAACATCAAAATCCGCAAGGATAGCGTCTAACTTAACGAATTGTTTTTCTACCAAATCTTTACCACAAAACAATTTACCATAACCAGGCGCTATGGTTTTGATATCATATTTTTCAAATATATGATTTATATTTTTCCGAAGCAAGTTTGTTTTAGCACCTTCTAACCACCAATATCTAGTATTCAACATAAAAGATTTTATAAACTGGCTTTCACAAAAAAAATCATCTTTTTTTAAAATCCAGGTGTCATTGGGATTTTCAGAGACACCATAAGTAAACATGTCAGACGTAAAAAGTGTTTTACTCGTTTTATCATAAACCCATGCTGTATTTATGAGTCTTAAGGGTGCTGACATAATTTCTATAACTCTACCTGTTTTAAAGCCAATTTCGCATTCAATATGTTTTCCAATGACGTGGGTTGGAATTTTTCTAAGACTATGATCGCGTTCTCTATCTGTGAAATCAAACCAATCTGGTGCATCAGGTTGTGCGAGATAATAGCTTTGGGTATTAAATTTTTGCGAAATCGATTTAACGTTGCCAACTGTCATAAATTCATTTACGCGAGTAGGGAGTATAGATAAAGGCGTATCAAAGGAGATAACCCTGGATAACTGATCTAAAATAGAATCCTTATGATAAAGGTATCCTGTATCTATTAAAAACGCTCCTGTATCTTCTTTTAAAACATAACAATTTAAAGGTGCAAAACCCGCAAGATTTGGTGGAAAAGCAATTAATCTTCCATCCAACTTAACTATATTTTGAAGAAGAAATAATTTATCCTTTTCAAGTTCAAAAACTTCTTCATTTTTATTTTTATTCATATCATATTTACTTTTAAAGATGTTTAATTAAGTAGCTTATTTATAGTTCATTCAAGAACTTTGTAACTTTGCTATTAAAAATTTCTGGTTGCTCAATATTTGATAAATGCCCAGCGCCAGTAATTATTTCTAGTTTAGCACCAGGTATTTCATTTGCTATTTCATTTGCTAAACTTGGCGGTGTAAGACTATCTAGTTCTCCGACCACAACAAGGGTTGGAACATTAATTTTGCTCAAAATATCAGTATGGTCACTTTTGACGGAAGCTTCTATTGATTTTATATAGCTAAATTTATGCAATCTATTCATGGAGTCTACTAACTGGTCATATACGTTTTTATTATTGACATCCCCTATAAGAGTTTTAGCCACAATCGGTGCAATATCACTCGGCTCTTTACCTGAAATAAGGGGTTCCTTTCTAAGTCTAATAAATTCGTTCTGTTGTTCTTCACTAAAATGTTTGAAGCCTTTATGCGTATCACACAAAACTAAGGAAGCGACTTTAGTAGGAAAGTTTTTAAAAAAAGTAAATGCAATTCTTCCTCCCATTGACAATCCAACAATATGAGCTTTTTCATATGAAAAATATTCAATTACTTTATTTAAGTCTGACGCAAAATCATCAAAGTTTAATTCTCCTTCATAATCGTCACTATCCCCATAGCCTCTTGCATCCCACGCGACTGTTTTAAAATGTTTTGAGAAACTCTCCATATTTGGGATCCAGTTTCTCTTATTTCCGCCAATTCCATGCAGTAAAATTACCAAATCTCCATCACCGCATTCATCGACAGAAATGAAAGGGGCAGGGCCAATACTATGTGTAATTTTTGTCAAGCTAGCTCTCCTTTAAATTTATGGAATATTTATTGGCAATTGGTTTCAAAATTAAAAAGTCTATAGCCGAAAAAAGTAAAACAATTAAGAGGCAGATTGCCAAGACTTTTTCAGAATCTGCATTAGTTTGCGCCTGTTGGAGAAGCCAACCGAGACCAGAACTAGCTCCAAATAATTCAGCTATTATAGCTATTTTCCAGGCAATTCCATAGGAAATTCTAATTCCAGCGATAATAAAGGGAAGAGCAAGAGGTAAGTCGATTTTGAAAAATGTCAAAACACGATTTCTAGAAAAACTAATACCCATCTCTTTGATTTCTTTATCAACTTGGCGAAACCCTTGAATACAATTAATCAGACAAAAGGGTATTATTATCATTATTTCGACAAAAATAACCGTAATATCTGAAATAGAAAACCATATAACCCCTAAAATTGCCCAGCCTATAGAAGGAAAACTATTTAAAACAATCAATATGTTGTTTTCTATAATTATAGTAAAAACATAGTTTGTCCTTGATAAAATTGCCAAAGAAATTGAAACCATAGCCGCAAAAATTAAAGCGCCCGTTACCCTAAACATACTGATAGCTATGTGTTGGAAACTCTCCAGAGTTACAGCTAACTGAAATAAGGCCTCCAACACCTCTAAAGGCTCAGGCAAAATAAAATCTGGTATATCCTTGGCAATAAACCACCAAAAAATACAAAAAGTTATGATAAATATTTCCGATATCGGATTCACAATTTTTAATGAATTAATCACGAATATATCTTTTATCTAAGTGTCTTTGTATTGGCGAAAAAAACAAAATTTCTGCTATTATTACAAAGGTAATAATGAATGCTATAACTGCAAAAATCATCTCAGTTTCAAATTCTTGTCTAGATTTGTTGAGGATGTACCCCATTCCTCCAGCACCGCCAAATAATTCTGCTGTCAAAACAACTTTCCAACTTACTCCAAAGCTTGTTCTAAGAGTTGCAAAGGCATAGGGAAATAGCATTGGAGCTTTTAAGCTTAATAATAATTTTTTTGTGGTCCTTGTGAGACTTTTTCCAAGTTCTAAAATCTCTGTATCCATCTCCAATATTCCAGTCCTAAGATTAATAATTGCAAATGGAATCAAAACCATTGTAACCGCAAAAATTACAGTAAATGAATTTATTCCAAACCATAATATTGCGATAAATAACCAGCCAACACCGGAAAATGAATTTAGAAAAGGTGTAAGTCTATGGTCAATAAAAAACTCAAAATGTGCATTATACAATGGTAGAACAGAGAAGAAAGTACCAACACAAAAAGCAATAAAAATCGAAGCTATAATATGAAAAAGAGATAATCCAATTTGTTGTATCAAGTCTAAATCTAAAACTATGTTCAACATAGCTGTTGCAACCATCATTGGTGAAGGCAATTGATATGAAGGCATGAAGTCTGAATATATGTGCCAGACTATTATCAGAAAAGCCCAGAAAACTATCGAAACAAAAAGTTTAAGATTGTTTAAAATGATCTTCATTTCAATTTAATTTTCTGGGTTTTTTTGTATTTAGTCCACAATAATAGTTTCAGTCCAAATAGTATCTCGGACATTTGGAGCAGATTTGAGCATTCCAAGCTTTACTGACTCATCCCATAACATTTGTATCGCTTTCATATCATCGTTGCTCATTAAAACTGGAAAGTCACTATACTCAGCGAACCAACGTTGAAGAAATTTTTCATCAGTATCATTTTCTTTTGCTACAGCTTTAAAAACTTCGTCAGGGTTTGATTTTGCGTATTCTACGGATTGATGAAGTAAACGGAGAAATTCTTTGTGTATTTCTGGATTTTTATCTAATTTTTCACCATAACCTGCAAGAACAGCTGAGACACCTCTTACACCAAAACTTTTATAATTATCTGGAGCAGTCGAGACAATTGAACGAAATGATTTAGTGTTTTGCGCCTGATAAGCTTGCGAATGAATTAGTGTGGCGGCATCAATGGTACCAGACTCTAAAGCTGCTGGCATAGCTGGAGGAGGCATTTCAACAAACTCGATATCTCCACTTTCTAAATCCACATTAAATCCATGTGCATTCGCAAGGGCTATTCTGATTAGAGTGATTCCAGAAGAACCAAGAGAATAAACTGCT
Source organism: uncultured SAR116 cluster alpha proteobacterium (assembly GCA_902520885.1). GTDB lineage: Bacteria > Pseudomonadota > Alphaproteobacteria > Puniceispirillales > Puniceispirillaceae > UBA5951. The sequence continues at coordinate 135,143 of CABYPW010000002.1, forward strand.
AATTTTTTACCTTTTAAATCAGCTGCAGATTGCAGTACACTATCACTTTTAACCCAAATATCTGAACCTTCACCTCCTGTATGATACCGAAGCGCAGTTCCCACAATTCTTAGGTCTAACCCTTTTGAGCGTGCCCTTGGAATAGCCATTCCAGCTGTCTGAATCACGTCATAAGTTTTTGATACAGTGGCTTGAATGAGCGCTGGAATTTGAAGCGGGTCCGCTTTCACTTCAATAATATCTGAAGTGACCTTGCCATTTTTTAATGCCCACATAACAGCTTCATGACTTGGGTCAGCTAAATACCCAAACTTTATCAATTCCTTCGCCATTAAAGATGGACTAAGAATAATAAAAAACGAGAATGCTATAAATATTCTTTTCATTTAATTCACCTTTGTTTTTGCTAAATTTTCAAATACTAATTTTAATTCTTTTTTAATATTACGCAATTCGTCAGATATATCTACATCTCTTGGCCTTTTTTCAAAAGGATTTATTATTTTTTCAACTTTTGAAGGGCGCGTACCCAATACTATAATCCTATCTCCTAGTTCTAGGGCCTCATCGATATCATGTGTAACAAATATGATGGTCATTCCAATGTCCTGCCAAAGTTGTACAAGTTGAGAACGCAGTATTCTCCTTGTATTTGGGTCTAAAGCTGAGAATGGCTCATCCATAAGAATTATCTCAGGCTCAAGAGAAAGTGCTCGTGCAAGTGATACACGTTGTCTTTCGCCGCCAGATAACATTAAAGGCATCTTATTAATATCGCTCCCAAGTCCAACTTTTGTTAATTGTTTAAGCGCAATTTCATTTCGAATTTCTTTGCTCATATCAGGATGCCTCATTTCCAAACCAAATGCTGCATTATCAAGTGTGTTTTTCCAAGGCAATAGTCTTGGATTTTGGAAAACATAAGCCATTTGGTCCCAACATTCAGTGGGGGACTTTCCTGCGATTGTTATCTTTCCTGAATAATCTCTTAATAAATCTCCAATGAGCCTAAGAGTAGTAGATTTTCCGCATCCTGAAGGCCCCAAAATACAGAAAAATTCTCCCCGGTTTATTGAGAAACTCAAATCTTCAATAATACGTGTATCGCCAAATTTTAGTCCAACATTGTTAAATTCAATCATTTTAGTGATAATATTTTCCTATATTGTAAAATTAATTTAAACTTAACTAAAGTTGAAACCCGATTACAATGACTGTAAATATAAAACTTTAAAACTTTTTAATATTTGGCTTTAAAATAATTAAGTTAATCAAAAATAACGATATCATCTCTAAATAATCTGTTTGAAACGTCAAACAATTTTTATTTATATATTCTTATCTTAAAATTAGAACGAATAATCTAAAACTTAAATACTACTTTTTCTCCAATTCCGGGTATTTTCTATCGTCGCTAATGGTCGTATCATTTCTGGTACAAATTCATTTATAGACCTGCCTAACTGAATATCTTTTGGAAGGTTAGGATTAGCAATTGCACCTTTTCCAACCGCTGCCAAATCTGCTTCTTTATTTTTTAGCAAGTTCTCTGCTTTTTCTGGAACATGGAGGCCGCCACAAGCTATTACTTTTCCTTCAAAATACTTCTTAGCATAAAAAGATAGATTATTCTCTGTTTGCCAAACTGGTTCCAATCCTTTGTGAGTACTTATATGCAAGTAATTAGGTCCTATTGACTTCATTTTTTTGAATATAAAAGCAGCATCTTGTTCTCCTCCTGGCCACTCATATTCAAAATTATTCACTTTTGTTTGTGATATTCTCATTCCAACTGGAATTTTACCTTTAACAGTGTCTAATATAGATTCTAAAACCTCACAATGAAAACGAATGCGATTTTCAATATTTCCTCCATATTCATCATCACGCTGATTAGAAAATAAGGTAAGAAATTGGTCTAATAAATATCCATTTGCTCCATGAATTTCGACTCCATCAAAACCAGCCTCCATTGCATTTTTTGCCGCTGAAGAAAAATTTTTTATTGTTTCTAATATTTGATGTTTTGTGATTTCCATAGGAATAGGAAATTTTCCTTCTCCATAATAATGCGGAAGCATCTTGCCAAGTAATTCTGTTTTAGAGGGGGCAATGGCATATTTGTTATAAATATTTTCCTGTATAAGTCCGCCCGCATGTATTAATTGTAAAAAAATAGGTGTGTTTGTTTCATGTACAGCCTCAACAATTTTTCTCCAACTATCAATATGTCGTTTATTTGCTATGCCGGGTTGATTTCGATAACCTTGGGAATATTGCTCATCTATGTAGGTTCCCTCAGTGATAATTAAACCCCAACCACCTTTTGCATAATCCTCATAATGTTCTCTCATTATTTCAGTTGGAATGCCATTTGGAGTTGCGCTAACTCGCGTCATAGGTGCGACTACCAGTCTATTTCTTAATTTAAGAGTACTAATTTTAGTCTCAGTAAATAATTGTGAAAAATTAGACATTGTAAAATTCTTTCCTAAATATTATTTCCTAAAACAAGTTTACAGAATTTACTATTTAAATCCAGAATATCATTATTTTGATTTCTTTATTTGATGCATTTCATATATTTCTAATTGAATATATTTTTTAAATTTTCATGGAAGACCTAATGGCTAATCACCACATTTTTGCAGGAATAATATTTGCCAGTTTATCTGCAGGCTTGGGTGGTAGTGGACTTGTATTTACACGCCTTGCATTGCCACAAACAGACCCCTTCACATTAGGTTTTTTGCGTTGGTTCATATTAGCCGTTATCTTATTTTTAATTTATTGGAAGAAATTAAATTTTAGTAAAATAAATAAATCTGATCGGCACATAATTTCTATTCTAGGATTAATTTATTTTGCAGCGTTTCCAATTTTGTTAACTTTTGGTCTAACATTTACTACTGCTGGACGCGCTGGGCTTGTATTTGCAACAATGCCTATTTGGACTTTAATTATCTCTTCTTTTTTTAAAATTGAACCAATAACAAAAGTAAAGTTATTCGCCATTTTTGTCGCAATATTGGGGGTTTTTATTGCTTTAGGAAATCATTTTAATGAGGTAAATTTTACGTTCATATTAGGCGATATTATTGTAATGGCTGGGGTAATTTGCTCATCTATTTTTGCAGCTTTTTCTTCTAACTATATAGAAAAATATGGAAATTTAAACGTTTTACTTTTTGCACTTATTTCTGGCGTTTCAGCTATGCTTATTGCTGCACTTAGCTTGGGCAGTCCCTTTAGTGGTTCCCTGGATTTTAATCTCTCAGGTTGGTCATATGTATTTGTTTTGGGAATTCCTTGCGGAGCGATAATGATTTATTGTTGGGGAAAAGCCCTGCAATTAGCTACACCAACCCAAGCCTCGTTATGCATGGGGTTTCATCCGCTTACGGCAATATTATTAGGCTCTTTGATGCTTAATGAGCAAATTACCTTAAATTTGTTAATAGGGTTTATTCTCGTTTTTTTAGCTGTTTTATTTATACAAATCAAAACAGAATTTATTTAATCAGAAGGTATAATTGGTAAAAGTATATAACTATTATGATTTTCACCTGAATAAATAGAAGTTTCACCGCTAAATATTTCTTTTGGCCTATCAAATGGATCATTATGCAGAAAAGGCCCTGAACCTCGACAAGGCATATAATCCCCTATTGATTCACCGGGCCTATCAAAATCCTGTCCAGAAATATTAATTCCAATTTTGTAGCCCTTTGGAAGGATTATACTTTGCGGCCAAATCTCAATATCTAGTTCATAGATTTCGTTTGGCAATAACATTTGCTTTTCATCATGAGAGTGATACGGTCTCCAAAACAAAGATTTATTTTTATCTAATTTTCTGTGCGAAGCTCTCAACCAACCCTGAGCAAGAGGAGTTCTTGGGTCAACTGTACCTTGAAAATAAACTTCTTTTCCGGTTTCAGAAAAAGCTTGTAGCGTAATAAAAATATCACAGTCTTCAGTGGAGGAGGATACAAATAATTTCGCCACAATTGGACCTGTTATTTCAGTCTCACTCTTTAATGGATCAGATAAAATAGAGATTCCTCGTGAGTTTGATGAAAAATTAATCTCAGCAGACTTTGGATTTTCCTTCCAAGATAAACTTCCATTTTGGCTGGCATCAATAAATAGTTTTGTCCATTTGGTGCGTTCTAATGGCCATTCATTTTCTTTTCTTAATGTAAAATCGTTACTAAAAGGTCTTCGCAAGTTAAGCCATACTTTTGGCTCTTTATCCCAACCATTTTTCTCATCTTTCAAATAAAAATCAAAAAATCTTTTTTGTAATTGCATTCCATATTCCAGATAAAACCATTCCTCATGTCTTCCAGGGTGCACCTCTAACCATTTATCTGCTGACTTTGCTTGAATAAATGCTTCAAAATTTCCACGAGGATGTAGTCCAAAACCAGCCCAACTAGCAGCGCTTAAAAAAGGAACTTCAACATTATCCCAATTTGGAGACCTCTGTTGATACCACTCATCGTCTAATTCTCTTGCTCTGAAATTATCTAGAGTATGTGCATGATTTTCTTTTCTTTCTCTTTCTGACAAAATTGAAGGGCCAGTAGATAAGTGTTGCTCTCCTTTATCTTCAGTTAACCAATGGTCTGTTGGTCCATTTGGATTTCCATGTTGTATTGCCAAAACCTGAGATGGAAACCAAAATTCCATAAAATGATTTGATAATATACCTCCATGGCGAGCCCAATCACGGTAATGATCAGCAGCTCCCTCCCAAGGTATCATTGCTTTTAAATGCTTTGGCTTTAGAGCGGCAACTTGCCACTGATTAATGGCATAATAAGAAATACCGTTCAAACCAACTGCCCCATTTGACCATTCCTGAGTACCACACCATTCAATTACTGTTGCAAAATCCTCTGTCTCTCTCGGTGAAAATATGTCCAAAAACCCTTGACTTCTTCCAGCACCTCTTGAATCAAATCTAACACAAGCATATCCCCATGGAACCCAGATTTCAGGATCAACTGTTTCCCATGTGAGATATTTTTGAGTAGAGTTTTTTAAAACATCAGGGTGCATTTCGACTAATGAGTCCCACAAGCGCTTATAATGTTCCTGATATTTTACTCCTTTACCATACGGCCCACCTGCAAGAATAACAGGAACTTTGTCAGAGGTTTCGGGACGGTAAACGTCGGCCTTAAGAATAAGACCATCACTCATTGGAATTTCAAGATCTCTCTCTATAATCATCTTAATTTCCTCAATTTAATAAACAGTATGCAGTTACAATGAATATTTTAGGCAATTCAACCCCAATTTCTATTGTTCTTGAATTTTTCAAATTTTTCAAGAATACGTTTTTAAAAAATTGTGCAAGGCATTATTTTTGTCCAAGTTTATTTTTTTTTTTTTTTTTTGAATTGATTTTGAAAATGAATTTTATCAAGCCTTTTTGATATTTCACTCCTTAATTTTTCTTGACTATAAACTCTATATTTGAGAACTTTTTTCTGAAGTGGTCGGTCACAAGCCCACTATAAAAAAAGGCCTCTAAAAATGAATAAAGGGGGAGGTAATGACCGAAGAGGCAGTTAATAAAGAGCTTAATAGCCAAGGTTTTTTTGATAAGTGTACCGGTAAGAAATACCTTTGCCAATCTGCTACAGATTTAGGTGGAATTAAACATTACAGGTTGAAATCAGTCGAATCCGAAGACGTTTTACTTTTGTCCGAGAGCGGAATTAAAATACGCTTTGATGATAAGCCAGATGTTGGCGATAAAAATATTAAAAATTTATTTCTTAAGGCAGTTTTTAAGAAATAACAAAAACAAGTTCACTTCTTTTATTCTGAATTATATTAGCTTTGCACTACTATGAAAAATAATAATTAAATGTCAAAAATTGAGACATTTATTTTTTTAAACACTAAAATCTTTTTAGGAATTCAATGATTTCATTGGCTAAAAAGCTTATCTTTATAAATATCTGATTTTTTATAGTGCATAATTCAGGTAACTTTTTAAAAAACTCTCATTTACAAATAAATAGTTATTGAAATTATATGAATAAAATAAATTTTTATTTGATTTCACCACAAATTGTTTTAACTCATATAAAATAATATTTTTTTTGAGTGGTAAATGAGATATTTCGATATTTGTATCATTGGAGGAGGTCACACGGGATTAGTGGCCACTCTCGCTTTCGCTAATAAAAAATTAAATGTTCTTTGTGTTGAGAAGAAAAGTTTTAAAAAAAATAATAAGCGTGATTTGGAATTGCGAACTACCGCTCATCTTATGCCGGCAGTAAATTTTTTAAATACAATAGGTGTATGGAAGCACCTCGAAAGCCATAGTTGTCCCTTGAATTCATTAAATATAATCAATTCCAGAGATATTAATAATAATCCATCAAAAATATCAGAAAATACATTTGAAGCTAAAGAGATTGGAAAAGACTGTTTTGGCTATAATGTGCCGTTAGAGAAAAGCATAAAAATTTTACGCGAACTCGCAATATCAAAAGAAAATGCTGAACTTCTGGAGGCCACATCCTTAATATCTTCAAGCTTAGATGGTGAATTTAGAATAGCTCAATTATCCAACGGTGAAGTTATCAAAACAAAGTTAATTATTGGCGCTGATGGCTCAAATTCTGTCGTCAGAGATTTGTCTAATATTTCTACCTTTGAAAGAGATACCAGACAAACAGCTCTAACATTTAATGCAAAACATGAGATAAAACATTGCAATGTTTCTTATGAAATTTATAAATTTGGAGGACCACTTACAACGGTTCCCATATCAGATGAATTCGAAGGCATGCACTCTTCTATCGTTTGGATGAATAAAGAAGATTATACTAAAAAATTATTAAATTGTAGTAAAAAGGAATTCTCTTTGAAATTAAAGGAGCGGTCTCTTTCCATTTTAGGAGAAATATCACCAATTACTAATTTAGTAGAAATTCCCGTAAAATTCATGGTTGCAAAAAAGCTAATAAGTGAAAGAATTGCACTCATCGGTGAAGCCGCACATAAGCTTCCCCCGATTGGGGCACAAGGGTTTAATATAAGTGTAAAAGATATTGAAACGATTGTAAATTTATCCACAGATTATCCTAATACCATTGGTTGTTTTGAGATGCTAAATAAGTACCAACTTAAACGGTTACCTGAAATATTAGGAAAATCATGGTCTGTAGGCTTACTAAATATATTAGCAGGGTCAGAGCAGATTCCATTGCAAAATTTAAGGGCTATTGGCCTAGAAGCATTAAACAATTCGTCGTTCCTTAAAAAAACAATAATGCGCTTTGGCTTGGGATAAGTTGAAATTAATAAATGAAAATTACAGATCAGACGAGGGAACTCATAGAACGGCTAGTCTTTCTGTTAGTAGATTAAAAAAGCCTTCTATATCCACGTCACCAATAAAATTAGCATTTGCCTCTCGACCAGATACACCCCACCAGTCTGCCACGGTCATACCTTGGGTTAATAAAGATTCGGTTTCGATTTCAACATTAACAAATCGGCCCGAGAATAAGCTAGGTTTTAAGAGATAAGCAATAACAGATGGGTCATGCAAAGGAGCAGCGTGAGAACCATATTTTTGTTTGTCAAATCTTTCAGAAAATTTAAGCATTTCTGATACCACTTTTCCAACACGAGTGCCAAAACTTTCAAATGCCTCTATTTGGGCTTTTGTTACTAACAACTTATGTGTGACATCTAATGGAAGGAAAGTTTTTTTAACTGAGGAATTGAGAACAATTTTAGCAGCTTCTGGGTCAACAAATACATTAAATTCCGCTGCTGGTGTTATGTTACCTACTTCAAAATATGCTCCAGCCATCATAACTATCTCTTTGGCTCTTGTTATAATTTTAGGTGCTTTATCTATAGCAATAGCAATATTAGTTAGCGGACCTAAACAGCATAATGTTATGGACCCGGGTTCATGCGATTCCAGAGTTTCAATAAGAAAATCAACGCCATTTTTATCTTGTAAAGACATTTTTGGTTCGGGAAGAATTGGACCATCCAATCCTGTTTTACCATGTACATGCTCCGCTGTAATTAGTGGCTTAAACATTGGTGAATCAGAACCAGCAAAAACTTTTAATTCAGATCTACCAGCTAATTCACAAATAATTCTTGCGTTTTTACTGGTAAGATTTAACGGAACATTCCCTGCTACAGTAGTAATACCTAGACAATTTAGTTCATCGGGACTTGCTAAAGCTAATAATATGGCTACGGCATCATCTTGACCAGGATCAGTGTCAATAATAATTTTCTTTTGCATGATAATCACAAACCCAATCATTAATTAATATATTTATAATGCATATGATAAAACTGATTGATTACAACAAATTTTTAAATTAATCCAATATATCACAATACCTTATTTTTTTTATTACTTAACAACATGTATTTTTTCAAAGGGTGTATATTATTTTTATTTAAATATTATAATATATTATGGGTTGTTCAGGGTAGGAGGGATAATTTTATGAAATTGCAGAATAATAATATTGAGCCATTTGTATGGGGCCACGGCGAACGTATTTTAGAAATGTTTCTTGAACCTACATGTCCATATTCGGCTAAAGCTTTCGGAAAGATTGATGAGCTTGTCTCGAAAGCTGGTGAAAACCAACTAAAAGTTATAGTTCGTTTTCAATCACAACCGTGGCATTTGTTTTCAGGTATCGTTATTAGAGCCATTCTTGCGGCATCTATCATGGAAGATGGAAGAAACAAAGCCATTTCAGTGATGAAAGCTGTGTTTGCCCATAGAGAAGATTTTGAGTTTATCGACCATTGCAGCGGACCAAATATGGCGACCACTCCCAATGATATTATTAGACGAATTTCCACTCTCAGTGGCTGTGACGTCTCAGCTACCTTCCAACATAAAAATCTTCAAAATCGGATGAAATGGCAGGCAAAATATGCCAGGCAGAATGGCATCCATGTCAGCCCCACCTTTATGATTGATGGGGTAGTAGCGCCTAAAATGAGCAGTGGAGATAATATAGAGGAATGGATATTAGAATTAGAGAACTTTACAAAATAATCGGCAAAATAGTATTTTTAGGTTGCAATTAAAGACTATTTTTTAAATTCATAACGAAAATCTAAATATTTTCAACTCCGCAGTTATTGTAATTCCAATTATCAATACATTATTTTTATAGAATATATTTTAGTTTTTAAAACACAGTAAAAAAGCTTAAAATTATTAAATCATCTCTAAAATAGTTGATTAGACTGAATAAATTTATATTTAAACAAAAGATTTTCTTCTCGTAAACTCTACTAAACTGGCTAACAAAAGCCAAAGAGTGCAACAAAAGAGGTATATATGAAGAATCTGCCAAACAAAATGTGTGCTGTTTTGTTAACTGGGCATGGAGGATTTGACAAATTAGTTTTTCGTGATGATGTTCCTGTTCCTAGGCCTTGCAAAGATGAGGTTGTTATAAATATAACAGCAGCTGGTGTGAATAATACTGATATTAATACCCGTATAGGCTGGTATTCAAAATCGGTGAAGAGCGAAACAAATAAAGGTGGGTCTGAGGGTTTTGCCAAGGTAAATATTAATGATGCTAGCTGGTCTGGTAAGCCTTTAGTTTTTCCTCTTATTCAAGGAGCTGATTGTTCAGGTGTGATAGTCGCAACAGGTGAGGGAGTTAAACCAGAGCGTATTGGAGAACGTGTGGTAGTGCGAACAATGATGCAAAACCCAAAAAATAATACTCCTTTTTCTTGCTGGACAATGGGGTCCGAATGTAATGGAGCTTTTGCACAATTCACTGCTGTCCCGTCATCTGAAGCATTTAAAATTGAATGTGATTGGAACGACATAGAATTAGCATCAATTCCCTGTGCTTATTCAACTGCAGAGAATATGTTGCATAGAATTGGGCTTAGCGCAGAACGTGTTTTGATTAATGGTGCTTCGGGTGGGGTAGGCTCTGCTGCTATTCAATTAGCAAAATGTAGAGGAGCTGAAATCATTAGCATAAGTAGGATTGAAAAAGCAGATTTATTAATTTCACTTGGATCAACAAAAGTAATTGATCGTGAGCAAGATTTAGTTGCTACACTTGGCTCAGAAAGCATAGATGTGGTTATAGATCTAGTTGGAGGGATCAGATGGCCGGATCTCCTAAATATTCTTAGGCCTGGTGGAAGGTATGTTACCTCAGGAGCGATAGCTGGGCCTATTGTTGAACTAGATCTCAGAATACTTTATTTAAAAGATCTAACGTTGAAGGGGAGCACGTGGCAAGATGTCAAGGCTTTTAAAAATCTCATAAGCCTTATAGAAAAAAATAAGATTAAACCCATTATAGCAAAGACATTTGAACTACAAGATATTATAAAAGCACAACAAATGTTTTTGCAAAAGGATTTCATAGGTAAGATAGTGCTAACAATACCAAAATTATAGGCCTTAAGTTTTTTATTGAATAATTCTCTATAATTTATTGTTTTAAAATGTAAAATATGAAGACGAACTCTCTAAAATAACTCATTACAAATATTTAAACTTATCAAATAATATTTTATCTTTTTAAAACAACCCAAAAATTTTTCTATGTTCACAAATTTCATAAAGGAAATTTCCTCGTAAATACTTTTGAAATTAAGGGGCAATAAATGCTTAATCAGATTTTTTTAAGACAAACAATATATGTCGTGTTCTTTTTGCTAATTTTTGCAGTAAAACCTGCAATATCGGATTGCCCAAATATTAAGGGTATAAAAATAGTTAAAAGTTTTGGAATTGAAATTTGTGCCATGCCAAAGGTAGACGATAAGTACCTGAAGCACGCCAAAAAAATTATGGATAAATTAGTTGACTATAATGGCGATGGGAAGGTGGATAATCAAAAAGTAATAGACAAAATAATTAAAACAGGAAGCGTTTTTGCAGTTTTCAGAAATAGCAGAGATGAGCGTAATTTTGGAAAATATTTTTATCCAGACGAAGTTATGGAAGAAATAAAAGATATCATGGAGCGAAACGGATGGGATTTTCAAAGTGACGAAGATAAAATCACTGCCGTATTTGAGCCAATATATGGAACATTTTTATCTGTATTTACTAAAGAAATGAACCTTAATAGCACAAATTGGGACCCAACTATAGAAGAAGCTCTACACCTTATCACACATATGGGCTATGCGCAGGCATATCCTAATATTTTTGGGCAGACTAAGAACTCTAGAATAGCAAAGCTAATGGATGAGGCAAGAGGAGGGTATTTTGAGAGGGCTCAACTACGTTATCCTTCCGATGCATACTACACCTATGATGATATTACTTGCACATATTCTTGCCAAATCACAGAATTTACGTATTGGGCTATTACATCCCTAAGAGGACAACAAGCAGATAGAGGTAAAGAAATAAGTGATGAATGGCAATTAAACACTCCTGAAAAAATAAGAAGCAAGGCGCCTAAGCTTGAAAAGCTTCTAACAAAAGATGAATACAAGATATTTTTTGAATATTAGCGTTCATAAATGGGTATGTAATTGATTGATTTAAGATGAGATGATATGTTCGGTTGGGAATCAATAAACCTTAGGAAAACTGATGCATAATGCGTCGTAATACGTTGTTTTAATATGTTATAATGGCGGAGGAGGTGGGATTCGAACCCACGATGGGCTTTCACCCATGCCGGTTTTCAAGACCGGTGCATTCAACCACTCTGCCACCCCTCCGTAAGAATTATTTAATACCTAAAATTATGATAAAGTGATATTTTATCTGGGTACCGTAATTTTCAAGCATATTCTAATCGAAATTTTACTAATAATTCAATAAAATTATAATTAAGTTTAAGATTTTGTTGAATATGTTTTTATCAAAATCAAAAATTTTCAGCTTTGGCTTTATTGTTTAAATTATCAATATTTGATATTTTTAAAATATAAACTTAGAATTAATTTTTGGCAACGCAAACCAATGTTTTGGGGGGGAGAAATTTTATGCTTAATAAAAATTTTGGTTGTGTTAGTCATAAATTAACAATGACAAAAAATTTTTTTATTTTTACTTTTATTTTCTCAATTTTTTCCTGGATATCAATTGCAAATGGAGAAGATAAATTTAATTTATGGATTTCTGAACTACGACGAGATGCTCTTGCAAAGGGTATAACAGAAAAAACCTTTGATGCAGCTCTTTCTGGCTTTAAACCCAATAAACGCATTATTGAACTAGATAGAAACCAACCAGAATTTACTATTACACTAGATGACTATCTTTCAAAGCGTGTTACATCTACTAAAATAGCCAGGGCAAAGGAATTGGTTATAAAACACAAGGATATATTAGAACCCATTTCTAAGCATTATAGTGTACAACCACGTTTTATAATCGCACTCTGGGGTTTGGAAACTAATTTTGGCATGTATCTAGGAAAATTTCATGCTCCAAGCGCTCTTGCAACTCTCGCCTTTGATGGAAGAAGGGGCGAATTTTTTCGAAAAGAACTCTTTAATGCATTAAAAATTATTGATGAAGGTCATATTTCCCCAAATGACATGAAAAGTGGTTGGGCGGGTGCAATTGGTCAAGCCCAATTCATGCCCTCTAGTTTTCTAAGTTACGCGCAAGATTGGGATGGTGATGGGAAAAAAGATCTCTGGGGTAACGAAAAAGATGTATTTGCCTCGATTGCTTTTTATCTTAAATCTGCCGATTGGAAAAGCGATATCACATGGGGAAGACAGGTGCTTCTTCCAGAAGATAAAAACTTCGTCAAATTGGTGAAAAATAAAAAATATTTGACTCTTCGTAAATGGGAAAAATTGGGAGTAAGAAATTTAGATGGAAGCTTGCTGCCAGAACGTAATTTATCTGCCCGATTAATAACTTCAGAAACTAGTAAAATTGCATTTTTGGGTTATAGTAATTTTGATTCTATTCTTAAGTGGAATCGTTCGATTTATTTTGCAGCATCTGTGGGGAAATTGTCAGATGCACTTAGGTAATTTTTTTGTTTATATTTAATTTTTAATTATCTGTTAAACTATTGATTGGAGATAGAAAGCTGTTTTTGGATATGATATTGTTTTTGAATCATTCTGCATAATTTGTTTTTTTTCAGTTGTTTTAGGTGTGTCTAAGATGTTCTCTTTTAGAGAAAAACCATCAAACTTAATTTTGCTCTTTGCCTATGGTTTAATATTAAATGGGTGCGCTGTAACTGAAGTTGCGGTAAATCTTGCAAAAGTGGATAAAGTGAAATCTAATCAGGAAGAAACAACCGAGAATATAAAAACAAACGGTATTGAAGATAAATTGGACTCAAACCTTCTAAAAAGTCCCAGTATAGTCTCAAAAAATAATTTGGCTACTTCCTCTAACGATAAATTCAAAACCACTGCTAAGCCACATTATAAGATAGGGGATCCTTATGAAATTAATGGAAACTGGTATTATCCTGAAAGGGACTTGAGATATGACAAAACAGGGATAGCATCCTGGTATGGCGACGAATGGGCTGGGAAGCTAACTGCAAACGGAGAGATATTTGACCCAGAATTAGTGTCTGCTGCTCATAAAACACTCCCTATGCCATCTGTGGTAAGGGTTACTAATTTAGAAAATGGAAAATCGCTTGTTGTAAGATTAAATGACAGAGGGCCTTATATAGCAGGACGAATAATTGATTTATCTAGAGAAGCTGCAAAAAGGTTGGGTTTTGTTAAAAAAGGTATTGCTAAAGTTAGAGTGCAAATTTTAGCTGAACAAAGTTTAGCATTGGAAAGAGATGCAAAAAATAATAAATTTCCATTACTAATCTCTAATGATGTAATGCCACCTATTCAATCCGACAACATTCCAGAGGTCAGTCTAGATGCCACTACAACGAGAAAAATTGAAAGCATGCCCGCTAATAGAACTTCAGCAATAGAATTGCTTTCGCAATCACGAATAGGAGAGATTATTCAAATTCCAGTTACTGAGACAAAAATCTGGGTCCAGATCGGTGCCTTTCATAACAAGGAAAGCGCACTCTCAGTAATAAAAAATTATAAAAAAATGTTAGGTTCAGTCTCTGAAAATTTACATGATGGCAGGGTTATCTATCGAGCTAGATTAGGTCCAATTGAAACAGTAAATGATGCAGATACCATTCTCGCTGATGTATTGGCCTTTGGCTATGAAGGGGCACATATTGTTGTCGAATAGTGTTTTAGTTTTGCACGCAGCCTGTTTTGTAATTATTGACTTCATCAAGAGGAGCGAAGATGAAATTTTTTATTAAAATCTTACTTACACTTAGTTTATTTGAATTTGGGGCGAGCGCTCATGCAAATGACCATATAAACACAGTAGCAGATTTTGCTCATATTATTGATTTTGAGTCCAATAGAGTATTAATGTCAAAAAATGCCGATAGCCCAATGAAACCCGCTTCGATGGCTAAGATTATGACTTTATATATTGTTTTTTCAAGAATAGCGGAGGGTAGTTTAACCCTTGAAGATGAATTTTTGGTCAGCGAGAAGGCATGGAAAATGGGAGGCTCCAGAAGTTTTTTGGATGTTGGCACGAGGGTTAGTGTCGAAGAGTTAATAAATGGAATAGCCGTGCAGTCAGGCAATGATGCAGCAGTTGTAGTTGCTGAGGGTATTTCTGGTTCAGAAGAAGCATTTGCTGATGAAATGAATAGCTTCGCACTACAACTAGGTATGGGTGATACAAATTTTACAAACTCAACTGGCTGGCCAGATGAAATGCTTACAACAACAGCTAGAGATTTATCATTATTAGCAGCTGCAATAATAAGAGATTTTCCAGTTGATAAATTTCCTAACCTTTACCCAGTATTTGCCAAACCTCATCACACTTATAATAATATAAAACAGCCAAACCGAAATCCTTTAATTGATAGAAGCCCTGGCGCAGATGGTTTGAAGACAGGGTCAACAAAAGAATCAGGATATGGGTTAGTAGGTTCTGCAGAACGCAATGGTCAACGAATTATTATAGTGCTAAATGGGTTAGAATCAAAAAAACAACGGTCAATGGAATCAAATAGATTGATGGATTTCATGTTTAGAGAATATAAAAAGTATGACTTTTTCAAAGCAGGAGAGACAGTAAAAATTGCTAATGTTTGGCTTGGTAAAGAACCTACTATTTCATTGGTATTAGAAGAAGATTTAGCTAGGGTATTATCTAGAAATGAGAGAAATAATACCAAGTTAACAGTAAATTATAATAACCCAATTCAAGCACCTATTGCTGCAGGAGAAGAGGTTGGTACATTATGGTTTGAGGTAAACGGGGTACGTGAAGAAATTGCGCTAATTTCCAGGGAAGATGTAAGTCAATTACCGGTATTTAGTCGTATTTCCGAGGCAATAAAATATCTAATTTTTGGCGCTGCGCCGTCACTAAATTAATTTGTTAAAATCCGTACCTTGGAAGAAAAGATAATGGTAAAGAAAACTAATAAAAATGAAGGAATTTTTATTACTTTTGAAGGTGGTGAGGGTAGCGGAAAATCAACTCAGATACAAAAACTAAAAAATAACATATTAGGCTTTATTTCAGATGTTGAAATAGTAATTTCTAGAGAACCAGGTGGTACTGAAGTTGCGGAACAAATAAGGGAGATATTAGTTAACGGAGCTGCAGATAAATTATCTGTAAGAACAGAAACTTTGCTGATGATTGCGGCAAGAGCTGAACATATCGATCGTGTTATTTTACCAGCAATAAAACGTGGAGCAATCGTCTTGTGCGACAGATTTAAGGACTCATCTATTGTTTATCAAGGTATTGCAAATAAAATCCCAAATAGGGAAATAGATAAGATACATGCATTTGCGTTAAAAACTTGTGAACCTGATTTAACAATATTAATAGATGTTCCTGCAGAGATAGGTATAAAAAGAGCCTTAGATAGAAACGAGAACAACCAAAGGTTCGAGAGAAAAGGAGAGCTTTTTCATAAAAAAATTAGAGATGGTTATCTTAAGATTGCTTCTTTACATCCAGACCGTATCAAAATCATAGATGGCTCTCAAACAATCGAAAAAATTTCAGATGAAATTTTTCAACTTGTTTTTCCAATACTCCGAAGTAGTTTGAGCAAATGAGCTTGAAAAATAGAGAATTAATTAAAAATCGTCTTTATGGCCATAAAGACTTTTTAAATCAATTCTGTATTTCAAAGCAGAATGGTGAGCTTCACCATGCTTATTTAATTTCTGGAAATATTGGAATAGGAAAATCCTTTCTGTCGAGGCAGCTAGCAGTCTATTTACTTAATGATAATAATAAAAAAACTTTATTAGATAATTACTCTATATTAAATGAGGTCGAGTATGTTCTGAGTTTGGATCAAGAAAACTCTGTTTGGAGACAAGTATTTTATCACTCACACCCGGACATGACCTATCTTTCTGCTATTAAGTCTGATCAAAATAAATCTGGTCTTATTAAAATAGAGGATATCAAATCAATTGCAAATATTACTAATCATCGGTCGGGGAGAGGCGGGTGGAGGGTCATTATAATTGACAGCCTCGATAAAACCAATCGCAATGGAGCTAACGCTATTCTAAAGATTTTAGAAGAACCTCCTTATAAAACAATTTTTTTTCTTATTGCCCATAATACTTCTAGTGTTATCCCCACAATTCGATCTAGATGCCAACAGATTAAATTAAACCCTTTGTCTATTGAAGATACCTGCTTAATTCTGAAGGACAAAATAAGAGATATAGAAGATGAGCAGACAAAAAATCTAGCCTTACTTTGCGAGGGTTCACCTGGAATGGCTCTTTTAATTTATGAATCAGGAATAGACAAATATATGGACGAATTAGATGAGCTCATTAGAAAGAAATTAGAAATTGATGAAATTTTGAAGCTCGCTCTTAACTGGGGTAATAATATCCCTAAAAACCCAAAACTATCACTGGCAACTCAATTTATTTTTGATAAATTATTCTCAGAATCTGCTCTTCGCGCACTTAATATCAACAATAACTTTTCTTCTGACCAACAATTTTATTTTTCTATTTCAAAATTAGCAGACATACTAGCGCAAACATTCACATCTAATGAACTAGCAAATATACACATGGATTGGCAAAAAGAGTTTCAGTTTAATCAAGCCAACTATCTTGATATGGGAATTTTTATGCAACAAACATTTTACAAATTATATAGCCAAATGCACTTTAGATAGGCTATGTAAAAATTGGGATAGTGTAACATAAGTTTAGCTGCATGTGAAAAGGTTTCTTTATGCGTAAAAAGTTTTATATAACAACGCCAATATATTACGTTAATGATAATCCTCATATTGGTCACGCTTATACAACATTGGCATGTGATGTTTTGGCTCGGTTTAAACGATTAGACGGTCATGATGTTATGTTTCTTACAGGAACAGACGAACATGGTCAGAAAGTACAAATGGCTGCAGAGAAAGCTGGAATATCTCCAAAAGATTTTACTGATAAAGTCTCTAAAAACTTTGAATACTTGGCAAGGAAAATGGGGTTCTCCCATGATTGTTTTATTAGAACAACAGAAGCCAGGCATTATGAAGCGTGTCAAAAAATATGGCATAGGCTCATGGATAGAGAAAATATAACTTTATCATCATACTCTGGTTGGTACTCAGTACGAGATGAGGCTTTTTTTGCTGAAAATGAATTAGTTAATGGTGTTGCGCCTACAGGAGCACCCGTTGAGTGGGTGGAAGAACCATCATATTTTTTTAATCTTTCAAAATGGCAGCAACCTTTGCTTGATTTTTATGAGACACATCCCGATTTTGTGGCACCTGAAAGTAGATTTAATGAAATCAAGAGATTTGTAGAAGGTGGGTTAAATGATTTATCAATTTCTAGAACTACCTTTGATTGGGGTGTGCCTGTCCCAAATGATCAAAAACATGTAATGTATGTCTGGTTAGATGCTTTAACAAACTATATCACGGCAACTAACTGGAATAACAAGGAACAAAATCAATTCGATAAATGGTGGCCTGCTGATTTACACATGGTAGGAAAAGATATTTTAAGATTTCATGCAGTATATTGGCCTGCATTTTTAATGGCAGCTGACTTACCCTTGCCTAAACGTGTATTTGCTCACGGATGGTGGACAAATGAAGGGCAAAAAATATCAAAATCTTTAGGAAATGTAATAAATCCAATAGCATTGATTGAAGAATACGGTCTTGATCAAATAAGATATTTTATGATGCGTGAAGTACCATTTGGAAGAGATGGGGATTTTTCAAAAACAGCATTAATTAATCGAATAAACAGCGATCTTGCAAATGATCTTGGTAATCTCTCTCAGCGAGTGTTATCCATCATTTACAAAAATTTAGACGGTAAAATTCCCTCAATACCAGAAGTCCTTCAAAAAGAAGACCACTTTTTACTTAATAAGCTGAAAGAACTTCCAAATAATGTGCGTGTTCTTATAAACGAACAATCATTTCATGAAGCACTAAGAATAATCTGGTATGTCATAGCCGAAGCAAACAGATATGTTGACAAGCAAGCCCCATGGTCATTGAAAAAAACTGATTTCAATAGAATGTCAGAAGTACTAGGTATTTTAGTTGAAGTTATAAGAGGTGTTTGTTTGCTAACACAGCCCTTTATGCCAGATGCAAGTGAAAAACTTTTAGATCAAATTAAAGTTTCTCCAAAAGAAAGGCTGTTTAGCTCACTAACTGATATTAATTCTTTATCAGGACGAATAATAGAAAAACCAGAGGGTGTTTTTCCCCGCTATCTAAAATCAAAGGAAGCGTAAATGCGATCAAATATACCTATTATTGATTCACATGCGCATCTTGATTATCCAAAAATAATTGAACAATTGGATGATGTTATTAAGAGAGCAAACGAAGCGGGTGTGAAAAAAATAATTTCTATTGGTGTTAAATTAAGTAAATCTAAGAACGTACAAGCGATATCTGAGAGGTATGATAATATATTCTTTTCAGCTGGAATACACCCTCATGAAGCATCTTCTGAACCAAACGCTTGTAATTTAGAAGCCATAATTCAAGCAGCTTCTCACCCTAAATGCGTGGCGATAGGAGAAGCAGGACTTGATTATTTTTATGACCATTCCCCTCAAGAAGCACAGCAAGAAAGTTTCAGGGCACAAATACAGGCTGCGAGAGAATTAGATTTGCCTATAATTATTCATTCTCGTAATGCGGATGAAGATATGGCATCGATAATAGAAGAAGAATATCATAAATCTCCTTTCAGGGGTGTTTTACATTGTTTTAGTTCTGGTAAAGACCTGGCAAAAAGAGCAATTAATATAGGATTTTATATAAGTTTTTCAGGTATTTTAACTTTCCCTAAATCAACAGAATTGCGAGAAATTGCATCTGAATTGCCAAGTGACCGTATTCTAGTTGAGACTGATGCACCATTTTTGGCACCAGTGCCTTTCAGGGGCAAAGCTAATGAGCCAGCCTATACCGTATATACACTTAAAACATTGAGTGAAGCGATAGGAAAACCTTTTGATGAGATGGCTAAACAAACTTTTCAAAATACGTTAAAGTTATTCTCCAAAATGGGGGCATATAAATGAAAATCACGATGTTGGGTTGTGGTACTTCTGTTGGCATTCCTGCGTTAGGTCGGGCAGGGTGGGGTACTTGTGACCCACAAAATCCTAAAAACAGAAGACAACGATGCGCAATTCTTATTCAAACAAAAAGTACAACTATATTGATTGATGCGGGTCCTGACATAAGAAACCAGTTATTACCTATGAACATCAGTAAGTTAGATGCCGTTCTTATTACTCATACACATTCTGACCATGTTGCAGGCATGGATGACTTACGAGTATTCTATTGGCCTGACCAAAACAAAATTAAACTATTTGGGTCTGAGAAACATGGGAAAGATGTTTTATCCAGATTCCCTTATTTATTTCAGAAAGATTTATCTTCACCTAGCTATTTTATTCCACCTTTTGAGTGGAATACTATTAAATCTGATGAGCTCTTTAAAATTGGGGATGTAACTATAAGAACTCAATTTCAAAAACATGGAAATGGATTTTCTCTTGGTTTTGTTTTTAATGAAAAGTTTGCATATTCCACAGATGTCAGCGAACTAGATGATGAATACTTAAATTCTATATCTAATATTCCTATTTGGATTGTAGAAACTCTTAGAGAAACACCACATTCGGCTCATGCCCACTTTGACCTAACGTTTTCTTGGATTCAAAAAGTAAAACCAGCTAAATGTTATCTTACACATCTTGGACTCGAGTCTGATTATGAAAGTTTATTAAATATTTGCCCTCCAAATGTAGAGCCAGGTTATGATGGTTTAGTATTAGAAATTTAAAAATTGAATTTATTTTTACATAATATATATTATGCGACAAAAATATATTAATTGTTTTGATGGTTAAAACTATTTAATTGAAATAATTGAAAACTGATGATTAACTAAAAGGTTTTTCTTAATAAAAAACAATATTTAAAATACCAAGGTAAAACATAGGTATTAAAGGTACATAGATATACCTTCTTTAATCTGGTCGTCTCATGGAGAATGTATCCTTTACTTGAGAATAGTCGTAATAACCAAGTCTAGCTAGTGGTTCATATGAAGTGACATCAATTTTTCCATTTTTTATGACGCCCTCGTCAATATTCATTCCAGTCACTACACCCATAATCATCGTTGTTGAAGAGCCATCTGGTTTCTCTGGCAACGTTAATGTTTTCCATAACTTGCATTCCAAAGAAGCAGGTGCAAATTTTACATGTGGCACAGAAACTGTTTTGCATTGTCCTACTTCTATACCTGCTTTTTCAAATTCGTTTATCTCTCTTGGATAATCTTTAGATGTAATATTCATTTTCTCACGAAGAGAATAACTTACAATATTAACAACAAATTCTTCTGTATCTTCAATATTTAAAAGTGAGTCTTTTCCAAGTGACCCCTCTTTTTTTGGCGAACTAGAGAACATAACCATTGGCGGTTGTTCCGATATTGCATTAAAAAAACTGTAAGGAGCAATGTTCAAGTGGCCATCGCTTGAGCGAGTTGAAATCCATCCTATCGGTCGCGGTGAAACTATTGCCTTAAAAGGATTATGGGATAAACCCGCCTCCTCATACTTATTTGGATAAATAAACATAAAAATCCTCAAAAAAAAACTATTTTAAAATAATGCAAAGATAATAAGATCGATAACATTTTACTAAAATGATTTTTTTTTGTTAAATATTAAAAATGTCCGATTTTATTCAGTTTTTCCTTAATTCAGTAGCGCCAGTGGCTTTTGTATTTTTCCTTGGTTATATCACGGGTAAAAGAGGTAGTTTTTTGAATAGTGATGCTTCTGGTATATTTAAATTTATTGCTATGATTAGTGCGCCAGCAATAATAATAAATATCCTAATTACTACAGATATCTCTAGTTTGAACACTAATTTATTAACATTATATGTTCTCAGTGAACTAATTATTTATTTATCAGCGTTTTTATTTTGTAAAATAGTTCTGAAACTTGCTTATAAAGAAGCATTGTTGTGTGGTTTAGCCGCCTCTTTTGGAAATCATGTTTTGTTTGTCTATCCAGTGGTTTTATTTGCTTTCCCTTCAGAATTAATAACGCCCGTAAAAGGTATTATCACTGTTGATATTTTCATTTTCACTTTCACTCTGATTTTATTAGACATTATGTCTAGACCAGAAATAAAAAAAACCATTGCCGCACTAAAGCAAATTCAAAATCCCATTTTTATGGGCATGATAATAGGCTTATTACTCCGATTTTGTCTGCCTGACGAATATCCAATATTAGTGCGTGGTTCTGAGTTTATATCTTACGCAGCGGCACCATGCGGTCTTTTTGCATCTGGTATTTTGTTATCTCAAACACCTCTTCTTGGGAATATAAAAATGGCTGCAGTTTTAACTATTTTTAAAATGCTTTTACATCCATTTGTTGGTTTTTTGTTAATTATTATAATTGGAAGTTACTCTTTTGCAGAAGCGCAAACCACTTTAATGGTAACGGTTGCTCCAGTTGGAATCATGGCCGTAACGTTTGCAAATCGATATAAAATAAACGCTGAGGCTGTTGCACAATCCGTTCTTTGGAGTTTTTTAATGTCTATTTTATTCATTCCTATTTTAGGACTTCTAGGAAAAGAATTTTAATAAAATTAATCAGCAGATGATTTTGTGCAATTAAATATCTCGCTTTGAATAGATGGCTCTCTGCCATAACTTACTATTGCCGTATGAAATAATTGACCATTTGAAAAATAAAAAATATCTTGTCTATCTTCATCGATACCGAATGCTTTAAAACCAGTATTTCCATTTACATCAGCAAAAGAGGCCATCTCATAATTCTGATGATAAAACACTCCATTAGCCTGTATGGTATTACCATCCCAAATGAATGTTAACGAACGGCCTGGATATGCAGGGGTCATTAAACCCGATCCTGCTACTGTAACTCTCTCAAGCTCAAAACAATCGTATGAATAATTAGCTACGGCCTCTGATGAAAAGAACATGATTAGTAAAAATTTCGTAATTAACTTATACATACATTCTCCCATTTAACGTAACTAAATGCTCTTATTGTCTACATTCAAGTTAAAAGAAATCCCAATTTACTTGTCATTTTCTTCCTTCTACTCATTTTAGCAAAAGAAATTCTGAATATTTTAAAGTGAAATTCAATTCACCAAAACCTATTTTAACATGAATTTTCTCTTATCCGATAGCTTTGAACGTTTTACATCTATAGAATTTGATGTTATAAAAAGTCAAACCTCTTGGGGTGCCCTTTATTAAGGCTGAGACATACCCATGAACCTGAACCAGATAATGCTGGCGTAGGAAAGAGGAAATTGTAAAATATAATTTTTATTTTCATTCTTTTTTCTCTTGCTTATGCCGCAAACCTTTTGAACTACTTTTTAAGTTGAGAAATAACCATGAAAATTTTAAGAATAGCCAAATTTGTAGTTTTTTTTGTTTTTTGCGGGCTCCCTGCCCTTGCTGATAAGCCTGTACTTACAATTTATACCTATGACTCATTTACATCGGATTGGGGACCTGGTCCGGCTGTTGAAACAGAATTTGAAAAGATATGTGAATGTGACTTACAATTTGTAGGGTTAGACAGTTCTATTGGAATTTTAGGAAGGATACAGCTTGAAGGAAAAAATACAAAGGCAGATATTGCACTCGGACTTGATACAAATCTTGTTCACATTGCAAAAGAAACAGGATATTTTGCTGAGTTGCCAAGCACAATAAAAGATATTCATGTTAAGAATAGCTCTTTACCTATTGAATATACTGACAAAGTATTCATGCCATTTGATTGGGGCTGGTTTGGATTTGTCTTTAATAAAAATATTTTAAAAAATCCGCCAAAATCCTTTCAAGAATTGTCGAATATGCCTGATGATATTAAAATTGTAATTCAAGACCCAAGAACCTCAACCCCAGGTTTGGGCTTATTATTATGGATTAAATCTGTATACGGTGATAAAGCAATTGATTACTGGAGAGAGTTACAACCGAAAATTCTCACTGTAACGAAAGGATGGTCGGAAGCTTATGCTCTTTTCTTAGATGGAGAAGCAGATATGGTATTATCCTATACTACTTCGCCTGCTTATCATTTAATTGCAGAAGAAAATGATCATTATGATGCTACTGTTTTTGCAGAGGGAAACTATTTACAAATCGAGGTGGCGGGAATGCTGAAAAGTACTTCTGAGCCACAGCTAGCTGCCCAATTTTTGAAATTTATAGCATCACCTGTATTTCAAAATATCATACCCACAACAAATTGGATGTATCCGGCTTACAATGCAGAAGTACCAGAAGGGTTTGAAGCGCTTGCTAAACCCTCTAAAACTCTTCTTTTTGATTCTGAAAATGTGGCTACAAATCAAAAAAATTGGATTGATGAGTGGCTTACCGCAAGCACAAAATAAAGGGGGCAGAAAAACAAGGGGTAAAATTTTTAAATACTTCTCAGTCCGTTGTTTTATTAGAGTACTTCAAACTTTCTAGATTATATGGTCTTTCTTTTGGATTAATATTATCATTGCTAGGATGCGCTATTTTGGTCCAGCTCTTGTTGATAGCCAGCAATGATAATTATCTTGCTGTTATCTTTTCTTCTGGTACTTTTTATATAATTAAAAGTGCTGGTTGGCAGGCATTTCTGTCTACATTTTTTTCTTTATTAGTTGGTATACTGTCTGCACGAGCTCTTCACCGGCGAGGGAATCAATGGTTCGTTAAATTTGTTTTATCTACAAGCTTTATTGCGTTGGTTGTTCCCACTACTGTAGCTGCTTTGGGAATTGTTGCAGTTTGGGGAAGGTCTGGTTTTATGAATTCCATTGGGTTAACCGGTTTTTCACTATTTGGATTGTGGATGGTTATACTTGCACATGTTTTCTTTAACGCCCCTCTTGTTTTGAGAGTCGCTTATTCTGCTTTAAAATCCCAACCAAACTACTACTGGAAGATAGCATCCCATCACAATCTGACAGAAGTTGAGATATTTAAAGTTATTGAATGGCCAACGTTTAAGTCATTCATGGTTCCTTTAGCAAGTCTAATCTTTTTGCTCTGTTTTACTTCATTTTCCATAGTGCTCATGTTAGGAGGTGGACCTGATGTGACAACGTTAGAGGTATCAATCTATCACGCGGTTCGTTTCTCTTTTGACATGCAATTGGCAGCATCTTTGAGTATACTCCAAATTTTAATTTGCTCAGGTCTAATTTTAATATCCAAACCACTAAACTTTTCTCTTACCTCCCCTGCCCCAAATTCAGAAAATACAATAATTCGAAATGATATAGAGAATTTTTTTTCTAGGTTAACGGACTTTTTCTGTTTTTTGATTTTTTTTATGGTAATTTTACTACCATTAGTAGCACTTTTTTACCGCCTTGACTTGTCTTCTGGTTTAAATTTATTCGGACAAAATAGGTTCTGGAATGCTCTCTATATTTCTACTAAACTTGCTTTTTTTTCTTCAATATTAAGTGTAATGATCGCGATTGTTTTAATTCATAGTAGATTTAGATTAAATCAATCAGGTAGTATTATCTCAATTCAATTCATTGATATTTCGGTATCTTTCTATCTTCTGATGCCAGCAATCGTTTTCGCGACAGGCTGTTTTATTCTTCTTCAAGATCATGTAAATTTGTTTGAACATACGTTTTGGTTGGTACTATTAGCAAATATACTTTTCTCCTTGCCTTTTATTTTACGTATATTGTCGCCATCATTAGAGCAAGCGCTGTCTCAGCATGACAAATTATCCCTGCAGTTAGGTATAACGGGTCTGAAAAAATTTATTTTCTTAACTTTTCCCTCGATAACTCGAGAATTACAGCTCGTGTTAGGTATCAGTTTTGCTTTTTCGTTGGGCGATCTGAGTGTAATCACTTTATTTGGCAATAGAGAATTCGAGACATTACCTTATTACCTCTATCAACTTTTTGGCCGATATGGAGCTAGTGAAGCAGATATTTTGGGTATATTTATTCTAGTATATATTTTTGTGGCTTATTTTATTTTTGGTGTAATATTGATGTCCTTTGAAAAAATCCATAGATTCTGTCGAACGGTGGTTCACAATGCTACAAATAAATGAATTAATTTTCAAATGGCCAAATTCTATTCAACTGGAAGTAAATTTAGATGCTTCAGCTGGAGAAATAGTGTTAATTGGCGGACCCTCTGGGATTGGCAAAACCACGTTATTTAATATAATCTCTGGATTTTACGAACCAATTTCTGGTTCAGTAATCTTTAATGGGAAATATTTATTATCAAAACCTCCTTGGAAAAGACCCGTTTCTACTATGTTTCAAAGTGATAACCTTTTTCCTCATTTATCTGTAAGGCAGAATCTAATGTTAGGAATAAATAAAATTTCAGAAGATATTGAAAATCATTTACATTTTTTAAAAATTTTTTCTCTCATTGATCGAAAATGCAATGAACTATCAGGTGGTGAACTTCAACGTGTTGCCCTTATTAAAACATTATCAAGAGAAAAACCGATCATATTATTAGACGAACCATTTTCCGCTTTAGATGGCGATATGATAAAAAAAGCATCTATTTTAATTCAAGAACATACAAAAAAGACAAAATCAACTACGCTCATAATATCTCATCAAGAAGTAAGACCTTACCTAGAGGTTGAAAAGAGAATTGAGTTAAGCTAATTTTTATAGATTATTATCGAATTGATGAGTTTAAAATCAATAAGCTTATACATAAACGGCAAGGAATAATTTTATTATGGTGAGCGGTACAGGATTCGAACCTGTGACCCAGTGATTAAAAGTCACTTGCTCTACCAGCTGAGCTAACCGCCCTTAACACCACCGTTTTTAGATAGCCCTTAGCAGTATAGAGGTCAAGTAATTTAGGCTAAATTGTTCAGATGTTTAGCTCACATTATGTATGGACTTAGAACAATCATTTTTTTATTGTAAAATTTGGTGTTTTTGAAAATGAATTAAAAATTATGATTAATAAGAAATTTGGAACATATTATCCTACTATATTTGGTAAGTTTTTACTCTTATTTATAAATACGGGCATTTCTAGAGGAAAGCTGAAAAAATTATTTCATAATATTTGGAGGAAATATTTGAACGAAAACCCCGTGGATTTGATTTATAATGGATTAAAACTAAGGGTCAGGCCATTTGAAAATACCATTGAATCAAACATTTTATTTTCTTCAAAGACTCGTGAAAAAAGTGAACTCAAAATCATTAAAAAATTTGTAAATAGCAATACGTTATTTTTAGATATTGGAGCAAATTTTGGCTACTATTCTCTATTCGTTGCCAGTTTTGGTGCAAGAAAATGTATCGGTTTTGAACCCAATCCCGTTCTAATAGAAAGGATGAAAGAAAATATAAATTTAAATAAACTTAGCGAAAAAATAGTAGTTGCTCCTTTTGCTCTTGGTAAAAACTCGAAAATGGTAAACCTACACATTTCAAAATTTGGACTTGGCAGCAGTTCGATAGTCAAAAATAATTCTTCACTGGAAACAATCAGGGTAAAACAAAAGTCTCTAAAAAAAGCACTTGAAGAATTAAATGAGATTAAAGCTGACATTGTAAAAATCGATATAGAAGGATTCGAGGATAAAGTTCTATTTCCATATCTCTCAGTGCTAGAAAAGGATTATCTTCCTTCATTGATTATAATCGAAGATAACAGTGCAGATTGGGATTTAAATATACTGGATTGGCTTGAAAAAAGTTACTATAAACGTGTAGGAGAAACTAGAGGAAATATTTTTCTTGTTAAAAACTGAAATAAACAGTCACTAAATAAACTAAAAATAATTCATTACTTTGTTTTTTTAATTTTTTTAATAAAAAATTTTATTCTCAATTAGAATGATTGACCAAATTCAATCAACATTGTTCTGTGTGTGTACAGTAATTAATTTATAAAAGCAGCTTTTTTGACGTATGGCTAATTTGTTGCTAGCCTTCCACATATAGTGCATCTAATTTAGTTTTGATACTATATGTAATCATAGATGCTCAAAATTACAGTAATGCTTTTAATTTAAAGTATATACTTAACTAGGAGAAGAATTATGTCTGATATTGATTATAGCAATTCTCATAATACGCCACCTGTAGGACAAGCAATTCCATTGGGATTACAGCATGTCTTAGCGATGTTTGCATCAAATGTTACTCCCTCTATAATTGTAGCTGGAGCAGCAGGGCTGGCCTTTGGTGGTGCAGAACAAATTTATTTAATCCAGATGGCTATGCTTTTTGCTGGAATAGCAACGTTATTTCAAACAATCGGTGCAGGTCCAATAGGCAGTCGATTACCTATTATGCAAGGTACAAGCTTTGCGTTTGTTGGTGTTTTAGCTGGTGTAGCTGCTACCCAAGGTCTCAGCGTGGCTCTTTCGGCCTGTATAATAGCAGGATTAATTCATTTTGCATTAGGAAGTATAATTCAAAATATTCGCTTCATGTTTCCTCCATTAGTTACTGGCCTAGTTATCTTGGCAATAGGATTATATTTAATTCCAGTTGCAATAAAATATTCAGCTGGTGGAGCTGCTGAATTTCAAATGAATGCCGAGAGTTTTGGTTCTTTAATGCACTGGTCAGTAGCACTTACAGTCGTTGTAGTGTCATTAATTTGTAAATTTATGACTAAGGGACTAATTTCTAATGCAGCTGTTTTAATTGGATTAATTGCTGGTTATATCGTCGCTATTCTAATGGGGATGGTAAGCTTTGGCGGTGTTGCAAAATCTGCTTGGTTTCAAATTCCAGAGGTTATGCCTTATGGTTTCGAATTTAGTCTTGGTGCTGTAATTGGAGTAACACTCGTTTCTATTGTATCTGCAATTGAAACGGTAGGTGACACTTCTGCCACAACAAAAGCTGGTGCGGGTCGAGATGCAACTGATGAGGAGATATCTGGAGCAACGTATGCAGACGGATTAGGAACTGCAGTAGCGGGTGTTTTTGGTGGGCTTCCGAATACCTCATTTAGTCAAAATGTTGGAATTGTTGGTATGACAGGGATTATGTCTCGCCATGTTGTTACAATAGCAGGACTTATTATGGTAATTTGTGGTTTAATACCAAAGATTGGTGCAGTAATTTCTTCTATGCCATTACCTGTATTAGGGGGAGGCGTTATAGTTATGTTTGGAATGGTTGCTGCTGCTGGAATGAATATGCTTAGCACTGTGAAAATGTCACGTCGAAACATGATAATTATTTCAGTTTCTCTGGCTGTAGGCTTAGGTCTAAATTTAGTCCCGTCAGCAGTTCAATATCTTCCAGGAATTTGGAAAACATTGGCTACCTCAGCAGTAGCGCCTACTGCGCTTTTGGCTGTTACCTTAAACTTAATCTTGCCTCAAGAGGACTAAAAATTACAACTTAAAGCCCCAAAAAATATTTTTTGGGGCTTTAAATGATATTAGAGCACCATCGAAATTTATTGAATAAAATTTTAAATATAATTTTTACAATAAGTTCTAGTTATTTATTAAAAAATAACTTTAATTCTTTTTCAATAATATTCGGAACGAAGGAGCTTACATCCCCACCATAACGCGCTATCTCTTTCACTAATTTAGATGCGACAAAATGCTGTTTTTCTGATGCTGTTAAAAATACTGTTTCTAAATTTTCGTGCAACCTTTTATTAGCACTGGCCATCTGGAATTCATATTCAAAATCTGAGACAGCCCGAAGCCCTCTTATCAACATAGATGCGTTCACGCGCTTAGCAAAATCAGTTAAAAGCCCTGTGAATGCCTGGACTTCAACGCTCTCAGAAATAATACCCTTATCTTTCATAGTATTTATTTCAATTTCTACGAAGCGCTTGCGTTGTTCAAGGCTAAATAAAGGATTTTTACCAGGATTTTCTGCGATACCCACTATTAATTTTGAAGACAATGTAGATGCTCGCACTACCATATCTAAATGTCCAAATGTTAATGGATCGAATGTCCCTGGATATAAAGCTATTTGAGCCATTTCTCTATTTCCGATAATTCCAAAACTTCGTAAGATTAATTTTCTTCATTTTTATTAACTAGGCTCTCAGTCAACTCAATATCAGATTTACCAGAATCTCCATTATAATTTTCTGTTGATTCAATGCTATCTGAATTTTCATTATCATCTTCTCTTATAATAGCAACTGAAACAACTTTTTCATCCTCAGCTAGCTCAAATAATCTAACACCCTGCGTTTTTCTACCAGTGATACGAATGTTATCACCATCATTTCCATTAATTCTAATACGAATTATTTGACCAGAAATAGTGACCAGCATAATTTGGTCAGTTTCAAATACTATGAACGATGCTACCACGTTTCCATTACGTTGGCTTGTCTCAATATTAGCTACACCCAGACCCCCACGACCTGTCTCCCTATAATCAGTTACTTTAGTTCTTTTTCCATATCCGTTTTCACATATGGACAAAACATATTCATTTGTTTCATCCGCTATAGCGCTCATTGATACAACTTGGTCATTTCCAAGCAATTTTATGCCTCGGACACCAGAACTATCCCTACCCTTAAAAACTCGGACTTGATTGATTGAAAAGCGAATTGCCTTGCCGTTTTTGGATGCGAGCAAAATTTGAGAATCATTTTTACAGGTTGTAACGCCAATTAACTTATCATTTTCAGAAAGCTTAATCGCGATTTTTCCATTGCGCTTTATGTTAACAAAATCATTCAATTTGTTTCTTCTAATTGAACCAAATGATGTTGCAAATAATATGTTTAAATTATCCCAACTCTCTTTGTCTTGTGGCATTGGCATAACCGCCTGAATAGTTTCTTCAATACCTATAGGCAATAAATTCACCATTGCTTTCCCAATAGATTGAGGTGAGCCAAGCGGTAACTTATAGCATTTCAGCTGATAAACCATACCCCTTGAGGTAAAAAACAAAATTGGGGTATGTGTATTTGCGACAAACAAATTTGTAACAAAATCTTCATCACGGGTTTTCATCCCAGCTCTGCCCTTACCTCCGCGTCGTTGGGCCCTATAGTCACTTAACACAACACGCTTGATATAGCCACGATGAGACACCGTGACCACCATATCTTCCTGCTGTATTAAATCTTCATCATCTTGTTCAGCAAGCGAATCAGAAATTAATGTTCTTCGAGGAGAATCGAGTTTTTCTCTAACTTCATATAACTCTTTTAAAATTACTTCTATCAAACTATTTTTATTTGATAAAATGTCTAAAAGTTCTTCAATTTTTATTGATAATTCTTGCGTTTCTTCTGCAAGTTTTCTTTGTTCCATACCAGTAAGGCGTTGTAACCTTAATTCTAAAATTGCACGTGCTTGTGTTTCAGAGAGTTTATACTTTCCTTCTACTACCCCATGCCCCAAATCATCAATCAACGCAATAAAGGATGCAACCTCTTCTGCTGGCCAACTCTCATCCATGAGGGCATCTCTGGCTGACTCAGCGTTTGGTGCAGAGCGTATCATTTGTATAATTCGGTCAATCGATGTAAGTGCAACAAGAAGACCAGCTAATATATGAGCTCTATCCCTTGCCTTATTTAACAGAAAACGTGTCCTCCTTAGCACTACTTCTTCTCTAAAACCACAGAAAGCCTTTAATACCTCAAGTAAACTCATTTGCCCTGGCTTTCCATTATTCATAGCAAGCATATTAACAGCAAAACTTGTCTGTAATCTTGAATGACGATAAAGCTGATTTAAAACAACTTCACCAGAACCATCACGCTTAATTTCTATAACGATGCGCATTCCATTTCTATCAGACTCATCACGAATATCTGATATACCCTCAATTGTTTTATCACGGACCAATTCGCCAATACGCTCAAGCAACAAAGCTTTATTTACCTGATAGGGTATTTCATCAACAATTATTGCTTCCCTATCATTTCCATAAGTTATAACTGAGGCCTTTGCTCTCATGATAATAGAACCTCGCCCTGTCTTAAATGCATCTGTTATTCCTTTTCGGCCCATTATGAGAGCACCTGTCGGAAAATCAGGGCCTGTAACGATTTGGAATAGCTCTTCTTCACTGAGCTCAGGGTTTTTCATGAGAGCAATACATGCATCTATTACTTCATTTGGATTATGAGGAGGAATATTTGTTGCCATTCCTACAGCAATTCCGCCTGCTCCGTTAACCAAAATGTTCGGATATTCAGCAGGCAACACAGATGGCTCAAGCTGTGTTTCATCATAGTTAGAAACATAATTTACCGTATCAGAATCAATATCTCTCAATAAAAATTCTGCTGGTCTGGCTAAACGAGACTCAGTGTACCTCATAGCTGCAGCGGAATCGCCATCAACCGAACCAAAATTTCCTTGTCCATCAACTAATGGTAAGCGCATAGAAAATGGCTGAGCCATTCGAACCATAGCTTCATAGATCGAACTGTCCCCATGAGGATGAAAATTACTAATTACATCTCCAACTATTCGAGCAGATTTCCTGTGTGGTTTCGTCCAATCATATCCGCCTTCGATCATAGCATAAAGTATTCGCCGATGAACTGGCTTAAGGCCATCTCTAACATCTGGGAGCGCTCTTGATACAATAACGCTCATCGCGTAATCAAGATAAGAACTCTTCATTTCATCTGTAATTGAGACGCTACTTTCGAATTGTTGGTGTGTATCTGTCACGCTAATTTTTAAACCTTATATACTCTTTGTTTTATGAGTAATTTATTATGAGTTGGTTATACCATTAAATTGCTGAAAAACACTACATATAGTTTGTGATTTTGGGGGAATCCACCATATATATATATTCATTTTTTCCAGTTCAGCTAAAATGGGATATCGTCATCTAAATCATTCATAGGTGGCAGTTGCCCACTTATTTGGGACTGTTCAATTGATGAATTCGATTGGAAAGCTTCCTGTGAAGAATGAAAGGGGTCAGTTTGAGGTCCTTCATCACTTATTTGCTGCATATCACCCCTATTCCCAAGAAGAGTTAACTCTCCTTTAAATCGAGAAAGAACGACTTCTGTTGTATATTTTTCAATACCTTGTTGGTCTGTCCATTTTCGTGTTTGTAATTGCCCCTCAATATACACGTTACTGCCTTTTCTAAGGTATTGCTCAGCAATTCTTGCCAGATTCTCATTAAAAATTACTACCCTATGCCATTCAGTTTTTTCTCTTTGCTCTCCTGAATTCCGGTCTTTCCAACGTTCTGAGGTAGCGATGGATAAATTTACAATCTTATTTCCATCCTGAGTTGCTCTAATATCAGGATCTCTTCCTAAATTACCAAGTAACATAACTTTATTTACACTTCCTGCCATTAGTAACTCCTGACGCAGATGATGGATTGCAATTTTTCAAAACTAGGCTATTTAGAAATTAGTTATAACTAGCAAATTTAGCAGAAATATTAAATAACTTAAAATGCCTACAATTACTATTATTAACTTATCAGAATTAATATAAATTGTAACTCAAAATTATTAGTAAGCCATGACAGAAAATATTAGAAAAATAAGCATACAAGGGGCAAGAGAGCATAATTTAAAAAATGTAAATCTTGAAATCCCTCGCGATAAATTAATTGTTTTTACCGGACTTTCCGGTTCAGGAAAATCATCTCTTGCATTTGATACAATTTATGCTGAGGGTCAACGCCGATATGTGGAATCACTTTCAGCTTATGCAAGACAATTCCTTGAAATGATGCAAAAACCGGATGTTGATCTAATAGAAGGTTTATCTCCTGCTATTTCAATTGAACAAAAAACAACCTCACGCAATCCTCGATCAACAGTTGGTACTGTAACAGAGATTTACGATTATATGCGTCTATTATGGGCGCGTGTCGGCATTCCCTATTCCCCGGAAACAGGTCTACCAATTCAATCACAAACAGTTTCACAAATGGTCGATATTTTAATGGATATGCGAGACAATAGTAGACTAATGATACTATCTCCAATCATCCGAGGAAGAAAAGGAGAATATAAAAAAGAACTAGCTGCTTTTCTTCAAAAAGGTTTTAGTCGTGTGAAAATTGATGGAACATTATATGATTTGGATTCATCACCTGCGCTCGATAAAAAGAAAAAACATGATATAGAAATTGTCGTGGACAGAATTGTTCTAAAAGGAGACTCTGATTCACTGGCGACTCGTTTGGCTGACTCCATAGAGATAGCATTGTCTCTATCCGATGGATTAGTTTATGTTCAAGACGCAGAAACAAACCATAAGACAGTATTTTCTGCAAAATTTGCCTGCCCTGTTACAGGGTTTACGATTGACGAGATTGAACCTAGGCTTTTTTCATTTAATAATCCTTTTGGTGCATGCCCTTCTTGCGATGGACTAGGAGTAAGTAGTCATTTTGACGAGCAACTTGTTATTCCAAATACGAAACTTAGCTTACGAGAAGGTGCTTTAGCACCCTGGGCTAATTCCAGTTCAAAATATTATTTGCAAACGCTTCAATCTATAGCTAATCAATTTGGTTTTTCCATTGATGTTTCTTTTGAAGAATTGCCGGATATTTATAAAGATATAATTTTGAATGGTAGCGGTGAAAAACCTGTTGAGATGATTTATGACGATGGAATAAGGTCTTATAAAACACTTAAACCATTTGAGGGAATTCTCCCAAATTTAGAACGTCGTTACAGAGAAACGGACTCTAATTGGGTAAGAGAGGAACTTGAAAAATACAGAAGAATTCAACCGTGCGAGTCTTGTGGTGGCAAAAGATTAAAAAAAGAATCGTTGGCCGTAAAAATATTGAATAAAGACATTTCAGATATATCTGCGTTATCAATTGGGGATGCAGTAGACTGGTTTGGCGGCTTAAATAGTCATCTCTCGGCCAAAGACAAAGAAATAGCATCAAGGATCTTAAAAGAAATCAATGAACGATTAGGTTTTTTAGATAATGTTGGATTAAATTATTTAAATTTATCAAGAAACTCCGGTACTTTATCAGGTGGAGAGTCTCAACGTATCAGACTAGCATCTCAAATTGGTAGTGGTCTAACGGGGGTATTATACGTACTTGACGAGCCATCCATAGGATTGCATCAAAGAGATAATGATAGACTTCTTGGAACTCTTACAAGACTCAGAGATCTCGGAAACACGGTCATTGTTGTAGAACATGACGAGGATGCAATACGCTGTGCGGACTTTGTAGTTGATATTGGCCCTGGGGCGGGCGTTCATGGTGGTAATGTTATTGCTACTGGTGTTGCTGAGAGTATCATGAGTGCTAGTGACTCCATTACTGGACAGTATTTATCAGGTATCAAGAAAATAGCTGTTCCAGAAAAAAGAAGAAAAGTTAATAAAAATCGACTTCTCACAATTAAAAAGGCAACTGGAAATAATTTACGATCTATATCAGTTGATATTCCTTTAGGAATTTTAGTTTGTGTAAGTGGTGTATCTGGAAGCGGAAAATCTACTCTCATTCTTGAAACATTATGGAAAACACTTGCTCGTGATTTACATAGAGCACAAGAATTACCATCCAAATGCGAAAATATTGAGGGTATCCATCACTTAGATAAAGTTGTGGTTATCGATCAGTCTCCTATAGGAAGAACACCTAGGTCAAATCCCGCTACTTATACTGGTGCATTTACTCCAATTCGAGAATGGTTTGCAGGATTACCTGAAGCTAAAGTTAGGGGATATACCCCAGGAAGATTCTCATTTAATGTAAAGGGAGGAAGGTGTGAGTCATGTCAAGGCGATGGCGTTATCAAAATTGAAATGCATTTTCTACCAGATGTGTATGTAACTTGTGATGTTTGTGAGGGGCACAGATATAATAGAGAAACTTTAGAAATAAAATTCAAGAGCAAATCTATTGCAGATATTCTCAATATGAGCGTTGAGGATGGCGTAAAGTTTTTTTCTGCTGTGCCTTCGATAAGAGAAAAGTTAGAGACTATGCTTCGTGTGGGTCTTGGATACGTAAAGATCGGACAACAAGCCACAACACTATCAGGAGGCGAAGCACAGCGAGTCAAATTATCTAAAGAGTTATCTAAAAGGGCAACTGGAAAAACTGTTTATATTTTAGATGAGCCAACAACAGGATTACACTTCGAAGATATTTCAAAATTATTAGACGTTCTTCAGGAACTTGTGAAAAACGGGAATAGCATTATTATAATTGAGCATAATTTAGATGTAATTAAAACAGCAGATTGGGTTATTGATTTAGGACCAGAAGGTGGGGTTGGCGGAGGTAAAATTTTAGCCACTGGAACTCCAGAACAAATCGCAGATAATCATGCCTCATATACTGGTAAATACCTAAAACGTATGCTCTCATACCGGCATGATAAGGCAAGCTAGTGACAAAAACTCTACACATTATTGGCGGAGGTTTAGCCGGTTCTGAAGCTGCGTGGCAGGCCGCTAAAATTGGCATAAATGTAGTTTTACATGAAATGCGTCCAATTAAGAAAACAGAGGTTCACAAAACACAAACTCTTGCGGAACTAGTATGCTCAAACTCATTTCGTTCTGATGATCATTTAACAAATGCTGTCGGTGTTTTGCACCAAGAAATGCGAATGATGGATTCTCTTATCATGAGGATAGCTGATTTGCACAAGGTCCCTGCTGGTGGCGCGTTAGCTGTTGATAGAGATTTATTCTCTAAAGAAGTCGAACTCGCATTAAACTCTCACCCAAAAATAACTATAAAAAGAGAAGAAGTTCTCTCATTAGATAAACCTGATTGGTCACAAATTATCATTGCGACTGGTCCTTTAACAGCTTTGCAACTTGCGAATGAAATAAAAAAGAAAACAGGAGAAAAAGAATTAGCTTTTTTTGATGCAATTGCACCTATTGTGTATTTTGAGAGTATTAATATGGACATAGCCTGGTTTCAGTCGAGATATGACAAAGGCGAAGGTAAGGACTACATTAACTGTCCAATGAATAAATCCCAATATGAGGCATTCGTCCAAGCTCTCAATGCGGGAGAAAAAATGCTTTTTAGGGAATGGGAAAAAAATACGCCATATTTTAATGGTTGCATGCCTATAGAAATTATGGCCTCAAGGGGATTAGAAACTTTAAGATTTGGGCCTATGAAACCAGTCGGATTAAAAAATGCCCATGACAATTCAAGTCCATTTGCAGTTGTACAATTGCGACAAGATAATCAATTAGGTACCTTATTTAATATTGTTGGATTTCAAACAAAACTCAAATATGCAGAGCAGACTCGTATATTCAGAATGATACCAGGGCTAGAAAACGCGGAGTTTGCTCGACTTGGCGGTTTACATCGTAATACATTTATTAATTCTCCTCACATTTTAGATAATCAACTTCGCCTAAAAACAGAGCCTAAAATTCGATTTGCTGGCCAGATAACAGGTGTTGAAGGATATGTAGAATCTGCAGCTATTGGCGGAATGGCTGGAAAGATGGCTGCTTATGAAATAATAAATAAGCAATGGATTACACCGCCAGAAGATACAGCCCATGGAGCACTTTTATCACATCTGATAAGCGGTGCAATCGGCGAGAGTTTTCAACCGATGAACATTAATTTTGGCTTATTCCCACCTCTTACAGTAAAAAATAAAAATTATAAAAGGTTGAAAGGTAGGGAAAGAAGGGTTGCCCACGCTTCACGTTCTCTTGCAAGTATGGAAAAATTTATAAAATATAAAAACTAAATGAAATATTTATTTTTTCAACAACATATTTAAAAACAATCGAAAAGGCAAAAACTTAAAATTTTTTAACTTATTTTGTTCTGTTAAAACTAGTAAATATACGCAAGATTTGATAAACCCATCCTTACTTTTAATTAAACTAATTACATTCATTTCTCTGTATATAATTTTGTTCTTTATTAATTTTTCTAACTTTTCTGGATTATATGCTATATATGAAATTAAAGAACCAAGAATATTAATGGATTCGAGCCTGTCTTGATTAGATAAGACGCAATAATAGTCGAAGATAGAACTCCAACATACCTTAAGGTATTCGTCTGAGCTATCAGCAAAGGAAGCTTTTTGAAAATTCTCAATTATAGAAAGAATCTTCTTTTTATTTAAGCGACCGTCACATATGTATGAAATAATTCTATCTGAAAGAGGGCTGTTATTTTTTTGTAATTCTGTGATGCAATCTATCCACCATTGAACTCTTATAGCTTTTAACATTTGCTCGGAAGGTTGTGTTACAGCATTTGTAAGATTACAGGATAAACTTAACAAATCCTGCAAAAGACCCTGATTAGAAGGTGATACAAAAGAAGTGCACAGGTAAAGAGGAAAGTTTAAACTCCTCAATTCTGCTTGTTCAACACGTAAGCCCATCAATTAATTCAAGGAACAGCTATTAAACAAGCGACAACGTTTCTTCCCTCAGATAATAAAACATTCCAAGTCCTGCAAGCAGATGAAGTAGACATAATATCAATCCCTATTGTAACTTGTTTTGCATAATCCCTCAAAGGCTGGTATAAATGTGTTGGTTTATCGCCGACTCCCACCAATAGCATATCTGGTTTTATATCCTTTATATGTGGATCCAATAATTCTTGAGATATTTCCGACGAACTAGATATTGGACAATTTAATAATTTTCTTGGATATAAAATAATACTACCAGAAACAAATTCGTCATTTACCTGGAAACCGCCACCAAAATAACCACGTAATATCTTTAGCTTGCCATCCGACTCAAAGCTTTGAACAGAAATTAGTTTATTAATAGGAGCGTTTTGATTAGCCATCTGGATACTCATTCTTCAAACTCTGGCTTCGAAACATTACCATTATCATCCTCACCTCTATTTAGGGAAACATATGTAAGCACACCAGCCGCGATAAAAATAGAAGAATAAGTGCCAATAAACACCCCCCATAGCATAGCTGCAGAAAAATCTCGTAAAACAGGGCCTCCAAAAACAATAATAGCAATCAAAGCAAGTGCAGTGGTAAGAGAGGTCATAATTGTGCGTGATAATGTTTCGTTCAATGACTTATTAATAATATCATTTTGTTTCCAACTTTTATATCTCCTAAAATTTTCTCTAATCCTGTCAAATACCACAACGGTATCATTAATAGAATAACCTGAAATAGTGAGAATAGCTGCAATTGTTGCAAGATTAAACTCAAATGATGTTATTGCAAAAAATCCAATTGTAGAAATCACATCATGACTTAGCGCAAGAATAGCTGCAATCGAATACTGCCATTCGAATCTAAACCAAATATATATCATGATGGCAATAAGAGCAGTAATTACAGCTAAAATACCTTTTTGCGTCAGCTCTGCGCCAATCGTAGGGCCTACGAACTCTGTCCGCCTTACCGTGTATTTATCAGAAATGAGTAAATTAACTTCCTTAATTACCTTAATTTGAGCTTGTTCATCTCCCTCTTGCTTTTGAATACGTATAAGAACTTCATCTTCTCCACCAAATAATTGTATCGACACCTCTCCAAAGGAGTTTCCCTGAAGCCCATTTCTTAATTGCTGCACATCAGCTTTTCCAGATTTAGATTTAGCTTCAATTAGTGTACCCCCCTTAAAATCAATTCCAAGATTTAACCCTTGAAATAAAAATGAACTTATAGAAAGAACAATTAAAACCGCAGAAAAAATAAATCCAAATTTAAAATAATTTAGGAAAATAAATGAAGGATTGTCTGGAATAAGTTTTAACCTAAACATTTAAGTTGTATCCTTAAATAACAAGTGTTTTGGGTTTGGTTGCATTTATCCAGAGTACAATTAACATTCTGGTAAATAGAATGGCGGTAAATAAAGATGTTATAATTCCAATTCCCAGTGTAACTGAAAATCCACGCACAGGACCAGAGCCAAAGACATACAATAATATAGACGCAATGAGCGTGGTCAAATTCGCATCAATAATGGTTGCGATAGCTCGAGAATACCCTGCCAAAATCGCATCCCTTATAGCTCTACCTCTTCGCAATTCTTCTCTTATTCTTTCAAAGATAAGAACGTTAGAGTCAACTGCCATTCCCATGGTCAAAACAATCCCTGCGATGCCAGGCAAGGTCAGAGTTGCTTGAAGCAATGATAAAGCGCCAAGAATGAGCATTAAATTTACTAATAATCCAACAGATGCCATTGCGCCATAAATTCCATAACTTAGCACGATAAACAAGATAACCAAAATTACACCCACGATAGCTGCTATTTGCCCTGCTGCGATGGAGTCAGCACCTAGACCAGGGCCAATTGACCTTTCCTCAAGAACAGTAAGAGGCGCTGGCAAAGCTCCTGCTCTCAGCACAAGCGCAAGATCGTTGCTTTCTTGAATGGAAAAATCACCTGTAATCTGGCCATTTGCAAATATTTGAGCTCTGATAGTCGGAGCTGAGACCACCAAACCATCTAGTATAATTGCGAAAGGGCGACCAATATTATTTCCTGTTACAGTAGCAAATTTTTTTGCGCCAATAGAATTTAAAGAGAAATTAATCGCAGGACTGTTATTTTGGTCAAACCCAGCTGAAGCAGTCTCCAACATATCACCACTGACCATTACCCTCTTCTCAACAACATAATATTGGCCATCGTTTGAAGAGGATTCAAGTAACACTGATCCCGGAGGAACTCGTCCACTGGATTTAGCCTCCGCCCCTGTGACCCTCATATCAACTAATTGAAAAGTGAGTCTTGCCGTTCTTCCAAGTAACGCTTTAACGCGCTCGGGATCATCTATACCAGGCACTTGAACTAATATTCTATCTACACCTTGTCGTTGGATAACTGGTTCCTTTGTACCATCAGGGTCTAATCGGCGACGGATTATCTCTATAGCTTGTTCGACAGTACGTGATTGTAACTCAATAAAACCGCTTTCACTAAAATTAATTCGAGTAGTATCTCCATTTGTCTCTACAACAAAATCATCCCCAAATTCTTTTAAAATATTGTCTCTTTTAGAATAATCATCATCATCTCGAATAACAAAACTTACTACATTATTGTCAGAAGATAATGATTTGAATTTTACCTTCTCTTCTCTGAGGGAGATTCTTATACCTTCAGCAATATCACTAAGTCTTTCAGATACTACCGCGTTAATATCGGCTCGAAGTAATAAATGAGACCCACCTCTCAAATCTAGACCTAAATTTATAGATTTTCCAGGAAGAAAGGGCAATGATACTAAATTAGGCAACGCAAAAAGCAAGCCAGCTAAGAACACACTTAGAATAACGAACCGTTTCCATGCTTCAAAATGTAACATATACTGCCCTCATTTAGTACAATTACGCTAACTATTAAAAAATATCTATTATGTAGATTTAAGACTTCTTAGTTTTTTGCAATGACTTTTTGGCTGGTGCTTTTTGCGGCAACGTTATAGTGCTATTGTTATCGAGTAGAGTGGTTACATTGGCACGAAGAAGATTTACATATACACCGGTTGCAATTTCAACCTCAATAGTATCTTTTTCTGCTACAGCTTTGGAGACTATGCCTGTGATACCACTAGAAATAATTACTTTATCTCCTTTTGAGAGCTTAGAAACCATCTCTTTATGTTGCTTTGCACGTTTTTGCTGAGGTCTTATCAGCATAAGATAAAAAACACCAAAGATGAGAACAAATGGAAGTAATTGCGATGCAATCATTGAAGGGCCGGCGGACTGTGCAAATGCAGTACTGATGAACATGGATACCTCTCAAATAATTTTTTGTTATTTGTACTATTTAAAACTTAATCATAACGATAATTCTCGAACAATAAACAACCTTATGTCTAACGTCTACTCCGAAACAATATTTTTTCGTTTTGCAATGATAATATATATACTGATAGAGTAACATTGAATAACAACAATTACCTCTAAGAAAATTTAATGACATATAAACTTGATTTAGAACAGATAACTATTTTACTTAGTCGAATGGCTGAAGCACTTGAGAGAATAGCGCCTTCATATCAATTTCCTGATAATTTAGAGAAAGCTGAGGGTTTTATCTGGGAGGCACAATTGCGTAAACTTCAAATAATAGAGGAAATTGAGCGTTTACCTTTGTCGTGCTTACAAGGTATTGAACAACAAAAACGAGAATTACTTGAAAATAGTCGTGCATTTGCAAGAGGATTAAAAGCTAATAACGCCTTATTGTGGGGGGCAAGAGGAACTGGAAAATCTTCTCTTTTAAAAGCGGTTCATGGTCAGCTTCTATCTGAGGGACTTGATTGCGCCATTGTTGAGGTACAGAGAGAGGATATACAAGATTTACCCCATGTAATGCAGGTACTTAAACATAGTAATCGGAGGTTTATTCTTTTTTGCGACGATTTAGCATTTGAAGAGGCTGACTCTAGTTATAAATCTCTAAAAGCTGTGCTTGAAGGCGGTCTTTCCGGGAGACCTGACAATATCGTATTTTATGCCACTTCGAACAGAAGACACTTGATGCCTCGTCAAATGATAGATAATGAAAGAGGCTCAGCTATCAACCCATCTGAAGCAATTGAAGAAAAAATCTCTTTATCTGATAGATTTGGTTTATGGATTGGCTTCCATTCTGTTGACCAGGATACTTATTTGTCTATGATTGAGAATTATGTTGGTTTTTATGAACTTCCAGTCGATTTGGAACAAACTAAGAGTCAAGCATTGACGTGGTGTATGGGACGTGGCCACCGTTCTGGCAGAACAGCATATCAATTTATTATACATTTAGCAGGTACACTTGGTATTACACTCAAAAAATAAATTACTGAGATATTTTATTTTTTTATGATTTAATTACACTAGCCGGGTCTATTGGTGTTCTATTCTGTCTAATCTCAAAATGCAACGTTGGAGACCCAACTCTACCCGTTTGCCCTACCCTTCCAATTATCTGGCCTGATGAAAGAACATCTCCCTCGTTCACAAGCACTTCGGATAAATGGGCATAAGCAGAAATAATACCGCCATCATGCTTAACAAGAATAAGTGTACCAAAAGATTTTAGTCCAGTACCTATATATGCAACAGTTCCAGGAGCTGTTGTTTGAATGTCTGAACCAAAACTAGCTGCAATATCCACTCCATCATTATGAACCCCTCGTTCTGCTAGACCAAAAGGATTAATAATCTGACCTGATAAGGGCCAATTAAATGAATCACCCGCGACTAACTTGGGTGCAACAAAAAACTTTCTCTCAGTATTTTTTTCAATAACTACTTGTTCATCCTCGATAGTAGAAAGAGAATCAGGTTGAATTTCAATAGCCAATATCTCTTCGCTAGGTGACGTCATTTCAAAAACTGAAAAATCTTTTACGTCTGGTAGTTGCAGAACCTGGCCAACTTGCAACTCGTATGGTTCTTTTATAGCATTTAACTGTGCAATTTCGAACTGATTCACAGAATATTGCTTTGATATTGAAAATAAGCTATCTCCCAAGCGGACTGTATGTGTATTTCTCGAAATAATTTTTAATACCTGCCCCTCAACAAGGTCAAAAGGAGCTTTTAAATTATTTTCAGAAATTAATTTATATGGAGTGACGTCGTATCGATTTACTATACTATATATCGTATCACCTTTTTGAACTGTAATAAAACCAGAGGGTGGCACGGGTAGTTTTTTAAACTGGTCTTGTCTATTTATAACAATTGCAGGAACCTTTTTACCCTCACTAACGAAGGGAAGATTTATATCTCCAATGACTGGTAATTTTCTTTCTGATGTCACACTACTACATCCAGAAAATCCGATAATTAATGTAAGTGGTATAAAGATAAATAAATGCGTATTTAACACTAATTTAAACATCTGCAATTCCTGGTATCATGGGCACGAACCTTACAGAGATAAGTTTTTCTGTATGAATAACATCACCTTTTTTTGTAACTTTGGTCAAGAATTCTTTACCTGGAGGGCCTAAAGGCGCAATTATGACTCCATCTGGTTTTAGTTGTTTAATTAATTCAAAAGGCAAACTCTCTACCTGACAAGTAATAATTATACGATCAAACGGTGAAACCTCAGGCCATCCACTAAATCCATCTCCTAACCTAATGGTTATATTTGTTAATTTTAGTTCTAAAAAACGATTACGCGCCTCTACAAATAGGGGTCTATGACGCTCTATACTGTAAACTCGTCTTACCAATAGAGATAATATGGATGCCTGATAGCCACTACCTGTACCTATCTCAAGTACAATATGACGGCTCTTTACATCAAGTGCTTCAGTCATTTTAGCAACTATATATGGCTGACTAATTGTTTGCCCACATGCGATAGGAAGAGACGCATTTTCATAGGCATGGCGCCTTAATGCTGAGGCAATAAATTTTTCTCTAGGAATAGTTTCAATAGCAGATAATATTGGAGAGGATAAGATAGCCTGAGACCTTAGCGCCATAGTAAGTTTTAATTTTTTTTCTAATAAATTAATCATAAAGTAAAATTTGGTATTTTTTTCATCAAATCCATTGCTGTAGTATCAATTAAGAGTGGTGTGAAAGTTACGTATCCATTTTCCAAATAAAACCTATCACTTTTAGGATTTGTCTCTAAACGTTGATTGATA
Organism: uncultured SAR116 cluster alpha proteobacterium; assembly: GCA_902520885.1. GTDB lineage: Bacteria > Pseudomonadota > Alphaproteobacteria > Puniceispirillales > Puniceispirillaceae > UBA5951. The sequence continues at coordinate 179,365 of CABYPW010000002.1, forward strand.
GGCCCAATACTGTAAAGATTTAGATTTTTACTCGCAAAAATCTGGTCAGACATTTTATGGCTATCCAATACCGCCGCTCGGATCCCTCTAACTTTTGAAACATCTACTGAAGGGAAATTTACATTTAATACATGGCGTGGGGGAAGTTTAACAGACAAAGCATTATCAAGAACTTGTTTGCCGAATTTTCTAGCTACTTCAAAGTCTGTTTCTAATTTTCCATAGCGCTGGCTAAAAGCAATGGCCCTAATTCCAACAATAGATGCCTCTCTCGCAGCTCCTACTGTTCCTGAATAGCCCACGTCATCTGAAGCGTTCATTCCATGATTAATGCCAGAAAGAACAAGGTCAGGAGGATTATCTTTAAATAACAAATTTAATGCCAGCATTACGCAATCTGCAGGAGTGCCAGAACAAATATATCGATTAGCAGTAACTTTAGAGAAATATAGTTCATCTTGGAGGGATATAGCTTGACTTGTCCCTGAGCGGTTATCTCTTGGTGCAACAGTAGTGATATTGTTTGTAAGAGTCTTTGCCAGGCTTTCAAGCAATTTAAGACCATATGAATCAATACCATCATCATTTGTAATTAGAATTTTCATTTTACCACATAAACAATCATTTTTCTTGAGAATAAAATTAGCAACAAGAATATTTTTTTATAGTTTTAATTAAAAAAATTTTTCAGATTACTAGCTAATTTTTTCTACACCCATATAGCTATGGAGCACTTCAGGAAGAAGGATGCTACCATCCTTTTGTTGGCCGTTTTCCATTATAGCAACAATACATCTACCTACTGCTAATGCAGAACCATTCAAAGTGTGAACAAATTCTGTATCCTTTTCACCCGATTTTCTAAATCTAGCATTCATTCTTCTTGCCTGAAAAGGTCCACAGTTAGAACATGAAGATATTTCTCTAAAACGCCCCACTCCATCATCCTGTCCTGGCAACCAAACTTCAATATCATATGTTTTCTGTGCAGAAAAACCTGTATCACCGGCGCATAATTTTACTACACGATAAGGTAAGTTAAGTTTTTTAAGCACACTTTCTGCGACGGAAGTCATTCTTTCTAGCTCTTTTTCAGAATCTTTAGGATCGGTAATTGAAACCAATTCAACCTTGGAAAATTGATGTTGGCGTATCATTCCCCTTGTATCACGACCCGCAGAGCCTGCTTCAGAACGGAAGCATGGTGTGTAAGCCGTTAATCGCATTGGCAAAGAGTCTAAATCTATTATTTGGTTGGCTGCTAAGTTGGTAAGCGGCACTTCAGCAGTCGGAATTAGCCATCTTCCATCCGTCGTTTGGAATAAATCATCCTCAAATTTGGGGAGTTGCCCAGTCCCTGTCATCGTCTTTGAATTAACTAGGGCAGGAGGTAGGATTTCGGTGTATCCAAATTCTAGAGTGTGTATATCAAGCATAAATGACGAAAGTGCTCTTTCTAATCTTGCCATATGGCCTTTCAGAATAACAAATCTTGCGCCTGATAAATTAGCCGCTGCTTCAAAATTTAGGCCCTTATTTATTTCACCAAGCGCCACATGATCAAGAGGCTGAAAATCAAACGAAGGAATGATCCCAAACTGTTTCAACAATATATTATCTTCCTCATTCAAGCCATCAGGCACATCATCCGACAAAATATTTGGCATTGAAAATAATAAAGAATTAATTCGCTCAGCCAAATTTGATTCTTCATGCTCTAATTCTGGAATTTCTAATTTAATTGATGCAACTTCGGACATTAAATTGACTACATCAACACCCGCAGCTTTCATGCTACCAATTTTTTTTGATACTTCATTTCTTCGTGCTCGAAGTGACTGTAACTCAGTTTGTATTTTACGCCTTTTTTCATCAAGAGACAAAACCTCCAGCGAGGGACTATTAAGTCCTCTTCTCTGCATAAACCTATCAAATTCCGTTGGATTATCGCGAATAAATCTTATATCGTGCATAAGGCTTCTCCTTAGCGTATGCTAAAGTAAATCAATCGTTTGTATTTTCAAAATCTTTATTCTTATTAAAAAAACGAGATCCTATAATCGAAATTTCGTAAAGTAAAATCACTGGTATCGCCAACATTACCTGAGAAATTACATCTGGTGGAGTAAGTATTGCTGCAGCAATAAAAGCTATCAATATTGCATATTTTCGATTTCGAGCTAAACCAGATGGTGTAACAATACCTGCTTTAGTAAGTAATAATAAAATCACTGGTAATTCGAATGATACTCCAAAAGCAAACATTAATCTCATCACAAGGCTTAAATATTCGCTTATTCTCGGCTCAACTTCAATTGGGAGAGTCCCCTCTCCTCCAACCATTTCGAAAGACAAGAAAAAATCCCAGGCAAGAGGAATGACAAGATAATAAACCATGGCTGCACCCGTGGCAAATAAGATGGGTGTAGCAATGAGAAAGGGCATAAAAGCTGAACGCTCATTTTTATAAAGACCTGGAGCTACAAACCTCCAAACCTGAAGTAAAATTAAGGGAAAAGTAATGGAAATTGATATAAAAAATGCTACTTTAACTTGTGTAAAAAATCCCTCATGTAATCCAGTAAAAATCATCCGACCACCGCGTTCTGAAAGTATTTCAGCTAGAGGCGCTTGTAACCAAAAATAGACATAATCTGCTGCGTTAAAAGACCCACCCCCAAAAGGTCTGATAAAGCATAAGAAAAATAAAACAATAAAAGCTAGGAAAATAATCCCAATACGATTGCGTAATTCGGTTAGGTGTTCCATAAGAGACATAGAACCTAGCTCTTCGTCTTTTTTTTGTTCTTTCTCTGACATTACCCATCCCTAAGGGAAGAGGGATCCTTAGAATCAACATACACTTGCTTTAAGTCGCTTTCTAATTCTTTCCCCACTGATTTTACATCTTTAGAAATTGAATCATCTAACAACTCAGAAATTTCTTCAAAATCTCCAGACTTTGCATCCTGAAAAACTCTCTTTACATCCTTTAATTCATCATCATTCGACATTTCCCTGAGGCTTTTCGTGAATTCAGATGACATACTTCTTGCTTGAGACGAAAACTTTGTAAAAGCACGCAAAACTCTTGGTAAGTCTTTTGGTCCTACTACCAAGACTAGCACAAATGCTACTAACATAAATTCTTGCCAACCAAAATCAAACATAAATAAACCTAGATATTAGAGTTAGAACGAAGTTAAAAGGATACTAAATTTTACTTATTTCTTTATTGCTTGTTTCTTAGACGACTTCTTTTTTACTGTTTTCTTTTTTGCAGCTTTTTTTGGAGTTTTTTTCTTAGAACTCTTTTTAACAGAAGTGGCTTTAGGACGAACAGTTGTTTGTTCAGAAGGACCATTATCTTCGATGTAAACAGCGTCTTGAGCTAAACTGTCATCACCGTTGGTATTTTCATCTTTCATACCTTTTTTGAAGTTCTTTAGCCCCTTTCCAAAGTCACCCATTATTCCTGAAATTTTTCCTGGCCTTGCAAACAATATTAATACAACTGCAAGTACCACTAACCATTGCCAGAGACTAAAAGCGCCCATTTTAAATACTCCCTTTTATTTTAACTTACCTTAATTACTAACTATCACTAAAACTTTTATATTAAAATATTTCATGTAGAAGAATTGGGAACCCCATACACCTGATTATTTATATCGTCATCAATAAATAATTTACAGAACTTTATGATCAAAATCTTATACTTAAGATATCTATTTTTAAAGTCACAAAATAACCTGCTACAAAGTTTATTCTGGAAAAATAAATACCTGTTCAGGGTCTATCTCTACAAAAACGTTTTCTCCAATTTCAAACCAGCTTAAACCTGGTATTCTTGCATGTAAATGCAACTCAGCGCTTCCAGCAGAAACTGATAAGTGGACTAGCGAATTTTTTCCTAGAAGATGTGTCTCAACCACTGATGCAGTTGCACCTTGAGATTTTAAGGATAAATTGAGAGCCTCATGCCTGACAACTATCTGAACTCTTGTGCCTTCAGCATAATTATCTGCGTTATAAGTTCCAAACACAGTCTCTATTTTTTTATTTTTTACAGTACCAGGAATATGATTTACTTCGCCAAAAAATTCTGCAACAAACCTATTCTTAGGTCTGCAATATAAATCTATTGGTCTCCCCTGTTGAATTTCCTTACCCTTATTTAAAACTATAATTTTATCTGACATGAACATTGCTTCTTCCGCGTCATGAGTTACCATTAAAGCTGATGTTTCAGTATTCCTCAATATATGAAGTATTTGGTCACGCACTCGCTCCCTCAACCTACTATCAAGTCCGCTAAATGGTTCATCCAGCAATATGATAGCTGGATTTGGTGCTAATGCTCTTGCTAACGCGACACGTTGCTGCTGGCCGCCAGATAACTCATGTGGATATTTCTCAGAAAACTTTTCAATATCCAGTTCCCTCATTAAATCGGTAATATTTTTTACGCTTCCAGAAGTTTTTTCATTTAGACCAAACAGAATATTCTGTTTAACAGTTAAATGCGGAAACAAAGCATATGATTGAAAAACTAATCCCACACCCCTTTCTTCTGGGGGAAGGACAAAGCCAGGTGATGAAATAATTTTCTCATTTAGTTTAATGAATCCAGCATCCGGGATTTCTAATCCAGCAGCTAATCTTAAGAGTGTAGTTTTACCGCACCCTGAGGGCCCAAGCAATGAGACAACTTCATTATGTTGAACATTAAACGATATATTAGAAATAATTTTCTCTGTTTCGTAGCTGTGTGAAATATTATCAAAAGAAATCATATCGGAATTTGCCTATCCACTTCATGTATTTTCTGTTTCATAAATTTTCTCCAATTCATCTTAGTCATCTAATAAAGTTTCTAATTCAAAATTCTCTTCATCTTCCTTATAAAAACTTTCTTCATTTTCTTCAAATAAAGCTACTTCAGTCCCTTCTGAGGGGAATGATTGATCTTCCAGTTCTCCGATTGATTGTCCTTTCCGCAGTAAACCAGCTGACTTAAGCTCTTCAATACCAGGCAAATCATCTAAATCTGAGAGCCCGAAATAATCTAGAAAATTGATTGTAGTGCCCCAAGTAAGAGGTCTGCCAGGAGTACGTCGTCTACCACGAGGTTTAATCCAATTTTGCTCTAGCAAAATATCTATTGTACCTCTAGAAAGACCAATACCCCTTATTTCTTCGATTTCTGAACGAGTTATTGGCTGATGATAAGCAATTATAGAGAGCACTTCCATTGCTGCACGTGAGAGAGGTCTTTCAACAGCCCGTTCTAAGTTTAATCTTGCAGAAATATCTGGGCGAGTTCTAAACACAAAATGGTCTGAAGAAATCTTTTGAAGCTGCACACCACTATCGCTTGAATACCTTTTTTCAATTATTTCAATTATGTCGTTTAATTCAAATTCCTCTAAATAAGGCGATAATTCCTTTGCAGAAACGGGGGTTGTAGATGCAAATATTAAGGCCTCTATAACTCTTGCAATATTTTTCTTATTTTCAATCATTTATTTCTCTTTTTGCACGTAACAAAATAGGTGAAAATTTTGAATCTTGTTTTATGGATACAGAACCCTCTTTTACTAATTCAAGCACAGCCCCAAAATGGGAAGCAACTACGGAAGAATAATGTTGTTCTTTCCTACCTTTGGGGGGCAAAAATTGTATTAGATCCAACCATTCTGGGATGGATGGAATTAATTTGCGTAGACGTTCTATCGCTTCTTGTACAGTGTATAACTTAGTTACTTTATAGGTTAACGTATTATTATTCTTAGCTGAACGAATATCTCCATATACTTTAAGTAGATCATAAAGATTCGCAGTAAATGTTATTTTATCTGAAATTGGGAAGTCATCCGGCATTCCGCGTATAAGCCTGGATTTATGAAGTTTAGGCAATTGCATAAGATGCTTTGATGCTGATTGCATAGCTTCTAGACGTTTCAGCTGAAACTTTAATGCGTCGGTCATATCAATTAAATTATCTACCTCTTCTTGATTAGAGTTAGGTATTATCAATCTAGATTTTAGAAAAGTAAGCCATGCAGCCATTACTAAGTAATCAGCTGCAATTTCTAAATCTAATTTTTGAGCTTTTTCTATAAATGTTAAATACTGTTCTGCGAGAGGCAAGACCGCTATTCGTGATAAATCAACTTTTTGCTCTCTTGCCAAAGATAACAGCATATCTATTGGACCTTCGTACCCATCTAAGTTCAACAAAAATGGCAATTGCAATTGTCCAGATTGGCTTAGATCACTTGATAACCTATCCGACATAATCAACTCTCTTTCCTGATTTTTCTTACAATACAATCCTGCCCTGCAGATTTTAAGAGATTACAAGTTGATACAGCACGATTTTGCAAAATGGGCTCTGTAATAACACGCCAATAAATCCCAGAGGAACCCGTATCAATCTTTGTTACCTCCAGCATAATTCCATCCAACCTGTTTTTATGCTTTTCCATTAAGATTGCGGCTTGCTGTTTTGCCTTCTCACGTTTGGCAAACGCTGCTAGTTGTACTTTATATGTTTTATTACTGGAATTGATTTTTGGCGGAACAGGTTTGTTCATCGATTCTAAATTTGAAGATTGTTTACTTTTATTATTTGTTATTTTTTCTTGAGAATCCTCATTTGAAATGTTTCGCAAATCAAGTTTCGTATTGTCTTGGTCAATTATGTCAGTAAGTTTAATCTCGTTTTTTTCATTATTTGATGGATTTATTTTATTTTCTGATGAATCTTTAAGAGTAGTTGTGCTGTTTTCAGCATGTTTAACTGAATTTTTTTGTTGAATAAGTAATTTTTCTTCAACATCACTATTTTCTTTTACTAACGCAACTGGCGGTAATTCTGGTGCAGCATCGGGCAGAAGTAATTTTTCGGTTCTATTGTCTGTTTCTGTAAGTCCCTCCAATATTCTAAGAACCTGAGATTCTTGATAAGGTATAACTTTACCACCGGGGTCCTCAGGCTTAATTTTAAATACAGTTTTATTTGGTTTTAGCACAGGTAACTCCGAAATTGATTCTGACCTTTTCATAGAATACCAGAAACCAAAACTTGCTACAGCGACAGCTGATAAAATAAAGCTTATTAAAAGGAAAATTCTTAAAAATGAACTTGACTTTTCAGTCTCTCTTTCTGTCATTATTCTACATTTCCTCCAGAGCGTTAATAGAAAGCAAATTTAATCCAATTTTTGTAACAGTTGCCGTTGCCTCAACCAAATGCATTCTAGATAATGTTAATTCATCATCTATTTCATGAATAAATTTTAATTCTGGATTATCTCTACCTGCATTCCACAGAGCGTGAAACCTTCCTGCTAGCTCCATTAAATAAAAAGCAATTCGATGAGGCTCATACTGTTTGACCGCTGCTTCGATATACTTTGGCCAACAAGCAAGATGCTTTATCAAACGAATTTCATAAATATTAGTAAGTAATGAAAGGTTAGCTTTGCCTAATGGTTTTTTGTTTTGCCGCAGAACTGACCTTGCACGCGCATGAGCATACTGAACATAAAATACAGGATTTTCTCTACTTTTTTCCGTTACTTTCGCATAGTCAAATTCAAGAGGTTGGTCGTTTCGTCTGGTTAACATCATAAAACGCATAACATCTGATCCCACGGCATCAATAACATCGCTCAAAGTTACAAAGGTGCCTGCTCTTTTTGACATTTTCACAGGCTGCCCTCTATCCAGAAGCGTAACGAGACCGCATTGCTTAACCTTAAGCATTTCTTCTTTTCCTGACATTGCTTGAACAGCGGCTGTCATCCTTTTAACATAACCACTATGGTCTGCACCTAACACGTCTATTAGCTTCCCACTAGTTCTTTGCAACTTATCATAATGATAAGCTACATCTGATGCAAAATAAGTCCAACTATTATCTGATTTTTGAAGTGGTCTGTCCACATCATCTCCAAAATCTCTTGAACGAAACAATAATTGTTCTCTTGGCTCCCAATCATTGTCTGAATGTCCCTTTGGCTGTTCTGGTATCCCATGATAAATCAGACCATTTTCTTGTAATTTATTTATGGCAAAAGACACCTTGCCTTTATTAACTAGCTCTTGTTCAGATGAATAAACATCCATCTCTACCCCAAGCCTTGCAAGGTCCTTTTTTATAGAAGTCATCATAATATCAACAGCAATCGGTCCAATTTTTTCAATAACTTCATCTTCAGTGAGATATTTTAATTCATTATTAAATTTTGAGGCTAAATGCTCTCCTACTTCAATTAAATAATCACCCGGGTATAATCCCTCTGGAATATTAGCAATTGTCTCTCCTAATGCCTGGCAATAACGAAGAAAAGCAGATTTTGATAATGTAACTATTTGTGAACCTGCGTCATTGATATAATATTCTCGAGTAACATTATAACCAGAGAACTTCATTAAATTTGCTAACACATCTCCTAAAATAGCACCGCGCGCATGAGCTGCGTGTAAAGGCCCTGTCGGATTGGCTGACACAAACTCAATATTTATATTCTTATCAACACCGAGATTATTTTTTCCGTATTCAAATCCTTTGTTTAAAATATCCTCTATTTCTTTACCCCATCTTGAACTGTCAAGATTTATATTTATAAAGCCAGGTCCTTCAATCTTAGCAGAGATGACAGATTCGTCTTTTTCTATTTCAGTTACAAATAACTCAGCAATTTCTTTCGGATTTTTAAGCAATGGTTTGGCCAACACTAGGGCGATATTAGATGCTAAATCGCCATGTGCCTCATCACGAGGCAATTCGATAACACATTTTGATAAGTCTAGGTTATTAGGGTAATTGTTCTGTTTAGAAATTATCTTATAATATATCTTAATTTTATCTTCAAATTCTCTGAAAATATTCATATTTTATCCTTATTCGTAGACAAATTAAATAATCTGTCATGTTCTAGAATTGCTTCCCTATCTGTTAATGATGCAATATAATCGGCAATGACCCTTGCATTATGATATTCCACTTTCTTTGAGTTAGATTTATAATAAATCTTATTTTGCCAATAACTGGGAAGTAAAAATGGACTTTCAAAAAATTCTTTAAATAAATCCTTAAGTAATTTCCTTGCTTTACTAGTCATTCTATTCACTCGATAATGCCTATACATATTTGTAAATAAAAATTCACGAATCTCCGACAGAATTTTTTTCATAGATTCAGAGTGAGAAATGAGAGCCTGCCCAGCACTGCGAATATCATCAGATGTTTTGGGAGCAGTTGCATCTAGTAAATTCGAAGAATTAATTATCAAGTCATTAACAAAAATTGATATCAATCTACGGGTTAACTCATTAACGAGCCTATCAGGGTGTAAATCTGGATGTTCAGCATAAATAGTTTGCAGAATATCAGAAATAATAGGAAGCTCAGAAAGGTGTTTAATGGTGAATAATTCGGCTCGTAATCCATCATCAATATCATGTGATAAATAGGCAATATCATCCGATAAATTTGCTATTTGGGCTTCGCCGGAAGCATAACTTTCGAGTCTAAAATCATATAATTTATTAAGTTTCTTTAGAGTTGGTCTTTGATTTCGTGGGGATACTGGACCATTATGTTTTGCAATACCCTCTAATGTTTCCCATGTTAAATTTAATCCATCAAAATTCGCATATCTGTTTTCTAAAAAGCACAAAATTCGAAGAGTTTGCTCATTATGATCAAATCCACCCAAATTATTCATAACTTCTTGCAAAGCATTCTCGCCTGCATGACCAAAGGGAGTATGTCCTAAATCATGTGCAAGTGAAATAGCTTCAGATAAATCTTCATTAAACCTTAGAGAGCGTGCTATAGTTCTTGCTATCTGAGCAACTTCTATTGAGTGAGTTAATCTCGTTCTAAAATAATCACCTTCATGATATACAAAAACTTGTGTTTTATATTGTAGCCGTCTGAAGGCTGATGCATGAACAATTCTATCTCTATCGCGTTGGAAATCGGTCCTTTGATGGCTAATTCGTTTTTCAGAAGCACCTTCAACGAACAAGCGGTCCATCTGCATTTTTCTGCAAGCATATGGCGCATAATTGATAATTACGTTGTGCATAACTCTATTTTAAAACCGTGGATTAAGGGGTTTATGGCAATTTAAGCACGTTATACGATGCGATACGTCGTAGAGCAAGTAACTAGAACCTTGATTTAAAAATTTTAAACATTCATATTAAAGATGTTTAACAAATTGAATGGACGCTTTTTATGACCCTTAATTTAAATTTGACTAAATCAGCTGCAAAACAAATTAAACGATTAGGTGATTTTGAGAAAGCGCCATACTTCAGAGTTAGCGTAGACGGTGGCGGTTGCTCTGGTTTTCAATATAAATTTGATTTTGATAGCAAAAAACGAAACGATGATATTGAAATAAGCGCATATGGAGTAAAAATTTTAGTGGATGACATATCACAGGGGTTTCTGCACGGTGCAGAATTGGACTATGTCGAGGAATTATTAGGCTCGTTTTTTAAAGTCAATAATCCAAATGCTACTGCTTCCTGTGGATGCGGAACATCATTCTCAATATAACTTTACCTATTCCAATTAACTTTTTAACGGCGGCTCAAACATAATGAAAATTGCTAGCTGGAACGTAAATTCGATCAAAGCCAGATTAGAGCATGTGTTAAATTATTGTCAAAATTCATCAATGGATGTTCTTTTAATTCAGGAGATCAAGACATTGGATGAAAATTTCCCAAAAAATTCATTCGAAGACATCGGATGGCAAGTTGTTACGCACGGCCAGAAAACCTTTAACGGCGTTGCCATTGCCTCAAAAAAAGATATTAAGGTAACTCAAATTGGCCTTGCTGGTGCTGATGCAGATGAGCAGGCAAGGTATATAGAAGCTCAAATTGAGGGGGTAACATTAGCAAGTATTTATTTACCAAATGGCAATCCATTTCCTGGCCCAAAGTTTGAATATAAATTAGCATGGATGGACCGTCTTTATGACAGAGCCAAATACTTATTTCATCAAGAAAATCCTGTTGTTTTAGGAGGGGATTTCAATGTAATCCCCCAGCCTATTGATTGCTATGAACCTTCATTATGGGAGGATGATGCCTTATACCGGAGGGAGTCTCGAAAAAAATTTTATGCAATTTGTAACTTGGGTTATTTAGATGCTCTTAGACAAATAAATCCTAAAGGAGCTCATTACACATTTTGGGACTATCAGCAGGGTGCATGGCAAAAAGATAATGGTATTAGAATTGACCATCTTTTGCTTTCACCTGAAGCCGCAAACAATCTAATTGACTGTCAAGTTGATAGGAATCCTAGAGGTTTAGTTAAACCATCTGACCACACTCCGATATGGTGTGATTTGTCGTTATAAACAAGTAAATTAAACTAGTCCTATTTTACTTACATTTGACATGTCTACTATAATCTTCTTTTAAAAGAAGCTAACTTATTTATGTTTTACTGATTAATGTTACCATTTGATAATTTAGCTTATATTTCGTAAAAAATTATTAATTAATCAAAATAGTCAATATTTTAAAACAATTAACTGAAGTTATTAGTTAAACTTAGATCGACTTTATTTATAATTTTATGAATTTTTAAATTTATTAGTGGGCTTAAAATTTGAAAACTCCACTTGTCTTGGGTCACAAACAAATAAAACACTATTCGGATGCATTCCTGCACCATGAATAGCAGATACTGCTGACTTACGCATTCTATTCAAGAGCCTTGTATCTGCTTGGCCTGCAAAAGGATGAACGCCTGTGCTAAGGTCTATCTCACTTTTCCATTTGTCAAATCTTTCTTGATACGTACTGGTATTTTGAAGCTGTTTGCAGTTAATTTGGTTAATATTCAGATTTACCTCTATCTCATCACCATTTTCAATGAGAGCTATTGGCCCTCCAATTGCTGCCTCTGGACCAACATGTCCAATTACAAGACCAACTGAGCCCCCTGAAAACCGTCCGTCCGTCATCAATCCAACAACAATATTCTTGTCCCGACAAATAGCTGTTATTCTTGAAGTTGAGTCGAGCATCTCTGGCATTCCAGGGCCACCAACTGGGCCCTCATACCTTACTACAATCATATCATTATTTTGTAATTTATCTGGCGTCGAGTCTAAAAATTTAAGCAGATCGTCTTCTCCATTAAAGACTCTGGCAAAACCTTTGAATAAATTATTTTCAAGGCCACCCTCTACACCTGCTAATTTCAATACAGCACTGTATTCTGGAGATAAATTTCCACCAAGCAGACGAAGACCACCAGTCTGTTTAAATGGATTTTGAACGGAATATATCACATCTCCGTCGGGTAGCTTAGGCGACAAACTTTCTACTTGCTCAGCCAATGTCATACCAGTACAAGTCATAACATCACCTTTCAGAAGTCCTGCATCTAATAAGTCTTTTACAAAAACTTGAATTCCCCCTTTATCATCAATATCTACCATTGAATATCTACCAAAAGGCCGCGCATTTACAATTACAGGGACAACATTTTGAGATAAATGATTAAACTCGTCTGCACTCATGATATCTGAATAAAAATCTTTATAGCCCGCAGCTCTGGCAATTTCAGGAGCATGCAACATAACATTTGTGGAGCCACCCACGGACATAGCAACTATTATGGCGTTTCTAATAGAGTCCCGATTTACAATATCCCTGGGAGTAATATTATTTTTGATTAATTTTTCAAGATAAGACACTAATTCTATTGGAAATTTTTCAATTCTTTTTTGATCTTGTGATGCAGGTGAAACCATATGTAATGGCTCCATCCCCACAACACCAAGAAAAGTTTGCATAGTATTATAGGTGAACATTCCACCGCAACTTCCAAAACCAGGGCAAGATTCAAGAGAGATTCTTCTTTTTAAATCTTCATCATCACTTCCTGCGATCTGATAACTGCTTATAATATCAATTGGATCACCAGTTATAGAGTTTTTGCCAGGCGTTATTGAACCATCAGACATTATAATTGCAGGTCGGTTATGTTCAAGAACTGCTGACAATGTACCTACGGGAGGTTTATCACATGCAACAACCGCTATTAATCCCTCAAGACCAGTTGCACTTAAATGCTCACATAATGAGTCATTAGTAACTTCTCTTCCAATAAGAGAATAACGCATCTCTTTAGTGCCATTTCTTATTCCATCTGATGTAGCAACCGTAAATTCAGGCTGAATTAGCCTAAATCTCATTTTATCTTGTGCTAAGCCTATTCGGGCTTTAAGTACTTCATGAATTGCTTGCACTTTGGTTAATACGCCTAAGTAGCATTGAGAGTCACCTTTATTACCGATTACTCCAACCGAAGGCTCGTGAATAAGCTCAACATTTGTGCCAAGTTCCCTCGCTATTCCATAAGTTTGAGAATTTCTTCCAGGGTTTGTATCTATTAGAACAGTACGCGTATTTTTAATCATTTTTTTAAACCTTTGGGATAATTTCTAATATTCTTTACTATTTTAAATTCAACAAAGACGTTTCAACGCATTCTGTAACGCCTCAATTTTGCATAGCTCTACCTCTAAACGCCTTTTATTTTCGTCAATTACCTGACGAGGCGCTTTACCAATAAAACCGGCATTTGATAATTTTTTAGATAGCTTTTTTACCTCCGCCTGAGATAAATTAATTTCTTTATTCAGACGGGCACTTTCTACCTTAAAATCTAATATTCCAGTAAGGGGCAAACCAATATCAAAGCCATGAAGATTTGAAACAGCGGTATCTGCTGGGAATTCCTTTTTAATTTCAAAAAAATTATTAATTCTTGCCAATTTTACCAAAGAAGTTCTCATTGACTCAATCACATCTAGTTGTGGCTTTGCTGCAGCTCTTATCAGTAAGTCAGGCCGAGAAGATAAAGGAATATTCATCTCTGATCTTATTGCTCTTATTTCTGAAATAAGGTCAATAACCATAGATATTTGCGTGTCGTTAGCTCCTAAATTTGTTACTATTGGATTTGGTAGAGAAATTAATAAACTATCAGAGTCAAATATTTGCTTATTCAGCTCTTCTGTAATGAATGGCATAATAGGGTTCAACAGCCCAATAGCCTCATGCAAAACAAAGGGAGCAACTTTTCTTGTTTCAATTACTGTGTCAATATCTGGTTTGATGAATTCTAAGTACCAATCACAATAAAAATTCCATATAAATTGATATAATTTGTCAGCTGCTTCATTAAATCTATAAGCAGCAATAGATTTATCAAAAGAAGAAATTAGGTTATCAAGCTCAAATAAAATCCATTTATTAACTGGCAAAGAGACCATGTCAGGTTTTTCTGTTTTGCCGTTTAGTGAATGAAACTCAAGAAAACGAGCAGCATTCCAAATTTTTGTTGCAAAGTTGCGGTAACCTTCAATTTTAGTTTCTGATAACTTTATGTCACGTCCCTGTGCTGCCATTGCGGTTAAAGTAAACCTTAGTGCGTCAGAACCAAATTTCTGAGTTAAATCTAAAGGATCTAGAACATTACCTTTTGATTTAGACATTTTCTGGCCTTTTTCATCACGAACAAGAGCATGTATATAAACATCTTTGAATGGAACCTTACCATTCATAAAATGCATGCTCATCATCATCATTCTCGCAACCCAAAAGAAAATTATATCAAAGCCAGTAACGAGCACGTCACCAGGATAATATTTTTCTAGTTCGATTGAAGAATGAGGCCATCCCAAAGTAGAGAAAGGCCACAAAGCAGAGGAAAACCAGGTATCAAGAACATCCTCGTCACGACTAATAGGCACAGATTTTTTATAATGCTTATCTGCTGATTTTTGGGCTTCTTCTTCCGTTTCTTCTACAAACGCTATACCATCAGGGCCATACCATACAGGTATACGGTGTCCCCACCACAATTGTCTAGAAACACACCAAGGTTGAATATTACGCATCCACTCAAAATATGTTTTTTCCCAATGATTTGGTAGAAATCTAGTTTTTCCACTTTCAACTGCTTCAATAGCAGGTTTTGCAAGAGTTTTAGCATCTACATACCACTGATCCATAAGCCAAGGTTCAACAATCACACCAGAACGGTCTCCATGAGGAACTGAGTGACGATTGGGTGATATTTCACCTAATAATCCTAGAGAATCTAGCTCTTCTATAATTATCTCTCTGGCTTTGAATCTATCTAAACCTCTAAATCGATCAGGTGCATTATCATTAATACAGGCATGAGCGTCAAATATATTAATTAATTCTAGATTATGCCTTCTACCAACTTCAAAATCATTAAAATCGTGAGCAGGTGTGATTTTTACAGCACCGGTTCCTTTTTCCATATCGGAATAGCTGTCTGCAATAATGGGTATTTCTCTATTGACTAGCGGAAGGATAACGGTTTTACCAATCAATTCGTTATATCTGGTATCCTCAGGATTTACAACCACCGCCGTATCCCCCAGAATTGTTTCTGGCCGGGTTGTTGCAACAGTAATAAATTTATTGGGATCAGATTTAAGTGGATACCTTAATGACCACATACTACCTTCAATTTCCTTTTGTTCAACCTCAAGGTCAGAAATCGCTGTTTGAAGCTTTGGATCCCAATTTACTAACCTTTTATCCTTATAAATTAAATTTTGTTTATACAAAGAAACAAAAACTTTATTCACGGCAAGAGATAAACCTTCGTCTAGCGTAAACCGGCTTCTCGGCCAATCAGGTGTTATACCCAAATGTCTCTGCTGATGTACTATGGTTCCCCCAGATTCAGACTTCCATTCCCAAACTTTATCAATAAATTTTTCACGGCCTAAATCATGTCTATTTACATTTTCATCTGCTAGCTTCCGTTCTACTACCATCTGCGTGGCAATCCCAGCATGATCCATTCCTGGTTGCCATAATACGTCTCTACCCAGTTTTCGAAAATAACGTATCAGCACATCTTGCAAGGTAAAAGTAAGCGCATGTCCCATATGAAGAGAGCCGGTAACATTTGGGGGTGGCATCATTATAGTGTAGGGCTCGATTTTTCCATTAGGATCGCAAGAAAACGCACCAGCCTTTTCTGAAGCTTCGTACCACTTATTTTCGATTAATTCAGGGTTATAGATTTTATCTAACATCTAAACATTCAACTTTTAGCTACGGAAAAAATATTAAATATTATAAGTTTTAGTTTCTAAATACAGACAAGAATGATTTTAATTCTGACTCTGGATCTTCCAATTTCTCAAGCGAAATAAATCTTTCTCCTATTCCTAAATTTTCAGGCGTAAGGGTTCCCATGGCTTGTAATAACTTATAACCGTTTAACAACATGGAATGATTAGCTCGCATTTCCCTTAGAATTGCATTTTTAAGATTATCTTCGGCATCTAATTGATCGAGAATTGTTTTATTTCCAAATTCAACTTCGGCCTTGGTCGCTTCCACCACTAAACGATACGCCTCCACTTCCGAGGCTGCAGCTTTAAGCTGAATTTTTGCGGAAATGTAATTTCTAAACCCAGCGCGAGCTGTTAAACCCACAGTGCGCTTTGCCTCATCAGTGTTGATTTGAGCAGCCATAAGATTAGAAATCAATTTTTGTGATTGGGCTTTGCTTGAAGGTGTTACTAATATTGGCATTGTCATAGATATAGTAGCAGAAAGCTCGCTTCCATCAGATGAAGAAACTCCACTTGTATTTCGATTGTTTGCTGAAAGAGAAAAGTCAACAGAAGGGCCAAGAGACTTAATTAAAATTTTTTGTTGTAAAGCAGCTAAGTCTTTATTAGCGACTGCAAGAATTAAAGATGGATGGTATTTATATGCGTTATTTTCGCTTAATTTAACTTTTATTGGAATAATATTTGGCAGGTCCGGCTCAGTGAGATTTATTGGAGGGGTCCCTATCAAAGATTCATATTCTTCAACAACATTTTCATAAACAGCTTTAGCAGCAACTAATTCTGAACGTGAACTGAGTAATTTTGAATTTGACAAGGCTAAATTAGCATTAGTTGACACACCTGCCTCAACCCTTAATTTTTCAGCTTCAGTTTGTCGTGTAAGCCTATTGAAGTTACTTTCAAATAAATCAACTTCTTCTTTCGATTGGATTACGTTAAGATACGTCTGGATAATGGACATCAGAACTGCTTGCTCGGTGACGAAATAACTTGCTTTAGCAATTTCTAAAGATAATAAAGCGGCATCCTTTTTTACCTTTGTTTCTCCAAAATTATATAATTGTTTCGTGAAAGTTATTGCACCTGCAAGCGTTGCATCATTGTAAGTGTTATCAACTTGGTTGGGGCGTTCATAAAAGGTTTGGCTTTGAGAAAAAGACAGTTTACCACTTAAATCCTCGTCACTAGCTGCGATTATCAGTTCTTGACGAGCGGTAATATAATCCTGCCTAGAAATAGCTAAAAGGTTAGCGTTTGCCATTCCGTCAACCAATGCACTTTCAAAACTATCAGCTTTAACAAAACAAGGAGAGCCCGAAATACTGTATATTACGACAACGAGGGAAACCATAAAATTATTTGGAGCAAACCTGCCTTTTAAAAACACATCATATTCCTTTCTACTCCAATGCTTTCCTCTTAAGTTACAGGAATTTCAGAAAATAAATTCTGGCTTAGCTCTGAATTCTTCGAGTGTGGGCACCTGCGCATTAAATAAACATTTTCTTGAAAATTTTGTCCCAGAACGTATCCAAATACTCGCTTCACCAGCAGTTTCGATATTTGGCCTATAAATTGATACAAGTTTACCATTATTCGAAAGCTGATCTAAAATACTTTCTGGAATAAAACTAATTCCGCCATCAATTAAAATGGCATTATATGGAGACTCTTTACTAAAACCGTCTTGAAGTCTTTCTTTAAATAAAACTGCGTTTGTAATATCAAGCTCAGTCAAATTATTTTCTGCTTTTTGTATTAATGTTGCCCTGGATTCAATACCAATTACGGATGTTACTATTTGAGAAATAATTGCAACGCTGTAACCTGTTCCAATACCGATGATCATGACATTGTCAGATTCATTTAATTCTAAAGATTGTATTAGTCTAGCTAAAACCATTGGCTCCATCAAATATCTTCCATTACTGAGAGGTAAATCTTCATCTATATACGCAATGTCTTGCATCGATTTATGAACAAATATCTCTCGTGGTATGTTGGCAAAAGCGGATAAAACCATCTCATCAATAACTTTATTTGGCCTAATCTGACTTTCTAGCATGATTTTTCTAGCTTTGTTAAATGATTGATTGTTCATTTAGTAACTCATAAATGGCGTTTTAAACCTTATCTATAACCGCTTATAATGCCAACGGAAATACAATTCAATGCTGGTTTTTATCTAAAGAGCATAAAAACTATAAATTTTATTTTTTAAGCTAGTTTAAAGAGAATTAACAAAATAAAATAAAAAGACTCTCCCTTTGGAAGAGTCTATATTTATAAAAATATTTTATACACAATAATGGTTTATTCTGCTGCTGTCTTATTATTTCCGACATCTGAACTAGCAGAGGTAACATCAGGAATTACTTTTTCTGCAGCCAAAATCATAGAACGTCTTGCTAATTCAGGAGATGCCCAATCTTTACCAGCATAAAGGAGGGTGCCAAACTCTCCCACCTCATCCTGAAACTCCAAAATCTCATCAGTGACTTTATCAGGTGTTCCCCATATAATGAGTTTATTACACACATCTTCAAGTGTAACTTCGTCATCTGGCTGTTCGCGGTAAGTTTTAAAAAGCTCAACTCGATTATGTTTGCGCATCTTAGTCAATAACTGATTATAATAAAAGACATAGGGACTATCTGGCCCTAATGCATATTCTTTAGCGGTAGCTAAATCGTCAGCAACAAATACTGATTTTGCCACGCGCCAGTTTGCTGGGTCAGCAGGCCTACCAACTCGATGACAACCCTCTACGTATTTTGGCCAATGCGTCTTTACCCATTGAGGCATCAAGAAATTAGCACTAATAGGCTCCCACCCTCTAGCAGCTGCCTCTGTTACACCTTTGGAAAAAGGTGCAACAGCGGTTACCACAATCGGTGGATGCGGTTTCTGCAATGGCTTGGCCATTATGCCCTGCCCTATGTCCGTTAAAGACGTTCTTTCAGTAGTAACCTTCCAATACTTACCTTCGATATTGTAGGGAGCCTCAGATTCCCAAATTTTAAGAACAATATCTATACCTTCTAAAAACATTTCATTTCGATTATTATCTAACGTACCAAAAACCTCAGCGTCTGATGCTAAACCACCAGGAGAAATTCCAAAATTTAACCTTCCATCTAACATATGGTCTAACATTGCCACTTGACCAGCAACATGGGCAGGATGTGAGTTAGGTAAATTAACAGTACCTGTGCCAAGACGTATTTGTTTTGTATCGGCAGCTAGTGACGCGACAAACATTGCGCAAGAAGTAATATTTTCTGCCGCGTCTGTAACATGTTCACCTACGTAAGCCTCTGAAAAACCGAGCTCATCTGCGAGCAAGAACGCCTCTCTATCTTCTTTTAAACTAACACGCCAATCTTTATTGACTGGGTGTATAGGCATCGTAAAAAAACCAATTTCCATATTATATGATCCTTTAAATTTAAGCCGGCACCAGTTATTCAATATTTTGATATTATATATATGTTTTTTTTATCAAAATAAAATAATATTATTTTACATATGGTATAATTTTTTATTATACCAATGTTAAACACTCATTTTATTCAAACGGATGATAAATATGGCTTCACTTCGTCAGCTGAATTCTCTAATCGCGGTTTATGAGGAAGGGTCTTTTACTGCAGCATCAGAGCGAGAAAATGCAACTCAATCCGGAATTTCTCAACACATAAGCGCGATAGAAAAAGAATTAGGAATTAACCTATTTACCAGAAATACTAATGGAGTTATTCCTACCACCATATGTCACGGTTTTTACAAAAAATCTGTTGAAGCTATCCGAACTTTAAAAACAGCTGAACAAGAGGCAATGAACGCAGGAAAAGGCCTTTCTGGAAAGGTTAATGCTGGTCTAATGCCCACTTTCACGAGGGCTGCATTGGCTCCTGTTTTAAAATCAATTTCGACAACACATCCAAATATAGAAATAAGTATAGTTGAATCATATAGTGGTAGCCTTACAGATATGGTAAAAGCAGGAGAACTAGATTTTGCATTAGTTCCTGTAATGACTGGAACTCAGGGAATAAAATATTCAAATTTAGTAAGAGACCGAGAAGTTTTAGTCTCATCTCCATCGTTTGGAAACAATCAAGGAGAAGAAATTTCTTTAAAAAATCTTGCACCACTGAAAATAGTTTTACCTACAAAAGCAAATATCCGACGAATTAAATTAGAGGATTATTTTACAGCTCATTCAATAGAGATTGCAAACATTATGGAAATGGATTCTATGATTGGAACCTTAGAATTAGTAGGGTCAACAGACTGGGTAACTATTCTTCCATATTTAATATGCGTGCCTGATACTCATTCTAATTTGAGACATATAAACCCAATATGCGAACCAAATATATACTCCGATTTTGTGATTATAGAACCCATAGGTAGGTCATTAACACCCCAGGCCACTTTCTTCTTAAAATTGCTAAAAGAAGAGATTAGTTCAATAGCATGGCAAGAAATACAACCAAATAGGTATATGAATTAATTCAGAAAAATAAAAACTGATACCTTAATTTTATTTCTTTTCATTTTCAGATTTTGCCTAATGCTCGTAAAACCCGTTCTGGCGTCATTGGCATTTGCCATATTCCACAATTAAGGGGTGAAAGCGCATTATTGACTGCATTCATGATAGCAGCAGGGGCACCACCAGTACCCGCTTCCCCTGCTCCCTTTGCACCTAAAACAGAGGTTTTAGTGAATGTTTCAACATGAGCAACCGTTATTTCTGGCATTTCACTAGCCATAGGCACCAAATAATCTGCCATGCTAGCATTTTGCATTTGCCCATCAGCATCATAAACACATTCTTCATACAGTGCACCTCCAATACCTTGAACTACTCCCCCTCGAATTTGGTCATCAACAAGTTGAGGATTAAGAACTCTACCACAATCCTCTACAGCCCAAAAATGCAGAATTTTTATTAAACCAGTATTTGTATCAACTTCGACATGAGCAGCCATAGCACCGTTCGTAAACACAAATGGAAAATCTGTAACTCGGTAATGACGAGTAGCAATTAATTCGGGCTGAAGGTCGTTTGGTAACTCGTTACCACGGTAATAAACAATCTTCGCTAAATCGCCTAAAGAGATTTTTTGTTCTCCTGAAGATTTCAAAACAACTTCTCCAGAAGAAATATCTAGCTCCTCAGCTTTTGCCTGTAATATAACCGCTGCTGTACTTAATACTTGTTCTTTTAGAGCATAAGCCGCCTGAAGCATTGCTTCTCCACCGATCCCTGCTCCTCTTGATGCCCATGTACCGCCACCATAAGGCACTGTAGCAGTATCTCCAGTTGTAACCTTAACACGCTCAATGGAAACGCCGAACACATCAGCTGCAATTTGCTGCAAGATAGCATTGGTTCCCTGCCCTTGTTCGGTAACAGATGATGAAATATGAAGAGCTCCTGCTGCATCAAGTCGCACAGTTGCTCCGTCCTGAGATGCTATTGGCGCACCACCGATTCCGTAAAACATTGGAGATGGGTTTGTAACCTCTACCAAAGAGACAAAACCAATTCCCCGATAAATTCCTCTTTTTCTATGCTCTTCTTGGTCTAAAAGCAACTTATCATAATCCAATATTTCCAATAATTTATCTAGACATGCATGATGTGATAAATCATCAAAACGCATCCCTGTTGCAGATTTTGTGGGATAAGCATCATCTGGGATAAGATTTTTTTTCCTTATTTGAACTGGATCCATCCCGATAACTCGAGCTGCTTCCTCAAGCATACAATCTGAA
This sequence comes from uncultured SAR116 cluster alpha proteobacterium, assembly GCA_902520885.1. Classification (GTDB taxonomy): domain Bacteria; phylum Pseudomonadota; class Alphaproteobacteria; order Puniceispirillales; family Puniceispirillaceae; genus UBA5951. The sequence goes on from CABYPW010000002.1 coordinate 201,345, forward strand.
ATCGCCATTGCTATAGGATGACCAACTGCTCTATATTGACACATTAAAGTTTTATTTTGAAATACAACATTGCCAACTGCGTGATAATGCTCAAACTGATACGGAGCACCAGTTAGGTTTAGTATTTGATTGCACTCTATTGCGGATGTTCTGGGATACATAGAAAACGGTCCAATCCCTGTAAAATCATTAAACCCCATTCCAACAATACTCCCATCTTTTCGAACACCTATCTTAGCATTAACAACGTGGTCTCGAGCGTGAATGTCAGTAACAAAACTTTCAAGTCTATCGGCTGTGAATTTTACCGGCCTTTTTAATAACTTAGCAATTATTGCTGTTGCGATTTCATCACCATAGGTATGCACTTTTATCCCAAAAGAACCACCCACATCATGAGCTACAACACGAACGTTTTCTTCTAACATATTGAGATGCTTAGCTAATATAAATTGTAACATGTGTGGTGCTTGACCTGCATAGTACATTATTAGCTCATCATCTCCCGAAACATAGTTACAAACAGTAGCTCGTGTTTCCAATGTAACTCCTGTATGTCTGCCGAATTTCATTTGTTTTTCGACTACGACTACATCATCACCCGAAAGTGCCTCATCTAGGCTGCCAACCTCAACCTCACGCTTCCATGCTAAATTACTGTCATATTCTCTATGAATAAGGGGAGATTCTGAAGACATGGCATCCAGTGTATCAGTTACAGCTGGCAATGGTTCATAACTAATATTGATCAATTCTATAGCGTCCTCGCCTAAAGCCCTTGAGGAACAAACAACTACAGCAACTGGTTCACCTTGCCAACGCGCAACGTCCACAGCCAATGGATATTGGGCTGGCGATCTTAAACCAGGTAAATGACTTAACACACCAACATAAGGTTCTACATGCTTTGCTATGTCGTTACCCGTATAAATAGCTATAACACCTTTTGCTTTTTCTGCCTCTTTAATATCAATTGAAATAATTTTTGCATGCGCGTGAGGAGATCTTAAAAAAACGGCATGCACCATTCTAGGTAGCTGAATATCATCTACATAATGACCTTTCCCTCTCAGCAGACGCGAAGCATCTGATCTTGGAATAGACTTTCCAATATAGTCTGTTGGCTTATCAAAAACAGTTGCTGGACCAGTCATTAATTTTGCCTCTCTTCTATTGTTGTGCAAATAGCATCAACTATTGCTTGGTAACCGGTGCACCTGCAATAATTTCCTGATATGTGTTGTTTTACTAATTCTCTATCAGCTGGATTACCTTGCTCAATATACTCGATGGATGAAGCAAGCATTCCTGGGGTACAATAACCACATTGTAAGGCATTTCTTGTATGGAAGTTTTTAATAAGATCTGATGCATTTTTATCAGTTTCATATCCTTCTATAGTTGTAATTTCTGAACCATCAGCTTGCACCGCTAAGGTCAGACAACTTCGAATTGTTACTCCA
>CABYPW010000003.1 GCA_902520885.1 uncultured SAR116 cluster alpha proteobacterium
CTTACTTATTCGGAACTACTTACTTCGCACCATCCCTTGGATTAACAACAAATAGTAAGACGATGGTGTTATGAGAATGAGAAATAGGGATGGATAAAATGCCTGACGAGTTTAAAAATTTTAAGAAATTGCAATCTCGATATTGGTTGCAGAAACCTTTACCTGACCCTGCAGAATTGCGCGACCATTTTTCCAAAAGGATAAGTTCAATAGAAAATCGTGATTTTGGTGTTGACGAAGACATTTATATTGTCACCACTCAGACCAAAATAATCATAAATGGTTTATCGATTAAAATTTACGAGTTTATTAAAGACTCGATAAAATTCATTAATAACAGAAATTATATCGCAGCAATTTCAATCCTTAGATTGTGTATTGAGCACATTGCTATGCTCTGTTTCTTTAACGACAAACTTCAAGGTAACATCAAAAAAAATGACCGCTTTGCAATCCGATTACTCTTGCATTCTTTTTGTATGGGGGAACGAATTTATTTTGTTGAGGTAGGAGATAAAATTACGGGTGAGAAAAAGTTTTCTACTAGAGCAGAGCATATAAGTTCTGCGCTTCGTCATTTTGATAAGAAATATTCTGGTTTAGGAATACAGTTAACCTATGACATTCTTTCTAACCATACTCACGTTTCGCCAACGAGTTCTGTAAGAATGCTCTGCAGGCAGAAAGTGTGGGATGAACCTGAACCAGAGGTCGATTGGAGGCGAGTAAGACTTTCGACAAAATCTAATTCTCATGAGCAAATAGCAAGTGTTTATTTAGAAACAGTGTTAATTCTTTTCAAAGTTGCGGATACTGAGGTTTTGAAAAAACAAAAAAAATTGTACGAAAATATGGAACAGATAGGAAAACAAATAGAGTTAGCATCTAAAATAAATCCAAAAGAAGAAACCACACTTCGACAAATATTGTCGGAACATGACAGGGGTGTTCAAAACTTCTTAAATAAATTGGAAAAGTATGGAAGACCACATTAGGAAAATTCTCGACATTCTGAAGGATACTGACCTCGGTAAACGAGGCGGTGCTCTTTTATATTCTGGAAACAAAACTTTATCAAAAGGTGACTGGTATTTTTTGGGGTCAAACCCCGGCGGTCATAACGATCAGTTCAGCAGTAACGATACCATTGAAAATCAACTGTTGAGGGGACAAGAAGACTTCAATGAATACTTTGATGGGGAATGGATAAGCAAATATACACAGACCGTTTCACCCCCCGGTCAACAAGAGAATCAGCGCAATATAAAAAGTCTGTTTAAAGATATCAACGTGGATCTAAGAAAAACGTGCTCCACAAACCTATGTTTTGTTCGATCAAAAATGGAGACTAGTTACGAAGGAGACCGAGAAAAAGACAACCGCTTGTGCTGGAGAGTTCACGATTATATTTTATCTGTTGTTAAACCAAAATACATTTTGTGCAACGGGTCCACACCAAGAAATTTCATTAAGAAAAAGTTAGTTTCAGAAAGGAATAATGAAAAATCGTATTTACAATTAACTGAACGATTGAGTTGTCAGATGTTTGAAGGGAGTCTTCATCTCAAAAGTCAAAATTTTATTCTTACAAACGTAAAATTAATTTCAATTCCTCACCTCGGTTATTACACCTACTATCCAAAAAGTGCGGAATGGATAAATGAATTGGAGTGAGGAGAATGAATAATACAGTAATGGTAGAGAGGATATGTTTCATACCTCCACTTTATCAAAATTTAATTATAATTTAAATGGTAGGTCACTCACCACTTCAAACCACTCAGTGATAAATTGAAAGTGATAGTGAAAGTCAGAGGAAAGTGGTGAATTTATTATAAGGTCATATTTTCGGATATATTTGATTTTTTCTGAGACAAATTGCCACCTATGACGGAGAAAAGCGTCTTTTGCAATATTCTAAAAGTTTTGCTCCTTCAAGTTTATCCGTGGATGGGTTAGTCCTGACAAAGAATTCTTTGCCGTCTAGAAACACTTCTTTATCCGAGGGTGTCACATCTACTCTTAGTACAATTTTTTCACTGATGTAAATTAATTGAGTTTCATAAAAATTGTAAAATTCCTCACCTATGGAACGCTTAAAAAGGTTCTTGAAGTGAAGTAAAAATTTATCTTCAGATTTATGGAATTTTTGAATTTCATCGTTAATACCCGTAATTTCTTTGTTGTCAGATACACCAACAAGCAAAGTCCCTCCATCAGAATTCAAAAAACCAACAATATTTTTGAGTGCTGAGTGCTCAAGTAATTTATTCTTTTGTTGGGTCTTTTTATCTAATGATAATGTTTCTTTGAATTCTGTTGTTTTGTTCTCACCAATAGAGATTGTCTTTCGTAACAAATCTTGGATAGAAAATTCACTCATGGAGTTTAAAATTGCGTCTAATTTTTCAATGTCCTTGGATGAGAGAGGATTCAATTCAATATCATTTTTTATTCTCTCTACCGTAGAGTAAATTTTTTTTACTTTTGTCACACCTTCAAGTAGTTTTTTTTGCGTCTGTAAATCTGGTATTCTAATCTCTATATTTTCAATTTTCGCTTTTGATAGTTTCGGGATTACTTGGTTACTTATATTTTTAGCGGCATTAATTTTCAATTGACCTATTTTAGAATTCAAGAATGAGATTAAATAATCACGATCCACTATCATCGTGTCCAACAATATTTGAGCGTAATTGTGGGGTTTTATTTTAAATTCTGAAATACTTGAAATGACTTCTTGATTTCCAATAATTGGAAGATAAATACAATTTTCATTTATGCCATTATGCGTCTCACCAGAGCGAATAATCTTCATTTGTTTGATCAAATCTAAAAATTTATATGGTTTGAAATGCTTATAATCCGAATTTATTCTCTCTAATTCATCATTTATTTTCCAATATTCGAAACCAATAAATTCGTCAAAGTCAGAATAGATACCATTCCATAAATCTTCCCCTTCAATATCATCCGTTTCATTGGTCACTATTGGTTCGTCTATTTGGACTGTTTCTAATTGGTTCCAATCTAGAAAAATTATATTTAACAAATTTACACATAATCCGCTAAATTGATCGAACAAGTTTGCTTCCCAACCTTCAAATTCTGCAAAAAGAGAATAGGGAGTTTCCTTTCTTGTAACGCATACCAAAAGCGGTCTTATTCCAGTATCAGGTCGTAGAAAACCCTCCGGCAATCTTAACACTCCATTGATGTAAAATCCTTTTTCACCCAATTTTTTAACAAAATTTTTGTTCGATAAAGAAATTTCATAACTTGGCATTAGAACAAAAGATATACCATTTTGTGTTAGACAATCTAAGCGTCCGCTGATTTGGTTTATGTATGGGTCATCTTTAGAATTAGAGATAATTTTTGAAAAAGAGGGGTTTAAAAATATTAAGTCATATTTCTTTTTCGGTTTTCCCATACCTAGCGAGCAAACGTCATGCTCGATATTTAATAAAGGTGAATATTCACCTAGGCACACGCTTTTTTTTAAGTATAGCGACTTTAATTCTGGTTCGTGTGTTTCCCTTATGCTACTCACAAATTCTTGGAAAAATTCAGATAAGAAATCACATGCTCGTTTGTGTGTTGTCAATTAAATTTACTCTCCATAGTTAAGCATAATAAAGCAAAAATAAAATGGCAAGATTATGCCCTAAGTTCTCCTGCAAGATAAGAGGGAGGATCTGGAACAATTACCTAAAACGCTTCATACTTCTTAAATATATTGGTTGGATTCAAGTGAGTGTATCGAAGCAACTGCCGCACATCTTTATGCCCAGATATGAGCGCAACCTCCGGAACCGACATCCCCATTTCAAAGAATCTTGAAATTGCCTCATGCCTCAAATCATGGAATCGCAAATCCTTTATCTCTGCTTTTGCGCGTGCTCTGCCCCATGCAAGACGTAAACAGTTCGCAGTAATAGGAAATACTTTTTCATGAACCTGAGGCACCTTCTGAAGGAGTCTCACACACCTTTTAGTGAGAGGTACTTTTCTATCCTCACCATTTTTAGTGTCAAAAAGAAAAGCAAACCCATTTGTAAAATCAATATCAGTCCAACCAAGTTTTAATATTTCAGAACGACGCATTCCCGTCTCGATTGCGAATTCAATAATAAAGGCAATATAGATATTTTTCTGAGTGCAAGCGGCGGAGAGTAGGCGTTCTTTTTCATTTGTTTTAAGACGCCTAGTACGTGTTTTTGAAACTCGAGTGAATTCGATATCCTTAATAGGGTTGTAAGGTATTCCATATCCCCATCTTTTAGAAGCGGTATCCAATACTCTTTTCATTAAGGATAGTTCTGAACCGACCGTACTTGCTTCCACAATATTCATCCGATCATCTCGATACTGAATAAAATGCTGTTTAGTTAAATATTTGATGTTTAACTCTCCAATCCAACTTCGAGCGACAGACTTTAATCTATAAGTTTCTGGTATTCTTCCTTTATGCTGAGGGGTAACCTCATCAGCATACTTCATAAAAAGTTCTTTTAATAATACCTTGTTATCAATTGAAGCATTAGGAATTGAAGAAGATGCCAGTTTTTGCTCAAGTTCGGATATCCAATTATTTGCATCTGATTTGGACTTGAATGATTTAGTAAAACTTCTCCAACCTGAGACCCTTACTTGAGCATTCCAAGTTTTACCCCTTTTACGCACGCTTCCCATCGACTTGACCTTTTACTGTGTCAAATCTGTGTCAAAAACTGCATTTTACATAAACGAATCCATTACCCTAAACGATAACAGATTGTATTAATTCAGGAAAAAATGGCGCACCCGAGAGGATTCGAACCTCTGACCTCTGCCTTCGGAGGGCAGCGCTCTATCCAGCTGAGCTACGGATGCCTACAGTGAAAAATATTATGATTATTTTATCAAATGTAATAGCTAACTTAACTGAGTTTTTTATAACAAAAGTTTATTATCAAAATCCAGAGATCATAAAACTTTTTGATCAGCTGGTGAGGTCAATAAAAATATCTTCTAGATCAGGTTGGTAGGTACTTACATCTATTATTTGAATTCCAGCGTTACCAATTTTTTTTAAGATTTCTCCAGAACTACTCCTCTCCGGATTAAATCTAATGGTAAATCCATTAGATGTGATAATGGGATTTAGAACTTCTATATCATTCGGCAGAGGTTGGTTTCGCTGATTTTCTGGAATCGTTACGTTTAGATCTTTTCTCCCAGCAGATCTAAGAAGGTCAGCTTTAGTTTTGCTAACCATTACCTCGCCTTTATTTAAAATTGCAACATGGTTACAAAGCTGCTCAGCCTCTTCTAAATAATGAGTAGTCAAGACGATCGTGACACCTGAATCATTTAAACTTCGGACACTATCCCAGAGTTTTTGTCGTAAAGCCACGTCTACTCCAGCAGTTGGTTCATCTAATATCAGTATTGGTGGAGAGTGGACCATCGCTTTAGCTACAAGCATCCTTCGTCGCATGCCACCAGAAAGTGTGCGAGCGTAGGCATGGCTTTGTTCAGTAAGTCCAACCATCTCAAGAATTTCCTTTGTTTGTCGTTCATGATGCGGAATATTATACATTCCAGCAGTGAATTCGAGGGACTCATGAGGAGTAAGAAATACATCAATATTTAGTTCTTGTGGTACAATTCCAATATTGGCTCTGCACTGACGGGGGTTTTTATCCAAATCTTCGCCCCATACTGTTACACCTCCAGACGATTTTATAACCGTTCCTGCAAGAATATTTATCAATGTGGACTTGCCTGCGCCATTTGGCCCTAAAAGGCCAAAAATACACCCAACTGGGATTTCAAGGTTTACATTATTTAAGGCATTTTTTGGATTAGATTGTCCATGAGCTTTATAAGTTTTTGATAACCTATCTAGCCGGATCGCTATATTGTTATTAGGAATATTCAGAAATGTTTTTGGGAGGGATGTCATACTGGACACATCATACCATAACAGTTATTTTTGACTAGTTTAAAATGTTTATCTGCCCAGTGTTTAATTAGAACAAATGTAAATCCTTTAAGAAATCAATCTAAATAACTCATGTTTCTTTGATATTTTTGATAAAATGATTATTGTTAGTTAATTTGAACTAGGAAATATTAAAAAGAGTTTTTCCAAAAATATCATTATTAAAATAAAAAGTAGGAAAAGTCTGATGTTTAAACCAGAAAATAAAATTGGAAACCAAGGCCACAATCAGAGGACTGAGCGCGTTTCCTGTAATGGGGGTGGAGGTCCACTGGGACATCCACAAATCTGGTTAACTTTCGGAAAAGACGGCACAGTTGTTTGTCCTTATTGCTCAAAAAAATTTGAAGCATTTACAAAATAATGGTGAATTTGCACAAATCTAATAGACTTATTTTGGTAGATGGTTCCGGATATATTTTCAGAGCCTATTACGCCTTGCCACCAATGTATCGTGACGATGGCACTCCGGTAAATGCAGTGTTCGGATTTACCAAAATGCTCTTAAAACTCGTAAATGATTTAAAGCCTGAATATATAGCGGTCATATTCGACGCTGGTAGAAAAACATTTAGAAATGACATTTATGCTGATTACAAAGCAAATCGCGGCGAGCCTCCAGAGGAGTTAATTCCGCAGTTTGATTTAGTAAGGCAAGCAACCAAAGCACTTAATTTACCGCTATGCGAGATATCGGGATATGAAGCAGATGACGTTATAGCTACATTTGCTAAGGCAGCGTGCAATCAAGGCCAAGATTGTTTAATTGTTTCCTCTGATAAAGATTTGATGCAACTTGTAAATGAGCAGGTCAAATTACTTGATCCAATTAAAAATATTATAATTGGAGATGAGGAAGTTCAGCAAAAATTTGGGGTTTTGCCTAACAGGGTTGTGGACGTTCAAGCTTTGGCAGGTGATAGTTCTGATAACGTGCCTGGAGTCCCTGGTATTGGGATAAAAACAGCAGCCGAACTCATTAATCAGTATGGAAATCTTGAGCAGCTTTTGGCAAATGCCAACAATATTAAACAACCTAAGAGACGAGAGACCCTAGTTCAATTTGCTGGTCAAGCACGCATCTCACAACAATTAGTCCAACTTCGAACAGATGTACCAGTGGACATGCAGACTAGTGAACTAGTTCATCAATCAATAGATAATGTCAAATTACATTCATTTCTTTTGCAGCAGCAATTCAAGAGTCTGTCTACATCACTTGGCTTTTCAGAACAATCAATCGATAAGTCTTTAGATGAATTAAAAGAAGAAGAGAGAATGAGCTCAGATACAGTTCGAACAGAGACAAGAGCTGAGATGGTTTCGATTGAGCCTGAGATTACAAAAGTTGAACAAGGATCATATCAACTAATTACGGAATATAAAGAACTTGAGCGTTGGTGTGCCTTTGCAGAAAATCAAGGTCTAGTTGCCATTGATACTGAAACGACTTCAATTAACGCAGCATCTGCAGAATTGGTTGGAGTTTCTTTGGCCATTTCTCCTGGAAGAGCATGCTATATTCCGCTTCGACATACTCCGGAGTTCCAAAGCGCTAATCAGGTTAGTCTTGATTTCACGGAAACATCAGAAAAAGAAACGAAAGTCTATCAACAAATTGAATTTAATAAGGCAATGAACCGATTAAAGCAGTTACTTGAGGATAAAAGTGTTTTAAAAGTAGGTCATAATTTAAAATATGACTCACATATATTAAAGCAAAAAAGAAACGGGAATATTACTATTTTTCCTCTAGATGATACCATGTGCTTATCTTACGTGTTAGATGCAGGTAGAATAGAGCGTCATGGGTTGGATTACCTTGCCGCAAAATGGCTATCACATCAAACAATTAAATATGAAGATGTTTGTGGTAAGGGCTCAAAGCAAGTTTCATTTGACCAAATTTCCCCTTCTGATGCCTGTAATTATGCAGCTGAGGATGCAGATATTACGTTTCGACTTTGGATGATTTTAAAACCAAGACTTGCAAATGAGAGAATGACAGTAGTTTATAATCGGCTCGAGCGTCCATTAATCCAAGTTTTAACTGAAATGGAGCAGAATGGAATTGTTGTAGATGAAAGTATTCTCCGACGATTGTCAAATGACTTTGCAAGCAAAATTGCATTATTGGAGAAAGAAATTTATAATCTTGCTGAACAGAAATTCAATATTGCTTCTCCCAAGCAGCTTGGAGAGATATTATTTGAGAAACTGAAACTAGAAGGGGGTAAAAAATCCAAAAATGGTGCATGGTCTACAAGCGCAGATATTTTAGAGGAATTGGCCTCGAAAGATATAATGATTGCGCAAAAAGTTCTGGATTTCAGACAGCTAGCAAAATTAAAGTCAACTTATACTGATGCGTTACAGGAGAGTATAAACTCTCGCACTGGCAGAGTGCATACTTCTTATTCAATGGTAGGAGCATTAACTGGTCGCTTATCATCTTCCGATCCCAACTTACAAAACATCCCAATAAGAACAACAGAAGGAAGGTCTATCAGAACAGCTTTTATAGCAGAAACAGGCTCAAAGATTATTTCTGCAGATTATTCTCAAATAGAGTTAAGATTGGTAGCACATATCGCAAAAGAGAAGAGCATGCTGGAAGCTTTTAGGAATGGCATTGATATACATGCCCAGACTGCAGCAGAGGTATTTGAAGTGCCAATAAATAAATTAAACGGGGAAACAAGAAGGCGCGCAAAGGCTATAAATTTTGGCATAATATATGGAATATCTGGCTTTGGTCTTGCTAGACAACTTGGTATATCCCAAGGCGAGGCAAGAGATTATATAAAAGCTTATTTTACGCGTTTTCCTGGTATACGTGATTATATGGAACAAATGAAACAGCTTGCGCGAGAAAAAGGTTTCGTAGAAACCTTGTTTGGAAGACGTATTTACATTTCCAATATAAAATCTTCAAATGCAGCTGTTAGGGGTTTTGCAGAACGCCAGGCAATAAACGCTCCTATTCAAGGAAGTGCTGCTGATATCATTAAAAGAGCCATGATTAAAATGCCCAATATGATAAATAATTTAAATTTGAAAACAAAAATGCTTTTGCAAGTCCATGATGAATTGATATTTGAAACACCCGAGGATGAAGTTCCAACTGCTTTTGAAGTCATAAAATCTACAATGGAAAAAGCTCATGAACCAATCATATCTTTAGATGTTCCAATTATTGTTGAAGGCGGTGCTGCTGATAGCTGGGCAAGAGCACATTGATGAAAAGTTAGGAAAAGAAAAACAGAAATCTATCTCATATTTTTGTTTGGCGCCTTAATGTTGCCGTTTAGCTGCCTCGTTTTGGTTATCTTTAAATTTTCTATTATGTTAATGTAAAAAATTTTAGTGTTTTCATATTTACTTAATGAGAAAGGGGGTTTCAATGGCCAATAGGATCGCTCTTGTGGATGATGACCAAAATATCATTGCATCTGTTTCTGTTATGCTTGAGCAAGAGGGTTATGAGGTAGATTGCTATTTCGATGGAGAACAGGCGCTATTTGGAATTTTGAAACGGCCAGTTGATATGGGTATTTTGGATATAAAGATGCCACGTATGGATGGGGTAGAATTGTTACAAAAGCTTCGGCAAAAAACTGATATGCCTGTTATTTTTCTTACAAGTAAAGATGACGAGTTAGATGAGGCGTTAGGATTGAGTGTTGGTGCTGATGACTATATTACTAAACCATTTTCACAAAGATTGTTGATTGCAAGAATAAAAGCTGTACTAAGACGTGGTAGATTGCAAGAAGATAATCAAGCCAGGACAGAAGAGATTATAACACATGGAGATTTGATTTTAGACCCTGATAGGCATTTGTGTAAATGGAAGGAACAAGTTGTCAAATTAACAGTAACAGAGTTTTTGATGATTAAAGCGCTTATTCTTCGTCCTGGGCATGTAAAAAGTAGAGACCAGTTGATGGATGCAGCGTATGGAGAGTCAGTTTTTTTAGATGATAGGACAATTGATAGTCATATAAAAAGACTTCGCAGAAAGTTTCGCGTTATTGACCCTGATTTTGACCAGATTGAGACGTTATATGGAATTGGATATCGTTACGGAAATGATTAACCACTCTTTTTTAAAGTTTTTTCTATTAGTAAGTAACCGATTCAGAATATGGTGGTTAAATTTTATGGTACTAAGGTGATATGACTAATCGTCGAATCAGCCCTCTATCTATTCGAATATTGCTGATAATGCTTTTGCCATTAATCCTTTTTTTTATTGGTATATTGGCAGTTGACAGATACCGAATTGTTTTAATAGATGCTGAGTTGAATGCGCTAAAACGGCAAGGGGAAACTCTTGCTCGCTCTCTCGCTCTCGCGAATGCAGATAGCACAAATAAAATTAGCAGTCTTGATTTTTCAAATAGAGGTCTTGCTAAAGCCGCCCTACGCCATATCCTTCCATTGGTTGGCTATGGAACCTCATTAAGAGCGAGGATATATCAACCATCTGGCAAGATTATGGCAGATACAGCTAATAATGAGATACCAGATTCATTGGTGCAGATGTCTGTAAAATCACGAGCATCACCATTTCTCAGAATAAAAAAGCAAATAATTACCTCTATTTCGAAGTTTAGTAACGTTGTAAATGGCGTTGAGGCACTCCCAATGATTCCTGCTCGTAAGCTTATTTCCATAAATCAGCTACCTGCTTTGAAAACCGCAATGATGGGTCAAAAAGTTAGTATGAGCTGGCGTACATCTTCTGGACAACTTGTTCTTGGTGTTGCTTTGCCCATTCAAGAGGTTCGTGTTGTAAGAGGGGCGCTATTACTCACTAAAAATGGTGCGGCTATAGAAGCGGAAATTGCAAAAGTACAATGGGCATTTTTCTTATTATTATGTGCCATCTTTTTATTTACAGTCATGTTGGGTCTTTATTTATCAAGGTCAATCACGCGTCCAATAGTAAAATTAGCACTATCTGCTAGAAAAATTACCCGAGCGCATGATAAGTCAATAAAGCTAGAAAAACTTCCGAATAGAAATGATGAGATAGGTGAACTGTCGAAGGCACTTCAAGAAATGACGAATGATTTACAGGAGCGAATAAGAGCCACTGCAGGGTTTGCAGCGGATGTAGCGCATGAATTAAAAAATCCGTTGACGTCTCTTCGATCAGCGGCAGAGACTATTTCAAGGATCGATAATCAAACCCAGCAACAGGCGTTAATGGGTGTGATCCTTGAGGATGTAAAAAGACTGGATAGGTTGATAAATGATATATCTCAGGCAAGTAGAGTAGAGGCAGAGTTAGCTGGAACAAAGAGAGAATCTGTAAATTTTTGTGAGCTTGTGGATAATTGGGTTTCAATGATGAAAGATAGGCACTCTGACGTCGAGTTAACTTGGAAACTGCCAGCAAACTCAAAATTTAAAAAATATTTTGAAGTTAGTATTCATTCAGGTAGGATAATTCAAATACTAGATAATATGCTCTTGAACGCTATTAGTTTTAATCCTCCAGACAAGAATATCGAAATAAAGCTCACATCTGCTAGTAAAAGCAAAAATATGCTTTGTTTTTCTATCCGCGATTATGGGATAGGTATTCCTGAAGCCAACCTCGATACTATTTTCAATAGGTTTTATACTCAGCGACCAGATAATGAGGCATTCGGACATCATTCTGGCTTAGGGCTATCAATTGCTAGACAGATAGCCGAAGCTCATGATGGAAGATTATACGCTGTGAATGGCAAAGAGAATGGTGCTATTTTCACACTTGAACTACCGCTCACAAGCACAGGGCAATCTTGACAGGGTTTAATTTGTGTCTAACTTCATTAGATGAGATAATCTCAGATTGATGGTGAATTCTGCACATAATTTGGAGACTTTAATCAATGGTAGCTAATTTGAATTACAAACAAGATGTCACAAACGTGCGAATAATTTTGGTAATAGGACCATCCGGAGCAGGCAAATCTACAGCACTAAATGCGCTTGAGGATGCAGGGTTTTCAGCAGTGGATAATTTGCCATTATCATTGATAGACCAATATATTGCGCTAGAGGTAGAAACAGCAAAACGAAGAATTGTTCTTGCAGTTGATAAGCGAACAACTGGCTTTGAGAAAAAAGTAGTTGAAGGACTTATCAAGAATTTAAAGTTAAAATTTAGAGAGGAATGTCAGATTGTATATATTCATGCAAACCCTTCTGAGATAATCAAAAGATATCAATCAACAAGACGACATCATCCTTTAGTAGAATCAGGTAATTTAAATGTAGCAATTGATAGTGATTTTTCAGCAATGAAAGGTCTAGATGAATTAGCTGACATTAAATTAGACTCAACGGGCTCGGACCCCTCGGCTTTTAGAACTATGTTGCTCTTAAGACTAGGGCTTCCTGCACTTAACCCAGTGCCCTTATCTATCATGAGTTTTTCGTTCAGAAAAGGAATCCCAGAAACAGCTGAATATGTTTTTGATACAAGGTTTCTTGCTAATCCCCACTGGAAAGAAGGATTACGAAATCTTACAGGAATAGAACTCGAAGTGCAGCGGTTTGTTAAAAATGATGAGGGGTTTGAGCCTTTCATGCAGAATGTTACACAAATTATAGAATTAGTTTTGCCAACCATGCAAAAAACAGGAAGACCTCAATTAGGTATTGCTTTTGGATGTACTGGAGGACGTCATAGGTCTGTCACTTCTGCTGAATATATAGCTTCTTGGGCTGTAAAGAAAAAAATCAAGCATGTTCTTGAACATCTTGGATTATAACATTTTAAAAATATTTTCTTGTACTCTGAATAATAAATCTTATCTATAAATCTGCAAGAAAATCTAATTTCAATTCAAGATGCATAAAAAAGTATCGTTTAGTGAAGAAGTTTGATAATACACCGGAAAAACAAATCAGATGGATTTTAATCATGAATGACTATATCGTCGCTGACATCAATTTAGCAGATTGGGGCCGAAAGGAACTATCAATAGGTGAGAGTGAAATGCCAGGCTTGATGGCATTGAGAGAAGAGTTTGGACGCTCGAAGCCTCTTCAAGGGGCTCATATTGCAGGATGTCTCCATATGACTGTGCAAACAGCTGTATTAATAGAGACCTTGACAGCGCTTGGTGCGGATGTGCGCTGGTCATCTTGTAATATATTTTCAACTCAAGACCATGCTGCTGCGGCGGTAGCAAAAACGGGCGTTCCTGTATTTGCAAAAAAAGGGGAGACACTAGAGGAATATTGGGCGTACGTGGATAAAATTTTCGATTGGCCTGGTAATAAAGTTGCCAATATGATTTTGGATGATGGCGGTGATGCAACCATGTATGTATTGCTTGGTGCTAATTTAGAGGCAGGAGAAAATATTCTTGAAAATCCTGCTTCTGAGGAAGAAATTTATTTGAAAAAACAGATCTTAAAACGGCAGAGTGCTAGTCCTGGTTGGTTCACTCGTCAGCGGGATGCCATTAAGGGTGTTTCCGAAGAAACAACTACTGGAGTACTTCGTCTTTATCAACTAGCAGAACAGGGAAAACTACCGTTCCCTGCCATAAATGTGAATGACTCTGTAACAAAGTCAAAATTTGATAATCTGTATGGGGTGAGAGAATCCCTTGTAGATGGGATAAGGCGTGCAACAGATGTAATGCTTGCTGGAAAAGTTGCAGTGGTATGCGGTTTTGGCGATGTTGGTAAGGGCTCAGCGGCCTCTCTTCGTCAAGGTGGCGCAAGAGTAGTTGTAACTGAAATTGACCCTATCTGCGCATTGCAAGCAGCCATGGAGGGATACGAAGTTGTAACACTTGAAGATGTTGCTCCCACGGCAGATATTTTCGTAACAGCAACTGGTAATAAGGACGTTATTACCCTCGATCATATGAGAGATATGAAAGATAGGGCAATTGTTTGTAATATCGGGCACTTTGATAATGAAATTCAGGTTTCTTCTCTTTCAAATTATGTATGGAATGAAATAAAGCCACAGGTAGATGAAATAGAATTTCCAGACGGTAAGAGAATGATTCTTCTTGCTAAAGGCCGACTTGTTAATCTTGGCTGTGCAACAGGACACCCATCATTTGTTATGTCTGCATCATTCACAAATCAGGTATTAGCTCAAATTGAGTTATGGCAGGATAGTGAAAAATATGAAAATAAAGTCTACACTTTACCAAGACACTTAGATGAAAAAGTTGCAGCACTCCACCTTGATAAAATTGGTGCAAAACTTACTCAGCTCAGAGAGGAACAAGCGCATTATATCGGTGTAAAAAAGCAAGGGCCATTTAAATCGGAAGAATATAGGTACTAAATTAAGGCGTTAGTATGAAATGGACTTTTGCTTCATTAGATGAAGAAGCCCTTGCTAATTTAGGACGAAAACTATCTACGTATGTAAAAGCAGGAGTTGTATTTAGTTTATCAGGAAAGTTAGGCTCTGGAAAAACTACCCTTGCACGCGCCATTATTAGGAACGCTTGCAATGGTGTTGGTGATATTCCGAGTCCAACTTTTAATCTTGTTCAAAGCTATGAGGTGTTTACTGGTTTTGAAATATGGCACCTTGATCTTTACCGTTTAAATAGTATTGAAGAGGCAATGATGCTTGGCCTTGAAGAAGCGCTCATAGAACATTGTTGCATTATTGAATGGCCGGGTCTAATAAAGCAAATAATTCCTCATCATAGCATCCATATTCAGCTGGATTTTCAAGATATAAATAGCAGCAGCCTGTCTGACCAGCGTATAATTACTATTAAAACCTCTGATCCAATTATGGCTTCTTTTGACGGGCTGTAAGAATAATTTAACGCGCTAATAAAAAATACTGCTATTATATCTTATCTAAGCTATTATCAAATTGATGATAAAATCTAGATTTTACACTATCCCAGCTTCACAGGCTTTTGCTGATAATCTTGTTACTGGAATCATAGATAAATTTCCAGAGAAAGAGCAACTTGCTAGGATAGAGCTATATCTGCCGAGCAGAAGAGCTATTTCTTCTATCAAGGAAGCATTTTTCAAGCATCAGAAAAAGGGCCCTTTATTATTACCAAAATTATTTGCAGTAGGTGAGCCAGATGAAGAGGTAGCTTTAAACCTTGCTATTGAGGGGCTAGAGTTAGACGAAGCAATTAATGTCTTTGAAAGACAATGCCTTATTGCTTCGCAAATACAGCATTTTCCAATTGGTGGGCGGCGAATGGCACCTGCGTCTGCGATGAAATTAGCATCAAGCTTGTGCATGCTCATCGATCAGATGCAGCGTGCGGGTACCCCATTGTCAGCTATAAAAGATATTCTGCCAGATGAATTATCAACTTATTGGCAGGAAATTTTAAAATTTTTAACCATATTATTTGATTATTGGCCATCTATACTTGCTGAACGTGGGCAAATAGATCCAGTGGCGCGTCAACAGCAATTACTTCAAGCTCAGCTAGATTTCTGGATTAGTCATCCCCCAAACGCGCCGATAATCCTAGCAGGCTCAACAGGCACTCTTCCTATGACAAGATCCTTTATGAGAGTAATTTCACAATTACCTATGGGTGCTGTAATTTTTCCTGGTATTGATCTGGATATCGAAGATACAGAATGGCGTGCCATTGAAAATGACCCAGTTCACCCTTTAAATCAAATTGCTCGGGCAATGGTTGAGTTTGAATTATCATTATCTGAAGTGCGGCATTGGCATGTGCCCGAACAGATGCCGAATAAATCAGTCAGCTCCAGGCAGATATTGCTGCGCGAGGTAATGAGGCCCGCAAGTAGGACATGGCAATGGAGAAGGCTTGCTATCGATGAAAGCGAACTATCACCATCTAGTCTTCAAGGATTGAAAGTAATCTCGGTGACAGACTCCTTTCAAGAGGCTGAATTAATTGCTGGATTGATGCGGAAGACACTCGAAACCCCCAATAAAACAGCTATGCTTGTCACCCCAGATAGAATGCTGGCACGAAAAGTACAAGCGGCATTGATGAGATGGAATATTATAGTAGATGATTCTGCCGGTAGTTCGCTAATATTATCCGTTCCAGCAAGATTTTTGGCGTTAATCATAAGCGTTGTGCAAGAGGATGCATCCCCTCATGCGCTGAGAGCATTATTCAAGCATCCATTTGCAACTGCAGGGTTGCCAAGAGCTGAATTTACTCATTTGGCAAATTTATTTGAGGAACAGATCTTAAGAGGCCCGCTGCCAAAAAAAAACTGGGAGAGCTGGACTTTATTGGTGGCACAAAATCCAAAATTAAAGGATTTCTGGCAGACCCGTTTATTGCCAGCATTCAAACCTTTGCAGGATGCTTGCAAGGCTATTAATCCATCTCTTGACACCTTAACTGTAGCCCTTATGCAGACAGCACAAAATTTAGGTACACTGCCAGAAAATAATGCAGATTCAGGTTCTAAAACAAATAATACACAAAGTGATGATCCCTTTCATATTTACTCAGATCATGCAGGAAAAGTGTTACTTGAACTTTTATCTGATATTGTACGTTTTGGAAGCAGTTACCCAATAGCTGCATCAGAATTTCACAATGTTTTTAGTGTGTTATGTCAAGAAATGGTGGTAAGAACCCCTTATAATCAGCACCCAAGACTTAAAATTCTAGGTACAATCGAAGCAAGGATGCAACAAGCAGATACCGTAATACTTGGAGGGTTGAATGAGGGGGTATGGCCACCATTTTCTCAAAGAGATATGTGGATCAATAATGCATCACGGACCCAACTAGGTTTGCCTGACAGGCATTGGCGCATAGCACTCTCAGCACATGATTTTATGATAGCGGCTGCATCCCCAGAAGTAATGATAACGCGCTCCGTTGTTACAGATGGAGCTCCAACCCAAATATCACGGTGGCTTGCACGATTGGATGCTGTATTGGCCGCAGCTGGAATATCATCCTATCTTGATAAACAGATACCTGTTTGGATGAAGGCTGTAAATGCTCGTAAAATGCTAGGTATCGTAAGACCGATTGCGCGGCCAGAGCCAAAACCAGCCATTGCACATAGGCCATCTCAAATCTCAGCAACTGATTTTGATCAATGGATTACAGACCCTTACGGGTTTTATGTTAAGAAAATATTAAAAATTAAACAGAAGAATCCTATTGATGAGCCGCCATCTGTTGCATTGAGGGGGTCTCTTATTCATGATGTTATCGCAGAATTTTTAAAGCATTATCCGAGCGGAAAATTGCCTAAAAATGCAGGAGAAAAGTTACACAAAATTTTAGATGCACATTTATCGAAATGGTCCGATATTGCCTTTATTGATCTTTTCTGGAGGCAAAAATTTTCTGTAATTCTAAATTGGTTTCTGGGAGAAGAATATAGAAGACGTGATGAGCGCTTTCAGGTGGTTGTAGAAAAAGAAGGCAGGATTGAGCTGTCAATTGGTCAGCGTTTAATTCGTGTTACGGCTAGAGCAGACAGAATAGAACTACATCAGGATAACAATTATCAGATAATTGATTACAAGTCTGGGAATTCACCGTCAAAGCTAGCGGTAAGTTCAGGAAAGGCAGTGCAGCTTCTTGTCGAGGCAGCAATTTTGTCGAAAGGGGGGTTTAATTTACCAAAAAAGACAGCACAGGATATTGAGCTTTTTTATTGGCAGTTGAAAGGCAGGGAAACAGCACCTGCCAAAATTGACGATGTTACTCCAGATGATTTTGACGTCTCTATTATTTTTGACCAATTGTTTGAGCTGGTTCAGAGTTTTGAGAATGAAGAGCAGCCATATTTATCGGAGCCAAATTTAGCACAACGGCCAAAATTCTCACAAGTAAGGCACCTCGCCAGAATAAAGGAATGGAGAGCATTTGAGGTAAATGATGATAGATAATTCCAGCCTTGCATCTGACCCAAAATTTTCTGTTTTTGTTTCTGCTAATGCAGGTACCGGAAAAACAAGAGCGCTTACCCACCGCGTTTTTCGCCTTTTGTTAAATGGCGTAAAGCCAGACAGCATATTATGTGTAACCTACACTAAAGCTGCTGCTGCAGAGATGCAACAGCGACTGCAAAACACGCTTTCAAGATGGGCTGTATGTAGTGAGAGTGAGCTTATATTTGACTTGACCGAAATGAGTGAACCTAATCCAAGCCAGGAGAAAATTCTAATATCAAGGCAGCTATTTGCTAGGATATTAGATAACGAAGATGGCCCTAGAATTGAAACGATACATTCGTTTTGTCAGACAATATTAACTCGATTTCCAATAGAGGCGGGTGTACCTCCTGGATTTGATTTAATCACAGAATTTGAGTCAAATGAGATATTACAGCGGCTTCTTCTTGATTTATTTTCAAGTCCTGCAAGTCATATTAAACAGAAGTTATATTTTCTGGCTAAATTTACAGATGAAAGGACATTGTGTCAGTATCTAATTCAGATATTGCAAAAACGGAATATAATTGAAAAATTTGCAACTGATCCATCTGCTGCCGGGCGTTTTAAAGAACATTTAAAAATGCAAATTGGATGTAAATCAATGACTGATTTTTCCTCTGAAAAATTATCTATGATTGCTAAGATAAAACAACTCCCATTTCAGAAAATGGCCGATGTGCTTAATGGAGGTGGAAAAAATGATAAAGAAGCAGCGTTGAAAATAAAACGCTGGGCAGGCCTATCACCAAAGCAAGCAGAGGCAGAATTTTTCTTATTAGTGGATGTCTTCTTTAGTGGGAGTAATCCAAAAACACGGATCGGCACAAAAGTTTTAAGGGAACTTAATCCTGAATTAGATGATTATATATCTGAGACTCAACGCTTAATATTAGAGTATATGGAAACTCAGAATGGTGCTTATACAGGTGAATTAAGTTTTAATTTATTATCTCTTGCAGCAGAATTATATCTATCCTTTCAACACCAAAAATTTAGCCGCGGTGTTTTAGATTTTGACGATTTGATATTTTTTACAAATCGACTGCTTCAAAAACAGCAAATCCATGCTTGGGTCAGATGGAAGCTAGAAACAGCTATTCAACATGTTTTGGTTGACGAGGCACAGGACACCAGCCCCATGCAATGGTCAGTGATTTCCAACCTTTTGTCGGAGTTTTTTGAATCAGAAGATGAAGAGCCACTGCCAAGGACCTTTTTTGCTGTTGGAGATTATAAACAGTCGATATATAGTTTTCAAAATGCAGACCCAGATGTATTTATTGCAAAGCAGGCGGAGATCAAAGAGCAGGCAGACCAATACAAAAAACCATTTAAGCAAGTAAGTTTGTCGAAATCTTATCGCTCATCTGCATCTATACTCTCATTTGTAGATAAGGTGATGCAAAATGAACGCATTATTGGAGTAGGGGATACGTATGTACCACACGGTTTGCATTGGACCAGCCTTTCTGGGTCTGTTGAACTATGGCCAGTTGTGGAATCAGAAAAAAAACAACTCAAAATTCCATTTATGCCAGTTGAAATGGAACGTATTGAGACTGCGGAGGTTATTCTAGCGGAGAAAATAGCTCTGCATATTAAGGCACTTTTGGAGTCTGGCTCAGACAATATTTTGGGTAGAGATGTGCGCCCAAACGATATTATGATTTTAGTGCGACAGAGAGATTCGTTCTTGGCAAATTTAAGAGCAGCACTGATTTCAGCAAGAATATCAGTCTCACCTCCAGATCGTATTATACTGCAAAATCAGATAGAAATTCAGGATCTGCTTGCGCTAGTAGATGTTTGCCTGACACCGGAGGATGATTTGCAACTTGCTAGTATTCTTAAGTCGCCTTTGCTGGAGTTACAGGAAGATGATTTACAAGAACTGGCAATCGCACGAGGAAAAGCCTCTTTGTTCAGTAGATTAAAAGAGTACGAAAAGTCCAAATGCAGTAAGGGATTAGCATGCCGCAAATTGATTGAATGGCGATCCCGCGCCGGAACACAGGATGTGTTTAGCTTTTTCAATCAGATTCTAATCGGGGACAGATTAGTTGACGCGTTTATCAAGCGTCTTGGGATAGGTGTTATTGAGAGTTTTAATGGTTTCTTGCAAGAGATTTTAGCTTTTGAAAAAGCAGGAAATTTAGAGTTAAGCCAGTTTGTAAGATCTTTCAGAGATAGCCAAGGCATATTATTGCGTGACAATAGCGCTGCCGCGCTCCCTCAGGTAAGATTGCTAACAATACATGGCTCCAAGGGACTTGAAGCACCTATAATATATTTACCCGATATGTTAACTGCTAAAGCACCTTCAGATACGCTTACATTCTCCCAAGAATGGATTTACTGGACAGAGAATAGCAATTTTGCACCTTTTAATATTACAGAGATTAGAAATGCACAGAAAGAAAAAATCAAAAGAGAAGATGACCGTTTACTATATGTTGCTCTTACACGGGCAGAACAGGCCCTTATCATTGCTGGATGGGAAGCACCGGCACGGCGGGTTATTAAAAATAGCTGGTATGAATTATTAAAGGACACGATTTCCAATGATCCAGCATGTGTCGATATCGATGGAATATTGAAGCTTCAATTTACACCATCGAAAAAAATAAAAAAAAAGGAAGAGCCATTTATAAAGCAGGAGCAAATAATAGCATCTGTTCCACATTGGTATGATCAGCTCCCTGATGCATATGCCGAGAGAAAAGGGGCAATTATTCGTCCCTCCGAATGGCAATCAGATAACCAACAGTTAGCACCGCACAAAAAGGGCCAGCTAAAAGCGCTTGAGCGGGGGAAACTCATTCATAAATTACTTGAAAGACTCCCTTTATTTCCAGAATACGTTCAGGAAACCACAGCTATTCGATATATAAAAAAACAAATGCCAAAACTATCTGAAGAAGAGGTAATAATGCTGTTTGGTGAGGTATATTCTATCCTTCATCATAGGGAATGCAGCGATTTGTTTTCAAAAGATTCACTGGCTGAGGCAGCTATAATTGGCAAAATTGGAGAGCTGGAAATATCTGGGCAGATAGATAGATTGATTGTTACTAATACCCATATCAAAATAGCAGATTTCAAAACCGGACGGCCTTCTGATAATCCGCCTCAGACTTATCTTCGTCAAATGGCGCTTTATATGGGATTGCTAAAACAACTCTATCCAGACAGGTCATTTCATAGTTTTCTTATTTGGACACAAACAGCAGAAATTATGCCTCTTTTAAATGAGCAATTGAATGCTTATTTGGATACCATAAAAGGTTCAAAAACATTTAATAATTAAAAATAAATTTTAAAAAACTATTTGCCATTGATTATATTTATTACTAACTATTAAGGATTATTTTTAAAAAAAAAGGAATTAGCATGGCTACTAAACACTCAACCGATTCTAATTTTGATACTGATGTCATAAAAGCAGCTGGACCAGTTGTTGTAGATTTTTGGGCTGAATGGTGTGGACCTTGTCGTGCTATTAGTCCTGCTTTAGAAGAGATTTCAAATTCACTCGAAGGTCAAGTTGATATAGTTAAGGTAAATATTGATGATAATCCCTTAACTCCACAAAGCTATGGGGTACGAGGAATTCCAACCTTATTAATGTTTAAGAATGGAGAAGTTGTCGCTGAGAAAATTGGCGCATTACCAAAATCTCAGTTAGAGCAATGGGTGAAGGAAAACTTATAATCCTTTATGGTAGCCTTCCATAAGTCGGGAAAGACAGCGTTTAACCAAACACTATTCTGGCAGGGTATCATTTAATAGCAAAGCGTGCCCTGCTAAATATAATGAGCCACAAATAACCACAAATTCACTTTCATTTGTGGCGGAGAGCGCCTCGCTTAAGCTTGATTTTGCGTTTGCTTTAATCCCTAAATCCTGACAAACCTCTGATAACTCTTGGGCTGATAGACTAGCAACCTGTCCTGGTATAGTTATGGTAAATATTTCGCTGATAAGGTTTTTTAATGGCGTAAAAATGTCAGCTGGTTTTCGAGTTTCTAACATCCCTGCAATGAGTGTCCATTTTTCATCAGTTATTTTTGCGAGAGAGGCCGCAAGAGCCGTTGCACTATGTGAATTATGTGCACCGTCAATCCATATTGGTCTTGCACCACGGTAACTGAGTAATTTACCCTTATCAATGAATTGTACCCGTCCCGGCCATTTTGCGAACCCGATACCAGAAAATAATCTATCATCCATGGGAGTGAAGTTATTACTGTAGATAACGGATGCAGCTGCGAGGGCTGCATTTTGTATTTGATGAGGTCCGATTAGTGAGGGGGCTGGTAGAGTAAAAACCCTATTTTTGCACTCTAGTTTTACCTCTCCTGTGCTCATGTGCTCCCAAATGAAATCAGCTCCCTCAAAAAAAATGGGTGCATTCATCTCTCTCGCTCTATTTTTGAGAGTTTCTCCAACCTCGTTAGTCTGAGAGGCACTAATTACAGGCACATTTTTTTTGATTATACCTGCTTTTTCACCTGCTATCTGTGTTAGCTCAGAGCCCAGAAAATGCTCATGATCTCGTTCGATAGGAGTAATAATAGACGCTAATGGATTTTCGATCACATTTGTCGCGTCTAGTCTACCACCAAGACCAGTTTCTAAGATAAGAAGGTCTGCAGGTATTCTTGCAAATGCCACAAATGCAGCAACCGTTGTGATTTCGTAAAATGTAATAGGTGTATTCTGGTTAAGCTTTTCTACCTCATCCAAAACTTTTAAAAGCGCCTCATCATCTATAAGGTTATTTGCAATTCGAATTCGCTCATTAAATCTGCATAAATGCGGCGAGGTATAACAATGCGTCTTGAGGCCGAGTTGTTTGGCGATAGCAAACAGATATGCACTAACTGACCCTTTCCCATTAGTGCCTGCTATGTGAAATATAGGGGGCAAGTTCTGGTGTGGACTTCCAGCCTTTTTAAGGAGTTGATAGGTTCGTCCTAGCCCAAGGTCAATAAGTTTTGGGTGAAGAAGCGAGAGCCTTTCAAGGTTTTCTGACAGCATAAGCATCTCCTTCAAATGTTTTACCGGTATTCTTCTGCTATTTTCCTATTATCCACAAGTTATAATCGTATGATTATTTTTATTGTGGTTTATGAGTAGATATCGCATCTGCAAGAGATTTAGTATAATCACTCACTTTTTCGGAGGTCTTCTCAGCTGTTAAATTCTGCGCATTAGACTCTGCTATAATTTCTACTACTGCAGAGCCTACAATAGCGCCATCCCCAAGCGAAGCAATATGTGCGGCCTGTTCTGCGGTTCTGATACCAAAACCAGTTACAACAGGTAAATCGCTAACCTGCTTTATTCTATTTATAGCGCTAGATATAGATTCCATCTGAGCAGATTTCGTGCCAGTAATACCAGCTATTGAAACGTAATAAATAAAACCAGATGCCTTTTCCAAAACGAATGGCAATCTATCGCCAAGGGTCGTGGGTGTGATTAGTCTGATAAAATCTAATTCTGATTTTTGGTTTAGATCACAAAGTTCTGCATCTTCTTCGGGGGGAAGGTCTACTATGATAAGACCATCTGCACCAGCTGCCTGTGAATCTCTAAGAAATAGTTCAACACCATATCTATAGATAGGGTTATAATATCCCATCAATATCAAAGGAGTATGGGGATGTTTTTTACGGAATTGAGATGCAATTTCAAGACTACCTTTTAGGTTCATACCAGATTTTAAAGCACGCAGGCTTGCTGCCTGAATAGCAGGGCCATCCGCCATCGGATCAGAAAATGGCATTCCAAGTTCTATCATATCTACGCCAGATTTAACCAGACTATCTAATATTTTTATGCTAGTATTGGTATCCGGGTCTCCTGCAGATACAAAAATACCCAAAACGCCTCTGTTTTCTTTTTTTGCTTTTGTAAAGCTTGCGGCTAATCTTTTGCTCATTTTATTTGCTTCGACCTTTATTTTGAGTTTCTTATAATAAACCGCGCTCATCCAGCTTAGGTAGCACCGTTTCAAGGTCTTTATCTCCGCGACCGCACATATTAAGGATTACAATTTGTTCTTTATCCATTAATGGTAATTGTTTTGCTGCAAATGCGAGCGCATGTGATGGCTCAAGAGCAGGAATTATCCCTTCAAGCCTGGAGCATAACTGAAACTGAACCAACGCCTCTTCATCTGTCGCACTAACGTAATTAACACGTCCAACATCATGTAGCCAGGAATGTTCTGGCCCAATGCCAGGATAATCAAGACCAGCGGATATAGAATGAGCATCCACTATCTGTCCATCATCATTTTGTAATAAATAGGTTCGATTGCCATGTAGAACGCCTGGTTTTCCGCCGGTAAGGCTTGCAGCATGCATTCCGCTATCGAGTCCCTGACCTGCAGCTTCAACGCCAAAAATAGTAACATCAGTATTATCTAGAAATGGGTAAAACAGGCCAAGCGCGTTTGAACCACCGCCAATACAAGCAATAAGTGCGTCTGGCAATCGCCCTTCAGCTTCGAATAATTGCTCTTTTGCTTCTTTTCCAATAACAGACTGGAAGTTTCGAACCATTTCAGGATAGGGATGCGGGCCTGCAACTGTCCCAATAATATAAAAATGGGTATCAGGATGTGCTACCCAATAACGAAGTGCCTCGTTCATCGCGTCTTTCAATGTGGATGTGCCAGAGGTAACAGGATGCACAGTAGCCCCTAATAGACGCATCCTATCTACATTTGGCTTTTGACGTTTAACATCCTCAGCTCCCATGAAAACCTCGCATTCGAGATTAAATAATGCGCATGCCGTTGCGGTAGCTACCCCATGTTGTCCAGCCCCTGTTTCAGCAATGATTTTTGTTTTTCCCATCTTTTTTGCAAGTAGTGCCTGACCAAGCACATTATTAATTTTGTGAGCACCTGTGTGATTTAGTTCGTCCCTTTTTAGGTATAATTTTGCTCCGCCATACTTCTTAGTAAGGTGTTCAGCAAAATATAAAGGAGACGGTCTGCCCACATAATGTTTCTGATAATAAAGCACTTCTGCATTAAAATCAGGATCTGTTTTTACTTCATTATAAGCAGACTCAACCTTTAATATCAAAGGCATTAATGTTTCCGCAACGAATCTACCACCGTGAATGCCAAAACGGCCATTCTCATCTGGCATAGTCTTAAAGGAATTTTGCTTTATTTCATTCATTTCTAAATTTACCTATTTATGACACATCATTAAAAGGCAAATTTTTATTTTGCCATTCTATTACCGTCTTTAGAGATTAGCTCATTTTTGCTGACTGTACAAAGGCTGAAATCATAGAAGGGTCTTTTTTCCCCGCTATAATTTCAACTCCTGAAGATACGTCAACACCACTTGGTTTACATTCTGCAATGGCAGCGGCGACATTATTTGGATTAAGCCCACCTGCAAGCATCCAAGGCAAATCACATTCAAAATTCTTCAGAAGAGACCAATCAAAGCATTCGCCATTACCTCCTGGAGGTAAATTTGAAGAGGCTGTTGCATCAAAAAGTAACCAGTCTGTGCAATTAGAATATTGCTTACTTGCAATTATATCCATTTTATTTTTTACTCGGATTGCTTTAATAACAGGAAGCGCGTATTTTTGTCTAATTTCCTCAACTCTGAAAGGTGTTTCTGTTCCGTGAAGTTGCAAGATGTCGGCATTTGATGACGCGATTATGTTTGATAATTCACCATTTGTTGGGTTAACACACAAAGCAACTTTTTTTAGGTTAGAATTAGAGTAATAGTTGTCATAATGTCCTGATAATTCTGATGCTTTTGCGAAAGTTAAATGTCTTGACGAATTTTTAAAAAACACGAAGCCAATAAAATCTGCTTTAGCTTTAACGCAAATATCGATTTCGACTGTTGTTTTTAGACCACAAATTTTTACTTTCATGTTTAGAAGCCTTGGGTAAACCCATTGAAAGGGCTATTAATTTGTTTATTATCGTCAGACGGTTGTTTTGTCGAATTTTTGAATTCAAGATATTGGTCATTTTCAATTCTAGTATTATCACTCGTGCTAATTTGATCTTGTTTTTTTAATTTCATTAAAGCTCGATAGGATGAAAATGAATTAAGCCAAATTATTAAGGCTCCCGCGATTAATCCCGCACCAAAGGAGAGCAATATTGCAAGCCACATCACAATGGTGAGCTTCCCAGATATAGGCCAAAAATATATCGTAACTGATTGTGAATTAGAACCTACAAGAATAGCTAGTAAAATAACAAACAAAAGCAGAAATATGAACCAAAACAGTTTTGAAAAAAAATAAATAATCTTAGACATTTGTTGATTATGCTATTCTGATAAAAATTATGAATGTTCTATTTATTCAATCTTTCCTTCATTCCCTTACCCATTTTGAAATAGGGAACGTTTTTTCTTGCAACATCTACTGGTTCACCAGTGCGAGGATTTCTTCCTTTACGAGCCCCATGTTCTCTAATTGAAAATGCTCCAAAACCACGTAGCTCTACTCTGTCACCATTTTCAAGTGAGGTGCAGATAGTTTCAAAAATTGTATTTACGATTCTCTCAATATCTCTATGATATAGTTCTGGATTCTCAGCCGCTAACATATTTATTAATTCAGATTTGGTCATTGTAAATTAACCTTATACTTATTCCATACATCTACACGAATATTTTTTTTTAAATTTATGTTTTCTTAAAATCGTACTTGAGCTTTTTAAAAATGGCAAAAAAAACCTCACAAGATCTGAGGTTTTTTTTATTTTTTTTAAAAAAATGGTAATTGTTTTCTATTCAGAAGAAGTATCTTCTTTCTTTGCTAATGCTGCACCAAGAATATCACCAAGGCTAGCACCGCTATCCGATGAGCCAAATTCAGCCATAGCTTGCTTTTCTTCAGCCATCTCACGAGTTTTGATTGATAACGTTAATTTATTGTTTTTACTATCGATTTGAGAAATTATGGCGTCAACTTTTTCATCAACAGCAAAACGTTCTACCCTTTGTTCTGACCTATCTCGCGCGAGGTCAGTGCGTTTGATAAAACCGAAAAGTGAGTCTCCCACGCGGACTTCGAGTCCTTGTTCCGTTACAGCTGTGATAACACACGTAACAGCATCACCTTTTTTTACTTTTTCAGCAGCGTCAGCAGCTGGGTTGCTTGTTAATTGCTTGATTCCCAGTGAAATTCGTTCTTTTTCTAGATCAATATCTAAGATTTTTGCTTCAATATTGTCACCTTTTTTAAACTCCTCTAAAACTTCTTCTCCAGATGAAGACCATGAGATATCGGATAAGTGCACAAGGCCATCAATTTCGTCAGTTAGACCAACAAACAGTCCAAATTCAGTGATATTATTTATTTCGCCTTTAATCACATCCCCTATGTTGTTATTAGTGTCAAATTCTTCCCAGGGGTTATCAGTGGCTTGTTTTAAACCAAGAGATATACGTCGTTTAGTTAAGTCAACCTCTAACACAACAACTTCAACTTCTTGACTAGTAGAAACAATTTTTCCCGGATGCACATTTTTTTTCGTCCAACTCATTTCAGACACATGCACAAGTCCTTCGACACCATCATCTAATTCAACAAATGCTCCATAATCAGTGATGTTTGTAACCCTGCCATTCAAACGAATCCCAGTTTTAAACTTCTCGATTGCATTTTCCCAAGGGTCACTTTGAAGCTGTTTCATTCCAAGAGAAATTCGTTGCGTTTCCTCATTGAACCTAATTACTTGAACATCAACTGTTTGGCCAACTGTAAGTGCTTCGGATGGATGATTTATTCTTCGCCAAGCGATGTCAGTAACGTGCAATAAACCATCAACCCCACCTAAATCGACGAAGGCACCGTAGTCAGTTATGTTCTTAACTACGCCTTTTAACTTTTGGCCTTCAACCAAGTTAGATACTAACTCACTTCGTGCCTCTGCGCGCGATTCTTCCAATACAGCTCTTCTAGAAACAACGATATTACCCCGGCGCCTATCAATTTTGAGAATTTGAAAAGGTTGTGGAGCACCCATTAGTGCGTTAACATCATTAATAGGGCGGATATCAACCTGGCTTCCAGGCAAAAATGCGGTGGCACCTGATAAATCAACTGTGAAGCCTCCCTTAACTCTTCCAAATATCACTCCTGTTACACGCTCTTGGGCTTCAAATGCACGCTCTAAGATTACCCAAGCTTCTTCCCTTCTGGCCTTCTCTCGGCTCAAAAGTGCCTGCCCGTCCTTATCTTCCATCCTTTCAACATAGACCTCTACGTTATCACCAACTTGTAATTCAGGATCTTGGCCTGGTGCTGTAAATTCTTTTAAGGGAATTCGCCCCTCAGACTTGAGGCCAACGTCAATTATTGCATGTTCAGCCTCAATCGCAATGATTTTACCTTTAACTACGCTACCTTCAACTGAAGTGCTTTCTGAAAAACTCTCAGCTAACAAAGCAGCAAAACTCTCTTCGACGAGTAAATTTTCGTCATCTTTTTGGTTTGACAATAAAAATCTCCGTGGGATGCTATTTTAAAGGTATCTAACCTTATATATTCTTGGCTGGTTTCAAGATTTTACCTGTCTAAACGTCCTCGATTAAACTCAGAGGCAGATATTATTTAAATAGCAATTAAATTTCCAGCAATAATTGAGTGAAAAGTTAGGCACAGTTTAGAAAAATGCAAAACTACTTAGAGTAGCCCTTAATGTAATTTAACGCAATTTGCAAGACTTCATCGGCATTTAGTGTGGAACTATCGATAAAAAATGCATCTGGGACCCGTTTTAAAGGTGCTATATGCCTCGTCCAATCTGCTTTGTCACGCTTGATTAAATCGTCAAGAATACATTCCTCTTGAATTTCAGCGCTTAAACTTTTCAATTCAGCATACCTTCTTTTAGCGCGAATTTCAGGCTTTGCATCAATGAAAAATTTAATTTTTGCCTCTGGCAGAATAACTGAGCCAATGTCTCTCCCATCTAAAATAACGCCTATTTTAGAGGGTGGTTTATTTGCAAATATTCTCTGTTTTTTAAACAATATTTCTCGTATTTCTGGAATACTTGCAATAACTGCAGACAACTGAGATATTTCTTGTTTTCTCAAATCAGGGTGGTCTGATAGTGGGAGTGTTAAATTAAGAGTGATATCAGCTAACATATTAATATTTGCATTAGAAATAATTCCCTTCTTATTAACTAAATTAAATTTTGTTAGCCCTTTATTGTAGATATCTAATGCTAATCTGCGATAAAGTAATCCTGTATCCAAATAATCATATCCCAGTTTTTTTGCTAGCCCTTTTGCTAGGGTGCCTTTTCCTGATGCAGCTGTTCCATCTATTGCTATTTTCATTTTAAATCTTTTTTATAAAGAATCATTTTTTTATGCTAGTCATTATCATTTAAACTAATTTTTATAAGTGTTAATGCGACCACCAAGTTCGTTAATGGTTCTAACAAAATCAGGAAAGCTCGTTTCGATTGTAGAAACACCGTCAACGATAATTTTATCGTTGCTTACTAAACCAAGTATAAGAAAAGACATAGCTATTCTATGGTCATGCTGAGAGGAGATTCGAAATCCTCCGTTTATACAAGAATTACCCCATTTATCTTTTGTACCATGTACACACATGCTGGTATCCGTTTCATCAACATTCACACCAGCAAGTCTTAATCCTTCGGCCATTACTGTTATTCTATCTGCTTCTTTGTGTCTCAATTCACCAATGTTTTCCATATATGTTGGACCAGATGCCATAGCTGCTGCTACACTTAGTATCGGATATTCATCGATCATGGAAGGAGCTCTATCTGCTGGCACAATTACACCCTTTAAAGAACTTGATGAAACATAAATATCGGCTACCTCTTCACCACCTACTTCCTTAAAATTGCTCATTTTAATATTTGCACCCATTTCTTGGAGAGTAGAAATAAGTCCAATTCTTTGAGAGTTTATACCTATGTTTGGAAGTGAAATATTACTATCTTTAGTAATTAATGCAGCTACAATTAAAAAAGCGGCAGATGAAGGGTCGCTTGGAACTGTAAAGTCTTTCGCTTTCAACTTTCCACCTCCTATTAAACCAACTTTATAATTTCCATCCGAATCATTTTCTGAAAATACAGATATTCCATAGTGACCAAGCATGCGTTCAGTATGGTCACGCGATTTTGTCGGTTCTGAAACACTCGTCATTCCCCGAGCATTCAAACCGGCAATTAGAATAGCTGATTTTATCTGCGCTGATGCCACAGGAGACCTGTAACTCAATGGAAGAGGGCTTGAACGCCCATTTACAGTAATTGGCAACAATCCATTATTATCATTTATTTCGACCCCCATTTGACTCAATGGCTCTGTTATTCTTCGCATAGGTCTTTTAGAAAGGGAATTGTCACCAATAAATGTAGCCGAGATTTGCTGAGACCCAATTAGTCCCATAAGAAGTCTTACGCCAGTTCCAGAATTTCCAAGATCTAAAGAGTTAGAGGGTGTTTGTAATCCATGCATACCTGTTCCTGTAACCTCAACTAAACCTTGTTTTTGGATGGATATGTTAACACCAAGTTCACGTAAAGCATTCAATGTTGAATAGACATCTTTGCTTTTTAGTAAACCCCGAATTTTTGTTGTTCCCTCAGCTATTGAGCTGAATATCAGTGCTCTATGGGAAATAGATTTGTCCCCAGCTATTGCGCAAGTTCCATTCAACCCATTTATAGCTTCAGATGAGAGAGAATCTGTGCTTTTTGTCATCATAATTCCTAATTACAATAAACGATATAACTTTTCGTTGGATTGTTTTCCCACAATCGTAAATAATTTTCTAGGCATTACAGTAAACTATATAAAAATTATATTGAATAAAGTTATTAAATTTAAATAAACCTAAATTAGCCATGGTTAAAAATCAGTTTTTTCTTGATACCTAAATTATAATCCCTCATTTTCTTGTTTAATAAAAATTTACTTTGACATAAACGCATTTTATTGTGTTATTCGCCATAGAATATAAAAAAAACAATATCAAGGATTTAAAATGACTGAGATTGAACTTGGAGTTAAACGACGTTGCATTAGTTGTGGGACAAAATTTTATGATTTTTTGAAGGCTCCTATCATATGTCCAAATTGCGCCACAGAATTTGATCCCGAACAGTTATTAAAAAGCAGAAAAGGGAGGGTTTCTTCCAAATCTGCTGCTATTGAAGTTGTAAAGAAAGAAAAAGATGAAGAGGATTTTCAGGATAATACTCTGCTTGATGAAGCTGAATTGGATCCTGATATTGATGATGTTGAAGATGATGGACTTCCTTCTGACGAAGATGAATTCATTACAGTAGGTGACGATGATGATGAAGCTACCACAACGTTTACAAATGGGGAAGAATTTATGGACAATTTGACTGAAGATGCAGGAGAAGACGACATTGATGAAGATGAAGAAACTAACCCATCTGCAAAAAAGGAGGAAAAATAATCAGATATTGTTGACATAGAGGTCTGGTTTTTTTAACACAAAAAAACGTATATATAAATTCATTGGGGCCATAGCTCAGCTGGGAGAGCGCTACAATGGCATTGTAGAGGTCGTCGGTTCGATCCCGATTGGCTCCACCAACTTTTAATAATAAAATATGAAATAAGTCTTTTAGTACCCTTTGATTTCAGCAATTTTTATCAAATGTTATCTGAACTAAATTGAAATCAATTAGAGCTTATTTATAGATTAAAATATATTAAAGAAGGTCTTATATTTAACTATTAAAAAAGAGCAAGTTAGAAGAATTAGGTAGAATTTGTTTAAAAAACTATTGAAAGGGATTTAACATGAAAACTTCACGTACAGAACTTGAAGCAGCGAATAATTTAGTGCCAAAAATTGGAACGAAGGAAGGTATCAAAAAACACAGAGGAGGTATGTCCGTATTTATTGATGTTCGTGACGGTTTAGAGATAAGAAAAACTGGCACTATTAAGGGAGCCCATCATATCCCGAGAGGTTTTATTGAATTTGCTGCAGACTCACAGACACCATTCCACAATAAGGCGCTTGAAAAGGATGCTGATATAGTTCTTGTATGTGGGGCCGGAGGTATGGCTGCGCTAACTGGCAAAACTCTAGTCGAAATGGGTTATCAGAAAGTTTCAAATGTTGGTGGTTTTTCTGATTGGAAAGATGCTGGTGGTCCTGTCGAATAGATGTCAACAACTTTCATTTGTGTTATGGGCGACAAAAGACAATAGATATTTTCATTTTTGGAAAAAAGACTATTGGGTTTATTAAATTCAAATTTATGAAAATTTAAAAGCTAAAACGTTTACCTAAATATACTTCACGGACGCCTTGATGGTTGACAATCTGTTCAGGTGTTCCATGCATCAATACAGCGCCATCATGCAAAATGTAGGCTCTGTCGACTATATCTAGAGTTTCTCTTACATTGTGATCGGTAATCAATACCCCTAAGCCGCTCTCCTTGAGATGGGTGATCAGGTCTCTAATCTCTCCCACCGCGATTGGGTCTATTCCAGCCAAGGGCTCATCAAGAAGCAAAAATGTTGGTTTTGCTGCAAGCGCCCTTGCTATCTCGAGTCGCCGTCTTTCTCCTCCCGATAGATTGATGGCGGCTGTATTTCTAAGGTGTGCTATACTAAATTCAGCCATCAACTCCTCTAGCATACCATCGCGAACGTCTTTATCGCTCTCTACAATTTCTAATACTGATTTGATGTTTTGTGCAACACTTAGACCTCGAAAAACACTTGACTCCTGAGGTAAATAGCCGAGGCCAAGTCTCGCGCGATAAAACATTGGAGAATTAGTCACCTCAAGGCCATCTAAGAAGACGCGACCTTCATCTGCAGAAAGAAGTCCACATAACATATAGAAAGTAGTTGTTTTCCCAGCTCCATTTGGGCCGAGGAGACCAATTGCTTCACCCCGCTGAACTCCAAAGCTCACATTACGCACAACCCGTCGTTTATTAATATATTTACCAAGCCCATCACCGATTAAACCGATATTGGTATCAATCAGTTTTAAATGGGCAGATCGATTATTTATGTTTTTTAGTGTTTCGTTTACCGTCATTGTCAATAGAATTAGCTTTAGTGGATGAGTTTAATAAAAACATAGAAAAAAATACTTGATTTTGCAATTAATTTGATGAGCTCAGAATCAATTTCCCAGATACACGCTGATTTTTGCTGCCAGCTAAAATTTTACTATATCCTGTCTTTACATTAATAATCGCAGTGTCGCCGTGTAATAGGTTTTTTCCATCTATGATTTCAACGGACTCTTTTAGGGTCATGGTGCCACTTTCGGCTTGATAAAATGCTTGGTTAGCATGGGCAATTCGACCCATCTCTTCAATCAATTTAACTTTTTCAAAAGCTTTGACTGACTTTAAGTCACCGTTATCTGACAGTAAAATTTCAATTTGCTGGGCCTTTATTGTCCTCTCCCCAGAAATGGAGATTTGTGCGTCATCTTGAAGAAATAATTCACCATTTAATTCATCATATTGAATTCTATTAGATGCTTCAGCAGTAAATTTTTCTGATCTAAACTGGTTTCTATTACCGGATAATATAAATAATTTTGCATCCATCTCGTAAGTAAGTGTTTCAGAATATCCTGAATTGCCAGTGTCAGCAAATTTTACAGCACCCTCCGCTTCAATTCTTACAATATCCCGATTTTCTTCGCTTTCATAAAATGCAGTTATTTTGTCAGCTTTGATGGAACGTGTGCCTTGTGAGGCGATTGCATTTCCATCTGCAATGTAGGAATTATTTTCCTGATTCCATTCTAGAAAACCGGATGCTACTATTTCCAAATTTTCAGCTAATGAAGATTTGAAAAAAAGAAACAAACATAAAATAATACCAAAACTAAAGGTTTTATATTTGTTCATTTCTTCCCCCATAAAATATTTATATATATCATCTTTCCCCACCTATTTATTATCGTTGAAGGTAAGTTTTACGTGACCACCAAAAGAGAACGTGCCTTTTTCCCCGTCCACACTCATATTTTTTCCTCTTATAGTTATATTTTCTGTAGACACATGCACGGGCTGGTTGCTCTCGTAAATTTTATTTATCAAATCTATAGATAATACTGACGCATTAATTTCTGTTTTTGGAACATCTTGTTGCATTTTTACGGAACCTTTGAAAAGCGTAAATTCCTTTGATTGATCAAGAATAGCCTCCATTGAAGTAATCTCGATCATGTTACCTTTTTTTGTCCAAATTGTTCCATTTGGATTGGAAAGATAAATGAGGCCTGGTTCTGGCGTGTTATCAATCGCCTTTTGGGCATTTATTTCGAAATTTTCACCATCGCTAGTTCTGCTCGCAAAACGTGCTCCTGTCATTTCAGTATTTGCATCTTGGGTTTGTGATACTTGTTCTATGTTCAATTCAATATTACTATTTTTTTCAGCAAAGTTAAGCCACCATATAATACTTACACTTACAAACATAAGCGGAATTAATAAAATGTAGGAGCGCTTCATGCCTCTTTTTTTTATATTGTTTTCTAATTTTAACTTTGAGAGTTTGGCCAAGTTTTTTGCAAAAATCCTTCTACTACTTGGTATGCGTATGTTATCGCCACTGGAAATATTTTTTTCTGTCATAAATTCTTTTCAACCAATCTCTATAAAGAAAATTAAAGTAATAACATCAATTTTTTAACAGAGTTTCCTTTAGTCATATGAATATTAGTGATGAAATATATCTAAGTCTTCAAAACCCGCTAGGTCTAGCGCTACTCTGTGTGCTAAAAAATCAAAACAATGGTGAGCAATCTCGAGTCTACCCTCTCTTCTTAGTTGTTCGCTTAATTTTACCTTTAGTCTATGTAAAAATAAGACATCACTTGCAGCATAATTTTTCTGAGCCTCACTCAAAATTTCAGAGCCCCAATCGGTTGATTGTTGCTGTTTAGATAATTCAATTGAAAGCAGTTCAGAACATAGCTCCTTCAATCCATGTCGGTCAGAATAAGTTCTGGCTAATTTTGACGCAATTTTTGTACAATATATAGGACCAAGCACGGGAGATATATCACGCATGAGCACCGCTAGGTCAAATCTAGCGAAATGAAATAACTTCTCGACTGTTTTATCTTTTAAAAGAGCCTCAATGTTGGGACTTTTCTGTTTTTTTTCAGCAGCAATTTGAACTAGATGTGCATCGCCGTTACCGTCGGATAATTGAATTAAACATAACCTATCCCTATTCAGGTTGAGGCCTTTTGTTTCTGTATCTATAGCAATTGATTTTCCAAGAGAAACATTGTCTGGTAGGTCATTTTGATGAAGAAATATACTCATTTTAGTTTGCCTTCCTCGATTCCTTCACCGTATCTTATGATGATTTTTGATAACTCGGGGCGATTTCTTTCATTTGGTTGTTTTGTTTTTTGCCCAATATAGATGAATCCAGCAATTTTGTCAGTATCCGGATTTCCGCCAAGAGTTCTTATCATTAAATCATTATAAGAATACCAATGTGTGACCCATTGAGCCCCATAGCCGAGTGCAAGAGAAGCAGTGAGTAAATTTTGGCAAACTGCACCAGCTGATAATTGCATTTCCCATTTTGGAATTTTGGCATGAGTTACAGGTTTTGAAATTACACATAAAATAGCGGAGGCTCTGGTAAATCTGTTTTCTTCAAATTCAAGCATTTCTTTCGTAGCGCCTGGATTAAGTCTTGCAAATTCAGTTCTT
The DNA here is from genome assembly GCA_902520885.1 of uncultured SAR116 cluster alpha proteobacterium. Taxonomy (GTDB): domain Bacteria; phylum Pseudomonadota; class Alphaproteobacteria; order Puniceispirillales; family Puniceispirillaceae; genus UBA5951. The sequence continues at coordinate 35,677 of CABYPW010000003.1, forward strand.
AGACAACACTTGCCAAGTTTTTTTCTTTGTTTGCCGCTGATAACGATAATTCGCCACGGTGATAGCATGCCATGGTCCGGAACTCTTATTCCACACTCAAGTATAGATAACAGGTCAATCTCTGGTAATGGACAAGGATTGAATGTTCTTATCATAACGGAGCGACGTTGCTTTAAAAATGAGATAACAGAATTCATTTACTTTGCTAATTTTAAGTTCAATTTATATTATATAACATAACCATTAAAAAGATATAAGCAAAAGCTTAGTGACTAAAATGTTGATATATTTGTTTTCTTGACAAAGTAAAATCTAATTATCAAAAATGTTATGTAATAATTAGTATGTTGGAAATATGTCTGATAAGCAAAATACCATTGAAATGTTAAAAAAAGCAGGATTGCGATTGACTAAACAACGAATTTTCATAGGTGATTTGCTATTCGGGTCAAAACATAAGCATGTAAGTGCAGAGAGTTTGCATAACCGAATTGAGAAATTGGGAAAAAAAATGGCTTTGGCAACCGTTTATAATTGCTTGCATCATTTTCATAAAGCTGGATTACTCAAAAAAGTTAATGCTGTGAATGATGTAATCATTTTTGACACTAATTTATGTTACCATCATCATTTCTTAAATGTAGAGACGGGTGAGCTAACGGATATAGATGAATCTAACGTTTCAATAGCCGAATTGCCATCACTCCCAGAAGGGTTTGAAACCGAGTCTATGGAACTGACAATAAGAGTCAAACCGCAAACTTAATTTTTATTTTTTATCTGGTGACAAAAAGGATACTTTAAAATCATTCTAAATAGATTGACATCAACCAAACTATAAATAAAATTGAAAAGCTATAGGAAAAGAGTAACAAATTATCTTGTTGCGGTTAATAGGTTTTTTTGAACCAGGAGATGACATATGAATCAATTAGATAAATGCCCCGTAATGCACGGGTCTGCTACCAGTAATAGCAGCACGATTAGAACAAATAAGGATTGGTGGCCAAACCAACTTAATATCGGCATTTTACATCAATATGATAGGCGCTCTAGCCCTATGAGTGCTGGGTTTAGTTATAGAGATGAATTCAAAAAATTAGATTATTTTGGTTTAAAGAAAGATCTTACTGATTTGATGACAGACTCACAGGACTGGTGGCCCGCTGACTATGGTCATTATGGACCATTTTTTATACGTATGACATGGCATGCTGCTGGTACCTACCGAACATCAGATGGCCGAGGCGGTGGCGGAACTGGGGATCAGAGATTTGCACCTCTAAATAGTTGGCCAGACAATGGAAACCTTGATAAGGCAAGACGTTTGTTATGGCCAATAAAACAAAAATATGGAAACAAAATCAGTTGGGCTGATTTGTTTATTCTAGCTGGTAACGTAGCAATTGAGTCTATGGGAGGAAAAACATTTGGATTTAGTGGAGGCAGAGAGGATATCTATGCACCACCTCTTGATATTTATTGGGGTCGCGAAGATGAGTGGCTTGATAATGCACGATATACAGGTGATAGGGAACTTGAAATGCCGCTTGGCGCAGTACAGATGGGATTGATTTACGTAAACCCAGAGGGCCCGGACGGAAATCCTAACCCATTAGCTAGTGCTAGAGATATAAGAGAGACTTTTGCAAGAATGGCAATGAATGATGAGGAAACGGTTGCGCTAACAGCTGGTGGACATACCTTTGGCAAGGCACATGGTGCAGCTGACCCTGGAAAATATGTAGGATCAGAACCTGAGGGCTCACCTGTGGAGCAGATGGGATTTGGATGGAAAAATCTTTTCCGGTCTGGAGTTGGCGGTGATACGATTACCAGTGGAATAGAGGGTGCTTGGACAAGTAATCCAACTCAGTGGGATAACGGATATTTTGATTTACTTTTAGGATATGAGTGGAAGTTAGTAAAAAGCCCTGCAGGTGCTTTTCAATGGCACCCGGTTGACCCGAAAGAAGAGCATTTGGCGCCTGCAGCGCACGACGTCTCTAAAAGGGTCACTACGATGATGACGACAGCAGACATGGCAATGCGAGAAGACCCTTCTTATCGCAAAATTTCAGAGCGTTTTCATACTAATCCAGAACAATTTTCTGATGCGTTCGCACGCGCATGGTTCAAATTGTTGCATCGTGATATGGGTCCTAAATCGCGATATATTGGGCCAGAAGTTCCAGAAGAAGAATTAATTTGGCAAGACCCTGTCCCTGTAGGCGATAATAATTACAATATTGATGCTGTAAAACAGAAGATTATCGCTTCTGATTTAACAATCCAGCAGATGGTTGAGACTGCATGGGCTAGTGCTTCCACCTATCGTGAGACTGATATGAGAGGCGGAGCGAATGGAGCGCGTATCCAGCTAGCACCGCAAAAAGATTGGGTAGTTAACAAACCGAACCAGCTTGAAACCGTGCTTGATATTTTACGTCCAATAGCAGCTGAATCAGGGGCCTCCCTAGCAGATGTTATTGTGATTGCGGGTAATGTGGGATTGGAAAAGGCAACTGGACAGTTAATTCCTTTCAAGCCAGGTAGAGGCGACGCAACACAAGAACAGACAGATGCGGCGTCTTTTGACGTTTTAGAGCCAATAGCAGATGCTTTTAGAAATTATGAAAACAAAAATTTTGCATATAATGCAGCAGAAGTGATGCTTGATAAGGCCCAATTACTAGGACTCACTGCTCCAGAAATGACAGTTCTGATAGGTGGAATGAGATCGCTGGGTATTAGTTTTGATGGAACAGGTATTTTAACCGACAACCCAAATATTTTAAGCAACGATCACTTTGAAAAGCTTTTGGATAGCGACAACGAATGGAGCCCAGTTGGAGATGGCACTTATCAATCTACTTCAAGGTCTTCTGGTAAGTCTAATTTTAAGGCAAGTAAAGTAGATTTAGTTTTTGGGTCAAACTCTCAACTGCGAGCATTGGCTGAATTTTATGCTCAGAACGACTCAAAAGATAAATTCGTGGCAGATTTTATTCTTGCTTGGACTAAAGTTATGAATGCAGATAGATTTGATTTAACGACATAAAAAAATTTTTAAAAAACGTCAAAACGGCCTATTTTGAACAGGCCGTTTTTTTATTTTATTAAGAGTAAAAATAAAGTTATCTCATGCAGGATGCAGTGTCTAACATTCTGTTTGAAAAGCCCCATTCATTATCATACCAGCTAAATATACGTGTCATTCCATCTGGCATCACTCTGGTTTGGTCAAGGTGTACGATTGAAGAAGCAGGGTGATGATTAAAATCTGTAGATACTAATTCTCTATCTGTAAAATCTAAAACACCTTTTAATTCGCTACCAGCTGCGTTTATTATATATTGATTTATTTCATCTGCAGACGTTTGTTTAAATGGTTCAAAAACAAAATCTACAGCTGAAACATTTGGCGTAGGAACGCGAATGGCAACACCGTCTAGTTTTCCGTTTAATTCTGGTAAAACAAGCCCAACTGCTTTTGCTGCTCCTGTTGTTGTGGGAATCATATTTAACGCCGCAGCACGTGAGCGATATAAGTCATTATGTTCCGTATCCAAAATGCGTTGGTCACCTGTATAACTATGAATGGTTGTCATGAAACCTTGTTTTATACCGCATGTATTATTTAGTATATGAGCTATTGGAGCAAGACAGTTTGTTGTGCAGGAGGCATTAGAAATTATTTTGTGCTCTGAGGATATTAGGGTGTGATTTACACCGTAAACAACTGTCAAATCTGCGCCCTTGGATGGGGCAGAAACAAGTACTTTTTTGGCTCCGCCTGCCAAATGAACTGATGCTTTTTCTGCGTTAGTGAAAATGCCTGTACATTCTAAAACGACATCAATATTTAAAGTGCTCCAATCAAGATTTTCTGGATTACGCTCACTAAGAAATTTAACCTTATGACTACCTACTTCCATAATATCGCCGTTTGTGGAGACAGGTGTAGGAAGTCTTCCATGCACAGAGTCAAACTCTATAAGATACGCTGAGTCTGCAAGAGATGGGATAGTATTAACGGCCACTATTTCTAGTTCTTCCCGAGGATTTTCAATAAGTGCCCTGAATACGTTTCTTCCTATTCTGCCAAATCCATTAATGGCTAATCTTATAGTCATGTTACCCCCTGTTCGATTTTTAAAAAATTTTAATTTTTCTGTTTAAGTTTATTAAAAAATTAACTGTTACTGGCACGCCTATTTAAATTTCTAAATTTCAATTTTAAACTAATCTATCATCAAGATATTTTTGTTAAGCTTTTTGTGTTCAAATAAATGTGGTTCAGAGAATGTTGCAATAAATATTTTTATTTTTATGAACAAAAATTTTCAATAAAAAAATTAATAAAATGATTTCCTTAATTTCTTGATAGTGGAATAGTTTTTTAATGTCGAAATATTTCATAAAATTAGTGATTATGTTTTTTATGATTCAATCTTTCGCCATTTTCAGAGGGTTTAACCAAGGCACGAACTGCAATTGTGCCTAGTTTCTGAAATGTAAGATTAATTAAGTGAGTTTCCATTGGAGTCATTTGCTTCTTGAGACCAAAAAACATGAGGTGGAAATCACCTGGTTTGAGATATGTGATGGTATTAGCTGGAATAATTAAACCATCTTTTAATGGGCGCATTTTCATAATATCATTATCCATGCTCATTTGATGAATTTCAATTCTCTCAGCGATTGAACTGCTAACTGCTATCAATTTAGTATCTGAATTGCTTTTGTTATATATTGTGAGATAACCGGCAGTCATCGGATGGTTGAATGGGTTATCTTTAATCCAAACGTTTTGAATAACTAAAGTTTTGAATGTATTTTTTTCAGCAAATGCGCTTGGGATTTCTGTTAAAAGAATTCCTAAAATTACAACAATTATAATTTTTATCATCTTGTTTTTCAAATTGCTTTAGGTTTATTTAGATTTTTTTACCAAATTTTACTTATTTATATTAAACAAATTCTAAAAGTATGTCTAAATTTCATTCCTTTCGTTAGAGGTATGAAGAAAATAGTAGGCGAATTATTTTAGATGATCCTTAAAAAATATTGTTTTTCTATCAAAATATTTTAATTTAGCAAATACAAGATTTAGAATAACATTTATAAATTTATAGGTTTTAAAATTTAATAGGATAAAAATCAACGCTTAGAAAATAATCATAAAATCAATTTTTTTATAGGTTTTTCGTGAGATTAATTGGAAAAAATTATTTCGATTTTGCTTGTGAAAAATGGCAGGCTTAACTTTGTTGTTTATAACTATTTAGAACATAATCATGTGTGAATTTTAAAGATTGAAAAACATAAAGAAAATGTTGTTAATACCTAAAATTATCGGAAAAATTTTGTATTCTGGGCAAATATTAGTTAGCAATCCAATTTGAATAATAACTTAAAATGAAATTTTATCTATTTTATGAATTGGGCATTGATTTTCTTGTGTGAACCACTGGACTTTTATATAAGCTATAAATCTTCCATTGAAAAAAATTGTATAAATAGGGGTAACCATGCAATTGCGAAATAAAACTGTAAGTATAATTGGAGGTTCGGGGTTTATTGGTCGGGCATTAGTTAGAAAATTGGCACTTTCTGGCGCTAAGATAAATGTACTTACTCGTAATGCTGTTCGCTCGAAAAATCTTAAGACAGCGGGTGATGTTGGTCAGGTTACTGTGATGTCGGGAGATGCCTTAGTCGATGAGGATATTATAAATTCTATACGGTTCGCTGATTATGTAGTTAATTTAATTGGTATTTTTCATCCTTCAGGCAAGCAAAATTTTCTAAATTCACAAGCAGAGTTACCGCAAAGATTAGGGCAAATAGCCAAAAAGTTAGATGTAAAAAAAATCGTGCATGTTTCCGCAATTGGAGCTGATTTGGAATCCAAAAGCCAATACCAAAAAACTAAAGCGGAGGGTGAAAGAAACTTGCTTCGTATTTCGCCCGGTAGCACTATCCTTCGCCCATCAATTGTTTTTGGTCCTGGCGATGGGTTTTTTGATAGATTTGCAAAAATAGCGATGATTTCGCCAGCTTTACCGTTAATAGGAGGCGGTAAAACTAAGTTCCAACCGATTTTTGTTGGAGATGTCGCTGATTCTGTTCTTTTTTGCTTAGGCCACAGCCAAACTGACGGTCAGATATATGAGCTAGGGGGACCATCAATGTATAGTTTTAAAGAGTTGCTGAGCTATACGCTTGGATCTATCGGCAAGAAAAGAGCTTTGATACCAATCTCGAATTTTGCAATGCAAATCCCTGCAGCTTTGTTCTCTATTTTACCAAACCCGCCAATAACATTGGACCAATTGAGAATGTTAGAAAGAGACAATGTTGTTAGTGAAAACATGCCCAATATATCCTCGTTTGGGATCACCCCGCAGCCAATCGAAGCTCACGTTCCATATTATCTTTCTTGCTACCGTCAAGGTGGAATTTTTGCTTCAAATCAATAGATTACAAAAAGAATTATTAACCCCAGCGCAAGCCTATAATAAACAAACCAGCTGAAATCCCTCTTTCTAAGCCAATTCATCATGGCATAAATTACGGCCAAAGCTACAGAAAACGAGGCAATAATAACAATGAGAACTGTATTTATTAAAAATTCATTCTCGCTCTTTAACAGTTCCAGAGTTTGCAAAAACCCAGCAGCAATAATAACTGGAATTGATAATAATAAAGAAAATCGAGCGGCAACTATTCTTCCAAACCCGAGATACCTTGCCATCGTTATGGTAACCCCACTTCTCGATGTTCCAGGAATTATTGCAAGCATTTGTGCGAGCCCTATAAAAAAAGCTTCTTTCAATCCCATTTGGCCCAAATCCTTCTTGTTTTGATGGTTTTTATCTGAATGCCAAAGAAACAAGGCAAATATGAGATTTGCAATCGCTACGGTTTGAACTAGTCTTAGAAACTCTATTTTGTAAAGAGAAACAAGGAAACCGGCGATGATAACAGGTATGGTGGCAATTATTATCAAATTGAAAATTAGGATAGATTGTCTGTCAACAATGGTATTTGAGTGTGAGTAAAGTTTTCCAAGTATGAGATTTCGAAGGGCAAGGTATATTTTATAGATTTCAGAACGAACATAAATAATAACGGCTAGCAAAGTTCCAATATGTGCTGCAACATCGATAGATAAGCCTTGATCTGCATTCCCCAAAATTTCTGGTAGTAAAACGAGGTGACCAGAAGATGATACCGGCAGAAATTCTGTGATGCCTTGCACAACAGCTATAAGAGAATAGTAAAAAAAATCAGACAAAGAAAACGCCATTTGATGCAAAACCTTGTCTACATATCCAACACAAGTTTCCATATTAGTATTTTCACAGTAAATGTAAATAAAAGAAGTGAATGAGAAAAATAGGTTTTCCTAAATCAAAAATTTTGTTCCGAAATGAGACTAAATAATTCATTATTTGGAGAAAAGATCTTCAGGCTTCGTTTAAAACTTGAAACTTTATATAAAATATGGTAGCCTTACTGACCCTTTGGGTTTGAAATTACTTTGTAAGATAAAATTTGTTTATGAAAAAGTACTGTTTTTAATTTGGATTATTTGAAGAACTAATAGGAATTCTCATTCAAAAATAAAAACCAAGGAAATTGCTTTTATGTTTAGGGAGACGTCAATGTCGTCTAAAATGCTTAAATTTATCAATACAAAAAAGGCAATGCCACAAAAGAGAAAAGCAGAAAAACGTAAGTTTGATTTTGATGAAATCTATGCTGAATTTAGTAAAAATAAAGTTGAGGAGCAAGCAGGTAGATGCTCTCAATGCGGAGTTCCCTTTTGTCAGGTAAATTGCCCACTTCATAATAATATTCCTGACTGGTTGATGCTTACCGCAGAAGGAAGGTTGCAAGAGGCATATGAGGTATCTTCTGTTACTAACACTTTTCCAGAAATTTGTGGCAGAATTTGCCCCCAAGACAGGTTATGCGAGGGTAATTGTGTTATTGAAAAAGGGTTTGAGTCAGTGACAATAGGAGCAGTCGAAAAACATATTACCGAAACCGCGTTTGATAACGGCTGGGTAAAACCCATTGTGCCAAAAATTGAAAAGGAATATTCAGTTGGGATTATAGGTTCAGGTCCGGCTGGACTGGCTGCTGCTGACCTGTTGCGCAGAAAAGGATATCAGGTAATTGTTTACGACCGTTATGACAGGGTAGGGGGGCTTCTTATATATGGTATTCCAGGTTTTAAACTTGAAAAAGAAATCGTAAATAGGAGACATGAATTGCTCGAGCAAGGAGGTGTTCATTTCCAGCTTGAATGCGAAATTGGACGCGATATTTCATTTACAGATTTGCAAGAAAAACATGACGCAGTGTTAATTGCTACTGGCGTATATAAAGCACGAGACATTGATTTAGTTGGCAGCGAACTAAAGGGTGTTGTGCCTGCGTTAGATTATCTTATTGCTTCAAATCGCAAATCATTGGGTGACGATGTTCCATCTTTTAATGAAGGCACTTTAAATGCTGCCAGTAAAAACGTTGTGGTTGTTGGAGGTGGTGATACAGCTATGGACTGTGTCCGAACAGCTATCCGCCAAAATGCAAAATCTGTTACTTGTCTCTACAGACGTGACAGGGCCAATATGCCTGGTTCTCAGCGTGAAGTTCAGAACGCAGAGGAAGAAGGTGTGAACTTTCAATGGCTTTCTGCTCCTATCCAATTTTTGGGAGAGAGTGAGGTGTCTTCTGTTAGGGCTCAGCGCATTCATTTAGGTCAGCCTGACTCAACAGGAAGACAAGTACCAAATTTGGTGCCCGGCTCTGAATTTGATATTTCAGCAGATATAGTAATCAAAGCACTTGGCTTTGACCCAGAAAACTTACCTAGTATGTTTAATCAGCCAGCTCTTGAGGTTTCAAAATGGGGAACTTTATCAATTAATTGGAAAACGATGCAAACATCTATCAAAGGTGTGTTCGCCGCAGGCGACATTGTTCGAGGAGCGTCTCTTGTGGTCTGGGGAGTGAGAGATGGAAGGGATGCAGCCGAGCAAATTGATAAATTTATTACAAAGACTAGTCAGAAAAAAATTGTGGCAGCTGAATAAGGTATCATGTATCGATTTTTAGAAAGTTAATCAGATGAGTTTTGATGCAAGTGAATATATCCGTAAAAGAATGATCAATGAAGAATTACTTCGTGATGCTGGTATTTATGACCCTTCGTGGGAACATGATAATTGCGGCGTAGGGTTAGTTGCAGCAATTAATGGTAGACCCTCACGTGCTGTAGTAGAAGCAGCTATTAACGCACTTCGGTCGATTTGGCATAGAGGAGCTGTAGATGCTGATGGAATGACGGGAGATGGAGCTGGGATACATATCGCAATTCCTCGAGAATTTTTCATGGAGCACGTTGCGAGAACAGGACACAAAGATAATGGTGAAAGGCTTGCCGTTGGGATGGTATTTCTTCCAAGGCTAGACTTGGGAGCACAAGAAACCTGTCGTTGTATAGTTGAGCGCGAAATTCTAAAGATGGAATATAATATATATGGTTGGCGCCAGGTACCTGTGGACATTAAGGCGCTGGGAGAAAAAGCCAACGCTACACGCCCCGAAATAGAACAAATTATGTTTTCCATGCCTTCTTCAATGTCAGAGGAAGAAGCTGAGCGAGAGCTTTTTTTGATACGGAGAAGGATAGAAAAAGCTGTTCTTGCTGAATTAATAAATGATTTTTATATTTGCTCACTATCCTCTAGGTCGATCATTTATAAAGGTATGTTTCTTGCTGAACAAGTTACAGAATTTTATCCGGACCTAGACGATAAGCTATTCATTTCTGATTTTGCGGTTTATCATCAACGTTATTCCACCAATACATTTCCAACATGGAGGCTAGCTCAACCGTTCAGAGTTCTTGCACATAACGGTGAGATTAATACTGTTAGAGGAAACATGAATTGGATGTCTTGCCATGAAGACCGTATGGAAAGCGAATTCTTTGAAAATAGTATAGAAGACTTAAAACCAGTGATAGCAAAGGGAAGTTCAGATTCTGCTGCTTTAGATTCCGTGTTTGAGCTTCTTTTGCAGTCTGGGCGTGACCTTCCCATGGTAAAAACAATGATGATACCGGAGGCAGTAACTCCAGATGTTTCATCAGAATTAGCCGGTTTATATGGTTATTGTAATGCAGTGATGGAGCCATGGGACGGACCTGCAGCAATTGCAGCATTCTCAGGAAATTGGGTTATTGGAGGTATGGATAGAAACGGTTTACGTCCATTAAGATATACAATTACAAAAGATGGACTTCTTCTAGCCGGCTCAGAGACAGGAATGGTCTCTATTCCGCCTTCCGATGTTCAGGAGTTGGGAAGACTTGGCCCCGGAGAAATGATAGGTGTAAATTTAGCAGAAGGTAAACTAATAAAGGATAAAAAACTTAAAGCCGAATTATCAAAGCGCGCGGATTGGAATAGTTGGCTTGGAAAATCACAACAATTAGATGAGATCTTATCTAAGAAGCAGGGGATAGTTCCACAGCGTCCTTCATCCGAAATTATTAGACGCAGGCAGTTGCTCGCTGGTTGGAGTCTGGAGGATATGGAGCTAATACTTCAGCCGATGATTGAAACTGGTAAAGAGGCAGTTGGTTCCATGGGTGATGATACCCCCCTTGCTGTGTTATCATCTCACTATCGTGGATTGCATCACTTTTTTAGGCAAAATTTCTCACAGGTAACCAACCCCCCAATAGACTCATTACGTGAAAGACATGTAATGACATTGCGAACTCGTCTTGGCAATCTTGGTAACATATTAGATCAATCTGCAGAACAATGTGATCATTTGCTTCTTAATTCCCCCGTTTTAACAAATTCAGAATGGACATATCTCATTGAACATCTTGAATCAAAGGCTATTATTATTGATTGTCATTTTGATGTAGATGGGGGTGAAAATAGTCTTAAGAATGCATTGGAAGAAATTCAAAAGTTAGCTGAGAACGCTGTTCGTGGTGGATGTGAACATGTAATGCTTTCTGACACCCGAATTTCTGAATCTAAAGCACCTATTCCTATGATATTAGCTGTTGGTGCAGTGCATTCACATCTAGTACGTCAACAATTACGTACTTTTGCTTCTGTAAATGTAGCGACAGGTGAATGTTTAGATGTACACCATTTTGCTGTATTGATTGGAGTTGGGGCTACTACAGTGAATCCATATGGAGCAGAATGGGCTATCGTAGAACGAAAAGAAAAGGGACTTATTGAAAAACTTGCTTTATTTGATGCGGTAAATAACTACAAAACAGCAATTGAAACTGGATTGCTGAAAATCATGTCTAAAATGGGGATATCTGTTTTATCATCGTACAGAGGTGGATATAACTTTGAGGCACTTGGGCTCTCACGTTCCCTTGTTGTAGATTATTTTCCTTCAATGTCGTCCAGAATATCTGGTCTTGGATTAAATGGAATTCAAACCCGAGTTTTAGAGATGCACCAGCGTGCTTTCTCGAACGAAGTTACATATCTACCAGTTGGAGGACAGTTCAAATATCGTAAGTCTGGTGAAGCTCATGCGTTTGATGGCCAGGTGATTCATGCTATGCAACACGCCTGTAATACCGGTTCATACGATAGTTGGAAAAAATATGTTTCTATGGTCAGTCGGCAGGGACCAATAAATTTACGGGATTTATTAGATTTTACTCCAAAAAAGCAACCGATCTCTGTAGAGAAAGTGGAGAGTATAACCGATATAAGAAGGCGTCTAGTATCTCCAGGTATAAGTCTAGGCGCATTGAGCCCAGAGGCGCACGAAACTCTTTCTATTGCAATGAACCGGATTGGTGCAAAATCTGATTCAGGGGAGGGGGGAGAAGATCCTGATAGATATCGTTTGCGTGATAATGGGGATGACCCATCTAGCGCTATTAAGCAGGTTGCGTCTGGTAGATTTGGGGTTACAGCAGAATATCTCAACAATTGTAAAGAGATAGAGATTAAAATAGCGCAAGGTGCTAAGCCCGGAGAAGGCGGACAGCTTCCAGGAATAAAGGTCAACAGTCTTATAGCCAGATTGCGTCATTCTACTCCTGGAGTAACTCTAATTTCACCACCACCTCACCATGATATATATTCAATAGAGGACCTAGCGCAGCTGATTTATGATTTAAAACAAATTAATCCTGAAGCAAAAGTATGTGTTAAGTTAGTCGCGTCTACTGGTATTGGAACAATTGCAGCGGGAGTAGCTAAAGCAAAAGCCGATACAATCTTGATTTCAGGACATGGTGGTGGAACGGGAGCAAGTCCTCAAACTTCAATTAAATACGCCGGCATGCCATGGGAAATGGGACTTACAGAGGTACATCAGGTGCTTACTATGAATGGGCTAAGAGAAACCGTTGTATTAAGAACAGATGGTGGTTTAAAAACAGGCCGAGACGTTGTTATGGCAGCAATTCTCGGTGCAGATGAATACGGTATCGGAACTTCTTCACTGCTTGCAATGGGATGTGTAATGGTTCGTCAGTGTCATGCAAACACCTGCCCTGTAGGCGTTTGTACACAAAGAGAAGACTTACGGGCAAAATTTGAGGGAACGCCCGAAAAAGTTGTCCAGTTATTTACACATATTGCTGAGGAGGTAAGAGAGATCATTGCCTACCTTGGGTATAAAAATATTTCAGAGTTAATAGGTCGAACAGAATTACTTGCACAAGTCTCACGTGGGGACTCTGCCTTGGATGACTTAGATCTAAACCCGATCCTCGTACAGACCGATGTTCAATCAAAGCAACGTGGAGGTAACCGTGATGCAGGAAGAATGGAAGTTCCCGACACACTTGATGCACAGATGGTAAAAGATACAGAAAAAGCACTTGCAACTGGCGGAAAAATGCAACTATCTTACAATATTGAAAATACTCAAAGAGCTATTGGTACAAGACTTTCATCGCATATTGTTCGGAAGTTTGGACTTGCCGGCATGAAGCATGGTCAAATATCAGCTCGTCTACGTGGCTCCGCAGGACAGTCTTTGGGTGCATTTGCGACGCAAGGACTTCGCCTCGATATTATTGGAGATGCAAATGATTACGTTGGTAAAGGACTATCAGGTGGAATGATAACAGTTCGTCCTTCGGCGGACTCTTCTTTTACAGCGTCAGAAAATACCATAATTGGTAATACAGTTTTGTATGGAGCAACGAGTGGTATGCTATTCGCAGCAGGTCAGGCTGGAGAGCGTTTTTGTGTCCGAAATTCAGGTGCTACAGGTGTTGTAGAGGGTTGTGGTTCTAACGGTTGTGAATACATGACTGGAGGAAGCGCAGTAATTCTTGGACCTATTGGTTCAAATTTTGGTGCTGGTATGACTGGGGGCATGGCGTTTTTGTATGATCCAGAGTGTGATAACCTTAAGGATTTTAATATTGAAACCTTGCATATTTCTCGTCTACAATCAGGATTTTGGAGTAATAGCTTGTTAGAAATATTAAAACAACATGCGCGGGAAACTAATTCTGCAATAGCTAAGCGTCTTGTAAATGATTGGCTTTTAGAAATAGAAAATTTTTGGCATGTAGTTCCAACGGAGATACTTAACACGTTGGAGCCCCCATTGGACAGCAAAAATATTGTAGGTAAAATTGCTTAAGTACGTCTATTGATGCCGGAAAGGTTCCTTATACGAGGTTATCTTCACCGAGATAAATCTGCGGTAAAACGATTAACAGCGGAGGCTTTCGGCCCAGCGCATCATAAACGGTCTGTTTGGAATTTAAGAAAAGCAAAACCACTCATTAGACTGGGATTAATCGTTGAAGATATGAACATGGTATCTTTCGATAGTTATGTTCAGAATGGGAGAATAGTTGGAAGTTTACAATTTTGGCCTATAAGAATTGCAGACTATCCATCTCTTCTTCTTGGCCCACTTGCAGTTAAACAGCATTTAAGAGGTCTTGGTGTAGGTCGATTGCTTATTGAAGAATCATTAAAAAAAATTCAGAAAAGCAAGTGGCGTTTTTGTATTGTTTCTGGAGAACCAGATTATTATCCTAAGTTCGGATTTAAACCGATTCCGAAGAATTTAATTTGGCCTGGTCCCATCGAAAGACAGAGGCTACAATATATTAATCTAGGATATTCCAAATTAGAAACATTATCCAACGGACCATTACATATCTTGTCAGAAATTTCATGAGATTATATAGTATCATGAAGTTAGATTAGACAAATTTATTAAATGAATTATAAATCTCAATTACACCATTTTCCATTATCAGCAGCAAGTAGACTCATTCGACTTCAGCTTGCAGAATATCAATATGATTTTACATTAATTAATCATTTTCCTTGGAAGAGAGACGAGAGTTTTCTTGCTATTAACCCCTCTGGTTCATTGCCAGTTTTTCAATTCAATAATGATATTATTATATCTGGGTCTAGAGCAATTAGTGAATGGATAGAAGAAACAACGGCCACGTCGAGATTGCTTGCAGGCACAAGCATGCATCGAGCAGAAATAAGACGTTTGATAGATTGGTTTGAAGATAAATTTTACTATGAGGTTGGTTTGCCTCTCTTGCATGAGAGGGTGATTAAGCGATTCGAGAGCGGTGCAGATGCCTCTTCGGAAATCATTCGAACAGCACTTGCGAATGCACAAGTGCATCTTGAATATCTAAATTGGTTAGCCGACAAAAATAGCTGGCTTGTAGGTACACAGCTATCTCTAGCTGATTTTTCCGCAGCTGCCCATATTTCTATAATGGATTATTTTGGTGATATTCAATGGAATAAGTACCCAGCGGCGGCTTCATGGTATATGAAGATTAAATCTCGACCTTGTTTTCGTGCTCTTTTAAGTGACCAGCTTATGGGTGTTACACCCTCTTCTCATTACGCGGAACTTGATTTCTAGGGTTTTTTTGGTTTTGGAGAATGCCTAAATTGTTTTTTACATTCTTTCGAAAGATTTATTCTAGTATTTTTTTATTGGTTCTATTTTTAGGAAGTTAGTTCTTCAAGGCTGTTGATAAGAGAATTTATTTGTTCAGGGTCTGAGTATCGATGATTAGCTGTTTTATCGAGTTGAATTTTTACATTATTTGAGCATAGCTTTTCTGCTATTTTTAGAGATGTTTGCCATGGAACTTCCTCATCAAGTAAACCATGATGTAAAATAGCCCGGCCATAAAATTCAATATCATTCTCTAAAATTAGGTGTTTTTTAGCTTCTTGAATCAGTTGGAAGGGATACTTTACCTTTGTTTTATCGTAAGGATTAGGAATTGTTAAAACACCTCGTTTACGGAATTCATTTTTTTGTGATTCATTCAAGGTTTCCCAAATTAGCAACTTAGTAAAATCAGGTGCTGCCGCTATACCAATTAGACTATCTATTTTTTCCAGACGATATTTGCAGAGAGACAGCATAAGCCAACCACCAAGAGATGAACCAATCAAAATTTGTTTTTTGCTAATTATCTTGTCGAAAATATCGCAACTATCTTCGATCCATTGACCTATGGTAGCAGACATTATATCCCCTCCGCTTTGACCATGCCCATATAAATCAAATCTAGTAAATTCTATTTTGTTTCGGATTGACCATTCCATAATCGCTTCTGCTTTACTTCCAAACATGTCAGAACCGTGACCATGAAGAAATAGTATTCCAATTTTATTTGTTGAAGGATTTTTCGGCATATATTGTTGGTAGGCAATTTCATAGCCACGCGTCGTAGGTAACATTTTTATATCTATCAAATGATTGGCTTTCATAATCGATGCTTTTTTATTATACTAATAATTTTGTTTTTGCCTTCAGCGTTATTTAATATTCATATTGCCTAAATTATTTACTAAGCTTAAAAATATTTTTGTAATTAATGTCACGTAGGCTTTGATCATAAGAAATCTATCTTAATATGTCACAAAAAACAAACTTGATTAGACCAGTTATTGCTCAAATAATACCAGCGTTAAACAATGGGGGGGTAGAACGGGGAACTGTTGAAACCGCTCAAGCAATTAGTGACGTTGGGTGGAATCCTATTGTAATTAGTTCAGGTGGCATGCTCGAATCCCAATTGAAAAGGGCTGGAGCAAAACATTTTACACTTCCTGTAAATAAAAAAAATCCAGTCTCTTGGCAATTTACAAAAGTTAAATTACAAAAAATTTTAAAGGGTGAAAATGTAGATATTGTGCATATTCGCTCAAGAGTTCCTGCGTGGATAGGTCTTCCTGTCGCAAAAGTCCTTGATATACCTACTGTATCGACAATACATGGAAAGTTTGAGGCATATAACTTATTGAAACGAGCATACAATAAACAAATGCTTAAAGCCGACGAAATTATTGCAATATCAAAATTTACTAAATCAGTAATTGAGCGTCAGTTTCCTAAATTATTGCCTAATATATCTTTAAATGTAATTCATAGAGGCGTTGATACTTCAGTATTCAACCCAATTAACGTTACGCAACAACGGATTATTAATGAAGCAGAAAGAATTGGATTACCAGATGATTTGCCTGTAGTTATGTTGCCTGCTCGTCCTTCGAGCTGGAAAGGACATCTCATCTTGCTACGTGCACTTGCTCGGCTGGAACATTTGCAAGTTGCCATTGTATTATTAGGAGCAGGGGACTTTAATACCGGATATACTGAAATGTTGGAAAAAACATCAGTTGAATTGGGGCTTGGCGCGAATGTAAGAATTACAACTTCATCGAGGGATATGCCGGCTGCTTTAATGCTAGCCGATGTTGTTGTAATGCCTTCTATTCATCCAGAGCCATTCGGAAGGATTGCGATTGAGGCACAAGCAATGGGAAGGCCAGTTATAGCATTTGACCATGGAGGCGCAAGAGAGACTATTTTAGAGGGAAAAACGGGATGGCTTGCAAAGCCAAATGATATTGATAGCTTATCTGAAAATCTTAAGACAGCTTTAAGTATTTCTAAGTCAAAAAGAAATGAATTATCTAATTTGGCACAATCTAGTGTAAAACGACGATTTAGTGTCAGGAAAATGACCAACTCAACTTTAGAAATTTATCGAAAACTTCTTCTCAAAAAGGGTTTTTCTCCACTTGTTTTAGGAAAGTGAACAAGTTAAATTCTCGTAAGTATTTTTTAGTCTTGATAAAGGGATAAAATTTGATGCTAAAAATAGCTCTACCAGATGGGTCTGAGCGGCACTACAATGCTCCAGTAACAGCGGCTCAAATTGCAGCTGACATTGGTTCTGGTCTCGCAAAAGCAGCTATTGCCGCTGTAGTAAATGGTGAAAATTGGGATATAAACAGAGTCATTAATGTAGATAGTGAAATTCGTTTGATTACTTTTAAAGATGATTATTCTCTTGAGCTGATTAGACATGATTGTGCCCACATTTTAGCAGAGGCTGTGTTAGAGCTATTTCCTGAAACACAAGTTACTATAGGGCCTGCGATAGAAACCGGTTTTTATTATGATTTTTATAGAAAAAGTCCTTTCAGCACCGATGATTTAGCAACTATAGAGCAGAGAATGCATGAAATAGTGGACCGCGACGAAGAAATCACCCGTGGTGAATGGAGCAGAGAAGAAGCAATCCGCTTTTACAAAGATCGTAATGAGCCTTTCAAAATTGAATTAGTAGACGCAATCCCTGAAAAAGAAACAGTCAGTTACTACCAGCAAGGAAATTTTATCGATCTCTGTAGAGGTCCACATATGGTCTCCACAAAAAAAGTTGGCCATGCATTTAAGCTAATGAAAGTTGCTGGGGCTTATTGGCGCGGGGACTCTAACAATCCAATGCTACAGAGAATTTACGGTACTGCGTTTGCAAGTCAAGCGGACCTTCAAGCGTATTTGAATATGTTGGAAGAGGCTGAAAAAAGAGACCATAGAAAATTAGGAAAAGCGCTGAATTTATTTCATATGCAGGAAGAAGCCACAGGCTCGATTTTTTGGCATCCAAATGGTTGGACACTTTTTCGTGAAATAGAAAATTACATAAGAAGACGACTTGCTACTGAGAATTATAAGGAAGTAAAAACCCCTCAAATGATAGATAGAAGCTTATGGGAAGCATCTGGACATTGGGAAAAATTTGGTGAGAATATGTTTACCGCAAATACACAAGAAGACAAAACTTTGGCACTAAAACCAATGAATTGTCCTGGGCATGTGCAAATTTATCGACAGGGAGTAAAATCCTATCGTGATTTACCTCTTCGTATGTCAGAATTTGGTTCTTGTCATAGAAATGAGCCATCTGGTGCTTTGCATGGTATTATGAGAGTTAGAGCTTTTACTCAGGATGATGCACATATTTTTTGCACGGAGGAGCAAATTAATTCAGAATCTGTCGCTTTTTGTAATTTGTTAAAGGATATTTACAAGGATTTCGGATTTTCAAATATAAGAGTAAAGTTTTCGGATCGTCCCGAAGTTCGAGCCGGTGATGATGCGACATGGGATAAAGCAGAACAAGCACTAACTTCAGCAACTAAGGCTGCGGGTATAGAAACTTCCTCAAATCCTGGAGAGGGTGCATTCTATGGCCCTAAATTGGAATTTGTGTTAACCGACGCTATTGGTCGTGATTGGCAATGTGGTACGTTGCAAGTTGATTTTATTTTACCAGAAAGACTTGATGCAGAATATGTTGATGAGGACGGCCGCCGGAAACGTCCTGTGATGTTACATCGTGCTATTTTAGGGTCGCTAGAGAGATGGATTGGAATTTTAATTGAACAGTATTCTGGAAAAATGCCTGCTTGGTTGTCGCCTGTTCAAGTTGTTATCGCTCCAATCACTGAAACGACGAATGATTATGCAAAATTTATTTATCAATTATTAGAAGATTCTGGATTAAGGGTGGATATTGACCTTAGAAACGAGAAAATCGGCTATAAGATCAGAGAACATAGCACTTCAAAGGTTCCTTTTATTCTTGCCGTTGGTGCTCGAGAGGAAGAAGCCAAAACTGTCGCATTACGTCAATTAGGGTCGAAAAACCAAGAGGTTATGACACTTGATAAGGTTTCTTCATTTCTTCAATCACAATGTATGCCACCTGATTTGTTAAATAATATTAAATAAGAAAAATCGCTTACTTGCAATCTAATACATTTCAACGTATGACTTAACAATTAGAGCCTAGTTAATATAATTAGTGTTAACAGGTTGAAAACTTTCGATAACTATTATGGAGAATTCAATAGTACGTACAAGACAAGAAATGCCATCTTCATCAGATGGTCCGCGAATAAATGAAATGATTAATTCTCGGTCCGTTAGATGTATCGATCCAGATGGCGAACAACTTGGAATATTATCTATCGATGAAGCAATGAATAAAGCTGAAGAACTAGGGCTTGATCTAGTTGAACTTCAGCCAAATGCCGACCCTCCCGTTTGTAAAATACTTGATTATGGTAAACATAAATACCAAGCCCAAAAACGTGCTAACGAAGCGCGAAAAAAACAAAAAATAATAGAAGTTAAGGAAATCAAGCTACGGCCCAATATCGACCAGCATGATTATCAAGTAAAAATGAAAGCTGTCCGAAAGTTTATTGATGGAGGCGATAAGGTAAAAATCACATTGAGGTTTAGAGGCCGTGAAATGGCTCACGTAGAGCTTGGAACAGATTTGTTGTCTCGCGTTCAGGAAGATATAGATGATTTTGCAAAAATAGAGTCTATGCCAAAGATGGAGGGTCGACAAATGACAATGATACTTGCTCCCAAGTAACGATTTCTCCGTCAAGCTCATTTCAGCTAATCTCTCAATCTGAAGGCTTACTTCTTTTATAGAGAAATATCCTGCAAAAAGACTGTTAAATTATCATTGCTTTTATCGTGCTCAGCTAGTATAAATCGCGGAATTGTAAGTCGAGTATGGGCCATGAAAGGGCATGCCTTACCGGCATTAATTTTTGTAAATAATAAGAAATGAGGATAAAATGCCCAAACTAAAAACTAAGAGTGGTGCAAAAAAGCGGTTCTCTCTTACAGCTAAAGGAAAAGTTCGCGGTTCAGCAGCTTTTCTAAGCCATAATTTACGAAGGCGTTCTCAAAAAATGAAAAGACAAGCTCGGGGAACGATGATACTACATCCCGCCGATGCGAAGATAGTGAAGGGATTTCTTCCCTACGCCTAAATTAGCTAAATAGGAGAAATGCAATGGCTCGTGTGAGTAGAGGGACGACGACACATGCTCGTCATCGTAAAGTAATTAAGGCCGCCAAAGGTTATTATGGTCGTCGCAAAAACACGTTTAAGGTTGCAAAGCAAGCAGTTGATAAAGCTAGGCAATATGCATATCGCGATAGACGGGTACGTAAACGTGAATTCAGGGCATTATGGATACAAAGAATAAATGCAGCGGCACGGGTGCATGGGGTTACCTACTCAACGCTTATGGGTGGTCTCATAAAGGCAGGTGTTGAGGTAGACAGGAAGATGCTTGCAGACCTAGCAGTTCATGAGCCTACAGCATTTGCGGAATTAGTTGCGATATCACAGAAAGCTGCAAGTTAGTAGGATTGGCTCCTGATAGTATCATGGCAGATATAGATTATCTAAAGGAAAAATTTCTTAGTGATATAAGTCAAGCAAGTGATTTAGAACAGCTCAACGAAATTAAAATAGCAGCTTTGGGTAAGAAAGGTGCAATATCTGAAGAGCTTTCCAAACTCGGTAAGATGGCTGCTGATGCAAGAAGAGAGGCGGGTCAAATTATTAATTCTGTAAAGCAGGATTTAAATTATGCGCTAAATGAGAGACATGCGACTTTAGCAAAGCAGGCATTAGAAAAAAAACTGGAAACTGAGAAAATCGATGTGTCATTACCTTCAAGACCCTCAGTGCATGCAAAAATACACCCTCTTTCTAGAACAATGGAAGAAATTTCTGCGATTTTCTCTGATATGGGTTTTGTTATTGCTGAGGGTCCTGAAATAGAGACTGATGAACATAATTTTACGGCACTAAACATACCTCCTGAACATCCTGCAAGACAAGAACACGATACTTTTTATTTAAAACCTGATGAGTCAGGTGAGCGACCCGTGCTTAGAACGCATACATCACCTGTTCAAATAAGAACAATGCGTTCTAAAGAACCTCCAATTAGAATAATTGTCCCTGGTCGGACTTACCGGTCAGATCATGATGCAACCCATTCCCCAATGTTTCATCAATGCGAGGGATTAGTAATTGGGCCAAATATCCATATGGGACATCTGAAGGCGACATTAATTGATTTCTGTCGAAGCTTTTTTGGAGTAGTGGAATTGCCGGTCAGATTTCGCCCAAGCTATTTTCCGTTTACAGAACCCTCAGCAGAGGTGGATATAGGATGTAGTAGAGAAGATGGTGGGTTAAAGATTGGAGCAGGTGACGATTGGCTAGAGATTCTTGGAAGTGGAATGGTTAATCCTCGTGTGCTCGAAAATTGTGGGTATGACCCCTCCACTACTCAGGGCTTTGCATTTGGGATGGGTATTGAAAGGCTTGCGATGCTGAAATACGGTATTCCTGACTTACGTACTTTTTATGACTCGGATTTGCGGTGGTTGCATCATTATGGTTTCATGCCTCATGATGTGGCGGGTTTACACACCGGTATAGTGTAGGGGGAGTGACCAAATGAAATTCACTCTTAACTGGCTTCGTGATCATTTAGATACATCCTGCTCCTTAAACGAAATCTGTGAAGGGTTAGTAAGTTTAGGCCATGAAGTAGAGGAGATTATTGATCCGGCTAAGAATTTATCTGATTTCAGAATTGTTGAAATTAGAGATGTAAACCCCCATCCAGAAGCTGATAGACTTAAGGTTTGCTCAGTTGACGATAATGGCACACTTCTTCAGATTGTATGTGGTGCTCCAAATGCACGTGCTGGTTTAAAAACAGTATTAGCACCTGTTGGTAGTTACGTTCCAGGTATTGATATTGTTATAAAAAAAAGTAATATCCGTGGTCAGGAATCAAACGGTATGTTATGCGCCTTTTCTGAGCTTGAGCTGGATGGTAATAGTGATGGTATTATTGAATTGGCGGAGCATGCAGAAATAGGCACTTCCTACATTGAACATGCAGATTTAAATGACCCTATAATTGAAATCGCGATAACGCCAAATCGCGGTGATTGCTTGGGTGTCAGAGGAATAGCTCGTGATTTATCTGCTGCTGGTTTTGGTAAATTAAAGTCTTTAGATGCTTCTGAATGTTCAGGTGTGTTTGATAGTCCTATTCATTGGGAACTAGCACAAGATTGCAAAGAAATTGTACCAAGGGTTACGGGTAGATTTTTTCGAAATGTTTCTAATGGTGACTGTCCGAATTGGATGGAAAAAAGATTAAATGCAGTTGGTCAGCGGCCTATCTCTGCTTTAGTAGATATAACCAATTATATCATGATTGATTTAGGCAGACCATTACATGCTTTTGATGCCGATAAAATCAATGGAGATACACTTTTTATAAGACGTGCAGAAAATGAAGAGAAGATATTTGCTCTTAACGAAAAAGAGTACACATGCACCTCAGATATGTTAGTCATAGGCGATAAAGATGGAGCTGATGATATTGCAGGCATCATGGGTGGACAGAGAACAGGAATAAGTAATACCACTAAAAATCTATTTTTAGAGATAGCTGTGTTTGACCCTGTCAATGTTGCTACTACTGGACGAAGCCTCAATATACATTCTGACGCAAGATATCGCTTCGAGCGCGGATTGGATGGTGAATCTCCTGATTCGTTATCTGGTTACATTGCTCGGTTTGTTCAGAAAATTTGTGGCGGTGAGATAAGTCATGTTGTAAGTGTGGGCGATGGTGTTAAATGGCAACGCAAAATCACATTTAAGCCTGAATTAACAAGACAACTAACAGGCATCGAATTGGCACACACAGAACAGAGCAATATTTTAAAAGATTTAGGCTTTGTTGTTAAACATAACCAGGATAATAGCTGGGAAGTGATGCCCCCGGCATGGCGAAATGACGTGGATGGCGAGGCAGATTTAGTAGAAGAAATAGTTAGAATAGCTGGATACGACAAATTACCTATGGTATCGCTGCCCGCAACGAGTGTCGTGGCTAAGCCAGTGTATTCGCACGAACAATTAAGGCCTGTTCTTCTTCGGCGTATGCTGGTGTCAGCTGGACTTTATGAGGCTGTTACATTTTCGTTTATGGCGCAGTCAGATGCTGTATTGTTTGATGGCGGGGAAGAAGCACTAACTCTGGTAAACCCCATTAGTAGTGAACTTGATTGTATGAGACCATCCATCGTGCCTAATCTTCTACAAGCATTATCGAGGAACATGAACCGTGGTACGAAGAATATACGGCTTTTTGAAATTGGTCCTGTATTTCATGGTACAAAAGAGACAGACCAAACTCTTTCTTGCTCAGGAGTGTTAAGTGGGGATTTTCAGTATGGTGATTGGCAGAGTAATGCACGCTCAGTTGATGTATTTGATGTAAAAAAAATAATGGAGCAAATATGCGAAACACTCTCCATTTCTTCTCATTCGTTAATGATGAAAACGCCTGGACCAAAGTGGTTCCATCCAGGTCAATCTGCAACCATGATGTTAGGTAAAATTGCCATCGGTAGCTTTGGAATGATACATCCCGAAATTCTTCGCGAATTTGATATAAAGGCACCTGTTGCAGCGTTTGATTGTTCCATTAATGCAGTACCAAAAACGCGCAAGAAATCAGTCGCACGCGCCTTATTTAAACCTTCAGCTTTTCAGACTGTTGAAAGAGATTTTGCATTCGTCCTTGACCAAAATGTAAGTGCCTCTTCACTTCTGCGGGCGGTAAAAGCGGCCGCTAAAGAGCAGATATCTGACATTGGTATCTTTGATGTATATGAGGGAGATGAAATTGGACACGGTAAAAAATCCATTGCAGTTAAAATACAGCTTACTCCCAGTGATGCAACATTTACGGAGGCTGAGCTTCAGCAAATAAGTAATGATATAATCAAATCTGTCGAAAAACAGTGTTTAGCAACATTGCGCGGATAAAATTTTTTCATTAGGTTCATTATTTATTTTCATTTTTTACTAATAAACATGAAACGCAAAAAGATTACTAAATTCTGTTTATTGCTGAAATGAGCGCTCTTATTGGAGCCTGAGTAATGGATGTATCCACGCCTGCACCAAATACAGATGCTCCATTATCGTCGGGGACTTTAAGCTCAACATAAGCGGCAGCCTCAGCTTGGGAGGTGCTTGAACGTGTATTTTGTCCAAAATCAGCAAGTCTAAATGAAATATTAAAAGTTTTTCGGAAGCCGTTTACAAAAGCTGAAACTGGACCATTTCCGGTTTCAACAAAGGAAAATTCTTCTCCTTGATAGTTTACAGTTGCTGAGACTTGCTCTGTTCCCGAAGAGCGGGAAACTGGATAGGATTGGAATGATACAAGTTCAAAGGGTTTAGAAAGGTTAACGTAGAATTGATTATAAATTTCCCAAATTTTGGAGGCTGTTATTTCAGAACCGCTAATATCCGCCTCTTTCTGCACTAACTGGCTGAATTCTATTTCCATGGCCCTGGGTATTCTAACGTGATGCTCTGTTTCTAGTAACCAAGCAGAACCCGCTTTGCCTGATTGTGAATTTACTCGGATAATCGCTTCATAGGTGCGGCCAATATCGGCAGGGTCGATTGGTAAATAAGGAACTTGCCACAACGTTTCATTAGATTTGCTATTTGCTTCCATACCTTTTCGGATAGCATCTTGGTGTGAACCTGAAAATGCCGTATGTACCAACTGTCCGGCATAGGGATGACGCTGATGCACAGGAATCTGATTACAAAATTCTGCAACTTCAACCAGTGATTGTATGTCAGACAAATCAAGATTTGGGTCAGTTCCTTGCGTCATCATATTTAGTCCAAGCGTTATAATATCTACATTTCCAGTTCGCTCACCATTACCAAACAAGGTGCCCTCAACCCTATCGGCACCTGCCATTAAACCAAACTCTGTCGCAGCAATTCCTGTCCCTCTATCATTATGCGGGTGAAGCGACAAAATTACGGAATTTCTCTTGGTAAAATGCCTATGCATCCATTCAATTTGATCCGCATAAATATTAGGAGTAGACATCTCCACCGTTGCAGGAAGATTTATAATAACCTTCTTTTCTTCAGAGGCTTGCCAGATTTGAAGCACTTCTTCACATACCTCAAGTGCATATTCAAGTTCTGTTCCTGTAAAGCTTTCGGGGGAGTATTGTAATCTTATGTTTGTCTCTGAACTTAGTTTGCTAAGCTTATCAGCAACAAGCTTAGCTCCATCTGTTGCGATTTCTTTTACACCTTGTCTATCAGAATTAAATACAACTCGTCTCTGCAGAGTTGAAGTCGAATTATATAAATGTAAAATAGCTTTTTTTGCACCCTCGAGAGACTCAATAGTTTTATCTATTAAGTGCTCTCTTGCTTGAGTTAGAACTTGAATCGTAACATCGTCAGGTATGTGATCATTTTCAATTAATTCTCTTAAAAATTGAAAATCAGTTTCCGAAGCAGATGGAAATCCAACCTCAATCTCCTTAAAACCCATATTAACAAGAGTTTGGAACATTTTCATTTTTCGACTACTATCCATTGGCTCAATCAATGATTGATTGCCATCTCTTAAGTCAACGGAGCACCATGTTGGCGCTTCAGATATAATGTTAGAAGGCCATGTTCTATCTGCTAGACCAATTGGTGGGAAGGGCTGGTATTTATGTACCGGCATTTTGGTGCGCATAGTCGTAACCAGTTCAATTAAAAATAATTTTCTTTCCGTTCATCTTTTACCATTACTAACTTGTGGGTCAAGATTCATCACAATTTTTTCTATTTATTTTATGTTTTCGTATATAAAACAGTAAAAAAGAGCCCTTCATTTTTTCTTATATTGAATGCTAGATTTACTTATCAGATAATGGAAGAAAACACCAAAAAGACTTGCATTTATTAATTTAAGTACACAGATTATTCAGTGAATATTATTGTTGCGATCTAGTTGAAAAATTCACAATAAGTCTGGAGAAAACATCAAACAATGAGCCAGCTTTCTCATATTCGAAACTTTTCTATTGTAGCCCATATTGATCATGGTAAATCGACCTTGGCTGATAGATTGATTCAATTCTGTGGTGGACTATCAGAGCGAGAGATGTCTGATCAGGTCTTAGATAATATGGATATTGAGAGAGAGAGAGGTATTACTATAAAGGCACAAACTGTTCGCCTTTTATATACGGCAAAGGACGGGCAAGTATATCAACTCAATTTGATGGATACACCTGGACATGTGGATTTTGGTTATGAAGTATCTCGCTCACTTGCAGCCTGCGAAGGCTCATTGCTTGTCGTGGATGCTAGTCAGGGGGTTGAGGCTCAAACTCTGGCTAATGTCTATAAGGCAATCGATGTTGATCACGAAATCCTTGTAGTTCTCAATAAGATGGATCTGCCTTCAGCAGAGCCTGACCGGATAAAAGCTCAAATCGAAGAGGTAGTGGGTCTACCAGCAGATGACGCAATCGCAATATCAGCAAAAACTGGACTTGGTATTGATGAAGTGTTGGAAGCACTTGTGCATGATTTAGCACCGCCAGAAGGAAATAGGGAAGCGCCTTTGAAAGCTCTGCTTGTTGATAGCTGGTATGATGCGTATTTGGGTGTGATGACATTGGTTCGCGTTCGAGATGGTGTGTTAAAAAAAGGTATGAAAATAAGGATGTGTGCTACCGGAGCAACTCATACGATCGAACGTGTTGGAATCTTTGGTCCTAAAGCAACAATTATTGATGAACTAGGTCCAGGAGAGGTTGGATTTATCAATGCGGGGGTTAAAACAGTATCTGATGCTAAAGTAGGGGACACCATTACGGATGACCGTAGACCCTGTGAGGAGATTCTGCCAGGCTTCAAGCCATCTGTTCCTGTTGTCTTTTGTGGCTTGTTTCCAATAGACAGTGCTGATTTTCCAGAGCTTAGAAATGCGCTTGAAAAGTTGAGTTTGAACGATAGCTCATTTTCTTTTGAGGCTGAGACATCTGCTGCCATTGGATTTGGTTTCCGTTGTGGATTTTTGGGTTTACTTCATATGGAAGTTATTAGAGAGAGATTAAATCGAGAATTCGGACTTGAATTAATTTCAACCGCTCCATCAGTCGTTTATGAAATTGAACTTACAGATGGGAAGGTTGAGAAGCTTCATAATCCCGCAGATATGCCAGAGGTGACAAAAATCAACAATCTTTCTGAGCCTTGGATTACGGCTACTATAATGACACCTGACGAGTATCTTGGGCCAGTTTTAAGTTTATGCACTGAAAGAAGAGGTGAGCAAATAGACCTCACATATACCGGCACAAGAGCAATGGTAGTTTATAGACTTCCACTCAATGAAGTTGTGTTTGATTTTTATGATAAGTTAAAGTCCATAACCAGAGGATATGCAAGTTTTGACTATCAGATTGCAGATTATAAAGTGGGCGACTTAGTAAAGGTCTCCATATTAGTGAATGGCGACCCAGTAGATGCATTGTCTATGATTGTCCACCGGGAACAAGCGGAAATTAGGGGTAGAGCAATTTGTTTGAGACTAAAAGACCTTATACCTCGTCAAATGTACAAAGTAGCTTTGCAAGCGGCAATAGGCGGTAAGGTAATTGCTCGTGAAACGATAGCTGCTTTGAGAAAAGACGTCACTGCAAAATGTTACGGAGGGGACGTATCACGTAAAAGAAAATTATTGGATAAGCAAAAAGAAGGTAAAAAGAGAATGCGACAATTTGGAAAAGTTGATATTCCTCAGAATGCATTCTTTGAAGCACTAAAGATGGGTGATAATTAACGACGTCCGTCGCGCCACAAGTTATTATACATTAGTCTTCGTCCACGCCTGCGCGGTAACCATTTTGATACCAATAGAAAAAATACTCCCAGTGCAAGGAAAAATAACGATGCTGGTAATTGGAGAGCGCTAGATATTGTTGGATGCCATAAAAAAGAGGGGCAGCCTAACACACTTATCAGGCTGCATGGGTCTATATATCTATCTATAATAGCTTCAGCCAATTGAAGAGAAGCAGGTGAGTTGTTATACCACACTTCTCCTAATAAAGTTGAACTCTCTTTTTGCTGTAATCTATCGGTTACAAAAAACCAAAAAGATAGTAAACAAGACAATATACATAATATATTTAAAATCAACCTAGGCATAAGTACATACTGTTCAATTAACTCTTTGTATGCAACAAAAATAAGGCCTAAAAAACATTTAACACTTTGTACAAGTTTATTTGCAAAAATAAGCCCTTTTAGGGTAGAAACACTATTGTATGAAAAACAAATTCATCGCTTAAAAAAATGGAAGTGATTTATTGAAGGAATACACGTTATTATACATAAATTGGAGGGATGGCCGAGTGGTTTAAGGCGCACGCCTGGAAAGCGTGTTGGGGTTAACGCCCCTCCGGGGTTCGAATCCCCGTCCCTCCGCCACACTACCCTTATTAGTAACATCTTTTAATCAAAAATATCTCGATAAATTGATAAATGGATTTTATAAATGATTGCCTTTGTTTTGGCTATTTTCTTATTAATTTTAACGCCTGGTCCAGGCGTTTTATCACTTGCTGGAGTTGGTGCAGCATTTGGTTGGCACCAAGGAATTAAATATTTAATTGGATTATTTGTTGGCTATAATATTGCCTTTTTGGCAGCTATTTTTGGCCTTTCTACAATAATGTTAGCAAATCCAACAGTTCGCACGGGATTATTGTTTATATCAGTTTCGTATCTTGGTTACTTAGCCATAAGGATTGCTTTTGCAAGAACTAATATATCATTTATAAATATTCCTAAACCTGGATTACTAACTGGGTTAACTTTCCAGCTCATAAACCCAAAAGTATATGCTGTAAATATGACGATTCTCAGTGGTTTTGCCTTTCATCCTCAAAATTTTATAGTTGAAACTAGTCTAAAATTTTTAATAACTAATGTAATTTGGACCCTTCTTCATTGTTTGTGGTTATTCATTGGTATTAAAATAAATCAATTGGATTTATCTGAGCATATGCAAAAAAATATAAATATTTTCATGGCAATCAGCCTTGTGGTGGTGGTTGGATTATCTGTTTGGTCAATTTTAATTTAGATACAGTATTTTACCAATCTCTTCTAAATTACTGCGAGTTGGAACGTTATATTGTGAATACATCATGCCTTTAAAACTGATAAAGGTATGTAAAATATTCCTTATTTTTTTGCTACTTGCCTTCGTACTAACTAGAGTTTTGTATGACTAAAATTAAAAATCAACCTAACTTAATAATATTGCATCTTTTGTCTCTTACATATTGCATTATCAACATTTTTATTTTGTAATTATTAACTAGCATTATTATTAAGCCTAATCATATTGTTTGACCTATTATTGAATGCAACGCTTTTAATTGGAGATAAAATTAAATGGTAAAACCTATGACTAAGGAAATTCTATTCATGAACTGTATGGAATTAGACTTTGCTACTAAAGTTGAGCTTGAACATTGGATGGCCACTTTTGAAGAAAAAGTATGGACAAATGATATTATGAAAAAATTATCAAAAGCTGGATTAGTTAGAACCACAGCGGCTCAAGTTTGGAATAAAGAAAATCACAGAATCACTCGGATTTTTGAATATGAAAATGAAAAAGCTTATAAAAATTGTCAGGAAATAATAGCAAAAGAAATCATGCCTAAAGCAATGGCTCATTATAGTCCAAGGATGCGAAATAATAGGGGCATTGTTTTTTATGATTATAGAAGCTGAATCAATTTAATATATTAGATGTTTAAAATAATCGAAATTGGTCTCAAATCTAAAAATTTTATAAGGAACTTTGATGCAAAAAAAGACAGGATTTTTATTAATCGCGGATATAAGCGGCTATACTCCTTTTATCAAAAATCATTCGATGAGAAAGAAACCACTTATTGGAAAAAAAATTGCAGATTTTTGGGATAGCCATGCTGACAAATTGATCAATACTTTACTAGAAGAAATTATTGAAAATTTTGAGCCAGTCATGAAGTTTAATAAGCTAGAGGGTGACGCTGCTCTTTTTTTTCTAGAAGAGCTTAATGGTGAAAACCAAATACAGGGCATCTATGACAAAATGTTAACTACTAGAGAAAAGTTTAACTTAAAAGTAAATTCATTACAGTTCGTGCAATCTTGTCCCTGCGACCCATGTCAGCAATCCAAAAATTTAAAGTTGAAAATGTTCCTTCACAAAGGCTTTTTTCACCAAACAGAAATTAGAAATAATCAGGAGTTATCGGGTGAAGCTCTGATTTTTATTCATCGAATGTTAAAAAATAAAATAAAATCTTCTGAATATTTTTTGTTTTCAGAGGCTGTTTTGAAGAACTTAGATAAGCATTTAGAGTTTTCACTGGTCACACAAAAAGTAGACGATTTTGGTAAACAGAAATTTGGATTTATCGACTTTGAGGATAAAGCTCATTTTGTGTCAGACAATACCTTTGCACAGAAATTGCTGGATACGTATAAAATGCTAAGTTTTTTTACAAATAAAAAAAACCAACATTCTGAAGCATAGGACGGTATTGCCTATCAAGATGTCACCAGGTCTGTATCTGACTAGAACTCATAAATTAAAAAAAATCAGAAAAAACTAAACTTTAAAGAAAACCGTCGTTATTTTAAACAATTCATGTTTTCTTCCTATAATAGGACAGCCTTTGCGCTGTCCTTTTTTATGGCAAGGTGATTAGATGAAAATAAAACTTGGATTAAAAAAAACAAAATTATCGTTTTATTTTTTTCTTGTATGTCACCTTTGCGTCTCGTTGGAAGCAAGTTCAATGATTTTAGATAAATACGCTTGGACTAACCGGTTGGTCATAGTAGTTACTGAGAAAAACAAAAATAAACTAGAGAAAGATGTAAGACAGTTCTTTGAGCTTTATCGTTGTGATGTTGATGATAGAAATCTAAAATTACTCAGTTTTTTCGTAGATAATCCAATAGTGCAACAGTTGCCAACCTCATTCCAGTCTCAAACTGGTATGTGGCTTATTGGATATGATGGGGATATTAAAGCTTACAGTGAAGATGGCCAACTTTTAACAAAGCTATTTGAAATTATTGATAAGATGCCAATGCGAAAAGGTGAAATGAAATCAGGTAGCGGTGATTGTATTAAATGAATGCGTATTCCGTATCAACATAAGATGGTTAGGTAGTTGGTCATAACCGTAATTATATAAATTTAAAGGTATGAATTATGCACTGTATTATTGTCGAAATGTTTTGGAGAAAGGTGTTTTTAGATCCAATAAAGAATTTAAAAGTGCGGCTTCATTTAACAGGCTTTCATCACTTATCCGAATCGGATTGATATCTATGCCGCCTCGCCTTGTATAAAGACAGGCTACGAGTATTTTACTGTGAGGAAGTAAATCACATAATGTTTTAAAAACATGTTCACAAATCTCTTCATGAAAATGATTTTCTTGTCTCATAGATATGATGTACTTGAGAAGTGATATTTTTGTGGGAACTTGGTTCCCAATAATTTTAATAAAGATGTCTCCCCAGTCTGGCTGGTTTGTTACTCTGCAGTTAGAACGTAAAGCTCTTGAGGATACTTGAAAATCAGTGAGCTTAGTAATTTGTTCTGTCTGAAGCAAAGAAGGGTTTTGTTTAAATATATCAAAGTCTTCTCTTTCAAAATCGATACTATCTTCAAGTGGAGTAAAATCAGTAAAAATATTTTTTGGTTCTAGTGTGTTTTTGTCATGGAAAGATGCATTGACTTCCGTTTTCAATAGCTTACTCAAAATTTCAATAACCTTATTAGTCGCTTTCTTTGTTGCACTCTCGTAGTCACCTTCAAATTTCACAAAATTGAAGGAGTTTAAAAAAAGTTTGAGTGATTTAGACTCTACTATATTTAGCGACTCACACGGATAAATTATTTTTAAAAGTCCAGTCACAGGATAGCTGTTCGACAATAAGAACGAAAATTCAAAAGCATGCCACACATCCCATCCTAAAAATGGAAGGTTTTCACTTTTAATGTTATCATGTTCTCGATTGAGTGCTCGGGGTATACATACCAGTAAGTTTTCGTCTATTTCAAATTGACTCTGATATTTTTTATTTAGACCACCATTAGATTTTTTCCCTAGATGTTTTGACGCAATTTTGTCGATTTCATCCATCTCACATCCTCATATCCCAATTTCACCAAAAATCATCAAGAAGGTTTGTTAGTTTTATCTCCAAAAGTATGTTTTTGAAAGCTATTCGTTTAAATAAAATCCAATATGCTTATTGTTGCGTATAAACGAGGCAATATGTCGCACAGGGAGTAAAGTATGGGTAAAGCAATAGTTAATATGTGGAACTTGATTATGGACCATAATGTTAATCCATTAAAAAATATTCAGGATTTGCAGACCAGACATCTATTTATGCAATTGTTAGCTTGGATGTGGTGCGTTATTTTTGCAAGTAGCCTGGGTTCTTTTTTAGCGTTTGGTGTTAGCGCTATATTACATTCACTATTAATAGCAGGAGTGGCAATAACGGTTGCTACCTTTGAAATGGCAAAAAAACAACCCCAATATTTTGGAGGTTTAGGTCGTTCAGCTAACGGTGAACATGAGTAAGTTACACTGATATAAAAACAAATTAGAATAAGCTGGTTTAAATGAATAATATTGGCACATCTGTAATAGGGTTTTTGGAAAAAAGCCTTTTGACTGTAGTGGCAGTTTTAACAGTCATTGCCACTTTGCAAGAACTCTTAGCTATTTTTGATGCTCGAAAAGTGCAATTAGCTGACCTACTTCTTCTTTTTCTTTACACTGAGGTTCTTGGAATGGTTGGAGCCTTTTATAAAAGTAAGAAAATTCCGATTACACTTCCACTTTTTATTGCGATGACTGCACTCGCAAGGTTGATAATTTTGCAAGGTAAAGAGATGGATGCCATTATATTACTATATGAAGCTGGCGCTATTTTAATTCTAGCATTGGCATGTTTGGCTATTCGCTTTAGACCTCCGTCTATAGAAGAAAAAGAATAAGCTTTAATATAATAAGCCCCCAATTTATTATTTCTTTTAGGAGAAGGCCTCATATGCTTGTTGTGGTGATGAAAGGCTTTTATGTTTGAACAGCAAATAGCTTATTTTATAAATAAACTTGAAACGGTTTTTAGTTTTTTGCGATGTGTTCGTTAACATGGATACAAAAAACAAATGAATATTCGACATCCATTTGATGTGCTTTTACAGAATTTGCACGGAAATGTCTTTTATGACATCTTACTAATGTTAATATTCAAGACCAAACTTCTAACTTCTTGAGAGATAGATGAGCATAAATAAACCAGTCAGAGCAAGAGATGGCCAACAATGGATATATGATTATCTAATGAGAACAACCGGCCGTGCCATCCATTTTGAGATTGATGGTCGCCAACTTCCCTCTCCGGTAAAATCAATTAAAATGGCAGCAAAGTATCTGTCAAAGAAAGCAGAAAAGGCCGAGAAATTAGCTTCGTTATCTAAGTCCAACGATGATTTAATAAGTGCTCGAATTTTATATCGAAAAGCCTCTGAAATGTTTCGTGAGGCTCAGCATTTTACAGTGCCGATCATAAGTGATTATAGATGGGGCCTATATGAAAAATGTCTCTCTTGTACTGAGGAGCTGCATAAACTCTCAGAATATAAAATTAAAAAAGTGTATCTTGAATCAGAAATTGGTCCCATACCAGCATTATGGCACATTTTTGATGCCGAAGTAGAAGCGCCAGCGGTAGTCTTTATTCCCGGAATGGACAATACAAAAGAAAACTATCCAAACCCTCTAGAAAACGAATTTTATATGAGAGGAATGCATGTATTGGCGATTGATGGTCCGGGGCAAGGTGAAATGCTTAGGGAGGGTGTTTATGTAACACAGGATAATCATATTATTGCCGCTAAAGCTGCATATGAATTTCTAGCTAAACAAAAAACGGTAGATGAGAAGAAGATTGGCATATGCGGAAGAAGTTTTGGCACTTTTTGGTCAATGAGAGCAGCCGCGGCAGAACCAAGATTTGCTGCCCTGGCAGGTGCGGTGGCATGTTATTTTTGGGATAATCTCACTATCTTCGATGAGGCACCAATTCGTTTCAAACAGATATTTATGGAAATGGCAGGCACTCATTCGGAGGAGCAATTTGACTTAATGTGTCAGGATTTTAGTCTTAAACCAGATGTTGATAAGATCTCTTGTCCAACGCTAATGGCAACTGGTGAATTTGACCCGCTAAGCCCAATAGAGGACGCCGACGCAATTTTCAGCAAACTTAATGCTCCAAAGGAGATGTGGGTGTTTGAAGATGAATTTCACCCTATCCGAACGCCAGAGGCACTGTCAGGGCACAGCGTCTTTCACTATATTGCCCATTGGATGAGAAAAGCGTTAGATGGAAAGCTTCCTTCTAAATATGAAAAGAGGCGCTATATTTCAAAAAATGGTGATGGCATGTTTGACATATAATATTATCTTTTCCAAGGAAGAAAGATTATGCGACCTATCTCGATTTAAAATATTTTAGGAACATAAAGGGTATCAGGTAGAGTTCTACGTTCATAATCTGGGTTAAATTGCCTTTCAGGAAGAGAGATTTTCTGATGCGGAATTTCAACATAAGGAATTTTAGAAAGTATATGACTAATGCAATTTAGGCGTTCACGTCTTTTATCATTACCTTCAACGATGTACCAAGGGGCAACATCAGTTGATGTTCTCTCAAACATCTCTTCTTTTGCTTTTGTATATTCTTCCCATTTTATTCTGCTTTGAAGATCCATTTCAGATAATTTCCATTGTTTTAATGGATCGTGAATTCTCAGCATGAAACGAAACTGCTGTTCCTCATCTGTTATTGAAAACCAATACTTAAGTAATATTATATCAGCTCGCACTAGCATCTTTTCGAACTCAATCACGTCCTTAAAAAACTGTTCTACTTCTTTATTGGTTGCGAAACCCATAACCTTTTCTACCCCAGCACGATTGTACCAAGACCGATCAAACAAAACAATCTCTCCTCCTGATGGGAGGTGAGGAACGAAACGTTGGAAATACCACTGTGTCATTTCACGTTCCGTTGGTTTTGGCAACGCAACGATCCGAGATACTCTAGGGTCCATTCTTTGGGTAATACGCTTTATAACGCCACCCTTTCCGGCACTGTCTCGGCCTTCACATAATATTACAATCTTAGAGTTGGTCGCGACGACCCAATCTTGTAATTTAATTAATTCTGATTGTAGCTCTAAAAGGTATTTATAATAGGTATCATTTTTTAGAGTTGATTTTTGTCTCTCTAAATAATTATGTTGCAGTTCTGGTGGGATAGTATCTTCAAGTTCTAGTTCAAATGTGTCTTCAAGCAAGCCGCTTACAAACTTGGCTGTAAACTTCGGTTTTGAATCTCTATCGCGCATCAGTTAAACCTAAAAAACAAACAATCCCTTTATCTTGTAAATAGCTAAAAAATAAATATGACACTTTTATTACAGTTTTTTAAATTAAATTGCCGGGGTTAATACCAGATACAAAATCAGAATTAATTTTCAGATTATTTATTTGGCTATAGGTCTTTAGACCTTTATTTGAATAAGGGTTTAATAATTCTTTAACGATTTTCTTAGTATAAACGTTGGTTTCTATTAATAAAATTTCATGAAGCGTTAGAAAACATCTTGTTCGGTATTTTTCCTCAGGCCATCTTTTCTTAACTTTTTCTATTTTTACGAAAAAGTAAAGTATTTCAGGTTTATTTGAAAATAAACTATACCTAGTTTTTATTTTTCCATAAACTCCGGCCTCTTCATAAAGCTCTCTTAAAGCAGCAGTTGTTAATTTTTCGTCTTTACGGACATTGCCTTTTGGAAACGTAAATAGATTTTGCTTATTTGTTATAAGGCAAAATCTTGGTTCTGTTTCTGTTTTTAAATAAGCAATTGAGGCAACTTTCATATTGATAATATACCAGTTATATGCAAAAAGTACATAAAAAATACGCAAAAAGTACACATTTATTGTAATTTAAACCCATGAAACCAAAGGAATTTAAAAGCTGGCGTAAAGCAAACGGATTTAATCAAACAGTGGCTGCGCGTAAGCTCGGTTTAAAATTAAGAACCGTACAATACTATGAAAAAGGTGAACGGAAGGGAAAAAAAATACCTATACCAAAAGCCGTATCACTCGCCTGTTTTGCTATTTCTTGTGGAGTAACTAATGTTGACTTTTCTGATCCTAGGGGTCTACCGAAGAAGAACCAGAATTACTTTAATCTTACGGTAAAAAACTAAAAATTATAATAAAAAATGAGTTTATATTTTAAAATCGATTTTAGGCCGCTCCTCATCCAACATTTTGCCATTTTCAATAAAATAAATTTGCTCAGCTATACTTGTGCAGTAATCGCCTATGCGTTCTATATTTTTTGCTATGAATAATGCGTTAATTTCTGCTGGGCTCGAACCCTTTTCTACCATCCTACGATATATTCGTTTATAAACTACGCTATGTTGAGCGTCCAATTCTACATCACCCTCCCAGACTAATCTTGCCTTTTTAGAATCAAGTCGCCCAAGTGCATCAAGAACATCTGTAAGTAATTCCCTCGCTATCTCAGAAATATCATTAAGTTTTTGTAAAATGTGTAAATCGCTATCCTCTGCAATCATAAATTCGCGCCGTTTTATAATATTTTTCGAATAATCGCCAATTCGCTCCAAGAATGTAGCAATCTTTGGAGCTGTAATTATTCGTCTTAAATCATTTGCTTGAGGTGATCTAATAGCAATGATCTCTACAGTCTTATTATAGATTTCACTTTCCAGTTGGTCTATTTTTTTATCATTTTTAATTAAACTCTTGAGATTTGCCTCTTCATTTGCCATACCATCAGTAACTGCGATGAATTGACTGAAGGCTAAGCTTCCCATTTTTGTAATAAGTGTATCTAACTCATTTAAATCATCGTCAAAGGCAGAGTTAATATGTTCTCTAGTCATTTTAATTTCCTAACCAATTTTACCAGATATATAGGCTTCGGTCTGAGAGTCTTTTGGGCGAACAAATATTTCTTTAGTATCCCCATACTCAATTAAATTACCAAGATGAAAGTAGGCAGTTTTCTGAGACACTCTCGCAGCCTGTTGCATTGAATGAGTTACAATTATAATTGTATATTCCTTTGCCAATTCTGACATTAGGTCTTCAATCTTTGATGTCGCTATTGGGTCGAGAGCAGAACATGGCTCGTCCATAAGTATGATTTGAGGTTCCACCGCAATTGTTCTAGCGATACATAAACGCTGTTGCTGCCCTCCTGACAAGCCTGTCCCAGATTCATTAAGTCGGTCTCTTGCTTCATTCCATAATCCGGCACCTTTCAGCGCTTTTTCTACTATTTCATCAAGTTCGGATTTACTTGATGCTAGTCCATGTATGCGCGGGCCATAAGCAACATTTTCGTAAATTGATTTTGGGAATGGATTCGGTTTTTGAAAGACCATCCCAACTTTTGCTCTAAGCGGTACAACATCAACGGATGGATCATAGATATCTTGTCCATCAACAATTACACTTCCTTCTATTTTACAATGTTCAATGGTGTCGTTCATACGATTTATAGTTCTTAAAAAAGTGGACTTACCACAACCGGATGGTCCAATAAAAGCAGTAATAGATTTTTTTTCAATGCCAATGCTTACACTATTTATCGCTTTATTTTCTCCATAATATACTGATACATCTCTGCACTTTACTATATTCTCAATATTTTGGCTCATGCAAATCCCCTAGATTACCAACGACGTTCCAACTTTCGACGAAGCCAAACGGCCCCCCCATTCATTATCATTAAAAATAATAATAATATAATGATTGCTGCACTAGTTTTCTGAATAAACATTCTTTCTGCAAAATCAGCCCACATAAATATTTGCACAGGTAGTACAGTTCCTGGATCTGTTACTGATCCTGGTATATCAACAATGAATGCTACCATTCCTATCATTAACAAAGGAGCCGTCTCACCAAGTGCTTGAGCCATGCCAATTATTGTGCCAGTGAGCATTCCTGGAATAGCTAGTGGTACTACATGATGAAAGGTTGCCTGCATGGGAGAAGCCCCAATTCCAAGCGCTCCATCCCGTATGCTTGGGGGGACTGCTCTTATAGCTGCTCGGCTTGAAATTATAATCGTTGGAAGGGTCATTAAAGCTAAAACCATGCCGCCAACTAAAGGGATTGATCTTGGCATACCAAAAAGATTTATAAAAATCGCCAGTCCTAGAATTCCAAAAACAACGGATGGAACTGCTGCTAAATTATTAATATTTATTTCAATTAATTCAGTAAATTTATTTTTAGGAGCAAATTCTTCTAGATAAACCGCAGTGGCAACACCAATAGGGAATGATATAATGAAGCAAATTGCTAAGGTAAACATAGAACCAATAAATGCACCTTTTATGCCGGCCATCTCCGCATTTCTTGAAGCACTGCCAAAAAATAGATAATCAGATACTTCATATGAGATAAGACCTTCTTTTTTCATTTTGTCTAGATACGAAATTTCTATATCTGAGAGTCTTCTTTGTTTTTCCGGTGTTTCCTTCTTAATAAATCCACGAAAATAAGAATCCGCATCATCGTCTAAAGCAAATTTAATTTTTTGCATAGTATCCAATTTATCGGTATTGTTTTTAACAAATTCTACTAGACGCACATCTGACCCGTTAGATAAGAGACTGCGCGCAGCTTTTTTTTCACTTCGATTTTTTGCGCCAGTAAATTCTAAAACTGCTTCATTAATGATCTTTTTTGCTTGTCCTTCAAACAGGGACTGGTCTGACATGTCACCCCTAGGGTCGAGTCGTTCTCTTGTTAATTCAACTTCAAAAATTGCATAGTATTGAAAAAATCCGGGTGCTCCCTTTGATACGATAGAAACTAAAAGAATTGCCAAAAAAATCACTGCAAGGGCTATAGCTGAGACACCAAACAATCTAAAATTTCGCTCTTTTTTGCCTCTAGCTTTTAAACTATCAATTACTATCTTTTCGGTGCGTGTTTGAGCCATCTTAAGTTTCTCTATTCGTATTGTTCTTTATATTTTTTTACAATTTGTAAAGCAAAGAAGTTAAGTATTAGCGTTATAACAATCAAAGTTAAGGCAAGAGCGAAAGCCGACAGTGTTTTAGCTGATTCGAATTCTTGGTCGCCAACTAATATTGTAACAATTTGTGCTGTAACAGTGGTTACAGCATCAAGTGGGTTTATTGAAAGATTAGCTGCTAAGCCTGCTGCCATAACAACAATCATTGTTTCACCAACTGCTCGTGATACTGCTAGAATAATACTTGCAACTATGCCGGGTAATGCTGCTGGTAAAACTACCTTTTTTATAGATTCACTTTTAGTTGAACCGAGTCCTAGTGCGGCATCTCTTAATGACTGTGGAACGGCACTTATTACATCATCTGACAAAGACGATACAAAAGGTATAATCATGATACCCATAACAAAGCCTGCTGCGAGAGCTGATTCTGATGCTACATCAAGTCCGATTAAACTGCCGGTTTGACGGAAAAATGGCGCTATAGTCAGTGCGGCAAAAAAACCATAAACAACTGTTGGTACGCCAGCAAGAACCTCAAGCATTGGTTTGAAAATGCCACGTACTTTTTTGCTAGCGTACTCAGAGAGATATATTGCGGATAAAAGGCCAACGGGAACAGACACGCTGAGGGCGATAATTGATATAAGAAAAGTGCCTACAAACAGTGGAATCGAGCCGTAACTCGAAAGACCAGCTTGGTCAGAGCCAGCTCGAGCAGCTCCCTCAAATTCAGGATTCCAGGTCAACCCAGTTAAAAACTCCAACGGAGGTATAAGTCGAAAAAACCTTAATGATTCAAAAATGACTGAAAAAACAATTCCGATTGTTGTGATAATTGCTATCAATGAGCAGACAACTAAACCAATCATCATCAATTTTTCGACGGCTATTCTCGCTCTAAATTCAATTTTTATTTTGGTCAAAGAAAAATAACCTAAGGTAACGCTCAGCAGTATACTCGATATTGCAATCATAATATTTGAGTAGCCACGCCAAACTATTAACTTTTCTGCTAAGGAAATGACCCATTGTTCCGGTTTCCCAACTATGATACCTGATGCAATATTTTGTATTTTGGCGATTAGGATCAGAACTGTTTGGTTTCCATCTATAATTAAATTATTTGGGAAACGATTTTTTAGCATTTGATTAAAAATAACGTCATCAAAACCTATCCATAAGGATAAAAGCACCAATGAGGGAGCTATGCCTAAAATAGCTGGAAAAAATCCATAGTAAATGTATAGAGAATGAGGCCTTTTATCTTCAGCTTTAGAAATGCTGACGATTTTATTTCTTCCGATAAAAAATAAACTACATCCTGTTATTATTATTATTATGTAAGTTGTAAGAAGCATTTTTATCTCTATAAAAAAAAAGGGCGTCAGTATTAAGATTTAACTGACGCCCCATTGTAACACAAATGTTTTCTACAGCATATCAGCAGTAAGTTTTGGCAACTCTGACATTGCCTTTTTGTACTTAGCTTGTTCGTCTGCAGGCATAGGTACCATTCCTGCGTCAGCTAATACACCATCATCACCCCAATGCTTTGTCCATTCTTCCATGTATTCAGCTATGCCAGGCACAACACCAACATGAGCATGCTTCACGTAAAAATACAAAGCCCTTGAAATAGCA
Organism: uncultured SAR116 cluster alpha proteobacterium; assembly: GCA_902520885.1. GTDB lineage: Bacteria > Pseudomonadota > Alphaproteobacteria > Puniceispirillales > Puniceispirillaceae > UBA5951. The sequence continues at coordinate 76,622 of CABYPW010000003.1, forward strand.
TAGTCTCCACTTGCAATTGCCTCAAAGGTTGCTCCACCCCCGTCAATAATTGCACTCTGAAGTGTGTCTCTGTTCTGGTCTAAATAGGAGAATCCAAATATACCGTATGTTAAACTATCTTCTTGAAGCTTTTGCACAATTAAATTGTCCTGTTCACCAGCTTCGATGAAGGCCCCGTCTGTTCGCATGGCACGGCATTTCTTACCTTTCTTATCGTCTCTTGCTGCCGACGCTTTTTTTGCCAACTCATCTTTTGCACAGTATGCCTTCTGATTTACCATTTCAGCAAATGATGCGCGCGTACCAGATGTCGTTGGAGGACCATAAACTCTTATTTCTATATCTGGATAACTTGGGTTAATTTCACTCCATTTTTTGTAAGGGTTAGGAATCCAAGAACCATCCTCTTGAGGAATTTCCGCAGTTAGTGCTTTACCCAAATCTGCTTTTGAAATGTTTAGAGTCTCACCATTAATAGAGTTGGCTACTGCGATTCCGTCGTATCCAACTTTTATTTCAGTTAGGTCTACACCATTTTTGTCGCAATATTCTAATTCAGATGTTTTCATTCGTGATGAAGCGTTCCCAATATCGATGTATTCTGTTCCAATTCCGTCACAAACTCCTTTTTTACCAACCGAGGAGCCACCAGATTCAACAACCGGGGTTTTGAAAGATGGGTTTTTACCCATTTCTTCTGCTATTATGGTCGCAAAAGGTAAAACAGTTGAGGAACCGGCTAAACTTAATTGATCTCTAGCCTGAGCTACACCAGCTATCGATATAGATAACGCTAGTGTTGTAAACAGTTGTGAAAAACGCATAAAATTCTCCTTTGAAATAGTTTATACGCGAGTCATAAATGTCTATTATTACACTTTTGTGACAAAAAAGGTTTTTATAAGATTAATTATGATCACTCAAAGCTAGAGCATAACCTGAGCTTCTCACTGTCCGAATAACGTCTCCCCAGTTTCTACCGTTAGATTGCTTTTGAAGAGCTTTTCTTAATCTTCCAATATGTACATCAACAGTTCTATCTTCAACGAACACTCCATGTCCCCAGGCATTATCTAATAATTGTGACCTACTATACACTTGCCCTGGTCGCTCCATTAAGGTCGACAAAATATTAAACTCTTTAGGTCCGAGACTGATGGCTATCCCATCTCTTTCAACTAATTTTTTTCCAGGATATAGTTTTAAATTCCCGTGCTCTATTACTTCATTAACGATGGAGGGTTTGGCTCTTCTAAGTATAGCCCTGATGCGAGAGATAAGTTCTTTTGGTGAGAAAGGTTTGGTAATATAATCATCTGCGCCAATGTCAAGTCCTAGCGTTCGGTCGCCTTCCTCTCCTCTCGCGCTTAACATGATTATCGGAATATGTCTTGTAGATGATTTCGAGCGTAATTCTCGACAAACTTCAATACCAGATAAAACTGGCATCATCCAGTCCAAGATTATAATGTCTGGCAAATAATCTTCGGCATTAATTATTGTATCCTCTCCATTTTCGCAGGAAATGACGTTGAAGTCGGCTTGTTTGAGATTATAACGCAAGAGTTCTAATTGATTAGGCTCGTCATCCGCAATAAGAACTTTTACTTTGGGTTTGTTTTTCATGCTGAATATTATATACCATCAATTATGTTTTCAACGTAATATAACAGAAATATGACACTGATGTGACAATTTCGGGCCAAACAATTATTCGTTTAATCTTAACCCTGAGAGTAAAGTATGAAAATATGGTACCGAAATTTGAAACATTGTTTCCTTTTTAAGTTCACTTTCTATCTTAAGCGTCCCTCTATGCTTGTGAATAATATGTTTGACAATTGCAAGACCAAGACCTGTTCCACCCATTTGTCGTGAACGACCTTTGTCAACCCGATAAAAGCGTTCTGTTAATCTTGGTAAATGCTCCGCTTCAATACCATCTCCTTCATTTTTAATTTTAACAGTTATTTGACCAACGACTGTTTCTGTTAGTTGTATCGTTATCTTAGACTCAGGGTAGCTATATTTGAGAGCATTATCGATCAGATTATGAAATACCTCAGTGATTTCATCAGTTTCTCCTCTAATGATGGGTTCATCAGTTATGTTTTTTCGTTGGTCTTGAAAATCGATTATGTGCCCTGTTTTTATTGCTCTATTATTTAATGAAGCAATAACTGAGGCCAAAACTGTTTTGATAAATACTTTTCCGGTTGGAGCAATATGTTCTTCTGCTTCTACTCTTGATAATGACATTAAATCATCGATCAGTCGCGACATTCGCTTTGCTTCATCTTCCATAATTTTCAGAAAGCGTTCCTTCATATCATTTTCAATATCGGGCGTATTCTGCATTGTTTCCACGAACCCCATAAGGCTAGTTAGTGGTGACCTCAATTCATGACTTACATTAGCTACAAAATCACGACGTATTTTTTCAAGATTGTGTTGCAACGTCATATCCATTAAAAGGACAATAGCTTGCTGGTTTCCAATGCCCATTATACGTCCTTTGAGGTGATGATATTTATCATTTTTTAGAGTTGCATTAAATTCAGTTATTTTGCCTTCTTGAATAAAATCCTTCGATTTATTTTCTAATTCTATATAATTCAATCTTTGGTTTAGTAACGTACCAATTAAATTATCGCCAAGTAATCGCTTAGCTGGAGCGTTGGCATTCGTAACACACTGTTCAAGGTCGATCTCTAATAATGCATCATCCATCACCTTACCCAAGTATAAAATAGTACTAAGAGTTTTAGTGTTCGGACTTTGAACTATTTCTTTTTCATTGGGTTCAGTCATAGACGCGTCCTTATATTATAATACCTTTTTTATTTAGGAAAATCGATTTAACAAGTATGTTCTTGTTATCGTCATAAAAAAAATAGTTACTATCTTCTCTCTAATTTGTGTTTTACCCTTATGCAATGAAATTGATTTATCGTTATATTTATTCCAGCGCCCCTGCAATGCTTGTGCTGGCAACATTAGCTTGGGGGAGCCACACAATAGCAGGAAAACTATCTGTTGGCGAAGTAAATCCAATGATGCTTATTTTTTTGAGATGGGCAATTGTTGCGTTGTTGATTTGGTCAATTAACGGACGCGCTATGATTTCCTTATGGCCTGTAATGAGTAAGAAATTAAAATGGGTATTTTTGATGGGTGGATGTGGTTTAAGTTTATTTAACGCATTTTTTTATTTAGCGGCTCATTTTACAAGTGCGATTAATTTGGGAATTATTCAGAGTATTATGCCTGCAATGATATTACTCGGTTCTTACTTAATATTTGGCACTGTAGTCAATAGGTTGCAGGTTACTGGTTTAGTTTTGACCTTTTTAGGATGTATAATCGTAGCTGCTCAAGGTTCGATTGGTAATTTACTACTTTTAACTTTTAATATTGGCGATTTGTTGATCCTACTAGCAATTTTATTCTACGCTGGTTATTCTCTCGGATTAAAGAATAGACCATTGATTCCCGGATTGGCCATGATGGGTTACTTCTCAATAGCAGCACTGATAATGTCCATTCCTTTGGTTGTTATAGAATCTTTGGTAAGTGGTTTCAGATTTCCAACAGAAAATGGATGGTATATCGTTTTTTATATTGCACTTATTCCTTCATTTTTATCTCAAATTTTTTTTATGAGGGGAGTCGATTTAGTTGGTCCAAATTCAGCAGGTCTTTACGCAAACTTAGTTCCCATTTTTTCTGCCCTAATGGCTATTTTAATTTTAGACGAGACCATTAGATTTTATCATCTAACTGCAATGCTAATTATTTTCTCTGGCATTTTCTTATTTGAAAACAAAAAACCTAATTTAGGTTAAACATTTATCAGATTTATAGCTAGGCTAATAATCTGAGGAGATTTTATTTTTTATGGCAAATCTAGATAGAAACAGAGCAGAGAAACTAATGTTGGAAATGGGTGTGGAAGCATTAATTCTTCTTTCTCCCGAAAGCTTTATTTATGCCACTGGGGTAAATGCAGGCGTTGCAACAATGTGGCGCAGGTCAGGCGCTGTAGCTGTTTTAATTCCTAGGGACCACACAATTGCTGAAACTGCTATTGTAAGCGATTTATTTGTGGAAAATTTTCGGGCTCTTAGTCACATAAAAGATGTGAGAGAGAGCCCAATTTGGGTTGAGACATCAAATCTTACAATGGAAGATAAAAGTAAAAGCGCGAAGGAACAAATTGCCTCTTTTGCAGTTGCTCAGAGTAGGCCTCAAGAATTCAATCGCCCTACCACATTTGAGCCGCAAATTTGTTATCAGCATTTACGGGATGTAATTTTTGAGCATGGTCTAGCTGATTCCCGAATTGGGTATGAGGCTTCAGCTATATCTGTATCTGAGTATCCAGAAATGAAAACTATACTTAAGAAGATAGAACTGGTAGAGGCGGATAATATGATTAACACGCTCAAAATGGTCAAAAATGAAACAGAAATAGAGTACCTTAAATTAGCTTCTGAGATCGCAGAGAGTGGAATGATCGCAATAAGAGATTCGATAAAAGAGGGTATTTCAAGAGATGAATTAGCAATGATCTGGAAAGAGAAAATATACGGTCATTCTAAGAGTGCCGCATTGAATGGTTCATGGGAATATATTTCTGTTGGGGATAACCCGTGGGGAGGAAATGCCAGAGTGAAAGAGGGGGATTTAATAAAAGTTGATGTTGGATGTCTTGTTGATGGTTATAGTTCAGATGGAGCTCGCACCTTTGTATTTGGGGAACCAAGTAATACAAAATTAGAAATATACGATGCCTTGCTTTCAGGTTTTCAAGCAGGATGTAGCCAGTTGCATCCAGGAAAACAATTAAAAGATATTTATTGGGCTGCACTATCGGCCATAAGAGCCCGCGGCTTTAGCTCTTACACGAGGGGACACTTTGGGCATGGGCTTGGTAACGGCTTAGGAAGTGAGCAGTGGCCATTTATCTCAGCAGATGCAGAAACAAGATTAGAGCCTGGCATGGTCATGGCATTTGAATGCCCTTGGTATATAGATGGCTTAGGGGCTATGATCATTGAAAATCAATTTCTTGTTTCTGATACTGGATACGAAATTATGAACTCACTTCCGATACAACTTCAGTCGATAAAAAGATAAATCACTACATTAGTCTGGAAGGTAAAAATAAGGCAATTTCTGGTACCAGAGTGAGTATGCCAATACCAAGAAGTAGTATAAGCCAGTAAGGCATTGTGGCCAGGGCGGTTTCTCCCAGAGATACCTTCTCCTTCGTAACAGATACAAGAACGGATAAGTTTAGACCTACTGGCGGTGTTACCTGCCCAATTTCAATCATTATTGTTACGATAACACCAAGCCAGATTGGGTCATAACCTAGTCCTATCATAAGAGGCAATAGTATGGGGAGGGTCATAATCATCAATGAAAGTCCATCAAAAAAACAACCCAAAATTAGATAAACAAGAATTACAGTAATTAAAACGGCAACTGGGCCGAGGTTTGTTTGTCTCACTGTTTCTAATATAGATTGAGGAATTCCGAGTAAACTGACTGCTTGGGCAAGGATGGTCGCGCCAATAACAACAAACATGATCGAAGCATAAAGTAATGTTGCAGAGAAAATAGCTTCAACTAGTTTTCTAAATGTTAATGAACCCCATAGCTTTCCTAGGATGATAGTTGCTATGACACCAACGCCGGCTGCCTCCGTCGGCGTTGCAATACCAAAAGTAATGCTTCCCATGATTGCAAAAACAACAATTAAAAATGGCCATATACTAAGAATATCAATAATGATTTTGGTGAATTTAAATACTGTGTCGTCAGTAGGCGCAAGAGGCGGTTGGCGCATACATTTAAAATAAATATAAATCATAAACATTATGGCAAATAGAACACCTGGAATTATTCCGGCTAAAAAGAGCTGTCCAATAGATGTTTCTGTTAGTGCACCATAAATTAAAAGCGACAGGCTAGGTGGAATCAAAAGACCGAGTGTTCCACCACCAGCAAGTGAACCCACAACCATTTTCTTGTCATATCCTCTTTCAGTCATTTCTGGATAAGCGACCGAGCCTACTGCGGCTGCTGTAGATAAACTTGAACCACTCACTGCTCCGAACAACGTACAAACCGCTATATTTGTGTGCAAAAGCCCTCCAGGTATATTTTGGAACAATGGAGATAAAGCAACATAAATTTTTTTGCTGACTTCACTTCGGAGCATAATTTCTCCTAGAATTATGAACAATGGAATAGCACTCAGAGTGAAGGAATTGAGAACATTCCAAACAGCATCCACTGCAACAAATGTGATTCCACCAGCAACAAAATGGAGAAGTATTAGGCCTGTTAGACCAAGAGAGGCTCCCAAAGCCAAGCCGCTCCCTGCCAGTAGTGATAAACCACCAGTTAAAATTACCCAAAAAGATGTCATTTGATTTTCTCAGTATTACCCAAAATACCTCTGATAAAAAATGCAACGATGGTTAGAGCCATTGAAATTGGTAGAATCAACATCCAAGGGTACATTAACAGTCGTCCCACCTCTGTTTTTATTTGTCTGTCGAAGGCAAACTGGAACCAAGGAACACACAAATAAAAAAACCAGAAACAGAAGCCGCATCCAAATAAGCAAGCTAGGGCGTTCACCCATATTTTAAGCCTCTCTGGCAGATAAGATAGGACTATTAAAACACGCACGTGTTTTCCTTTTAAGGTTATTATTGGTAAAGCAAGAAAAAAGGAGGCTGTCATCAAAAGCCCAACTAACTCTTCAGTGAAACGAAATGGTGCATACGCCAGATATCGCATCGTCACGCTAGTACCTATAAGTGCGATTATCATAATGCTAGCTAAACAGGCCAAAATAGCCATTGCGTAAAAGATAGGAGTTACAAACATTTCAGTTGTTTTGCAAACTACAAAGAGTTTTTTTTGAAATGTTTGTTCTCCCAAATTATTACTCCACTAATAGTAACGCTCTGCTTAACGTCCAAGAACGTCCAATATACGTTGACGATACTCTGGAGCTTTTCCGCCAGCATCAGATGCCATTTCCTTCCAGGTTTCTGATGCTGCAGATAAAAATTCACTTCTATCCTCTTCTGAAAAATCGGCTAAAAATTCAATTCCTTGATCGGAAAGTTTCTTTCTTGCGTCATTTTCTTTTTGGTCAGCCTGTGAATATTCATTTGTTCTAGCCCAGACATTATTAGCAGCAGTGGTTATAGCATTTCTTTCAGTATCAGAAAGTGCGTTCCAATCGTCTTTCGATGCGCCCAATACATACGGAACTCCTGCTACAGGGTATAAGTATGATGCATATTTTGTTACTTCTTGTAATGAAATAGTATGCGCGAAGAGCGCTGGATAAACCGCACAGTCTACAACACCAGTCTGTAATGCTACATATAGGTCATTTTGACCGACGATTTGGGCAGAAACTCCTAATTTTGTAAAAGTTTCAACCTGATCATTACTCCATACACGCAGTTTTCGAGTCTTAAGATCCGCCAGGCTGCGAACAGGTTTTTCACGACAAAAGATAGATGCTTTTAGAATTGGTAATGCCATAAATCCTGTTGGGACTATGTCAAGTTCAGTAAGCACTTCTTTATAAATCTCTTGTATCTCCGGTAAGGCTGTTATTAATTCTTCTGAACTTCCGACGGAACCTTGAATCATAACAGCATTTAATGCAGGAACATCGCGACCAAGGTAATTGGCCCATACAAGTCCCATTTCAACTGCACCCTGAGGCAACCAACGCGCTACATCGTTATCTTTCAGGTTTAATGACCCACCATGAAACACATCTATTTCTAAGCTCCCGTTTGTTAAATCGGACACTTCGGCAGCAAAGGTCTCTAGTTGTTTCGACTCACCACGTCCCTCAGGTAAGCCATTATTAAATTTCCATTGGCTCGCTCCAACTACGTTGGTGCTAAGGCCTAATGCTAAAAGGCTGATAAATGTAATATAAAGTTTCTTAAGCAATTTTTTCTCCATAAAGTATATTTTTGAGATTTATACAATTTTATTTTTATTTCGGGCATAAAATAAGTTATGTGAAAATAAATTATTTAAATTCTTTTTTTATTTTAATATAAAATTCCTTCATTTGATATGCAAGCAGGCTAATTGCCTCCAAATTTGAAGCTTTTAATTAATGAGTATTTGATAAAAATTTCTAAACACAGGAAATTGTTTTAAGGTACTAAAGTGTATTTTAAGTTTTGAAAAACCTCTCACCTAGGAAATTATACTTTTTCTTCCTGAAAATGTTTATCTGCAATCCAATTGATTAAGTTGATTTCCTGTTTTTCGTGAAGAGAGACATAAGTAAAAATCATATTTGTTACATTAGTGACTAATTCTTTAGGATAAGGCAAATATGTAAGTTCTTGCCTTCCAAAAGAGGGACTTGCCGTCCCAAGTTGCCAATTTGTCTCAATCCTTGTATTTACAAGTTTGAGCGTTGGACCTCCCGTTTTAGACTCTATTTCATTTGGAAAATCAGATAGTTTTAAATAGGCCATTTTATCATTTGATTGCGTGAATCCATCTATAAATTCAGTTGATAATAGCAATATATCTTTCTTTATATCATTCTCAGACATGTGAGAATGCAAGAACCCATCATGCATATGGATATTTGATAACATTTTGAATATTCCTTATATGTCTCAATCGATATTAGACCACCTGCTTCCTTCAAACTCTCCAGCAGGAATTTCAACAGGTTTATCAATATGTTTACGGTGCTTGCCGAGGCTCCCCGAAACGGTCATTGCTCCAAGAACCTCAACGATAACTCGGGTACCCATAAGGGCGGTGATTTCAGATTGGTCATATGGCGGTGACACCTCTACTAATTCCATTCCACAAATACCTTCAGCTGCGACACCAGCAACAAGTTGCAATGCCTCTCGTGGGAGAAAACCCCCAGGCTCAGGCCAACCTGTACCAGGAACAAATCCGCAGTCTATGCTATCAATGTCAAACGACATATATACCATGTCCGTATCTTTCCAGGCCAGTTCAAGAGCTATTTCTATAGTTTTCTCAATACCTAATTTTTCCACATCACTCATGGTTAAAATATTAGTATTACGCTCTCTTGCAACTTCCACTGCCTCCCTTGGTACCTGCCAACCACCAATTCCTACTTGAACAAGGTTTTCTGGTTTAACATTATCTAAATTTGTTGCGTGAAACCAAGGAGTTGTATGCATACGCTCATCGAGGTCTTTTTCCTGGATATCAGCATGTCGGTCAAAGTGAATTATTCCAATCCTCTTCGATGTGCATTCTGCAATGCCTCGAACAGTTGGAAATCCGATTGAGTGGTCCCCTCCAAGGATAATTGGAAGTGAACCACTTGAAAAAACGTGAGAGCAAGCCCGCGAAATTTGGTCAAAAGTTTTCTCTATATTTGCAGGTATCGTAAAAATATCTCCTGCATCACATAATGTCATCTGCTCTCGGAGATCTACTGCCATTTCATAATTATATGGTGTATACAAAGCAGAAATTTTTCGAATTCCTTGAGGGCCAAATCTCGTACCTGGTCGGTAGGTGGTTCCTCCATCGAACGGAGCGCCAAGTATTGTAGCGTCATAGTTTTTTACATCATTAACATTTTCGGCATATGGCGCTTTCAAAAAGGTATTTATTCCGGCGAAATGTGGTAATTCTCCTCGAGAGAAAGTCGGGATACTTTTATCTTCAATGCTGTCTGCACCGGTTAGACCCATCTTCAAAGCCCATGATTTTTCTTCATTAAGCCTATTTTTGGGAATTTTTCCCTCTTCTTTTGCAGATTTCCATCCTTGAAGTTCATCTAAATTGGGGTGATGAAACCTTTTTTCAATTTTGCTTTTAAAATCCAAAACTCTTCTTATATCGTCTCTCGACATTAAAACTTCCTTTCAAAAAACCAGACACCAATTTATATTACAAATTGATAACCAACATCGATGTTTTTTTTGCATCACACTGGTTTAAAATTAGCACATGACTCATTCAAAAAAAAAGGCTAACTTCGATCACACAATAATGTCAACAGTCAACATAATATCATAGGCGCTATGTTTTCCTCCTCCACTACAAACGAGCTAAATGATAAAACAGCTACTGAACTTCTCGACTTAATTAACAAACGAGAGATAGGCTGTGTTGAGTTAATAAATAGTTGTATAAACCGTTATGAGAAAATAAATCATTCCATAAATGCAATTGTTGAGACAAACTTCGATGAGGCTATAAAAAGTTGTGAAACACTAGATAGTGATTCTAGCAAAAAAACAAATGGAACAACTAGTCTCCCATTACCTATCGGCATAAAAGATTTGAACGATGTAAAGGGTTTAAAAACATCATACGGGTCGCCACTTTTTAAAGATAACGTCGCTGAGGAAGATGATGATGTTGTTAGTAGTTTAAGAAGATTTTCTGCTATAATTTTCGGGAAAACTAATGTACCAGAGCACGGGTTTGGCGCCACAACAAGTAATCCGTTACAAGGCAGCACAGGTAACCCATTCAATCCAGATTTAAGTGCTGGTGCATCAACGGGCGGAGGGGCTGCCGCAGTAGCATCTGGTATTGTACCACTTGCCACAGGTTCTGATTTTGCTGGCTCGTTAAGAACGCCAGCAGGTTTTTGCGGTATCGCTGGAATGAGGCCGTCTAATGGCATCGTCTCAACAGATAGAAGGTCAAATATGTGGTCACCCTTCGATGTAGAAGGGCCTATGGGTAGAACAGCAGCTGATTGTAAATTATTACTCGCAAGGATGGCGAAGTCGCATCCCCTAGATCCATTCTCAAAAGACCCCGATGGTTCACTCTTTTTCCCAGCAAAAGAAATAGATTTAAAGAAATTAAAAGTCGCAATATCTCATGACCTTGGGTTCGCGGTGATGTCAAACTCTTACAGGGATACTTTTTATTCGAAGTTTGCTCTTTTTGAAGATCTTTTTGAACAAACAAACAGAGAGCATATGGATTTATCTAAAGCTGAAACTACGTTTATGACGTTACGAAGCATCGGATTTCTCGGCGATTTTGGATTGATGGAAAAAGATTTTGGTGATGAATTGGGTGAGGTGATCATAAAAGAGCTTGAGATTGCCAGACAACTCTCTTCAGAGGATGTTGCTCAATCTTTTTTGGATCATAGTGAAATAGTCCGCAAAAGTAATAAATTTTTTGAAACTTATGACCTTCTCATTACACCTGCTGCTTCTGTCACTCCTTTTCCGCATGAATTAGAATACCCATCGCATATCGATGAAATATTTTATAAGGGTTACTTAGACTGGGAAGCTATCAGCTGGGGGATTACGTTAACACAGTGTCCATCTGTAGTCATTAATTGCGGTATAGATACAAACAGGATGCCGTTTGGCATTCAGATTATAGCAAAACAAAATAGGGATGCGTTTCTACTTGATGCTGCGCATTCCATTGAAAAGGCATTTTTGGGGATTGATGAATTATCCAGACCATTCCCAAACTTGGAAAAGTTGGCTGCCATGAATGCGTTAACTTTAACTTAAATCAACAAAGGAGAAAAAAATGTTGAGAATTATATTAGCAGGTATCATAGCTCTGCTATTACCTTTTAAAATGGTCACTGCAGATACATTGAGTGATGTAAAATCAAGCGGTAAGCTAATATTTGGCCTTGAAGCAGGTTATAAACCATTTGAGTTTTTAGATGAGAACAATAAGTTAGTCGGTTATGACATCGATGTTGGATCTGAAATAGGTAAGCGCCTAGGTGGTGTTGAACCAACACCAAAAGACACAAATTGGTCTACAGTTATTCAATCGCTTTACAATGGAGATTTCAATCTTATTCTGGGTGGCATGACTGCAACAGAAGAAAGATATAAGCGCGTGAACTTTTCCTATCCGTATATGGATGCAAGTTCAGGTTTACTGGTAATGAAGGATTCAGGTATAACCTCACCATCCATGCTTGGTGGAAAGACTGTTTCTGCAGGTGCTGGCACACCTCAGATCAATCAGCTAAATCTTGCAGCTGAGGAACATGGTATTAGTTATAATGGTGATATCAAAACCTATGATAAAGACGAAGTTGCCTATGCTGCAATGCGTTCAGGAAGGTTAGACGCATATGCTTCTACTTTAGTAAGCTTATTAGCTTTTGCTCAAACTAGTGATGACTTTACAGTCATTCCATTCACTTCAAACATGTGGAAAGCTGAATATACTGCCATGGCATTCCGTAAAGAAGACGAATCATTTAGGTCTGCAATAAACCAAATTATTGTAGATATGAAAAATGATGGAACATTAGCTTCTCTTCAAGAGAAGTGGTTTGGCCAATCATTTGTTGACTTACTTCCAAATGAGGCTCCTACTTGGTAAGCTAAATATAAGAAGTGAAACTTGATAAATGGATTTCATTTTTATAATAGACCAAATGCCCCGGCTTTTGCCGGGGCTAATGCTTACGATAGAATTAAGTCTTCTCGGCTTTTTAATTGCGACGATTATTGGAGTACCCATAGGTATATTAAGAGCGTATAAAATTCCTTTCTTTTTATCCTGGGTTATAGACTTTTATGTATTTGTTGTTCGTGGCACTCCAATTTTAGTTCAAATATACGCAGCCTATTTTCTACTTCCTGTTTTTGGAATTAAGATATCACCTTTCTGGATCGGGATTGTGGCACTCTCTTTTAATAGTGCAGGATATCAAATAGAAATAGCAAGAGCTGCTATACTTTCAATGGATGATGGACAATATGAAGGAGCTTTTGCTCTTGGTCTTGCTAAATCCTATACTCTATTTTTCATCATATTACCGCAGGCAGTTATAAGAATGCTTCCACCTATGGCAAATGAAATGTCAAACTTGATCAAGGCTTCTTCGGTTTTATCAGTCATAACTGTTTTTGAGCTCCATAAAGCTGCAAACGCAATCATCTCAGATAGCTTCAAATTTTTGGAGATGTTGTTTGCACAAGCAGTTTTATACGTGGCTTTTGTAGTTGCTATGACCCAATTGTCTATTTATCTCGAGAAAAAAATAGGCGCTAATCTTCAGATAAAAAATCTTTCACAACGTTAACGTTTTAATTAGGAGTAAAAATGGCATTAGATTTAGCTTTCATGTTGCAAATATTGCCAGATATGATAGCGGCCTTTTGGCTCACAATCAAAATAAGTCTCATAACGGTTGTTGCCTCGGTAATAGCGGGGATTCTATTAACAGCAATTAGAATGATGGGCGGAAAATTTTCCAGATATTCTATAATTGCATTTGTGGAGTTTACGCGAGGAGCACCACCCCTAGTTCATATATCTATTATTTATTTTCTGCTCCCTGAATTTGGTATTGTTTTCAACGAATTTTGGACCGGTGTTATTGCTCTTTCACTTATTGGCGCAGGTTATTCAGTTGAGATTTTCAGGGGTGCAATTGACTCGATCGGTTCATCGCAAGTAGATGCTTCAAAAGCAATAGGCTTGTCTCGCATTCAAACTTTTAGACTAGTTCTAATACCGCAAGCATTGCGTTTGAGTCTCCCGCCTTTGACAAATGAATTGGCTAATGTGATCAAGGCCTCTTCTTTATTATCAGTTATCTCAGTAAACGAATTGACCAAAGTTGCAAACGACCTAATTTTTGTTCATTTTGTTGTGATCGAGGTTCTAATCGAACTTACTTGTCTGTATCTCATCATTGTAGGTTTTTTAATGTTTCTATCAAAATATATGGAAGCGAAATTTAAATATTGATGCTTCGTAGTGATCTTTATGACAGAAACTAATATTACCCAATTTTCAAATTCATTTAGAGTTGCAAGTTACTTTGACAAAGCCTCCAAAGGTGTAAGTTTATGTTTATGGGTAAAAACAGGTGCTTGTTGTGATCCAGAAAATAAAGAAGGTCTGTCACACTTGCTCGAGCATACTCTTTTTGGTCTTCGGAAATCGGCAAATATATCTCATATTTATTCGTCAATTATAAACAGTCAGTTAACAATAAAAGCATTTACCAAGGCTGAACATACCGCATTTATTATTAATTCAGTAGATAAGTCCGATCTCAAAAAATACATAGATATTTTATGGGAGATTTATTCTGGAAGATGGTTATCAGATGAGGCCCTTTATGATGCTAAAATAGATATCAGTAAGGAAATAGACGAATTATCTAAAGACCCTGAGAAAATCTTATTTGAGGTTTTAGATTCCGTATGTTTTCCTTCTCAGTCTTATGGAAGAAGAATTACAGGCACGAAAGAAACAATCCATAGAATTAAAGTTGATGACCTGGTTTCTTTTCAAAAGCACCACTATGCCCCAGAACAGAGTCTGATTTGTGCTTGTGGAAACATTGAACATCAGCAACTTGTAGATTTTACAGAAGCAAAATTTTCCTCATTTCCAAAAAATATGAACTTTGCTTTACCATCTTCAAATTGGTTTGGTGGTATCAAAAAAATCAATTCTGTCGATAAAGAAACACGTCTAGCATGTGCTCTTCCGTTTGAGACAAAAGGATCAGAACAATACTATTTTTATTGGATTTTATCATATTTACTTTCGAAAAAAACCAATAACGTAATACTTACAGCCTTAAAAAGAGAACATATTAGTTGCGATACTTTAAATGTTTACCCAGAGTTTTTATCACATTTTAGTAGAATGCAGATTTATTTAAATACATCTGATGTAAATATTCATACCATTATGAAAATAATAATGGACGAGCTCTCTTTGATCACTTTTTCAAAAGCAGAGTATCTTTTAAAAAATGTGGGAGATTTGGAAATCACTAGTTCTCTTAAATTATTCAAATTAAAAAATAGAAATATAGAGCATTTAGCGATGGGATTAGGAGAGTACAATTTATTTCCCTCTGAAATTCCATTTCCAAAATCAATAGACGATATTAAAGGTAATTTAGATCTTATTCTAGAAAATCTTTACCAAGAAAATAAATTAGCAATTGCTTATTCTGTGGCGTATTGATGCGATATTTAAAATTGCAAAATATGAGGAGGTCATCTGATGTCAGAGCATGAAAAAAATATCGGATTCCTTTGGCCATGTGATGGATTAAATGATAGTGAATATTGGAAATTTCTGCCTAAAGATGTCGGGTGGCTTACCGCAAGGTATGGCGCTAATACTGCCACTGAAGAATTAACAGATAAAAATTTGGAACAGTATGCCTCCCTTGATACATTACAAAAAGCTGTAGATATTTTTAAAGCTGTAAATTTAGATGCGATAGCCTGTGGAGACCATGCCGCTAGTTTCATACTTGGTAAGGACCATGAGGAATACTTAATCGATAAACTTCGAAAACAATCTGGTTGCCCTGTAACGTTTCCTAGTAGGTCGATTGTAAGATTAATCAAAAATAAAAACTTTAAAGATATATTATTAGTTTCACCTTATTCCAAAGAAATTACTGAGAAATTCGAGCGCTATCTCGGTGATTATAATATAAAGACGGTTGATTCTGTTTCTTTGGAAGCCACAGACGAAGTTCAAATAAATTCGTTATCTTCTTCAAGTCTTCCTAAATTAATTATTGATTTTGTTAAAAATAATAATAAGAGAGCTGAATTGCTTGTAATAGCGGGTGGCGGGATTTCTTTTTCTGATGAAATTGCAAGAGTTGAATCAATTTTAAATATCCCGATTTTAACTGCTGTTGGTGCCTTAGTAAAAGATGCAATAGAATTAATAGGGCAAGATTATAAAAAAGTGGGTATGGGGCGGATATTTTTAGAACAAAAAAGTAGTCAGCTTAAAAAAATTAAAAAGAGATTGTCATCTGGTACTAAAAACTTTTCTTTGACAGAAAAACCACCCATCTTTGAATCTGGTGTAGGCGCAGTGTTGGTTGATGATAAAAATAATACTTATTTTGATTTTGCTTCTGGGTCTGGGACTACAGCACTAGGCCATGGCAATAATGGTCTCATAGATGCGGTGCAACAACAATTGCAGGCGGGTATTTTTCATATAGGACCACATTTTAATACAGGTATTCAAGCTGACTTTTATTCGGAATTATCCTCATTTTTGCCCCCTGAATTATCAAGATTTCACCCCTCAATCAGCGGTTCAGAAGCAGCAGAGATTGCTATAAAAAGCGCAATGCATTTTACAGGTGCTAAGCAATTTTTGGGTTTTTCTGGTGGCTATCATGGACGTACATTAGGAGCGCTTGCAGTATCTGGTGAGAAAGGTAAAAATGCTTCTTTAGGACCATTCCATCCAAAGGCTCACATTCTGCCCTTCCCAGAAAAGAATAACGATTTGTCTGAAACTTTAGATAAATATGATGAGAAGCAGTTAGCTGGAGTAATAATAGAGCCAATTCAAGCTACGGCAGGTCTTAAATTCGCAGATAAACAAAGCTTGATTAAACTCAGAGAATTTACAACTAAAAATAAAATCCCTCTAATCTTTGATGAAACTTTCACAGGTTTTTGTCGAACTGGTAAGATGTTTGGTTATGAGCATTTTGATGTAACACCAGATATAATCATACTTGGAAAAGCAATTTCTGCTGGTTTCCCTGCAGGACTGGTTATATCAACTGAGGAGATTCTCACATTCTGGGAGAAAGGTACTCAATCTTCTACTTTTCAGCTTAATCCAGTTGCCGCTGCTGCCTCACTTTTTTTTCTTGACCAAATTAAAAATCATGGATTGCTAAATAATATTAGCCTGCAGTCTGAGCATTTTAATAACTTATTAAAGGACTTTGTGGATTTCAAAAATGTAATTAATGTGAGGGGCATTGGAAGTTTTTGGGTTATAGAATTCTCATCGTCGGATTTAAATAAAAATGCTCGTAAAATGGCACTGCAAAATGGTTTGATAACATGGGAATGTGGTGAATTTGGTGAATGTTTAGGCTTGGTGCCTCCATTGAATATGGAGCCATATATAATTGAACGCGCATGTAGCATTTTGAGAAAAAGTATTTTGGAAATATCTTGAATAGCTTGTTAGCATTAGCTTAGCTTCTCTGTGCTATATGCAAAAATCATCTTTACAATTCCGGAAGTCTCCAAACAACAACTGAGGTTGCAATTAGAAAAAGAGTTGTGCCAGCAAGGCAGGCTAGTACCCCACCTTGCTGGAAAAGCAAGCCTGATAAAAATGTACCAAATAGTCGACCAGCTGCATTTGCTGCGTAATAAAAACCGATATCCTCAGCAGCCTTCTTGCTCCCAGCATAAGCAACAATCAAAAAGGAATGAAGAGAAGAATTAATCGCAAAGACAAATCCAAACAAAACGAGGCCAGATAGCAATAATAGTAAATCTGTTTTTGCTGACATGATACCTAGGAGACAAAGGGGAACAAGTGCAAGTGATATAGACCATACTAATATACTTGTTGAAGAAACTGTTTTTCCATTGTTAGTTAGATGTATGATATTAGGGGCAATCGCCTGCACGAGACCATAAAATACCGTCCAACCTGCTAGAAACCCTCCTACTTCCCAGAAATCCCATCCATTTGTATAAAGAAAAACGGGTATGGCTACTACGAACCAAATATCCCGTCCGCCAAACAAGAAAATCCTAGCAAATGCGATTTTATTTACTTCAGGTGATTTACTAAAAAGCTCATTTATTCGCCCTGATGGCCTACTTATACCCAAATTTTTTGGCAAAGTGAATGAAACTAGAAGCAGAACTAGTCCAAGAGACCCTGCCATAACCCAAAGACTATTTTGAAAACCAAATTTAGTTAGTAATACTCCGCCTAGAAAAAACCCTATTCCTTTCATTGCATTTTTGGATCCGGTGAACCAAGCAACCCAGCGAAAAAGGGCTTGCTTTCTGTCAACTTCCATGCTTTTGATTGCAGATTTTGAAGCCGTTTTAGTAACATCTTTGGCAAGTCCGGAAATGCCTTGAGCTGCCAATACCCAAATAATTGATAGGATATAATCGAATGATGGGTCTAATAGTGAAAGGAAAATCAAACCGATAATTTGTAAGCTTAATCCTACTAATAACATTCTGCGAATGCCAAACCGGGTTGTAAGCCACCCACCCCCTAAATTTGCAATGATACCTGCAAATTCATAAAGGAGAAAAAGTAGAGCGAGCATAAGTGGAGAAAATCCAAGTTTAAAAAAATAGAAAAGCACGAGCATTCGCAGGGCGCCATCTGACAAAGTGAAGCCTAAATAGGACGAGGTAACAATTAAGTAATGACTGATTGATGTGTTCATTGCTCTTTGTCGATAACCATCTTTGCCAAATCTACCATTCGGCATGCATATCCCATTTCATTATCATACCAAGCATAGAGTTTTAGCATTGTTTCGTTAGTAACCAGTGTACTCTCTGCGTCAATAATGGCGCTTCGGGTATCATTCACGAAATCCGCTGAAACAAGAGCCCGACTTTCAAAGCCGAGAATCCCACATAATTCGTTTTCTGCGGCATCGGCAAAAAGCGAATTCACATACTCCCTAGTAGTAGATTGGCTCAGTTCAAATACAGCATCTGTCAAACTAGCATTAAGTACCGGTGCTCTTACTGCATGACCGTTGAGTTTTCCGTCAAGCTCTGGATAAATTAATCCTATAGCACTTGCGCTTCCAGTAGTAGTTGGGATAAGTGAGGTCATGCCTGAACGCGCACGACGTAAGTCATTATGAGGAGCATCAACCATTACATTTGTATTTGTCGGGTCATGTATCGTTGTAATTTGACCGTGGCGGATGCCAATTGTTTCATGCACAACTTTCACCATTGGCGCAAGGCAATTTGTAGTGCAGGAAGCGGCCGTGATAATTCTATTTTTTTTTGGATGATAGAGATGTTCGTTGATGCCATATACGATGTTTAGAGCATCTTCATGATATACAGGGGCTGATACAATAACTTTCCCAACGCCTTTATCAAAGTATCCAGCTAATTTTTCTTTTGTACGGAATTTGCCCGTACAGTCTAAAACAATGCTACAACCAAATTCCGCCCAATCTATATCCTCTGGCATATTGTACGAAGAGAAACTTAAGTTATGGTCATTTATGGTTATGCTATTTTCGTTTGAAGCGATATCTGCATTCCATCTTCCATGAACGGTATCAAACTCTAAAAGGTGAGCTATAGTTTTAGCTCCTCCGTTAATTTCATTTAAATGAGTAATTTCAAGTTGCGTATTTGCATTGTTATCTCCAGTTACCCGAGTGATGCCACCTAAAGCTGAACGAAGCACCAAACGCCCAATACGCCCCATTCCATTGATACCAATTTTAATCATAATATTTATCCAAAATTATAATATATTAAGTTAATATTACACTTTTATTACAATTTGCCCTTATTCAATTATAATTTCTGTAGCAAAGAACACCTTTTCATTTTTTTATGAGGTATAGGAATAGCTAAGCATGTGATACTTGTTTTAATATAAGATTTGGCTAAATGTCATAGGCAACTAAAAAAAATTATGCATATTTAGTTCTATCTAACTACGTACGTTTTAGCGACTAATTATGGTTAGACATCTCAGAGATAAGTTCAAGAAGTTGTGTTAATGCTGTAGATAGAATTTCTCCAGAAATATTGATAGGTGGAAGGACCATGACGCATTCTCCATTCATTCCTCCTCCATAAGTTAGTATTTTGGCTTTTTCCATTGTATCATTCTGTATCTGATTAGCTAAATCTGAGTTATCAAATGTAATCGCGCATTGTGCTCCAACAAATCGTACATCTTTGACCGTTGTAATATTTCTTAAATCTTGTTTGAATTTTGAAAAACAGGGTTCTATTATTTCATTTACGTGAGTGACTAAGTCTGCATCTTTAATCTCTTTGATGGTCGCACAAGCAGCGGCGCACGCGACTGGATTACCTTGAAACGTTGAAGTATGGGAACCAGCCCCCCATCTTTTAAGAAGGTCACCTTTTGCAATTACCGCCGAAAGCGGTAAAGAGGCTGATAGCCCTTTTCCTATCACAATTAGGTCAGGGGAAATATTCGAATATCGGTAAGAAAAATTCTTTCCAGAACGACCCATGCCTGACCAGATTTCATCAACTATTAATAGACTTTTATTTTTCTTAGCTATTTCTTCTAGGCCTTCAAGGAAGGCTGGGTAGGGACCCCAAACACCTGAAACTCCCTGAATGGGTTCTACTAAAATAGCTGCAACAGGCTGGTCATGTTTAACGCAATGACTAATTTGCTGCTCACATTTTTCAAGGCACATATCAACTTCGGTATTATCTCTGGGGTATTGGGAAAAACTAACAAAATCACCTATTTTCCCAATAAAGGGCAGGCGTATTTTTTCTGAATGTGTAACACTTAGTGCTCCCAATGTACGACCGTGGTATCCACCCTCAAAGGCTATAATACGCTCATTACCACTTAAAAAACGACTCAATTTTATAGCGGTTTCTATCGCTTCTGAACCAGAGTTCGCTAAATGTATTGAAATATCTTCTAAACCCAGAAAATGACTTAAAGAAGAATATAACTCACTTCGGAGGGGGGAGATCAAACGAGTTCCAGTATGAAAAATACCAGATTTCAAGGCCTCACTGATCGCAAATTTTTGAGAAGGATGATTGTGACCCAAATTAGTGGTAGCTGAACCACAAACAAGATCCAGATATTTTTGATTGTCCTCTGTAAACAACCAAGGTCCTTCCCCTCTAACGAAAATTGGGGGTGTATCCGACAATCTAAAAGTATTAACCGCTGTGCTTTCAAATTTCTTTGTTAAGGATAGCTCTTTCATAGTTTTAGTTAGTTATTGAATGTAGATTAGATTGTAATAGTTTGATTTGAACATTTCCATTTATACTAGGGAGTTTTTGCTTTCGTGGAACGTTTAAATCAATGACTAATTTATTCTCAAACTCTACGGTTACCTGGTTACTGGCTCCCTTAGTTAGTATATCAAGGACGCGTCCATTCAAATAGTTTTTGGTTTTTTTATTATCATTTGAAATTTCTAAGAATTCAGGCCGAATAACTGCATAATCTTCGTTTGATTTCTTAGCTATATTCGTTTTGCATTGCACATTAGTATCGACTAGGAAAGCTTTTGTTTTGTCTTTGGCATCACGTTTTAGCGGCCATAAAGCACAGTTCCCAAAGAAATTTGCTACAAATTCTGAAGCAGGTTTGTCATAAAGCTCATTTGGAGTTCCAATTTGTTCTATTTGGCCGTCCTTCAAAATGGCAATTCTATCGCTCAATGCCATTGCCTCTTCTTGGTCGTGTGTAACACATACAAATGTTGTCCCAACTTGCTTGTGAATTCTTCTTAGCTCCTCGCGAAGTCTAATACGAAGATTGGCATCCAACGCACTTAGCGGTTCATCAAGTAAAAGTATTTTTGGGTTCGTAATAAGAGCTCTTGCTAATGCAACTCTTTGCCTTTGACCACCGGAAAGTTCAGATGGAAATCTATTTTGCACTGAAGAGAGTTGCATCGTCTCTAGCCAATCAATTGCTTGTTTGTCTCGTTCAGCTTTCTTAATACCCCGCATGCGAAGACCATACGATACGTTGTCGCATATGCTCATGTGCGGAAACAGCGCGTAATCTTGAAACATTATAGAAATGTCTCGCTTGGTAGGATTTAAATGGGTAATCTCATCATCTTCTAGAAAAACATGACCACTAGTTACGTTCTCTAACCCCGCAATTATTCTTAAGATTGTTGTTTTACCGCAACCAGAGGGGCCTAATAAAGTTAAGAACTCACCAGTTTTAATTTCGATAGATACGTCATCTACCGCTATTGTTTTACCAAATTTTTTTGTAATATTCTTTAACTTCATAGACATCTTTGACTTACCGTAAATTTTGAATTAAATTTTTTTTAGTTTTAATTATAATTTATGAACATGCTGTTACCCAAACTTCCAACGACGATTTCCGATTATATATTCACTGACCTTCGTGAAGGAATTATAAATGGAACTCTCAAACCAAACCAAACTCTTAGAGAGGAGGAAATCAGTCTTCGCTTTGGTTCCTCTAGGGGGCCGATAAGAGAGTCTTTGCGCCTTTTGTTGCAGACAGGGTTGGTCGTTCACCAACCACGCAAGGGTTTTAAAGTTCGTGATTATACTCCAATGCAGATTAGACAAATATACACCCTTAGGGCCAACCTTGAGGGGCTTGTTATTATAGAACTTGAAAATAAAGAGCTTGGTAGTTTGATAAAAACGCTCAAAGAATCTAATAAAAGAATGGAAACTTCCTTTAAAAAAAATAACATCGTTGATTATTTCCAGGAAAATATTTTTTTTCATCAACAAATAATTGATTTTGCTAATAATGATATACTCAAGAAAACAATCGCACTTGTAAACGAAGTCTCTCTTCCTGTTAGATATCAACTTATGCATCATTCTCTTCCTTCTAGAAGGTCTCTTACTTATCATGAACAAATAGTAAATTTTATTGAGCAGAATAATTTATTAGATGCTCGAATATTTACAGAAAAACATGTTTTAGAAAACATTGAAAAAGCATCCCTCGTTTATTCATAATAAAACCCTCTTAATGTGCTATTGCCGTTAATGCTATTTCAACAATAGTACCTTCTCCGATATCTGATACCTCGACGAGGTTTCTCGTCGGGGGTCTGTTTCCAAAAACTTCTGAAAATACCAAATTGACCGCATCCTTTTCAGATAGGTCTGTCATATAAACAACAGCAAGTAAAACATCTTCGACGTCAGACCCAGCTTCACGAAGTATAGTAATACAATGTTCAAGAGAAAGACGAGCTTGGTTGACTGCACCTTCAACTATTTTGCCAGTCGACATTTCTCTGGGCATTTGGCCACCAATAAATACCATCCCCGCTCCTTTTGTTCCCTGTGATACAGGAGAGTTGGAAGCAGGTGCTTTATCTGTTTTAATTATTTCTATCATTCAGCTCTCCAAAATTTATGAAAAAACTTCTTTAACGTTAATTGTTGTTGTAAATTCACTTAAACCCCAAGCTCCTCCTTCTCTACCTAACCCTGCTTCCTTAAAGCCACCGGTCGGTGCTTGGGCCCCTTGAATCCCAGTATTATTCAATCCAATTGAACCATAATTCAATGAGGTAATAAATTGATTTAAAAAGGTATGATCTTGTGAGTATGCATATAGCACAAGAGGTTGTTGATTATTATTTAGTATCTTTTTTAAACTTTTTCTATCATCAAAAACACAGATCCCCAGTAAAGGTGCAAAAATTTCATGCTCCATAAATAGATCAGGTTCTTCACATAAATAAGCGGCTGGATTATAAAAGAAGCCATCGCCAACATGTTTTTGATTTTTGTTTATAATGCATCTAGCTCCAGACTGGTTCAATCTTTCTTCAAATGAATAGAGATCTTCTAGTGCTTTTTTTGTACGAATAGGGCCCATTAATGCACTTGCATATTTATCCGTAGGCAATGACTCTATTTCGAAAAATTTGCTTTCAATTTTTTCAATAACATCATTTGCGATATCTTTTTCTAAAAAAAGAATGTTTTGAGCAGAGCACGCTTGCCCTGCGGCTTTTGTTTTTCTGATAACGAGATCTGTTACAGCTTTTTCAATATCTGCATCTGAAAATATAATGAATGGATTTATTCCGCCAAGTTCACCAACAAATCTTTTAAGCCCACTACCAGCATTTATAGAGAGAATTTTGCCCACTTCAGTCGAACCGGTAAAGCTTATTACTCCAATTTCTCTAGAATGCATAAGTTGTTTAATGATTTCTCTATCTTTGGTTTTTAAAAAACACATTAGGTGGTCTAGTTTTTCCAAACCAATCACTTCTTCCAATTTCGATGCCGTTTTAATTCCTAATTCGGGAGGTTTAATAATTGCACCAGCACCAGAGCCAATACAATTTGCAATTTTGCGAGTAATCCCAGCCAGAGGGTCGTTGTAAGGTGTAATTAATAGACCAAGACCCAAGGGAACTGTATTTATCCAACGACCATCTTCTATCTCTTCTTTGAAATTGGCAGAGGAAAGTAAATCAGACATATAGATTAGAAAAGATTTAGCGTAATCAATTTCCGCTTTTGCCTCTGATTGCGTCTTTCCAACTTCTGCTACAATTAACCCCTCAAATTCTTCGCGTGCTTTTTCAATAGCATTTGACAATAAGATTAATGCGCTGGCCCTATTTGAGGCCTCGGATAATTCTATGAACGATTTATCATTTAATCTTTCTAAAGCACTACTAAATTCAGAAACTGAAGTTTGTGTCCACGTGTCAAAAGCTTCGCCCGTGTTAGGAGATATGCATTTAAATTGCTCTTTATTTTCCATTTAAAACATCATCCAATTGGTTAAATATAATTTTTAATTCAGACAATGGGCGAGCAAAACACAAACGGAAGTGGTCTTTATAATCCTTTCCGAAGACATCACCCTTTAAAAGGAGCACCCCTATTTTTAAAGCCTTGCTTTCCAACTCAGAGTAATTTTTTACTTTGGGAAAGTAATAAAATGAGCCAACTTGGTTGATAAAATCCCAATTTTGCGATTCCATGAACTTTTTTGTCTCTTTACGCTGTTCTATCAGAGATGGCATCTTTAAATTATTTTTTACTGCATTCAATGCCATAATTTGAGCGGGCGCAGGGGCCGAGCTTAGAATTGTTTGATGAATATTTGTAAAATTTTCGGCTAATTTTTTTGGAACTAATGTTGCTGAGACCCTGGCACCTTGAAGAAGAAAATTTTTTGAAAACGAGTCAACAATAAATAATTTATCTGAAATCTCACAGGTAGCTTCGGACCACTTTTGTTCATCAAAAATAATTTTTGAGAAGCTTTGATCAATGACTATATAAAAGCCATATTTCTTCGAAAGTTGAACTAAACCTGAGAGTAAATGGCTGTCATAGATTATACCTGCAGGATTGTTAGGGTTGCTGAATATAATAACTTTAAATTTATTTTCCTTAAAACATTGCTCTATTTCGGTAAGATCTAAATTAAATCCATTTGAAAAGTGGGTAGGCATTTCGATTGGCTGGCAGTCTGCAACTTTACAAATGTCAAAGTAACTTGGCCACGTAGGAGAGGGTAGTAGAACGCTATCTTGAGAATTAGTGATAGTTTTAAGAATTGCAAATAAAGCAGATTTTGCACCAGCTGAAATAATGACTTCGTGTTCGTTATGATCCCAATTGTTAAAAAGGGTTGATTTCGTGTGCTCGATTAATTCAGGCATGCCAGCAGGGTGGGTCAGTTTTCCCCAAGATGGATCAGTAGAGAGTGTATCATTATAACTAGGAAGATTAGGAGTCGATAAAGACCACAACTTTTTGTTATCAAGGCTTGCAGCTTTGATTTTTTCTCCAATTTCTAATGTGGGTGATCTTCTTAATTTCATTTAAATCATATCTTTCATCAGGCCTTATTTTTGTCTAAATCTGTTTGCTTAAATAATAAAATAAATTGTGCTATTAGACCTAAGGTTAGCGAGAAAATAAAAACTGCTGTGCCAACAGCATTTATTTTTGGCTCAAAGCCGGTTACCAATGAGGTCCAAATTCTGATGGGTAAAGTGACCTCGAAGTTAGTTAAAAAATATGCAATAACGAATTCATCAAATGAAAAAGTAAATGTAAGTAATAATGTTGCAAAAATTGAGGGTGCACAAATAGGAGCGAGAATTAAAATTATCGATTTAATTCGGCTGGAACCTAAGGAAATCGCAGCTTCCTCCATTGACTTAGGAATTTTATCAATGCGATTTTTTAAATTAATAACTGCTAGGGGTAATACATATAAAGTTTGCCCAAGTAAAACTAACCATAGAGCTGGCTCAATCCCAATAGATACAATTTGAAGACGCATTCCAATACCAATTAGAATCATTGGTATTACAAGGGGGCATACAACAATGCCAAATAAAAGAGCATGTGCTGGTACTTTTGCTTTGCTGAATGCATAAGCAGCTAAAAAACCTAAAATGGTTGCAAAAATACTCGCAAGCGATGCCATCATTAGGCTCGTAAAAAAGCTATTAATAAAGCTATTATCGGCTATGAGGCTTATATACCATTCGAAAGTTGGTTCTCTAAATGGAAGCGTTTGATATTTCCCACTATTAAAAGAAAAAACTATCATAACTAAAATTGGCAAATATATAACTATCAATGACAAACAAAAAAATGCCGTGAGGATTAATAGCATAAATTTATTGACTATTAGTCCGTTCATACACTCACCCTTTTTCTTCGTAGCATTCCGTAAATTATAAGAGGTAATCCGCACATGATGACTGTCATTGCAAGGATAATGGCTATAGTTGCTGCCTGAGATAAGTCATAGGTACCTTTCAGAATAGATAACATGATCTGGGCTAATACCGGTTTTAAACCTCCG
The DNA here is from genome assembly GCA_902520885.1 of uncultured SAR116 cluster alpha proteobacterium. Lineage (GTDB taxonomy): Bacteria > Pseudomonadota > Alphaproteobacteria > Puniceispirillales > Puniceispirillaceae > UBA5951. The sequence continues at coordinate 103,028 of CABYPW010000003.1, forward strand.
CCCAAAAGTGTAGGCACTGCATAATCGCCGACACATACAATGAAAGATAAAAAGATGCCGGCTATCCAACCTGGGAGGCCAAGTGGAAATATAATATCTTTAAAAATGTTAAAAGGCTTAGCCCCCAAATTCGAAGCTGCCTCAATTAGCTTTGTATCGATGGATACTAGTGCGCCATAAAGGGTAAAAGTTGTAAGCATTGAACAAAATAATGCCAATCCGAATATTGACGCGTTCATTGTATATAGAATACCTAGAGTAACTGATATTCCCGTTATTAGTTCAATAAACCAAGCAATTACGCCATTATCAGATAGAACCAGTTGCCAAGAAAATGCCCTAATCGTGAAGCTGGTCCAAAATGGAGCTAGAATAGCTAAAAGAAATAAGGGGCGCCATTTCTTATTAACACAAAATACAATGAAATATGCTAGTGGCCAGGCTACTAAACTACCTATTATCGTTGCAGAGATGGCTAAAATAATGCTTCGATATAAAGCTTGAGTAAGATGAGGTGTTGAAAAGAAGAGTTTAAAATTATCAAGTCCAATCCCATTTTCAGTGGTAAGACTTAAAATCACCATGTTAACGGTGGGAATTAAAAAAAACAATATACACAACAACAAGGCAGGTAATAAAAAAGGCCATGGGTTTATTGTGTTAGATGAACCCCCCATTTTTTTACCAGTTTATAATTATTGCTCTCATAGGAGCGCCATCGATACAGGTCATTTTTAGTGGCACCGCTGCCAAAAAGATATTATTATTTTTTACCTCTCCGAGGTCTTTCAAATCTTCAATAAAGGGAATACCTGCCTGAAATATTTTATGATGTATTTCAAACTCATGGTTATATACATGCCTACCAGGCATTTCTCGAGCAATGAAGTCTTGGGGGAAATCTAAACATATTGCTGCAGGTTGCTTTTCTATAAGCCAATCTGCAGCTGAGGGTTCTATATTTGGAGCGTGAGTGTGCCAGCGTGTGGACTTGTAGCCGAGGCGGTTTGTTAAATCACTCCTAAGAATGATTCGTTTGTTTTTTCCTATATTACCACCTGAACGTTGTTCAAGTAATTTTGCGGTTACGGGGGAAGGCAATTTAATATCCGACATATCTATAATAGAAGCATCACCTAAAAAAAGATCCAAACCCATATTAGGAAGTTCCTGAATAGTTGGTCCCGTTTGCTCCATATGTCTTGGGGCATCACAATGAGTAAATGCATGTCCAGATTGAATATACTGTGTTTGGTCCAAATAACCACTTTCGTAATTACCTTTTTCACGCCATATTTCCATTCTCCAACGCCAATGGTTTAACAATGGTGTTGAGACATCATATATCGAGGGATTGTCAGAAGGCCATGATGTTAAGGCCACGGGTCTTGTTGGTGAAGTGGTCATGCCCTCACCTTTTATGGGGAGTGCTAGGAGAAATACCTTGGACTTAATTTGCTCAAGATTGCAAAGATTTTCGGTAACTACCAACCCAGCTTGATGCGCTCTATCCCTAAATTCACTGTTAGGGTTGAATATACCATTTGTAAAATCTTCTCTTTTGCTATTAAAACTATCACAAGAAAAATCAACGCATATGTTTCTTACCCCTCGTTCAGCGGCAATTTCAGCTATCGCAGGCGCTAGCTTGGGAGTTTGTGTAAAATATTCACGTCGTCGAATTGGTATACTACTAGCATGACCTGTTTTAATAATGATTAATTTTGATAGTGGACCAAGTCCAATTTTATTTGTGAAATCACCAGCAGCAATAAAACCACTTTTTGCATTTTCAGATAAGTCTATTACTTCAGCTACACCCGCAAAATCGTTAATTTCTAAATCGTCTAATGTTGGTTTATTAGGAAAGTGCCACCCTGGAGCACTAGCGTAAGTAAATCCCTTACCAGCCCAACGAAGACCAAATTCTTGGAATTCATCACCATCTTGATAAGATTGTGAAACAAGAGGGAAGGAGTCCCAAAACCAATGAGGTTCAATGGTTTGGGAAAGACTAATATAATTCATTTTTTACCTTTTAGATTGATGGCTGCAATTTGCAGCCATCAATATACTAGATTTATGCGTTTTTAAACTTTTCCCAAGAAGCCATCCACTCGTCGCGATTATCTGGACTCTTCCTAGGAGATAGATTTGCCATAAAGATTTCATCGAATTTTTCAATATTTGATAAATTCAATAATTCTCTCTTATCATCAGGTAGCATAACAGCGGCCTTCTTATTAGGGACCATACTGTAATAAGTCTTGGCAATAGCAAGTTTTGACTGGAAAGCTGGTCCTGTTACATATTGGACAAATTTTACTGCATTATCTTGGTTTGGAGTTGTTGCAGAAACACAAACAGCTTGGTCCCATGTTACTCCCCCTTGCTCAGGAACAAGAGCTTTGAAAGGGAGACCATCATCATACATACCCGCTTGGACCCATTCACCCGCAATTGCAAGATCATATGAGCCACCTGCCATCGCTTGAATTACCTGGCTGGTATTTCCTACGAGTCCAACTTGAGGACGGAGTTTCATTAAAGTATCGTTCAATGCTGAAAATGCGGCTGAGTCCAAATCATATGGATTAGGATTACCATTGTATTTTGACATACAACCCATATTTGGAAGGAACCAGTCAAAAAGGGCTACTCTGCCTTTCACAGAAGAGTCAAAAAGGATGTCATAGGAGGAAACATCAGACTCTGAGAATTTTTTATGATTGTAAGTAATACCATAATAGCCAAAGCGATTAACGACCGCGTACAACTTTCCAGACTTCCACACAGGAGGCCATTTAGCAATAATATCGAAGTAGTCATCTAATGGGAAATCAGCAGGATTCAGTTCAGCTATTATGCCATCCTCAATTGCTTTTGGTATGTAAGCGCTAGTGGGTGTAATAACATCAAAAGTTCCCGGTGATGATGTTTGCATTAAGGCAATCATCTCCTCATCCGAACCATCATGAATTTTCAAATTCACCTTAATACCAGTTTTTTCTTCGAATTCTGTTAGCATCCCAGGCTCTTCGTAACCGCCGAAAGCTAACACATTCACAGATGTGGACGCGCTTGCAGTTCTAGAAACGAATGGTGCAGAGAGGCTAACCGCGCCGAGTGCTGCGCCTTGTGCAATAAATTTTCTCCTTGTACCACCTAAGGTAGCGCTGGGATAATTTAAAACATTTTTTAATTTGGAATAATCATTGTTCATTAAAGTCTCCATGAAAACTTGGTTAAGTTTTTGTCAATTGTTAACATTTTACATTTTAGTTAAAAATCTAGCAAACTCTAATGTTTTTTTCGCATCACACCGCAAACATAAACGCACTCATGCCTTAATATCATTAGGGTTCAATGTCTTGCTTAACTTAATCGTCACAGATAGGAACAAAAATTTTTTGAAAAAATCAGGTTTTATTAAGAATGTCTACTCAGATAATTTACCATTGAAGTCTTTAAAAGACTGTGTAACACTAATTAATACGAATTAGTAATACGTATTAATTAAGGATTATAGATATTATGGGTTTCAATAACGCTACTCAAAAAGATGTTGCAGTTAGGGCAGGCGTATCTCAAACCACTGTTTCTATTGCACTAAATCCTGAGTCAGAACTAAATATTCCTGTTAAAACAGTGGAAAAAATTCAAAAAGTTGCAAGAGAGTTAAATTATACACCAAATCGATTCGCTAAAGCTTTACGAACAAATCGAACACAGACATTAGCTTGTATTATTCCCGATATTGCTAATCCTTTTTATCCTGCCTTGGTAAAAGGTGTTCAGCGAGCCTCTGAAATATACGATTATGATGTAATCACTCTTAACACGGACGGAATTAAAGAAAAGGAATTGCATTATATAGAATTAGCAAAACAAGGCAGATATGATGGACTTGTTGGAGTTTTTTTTAATCTTGAAGCCAAACATTTTAATGATTTAGCAGAACTAGGTATACCAGTCGTTCGCCTAGAGTCAAACGCGCGGGCTCAAACTCGGCAATCTTTTGATAACTTATTTGTTGACGATGAGGCTGCATTTGCCGAAATAACTGAGCTTTTAATTCAGCAGGGGCATCGTGATATCTGCATGATTTCGGGTAAAGGTGGTCCAGAATATTTGCGAGTTTCAGGCTATAAAAGAGCCGTTCAGAAAGCTAATATTAAACCATTTATTCAACTGGAAAAGGATTTTAATGAAGATGGCGGTATCGCGGCTATGCAGGGCATTTTAAGAAGGAAAACAGCACCTTCTGCTATAGTAGCTGCAAATGATTTGATGGCAATTGGATGTATGAAAGTTATTAGCACAGTTGGTCTTCGTATCCCCGAGGAAATAGTGGTTACGGGTTTTGATAATATCCCTGCGGCACAATTGGTTTCACCTTCATTAACAACGATAGATAGGTTTCAAGGAGACATTGCAGAGAGAGCTGCAAAAATAATTATTGGACGTCTAAATAAACAAGTTATTGGGCAAGGGCAGACAATAAAACAGCCGTATAAAATTATTCGGCGGAATTCGGCATAGAAAAAACAGGAGGAAACCTAACATGATAATTAAAAACATATTTTACAGTATCATCGCCTCGTCGATTTTATTTTCAGCAGCAGTGAATGCGAAAACAAACGTGATATGGTGGGAATACTCAGAGGAAGGAAGTGGACTTAATGACGCTTTAGTCAAATATATTCAGGATGGGTTCAATCAATCACAAGATAGTGTGAATTTGGAGATCATTTTCAAAGAGGGAGAATATAACGAGGCGACGAGAACGGCATTATTAGCAGGTGTTGGACCAGATATTGTCTCTTCTTCTGGAGCAACTTATGTTGCAAAATATGCTTCAGGGGGTTTTTTAATGTCTCTTGAAGAGGTTGCAGAAAAAAATGGTTGGAAGGATAAGATACTTCCATGGGCTTATAACACAGGCGTATTTGGTGGTGAATTATACTCGCTTCCAAAAAATTATGAGAGTATGCTTTATTTTTACAATAAAACATTATTTGAAGAAAATGGGTGGTCGTTGCCAACAAACCTTGGAGAATATGAAGAACTTGCCGAAAAGGTCCAGGCAAAGGGAATGTATCCATTCGCATATGGTTCCTCAGGATGGCCCATGACACATGAGCATCTAGCGGGAAATTATCTAAATACTGTTGCGGGACCAGACAGCGTATATAAGGCAATGATTGGCGAAAAAGAATGGACAGCTCCAGAGTTTGTCGAGGCCCTCGAGTTGCTTAAAAAACATATGATGGCTGGATATTGGTCAGGAAGTCTCGAAAATTACTATGCTGTAGGTTGGGATGATTTTTCAGCTCAATTCCACAACAGAGAGGCCGCTATGCTACAAATAGGCTCTTGGGGCTTTGAGATCGCAACGGCACTTGAAGGTGATGAATGGGGTTGGGCGCCACTGCCGATATTAACTAATGATGGTGGTGAACCAAACTATCAACTATCGGTAGGAGGCACTTTATCAGTAAACGCTGCCAGCAAAAACAAAAATGCAGCAGCAGAAGTTTTAAATTGGATTGTATCTAATAGAGAGACAATAGTGGAGTTCACAAAAAGTAGAAATTTTGGAGCTTGGTTAATGCCGTTGTATTATGAAGCATCCGATTTTGGGGATGATGTTGACCCTAGACTTAGAGATTACCTTGTAGATTTTTCAGAAAGAACAGGAAATGGTCACTATGGGTACACAACTTGGACTTATTACCCGCCTGAAGCTGGTACACATATCTGGAAGGATATGGAGGTTGTTTGGGCAGGAGATATCACAGTAAAAGATTTCCTAGCTGAGCAACAAAAACTTTGGGAAAAAGCAAGAAAGAATGACGAACTTCTTCCTATTGCTGCAAGATAGACAAACATAGGAGAGATGGAGTCAATTAAATGGCTCCATTTCATTTTCTGATGAGACATTTATCAAATAGAGAACTATCAAGCTGGTTTTTTCTTGCGCCGGTTATTTTGATACATATGCTTGTCGTAGCTATTCCCTCAATATCCAGTTTGGCTCTATGTTTCACTGATTGGAATGGCTTTGGCAAAATTAATTTCGTTGGCTTTGACAACTTTATTGAGCTTTTTGATGATCGCGTGTTTAAAAAAGCGATTATACATAATTTAATTTGGACAGCTCTCTTTCTAACCATACCAATTGTATTTGCATTAATGGCTGCGTTTCTTCTAACTGGTATTAGGCGCTTCCAGATGTTCTACAGGTTTGTATTCTTTTTCCCTTATATTTTAGCCAGCATCGTTAACTGCCTCATCTGGAAATACTTATTTCACCCCATTCATGGCCTTACGTCTTTTTTTAACAGTATTGGATGGGAATCACTCGCAACTTCGCCCCTCACAACAAAAGAGACCTCTCTCTACGCTGTAGCTTTTGTCGATGGTTGGCATTTTTGGGGATTTTTAGTGGTAATATACATTACGGCTATGTATCAAGTTGATGAAGATCTATATGAGGCTGCTGATATTGAGGGAGCCTCTAAATGGCAAAAATTTAAATATGTTACATTTCCATCGATAAGGCCAATGTTCTTATTCTCGTTTTTGATTATTATTATTTGGTCAGTACCAGCTTTTGATTACGTATATATCCTTACTTCAGGTGGGCCAGCCTATAGCTCGGAGGTAGTAGCCAATTTTATGTATTTTGAAGCTTTTAGAAATATGAACGTGGGGTATGCTTCCGCTGTGGGTGCTCTAATGTTCATATATGTTTTCTTTGTACTCGGTTTTTTTTGGTCCCTACGGAAATTAGGTTGGGAAATATAGCCGATGGCTGTTTATTCTAAGAAAACAAAAGCGGCGATAGGCAATCATGTAATATTGATGCTTTTAGCTCTAATAATCATTTTGCCAGTTTTAGTATTATTATTTAACTCTATCAAGCCTGATGAGGAGTTCGGTGTAAATCCTCTGGGGTTTCCTCAAACTGTAAGACTAATGAATTATTATGATGCGTTTGTAGCGGGTAATTATGCTAAGATCATGGTAAATTCAATTTTGCTTGTTGCTGGAACACTTGCAGTCTGCCTTACTTTTTCAAGTTTAGCAGCTTTCAGTTTAGCGGTGCTAAACCCAAACGGTAAATCGACAATTATGATCGGAATCTATTTATTAGTTGGGCTGAGTATTCCCGCGCAACTTTTTATATTACCTTTATTTATTATCTGGAAGAACTTACATCTGAATAATACTTATGTCGGATTAATCATTATATATAGTGCGTTAAATGCCCCTTTTGCGGTTTTCCTTATAAGAAGTTATATGATTCAACTTCCAAAAGAATTATTTGAAGCTGCAATAGTGGAGGGTGCGTCAACTATCCAATTGTTTACGAGAGTGGCTCTTCCTTTATCTTGGCCTGTTTTTCTTACAACTGGTTTAGTGGTAAGTTTAGCAGTTTGGAATGAATTTCTATTTGCGGTAACTTTTATTCACAATGAAGAGTTCAAACCCATATCTTCAATTTTATATTCTTTTCAAAATCGAAGAGACGAAAATTATGCATTAATTAGCGCTGCCTCTGTTATGATGGCGGCACCATTAGCAGTATTATTTATTTTATTTCAAAGAAATTTCATAGCTGGTCTGACTAGTGGTGGAACAAAGGGATAAATATGGAACTTGGCAATATCTATCAGGAAAAAGTTTATGCTGGGGTACTTGGAAAGATCATTGGTGTTTATCTGGGTAGACCATTTGAACAGTGGACGCATGATACTATTATTCAAAGGCTCGGTGAAATAAATTACTATGTAAATGATAAACTAAATAAACCATTAGTTGTCACAGACGATGATATTACTGGAACATTTACTTTCTTACGTGCTCTTAAAGACTATGATAGTCTGCTTGATATTGAGCCATGGCAGATTGGTCAAACTTGGCTAAATTATATCGTTGAGAACGAGACTATATTGTGGTGGGGTGGTGTCGGAGAATCTTCGGAACATACAGCCTACCAAAATTTAAAAAATGGAATATTAGCTCCTCAGAGTGGCTCGATAGAACAGAATGGAAAAATTGTAGCTGAGCAGATAGGTGCCCAAATATTTATTGATGGTTGGGCAATGGTTTGTCCTGGAGACCCTGAAAAAGCCTCTCAACTTGCAGGGAAAGCAGCAAGCGTTAGTCATGATGGTGAGGCGGTGAATGCTGCAAAACTTCTGGCGGCCCTAGAGTCTTATGCGTTTGTTGAAAGCGAGGTTTCTAAGCTTTTAAAAGTTGCAAAAACATTTATTTCACCCGAATCCAAAATAGTTAAATTGATAAATGATATCGAGGAATGGCATTCTTTAGAAAAAGACTGGAAGAAAACAAGAAAAAATATTGATATTCATTATGGCTATCATAAATTTCCTGGTGGTTGTCATATCATTCCCAACCACGCCCTAATTATTTTATCCCTTTTATATGGCGAGGGTAATTTTAATCAGACTATGAAAATTGTTAATACTGCTGGGTGGGATACAGATTGTAATTCTGGCAATATAGGTTGTCTAATAGGAATCAAGAATGGTCTAAGATGTTTCGAGGGTAAAAACGATTGGAGAGGTCCAATCGGTGACATTATGTATTGTCCTACGGCAGATGGCTCTCAGACTATCACTGATGCATTAACCGAAAGCTACAAAGTTATAAAATTAGCTAATAAAATTAGGGGTCAGGATTTTCAGCTACCTAAAAACGGTGCGCGCTATAATTTTGAGATGCCTGGCGCGTTGCAAGGTTGGGTAGGCACTATAAAAAATCAAATTGAAAATAATTCTTTTATACATTTAACCAATGTAAATAAAAATAGTATAGCAGGGAAACGAACTCTAGAGATAGCATATCAGCTTAATCCAAATGAAACTGGGAAAGTTTTTACCCATTCTTTTTTCCCTGAAGAATTAACAAAATTAGAGGGTGAACAAAAAAAGACTTTTTTCAGTTATAATTTTCTTTGCAGTCCACAAATTTATTCAGGTCAAACGATTGAGGTAGAATTAATTTCTGATGCTAACAATGAGCAAGCTGTAGTTTTATGTCTTTTTGTGAATGCTTACTCGGTAGAGGACTCAAAAACGACCTTGAAATCAGAATTAAAAATGTTAGAGCCTGGAAAGACAATTAAATTTGACTGGGTTCTAGACGTTCCAGATTCTTTTCCAATAACAGAGGTTGGGGTTGAAATTTGCCCAAATGAGAAAAATGAAGTTGCTAAAATTTATTTAGATTATATGAAAATTTCTGGAAAAGCCTCAACGAAATTTTTGCGACCAGACCATGTTAAACCTTTGGCAAGAGGCGAAGTGCCAGACGAAAAAGTAGCCGTTATGTGGCGAAAAAGTTGGATAAAAGCTTGTGACCATTGGACGGATCGTTCTTGGGAACCTGCCTTTAAAATTAGCAATAATAAAGGGAGGGGGCTCATTCTGACTGGTTCATCTGAATGGTGCGATTATTCTGTTTCGTCTGAAATTAATTTTTATCTTGGGAAATCAGGGGGTGTAGCTGCTAGGGTACAGGGGTTACAAAGATACTATGCTCTGGAATTAGTTAACGATGGAACATTGAGATTAGTTAAGGTGCAAGACGGGATCTCGGTGTTATGTCAGTGCAGTTATTCATTTGAATTAAATCGCAGCTATAAATTTGAGATAATTGTTTCTGGGAGTATCATAAAAGGAAAAATTAATTCAGCGTTAATGCTAGAATATGAAGACCAAACAAAACCACTTTTGAGTGGTGCAATAGGGCTTATTGTGGAATCAGGAACTATCTTTTCTGACGTTGTTGAAGTTACATAATAGGTAAATTGCCTTGTAAAAATATGCATAAATAATCGCTAATAACTTGAGATTAACAGTCCATCCGAGTTAAAAACATGGCATTTTGCCGGGTCAAAACCTACCTCTACGATGTCCCCTACGTTAATTTTACTTTCACCCTTTGTTTCAGCTATGAGCGGTTCACCCTCTTTTTCAACATAGAGAAAGGTACTAGAACCGAGGCGCTCGACAATTATGACTTTTCCCTTCCAGCTTTTGAAGTTCCCTGAGTTTACAGACAAATCTTCGGGTCTTACACCTAACCTTATGTTTTCACCAATTTGTATCTTATCTACTGAGCCTTGAACGTTGAGATTGATCGAATTCATAAAATCAATCTCAAACCCTTTTGAGGACTTTTTTGAAATTTTTGAGTCTATCAGGTTCATTTTGGGGGAACCTATAAATCCACCTACAAATTCATTAGCTGGATTTTTATATAAGTTTAAAGGCTTTCCGATTTGTGATACTTCTCCCTTATCCAATACAACAATTTCGTCAGCCATAGTCATAGCCTCAGTTTGGTCGTGTGTTACATATACCATTGTTGCTCCAATTTGATCGTGTAGTCTAGCAATTTCAACACGCATTTGCACCCTCAGGGCTGCATCTAAGTTTGATAATGGTTCATCGAAAAGAAATACTTTTGGTTTTCTTATGATTGCTCTACCAATAGCCACTCTCTGTTTTTGACCGCCAGATAATTGTTTTGGTTTTCTTTTTAATAAATCTTCTATTTGGAGAATTTTTGCTGTTTCGTAAACTCGTTCTTTAATTTCATTTTTTGGTCTTTTTTCGATAGTAAGGCCGAATGCAATATTTTCAAAGACAGTCATGTAAGGGAATAAAGCATAGGATTGAAAAACCATTGCCACGCTTCTCTTTTTTGGTTCAAGATCATTAACAACATTTTTATCTATAGAGATTGTTCCCTCATTAATCGTTTCCAGTCCCGCGATCATTCTTAACAAAGTAGACTTGCCACACCCGCTAGGACCTACAAGCACTGTAAATGAACCGCTATTTATATTTAGAGAGACATTCTTGATGATGTGTTTATCGTCAAACCATTTATTTACGTTATCCAACTTAATATTGGCCATCGTCGCATTGCCCAGTAATAAAAAATTCTATTTTATATTAGTGTTAAAAAACTCTCTATACAAGAAAAATATTATCATGAAATAACAATTAATCCATTGAAAAAATTGATAAAAAAGAGTTTTATTCAGCTGCGATACCGAAACCGATAAACCCACCAGACTGCCGACCCCAATAACTTGCATATACGCCATCATTTTTCAGGAGTGAACTATGGGTTCCTTGTTCTATTATTTGTCCGCCTTCTAGGACGATAATATGGTCCATATGGGCTATCGTAGATAGACGATGAGCAATAGCAAAAACAGTTTTGCCAACCATAATCTTCTTTAAAGCCTGCTGTATTACACTTTCAACTTCGCTATCTAATGCGCTTGTAGCTTCATCTAAAATTAGGATTGGAGCATTCTTTATGATTGCGCGAGCAAGTGCTATTCTCTGTCTTTGACCGCCAGACAATTTTACCCCTCTCTCCCCTAAAAAAGCATCGTACCCTTGGCGCCCCTCATTATCTACAAGGCCTAATATGAATTCGTGCGCACCAGCATGTGTCGCTGCTGCTATGATATCTTCTTCAGCTGCATCTGCACGTCCATATACTATGTTATCACGGGCACTTCTATTAAACATAGATGTCTCTTGGGATACTACACTTATATGATGGCGTAGACTTTCCTGTGTGAGGTCACGAACATCATTTTTATTAATCAAAACACTACCTTCTTCTGTATCGTAAAAACGCAATAAAAGGGCCATGAGTGTCGATTTTCCTGCTCCAGATGCACCTACTACGCCAAGCTTTTCACCTTGTTTGATGGAAATAGAAATATCTTTTAAGCCACTTATTTTTTGACCATATGAGAAAGAAACATTTTTGAATTCAATGTCAGCTTTTTCGACTAGCAATTTTTTAGCATTCTTTTTGTCACTCATATCCTGGGGAACCGCGAGGGTGCGCATCGCATCCTCCACCTCGCCTAGGTTTGTATAAATTGCCATTAGACTAAAACTAACCCAACCAGCCATCATCATAAGGCGCATTGCAACTGAGCCAGCTGCAACTACATCTCCTGGAGTTGCAATGCCAGTGGTCCATAAAAAAATTGTACAAGAGGTGACAGCGACAAAAATGCTACTTGCGTATACTAGGATACAGGTTCTAAACCAAACAATTTTTTCACCATATTTAACGATAGCATATTTTAGTTTTGTAAAGGCATTAATTGCTGCTCTATCTTCATGATGTGAATTAGAGAAAAGTTTAACAAGATTTATATTGCTCACTGTATCGACGATTTGTCCGGTAGCCTCAGCTTGGGCGCCTGCTCGTTTTGATGAAGTGTTTTTTATACGCGGCATGAAATAGGACATCAGTAAATAGAAGCCAAAAAACCAAAAAATTACAATAAGCCCTGCGCGCCAATCTATTAGACTTATAATTACGAAAGATGCAACGACAGAGGCTAATGCAAAAAGAATAGTGTGAATAAGTTCAACAACAACATCCGCTAAGGCGCGTGAAGCCTGTATTTCTTTTTGCGCTATTCTTCCTGCAAAATCATTATCAAAAAAACTTTTAGAATGACCCAGAGTCCAACGATGTATTTTTATAGAAATTAAGCTTCTTATTCCAGGACTTACAATTATCGATTGCATGTAGTTCGAAAAAAAGAAGAAAATTGGTCTAATAAAAAAAAGAAAGGCCATTAAAGCTAAAAGCATCAATCCTTTCTCTTCAAAAAGATTTTGTGGTTTTGATTCAACTAGATAGTCAACTACAAAACCGATTATAGCAGCAGTGAATGTCTCTATTACACCGGATGCGATACTGGCGAACGATGCTAAAAATAAAACTGGGAAAGAACCTTGTAAACACCATTTGATGAAAGGAAATAAAATTTTTGGGGGTTGTGCTTCTGCTTTTTTCTCTGTGTCTATCCAATGGCGGGGGTGCGAAATCATTTTACTCTAACTTTTCGATTAATTTTATATTCAAAGTAGTAAAATTTGATACGGAATGACTTTTCCCTTGGATGAAGAATAAATTTTTAAAAATTTTATTTTTTGAATTTAAAACTAGGAAGAGTGGAAAGACTTTCCTTAAGTGCTTTTCCCCACTCGTTCGAAATCATATTAAAGTAGGCGTCATCATTTTTTATTTTTATGGATGGACGCGATCTAAAGCTATCTTTTTCATATGTATGAATATCAAGAGGCAACCCAACAGTTAAGTTAGCTTTGATGGTTGAATCGAAAGACACCATTAAAAGCTTGATTGCATCTTCAAATGTCATTTCAGGATAAAAACCCCTTACTAATATTGGACGCCCATATTTTGTCTCTCCAATTTGAAAGAAGGGATTTTCTTCGGAAACTTCTATGAAATTTCCTTCTGGGTAAATTAAATAAAGACGTTGGTCACTACCCTTTATTTGTCCCCCCAAAATAAATGTTGCAGAGAATGAGTTGTCTCCTTTTTGCTGGCCCTTCGCAGTAACATCGATGATTTCCGCCAATGTCTCACTCACTGTTTTGGCTACTTGAAACATAGTCGGCGCTTGAAGAATAGACGGAAAGCGCTCGTTTTTTTCTTTGGTTTGCTCTGACAGAGTGCTAATTACAGCTTGACTAGTTGCTAAATTTCCAGCAACTGAAAGGAAAATTTGCCTTTCTCCCTTAATTCCCCATGAAAATGTTTTTGGATATCTAGAAATGTTATCAAGCCCGCCATTCGTCAGGGTATCCGACATAAAAATTAGACCATGTGAAAGTTTTAAGGCTACGCAATATGACATAAATGATCTCTCTTTAAATTATTGTTCAGTAATAACTATATTCGTTAACAACCTTTCACTACCGCTACCTTGTCTCACCCCTGATAAAGGAATTACATCATTATAATCGAAACCTGTCGCTAATTTGATATATTTATCGTCGGGTGAAATTCCATTGGATATATCGAAACCTACCCACCCCAGCCCATCAAGGTAAACCTCAGCCCAAGCATGGCTGGCCTCTTGAATAATATTATCGCTTATCATTAAGTACCCACTCACATACCTAGAATAAAATCCAAGAAGCCTTGTAGCACTTAAGAATACGTGTACATGGTCTTGACAAACACCTTCACCTAATTCCAACGCTTGCTCAGCAGTCGTCCTTATATTAGTTTTTCCTTTTACATATTGAATTTTTTTTCTAATGATAAAGGATAATTCGTGCAATAGTGTAATATCATCGCTTGACCCTTTCCGCTTAAGTTTACCCATTTTTGAGCACAAAATTTTAATTCTTTTACCGGGAGCAGTTAACGCCGTCGGTCTGCTGAATAAAATGATTGGTAAATTGCCATCATCGGTTCCAACTACTCCAAATGTATTTTCCACTTGCACAATTCCACTGCAAGAAATGGTGATCCCATCTGAAATCAAATCATACTTGCATAAATGAATTGTATTACCATGATAATCTTTACTTTTGAATTCTAAATTGGCTCCCTCAATCTTTATGTTCCAATCGATAACTTTTTGGGTTGCATTAGATATTGGGCTTAAATGCAGTTTTTGTATCACAGATTGAGGAATTTCCTCAAATTCATATGTGGTTTGGTGTTTAATTGAGTACAGCATTCTATCAAAAATTAAAGTCATTACTAATCTTTTGATTCAAGGTATTAATTTGAATGATCAGATTTGAAATAAAGTTCCTTAAGTCTATTTTGTTTTCATTTGCAACAGATGATACATTTAAATCACTAAATAATTTATTACTTAACTCACTTGAATCATAGAGCTTACTGTATGTAACTGCCAAGTCATCCAGGTTTTCTTTTAACTCCTTTACGCAAAAAAATATGGACCTAGGCATTCTTTTATCAAAAATAAGAAAATCTGAGATTTCATTTGGTTTAAGGCGTCCTGTTTTAAGCCAGTTGAATGACCGCCAAGCCGAGAGTGAACGTAATAAAATTTCCCATTGAGGTTTATCTTCCTGCCCTCCAATTGTAGTGGCGGTTTCAAGTAGCAAGTAATATTTTTCGTTTATCGCTCTGGCTGTATTGTCAGCACGCTCAATAAAAGTTCCCAAGCGCAGAAAATTGAAAATATCATTATGTAACATTGTCCCATATAGAGAGCCCCGAAAAAGAGAACTACCTTTCACAATATCCTCAAGAATTATAGGTAAATTTTGTATACTTACTTGACGTTTTAGAGAATATTCGCAATTTATCCAACATTCATTCAATGATTGCCATACTTCTTGGGTTAAATATGCTCTAACTGAACGCCCGTTTTGTCTAGCGTTACTCATTAATACTACAATACTATTTAAGTTTTTTCGGTCCCTAAGAAGAAAATTAATTACGTTAGTCATGGATCTATTTTCGTATGATAGATTAAAAGTATCGTGAAAGCCGCTCACTGCGACAATGGAACCCCATTCATCGTGGTCCTCATCTTTATGAGATAGGTGGTGATGGAGCGTAGCTTGAATGCGTCTCGCATTATTTTCGCTTCTCTCCAGATAGCGAGCCATCCAATATAAATTATTTCCATGTCTTCCGAGCATCTATGACTCCAACACCCAGGTATCTTTTGTTCCTCCACCTTGGCTTGAATTTACGACCAATGAACCCTTTTTGAGAGCTACCCTTGTAAGACCCCCTGCAGTTACTTTTATATCCTCAGGAGAAACCAATACAAATGGTCTTAAATCGACATGCCTAGGTGCAAGGCCTGACTTAGATAAAATTGGAACGGTCGATAAAGATAATGTTGGTTGAGCTATATAGTTACTAGGATTTCTGAGAAGCTTTCGTTTGAAAGAAGCAATCTCTCTATTACTAGATGTTGGTCCAACTAACATTCCATAACCTCCAGAACCATGAACCTCCTTAACAACTAATTCGCGGAGATTTTCAATCACATAGGATAAACTAGATTTCTCTGAGCAACGCCAAGTTGGGATATTATTCAAGATGGGTTTTTCGCCCATATAGAATTTTATAATTTCAGGCATATATGAATAGACGGCTTTATCATCTGCTATACCCGAACCAGGAGCGTTAGCGAGCATAAGTCTTTTTTCTCTATACGCGTCAAAAATCCCAGGTGAACCTAAGAGACTATGTGGGTTGAAGGATAATGGGTCCAAATACTCATCATCAATTCTGCGATAAATCACATCAACCTTTTGAGTTCCGGCAGTAGTGTTAATAATTATGTTGCCTCCGTCCAACTCTAAGTCAGTTCCTTGAATTAATTCCACACCCATTTCATCAGCAAGAAATGAATGTTCATAATAAGCTGAATTATGAACGCCAGGCGTAAGAACCGCTATAGTTGGATTTTCACATATTTCTCTTCCTGATTTTGAGAGTGCTTCAAATAATTGCCTTGGATAATCTGCGATTGATTTTACTTTATTAGTAGCAAACAACTCTGGGAACATGTGCTTCATTGTTGTTCGATTTTCAATCATGTATGAAACACCTGATGGTACCCTGGCATTATCCTCAAGGACAAAAAAATCATTCTCAGCAGTTCTAACAATATCAATGCCTACAATGTGTGTGTAAATGTTACCCGGTGGTTTGAAGCCACACATTTGTGGTAAAAAAGCTTTATTATGGTTAATTAATTCAGATGGAACGATGCCTGCCTTGACTATTTCTTGCTTATTGTACACATCGCTTAAAAATGCATTTATTGCAGCTACTCGTTGAACAATGCCTTTCTCTAGACGCCTCCACTCTTCTTCAAGTATTATTCTCGGTATAATGTCAAATGGAATCAAACGTTCCTGGTCGTCTTTATTACCATAAACGTTAAAGGTAATTCCGATACGGCGGAAAATATTTTCTGCAACTGCTGCCTTTTTTGAGAGTTGATTATAATTTTGTGTGGAAAGCCATTTATGTAATTCTTTATATGGCTTTCTTGGCAGACTCCCATCCTCAATATGCATTTCGTCGAACATAGGCACTTCCAAAAAAATAAAATTAAGATACAGGAAAGACTTTCTGTAAATAAAGTGCTAAAAATTACGAAACCATATGCAAAAAATGCATCAATTAAATTTAACTAAGTGTCTGGACTCATAATTCAAATAAGTCTTAACGCGCGTGAAGGTTTATCTTAATTAATTTTCAGTGCCTAAACGAGGGTCAATTTTATTCATTACGTTTTTGTAATAATAAAGGTCACATCTCCTGAAACGCGGGGAGTGGAGATTGCATATGTAGGACCAAAAATCTCTGTCGCACGGCTAATAAATTGTCTCCGATTAGCATAATAGATTTGATTTTTTATATTAGCTTTTTTTTCACATAATAAGTTAAGCACTATGCCAAATTTACTTTTAAGCCAAGATTGCTTTAAATTACTGAAAATATATGTTTCCCAGATCTGGTGATTATTTAAAAAGCATAAGTTGAAAGTTCCAGAAAAAAGGCTAAAATCGACCTCCGTTGATGCTTTCCTACCTACCTTGAATAAATGTGTTTTTTCAGGAAAGTTGTTCCAACAAGCTGTAATCATACTGCGGTTTATGTCCACACCGTTGTATAGAATGCTTTTCGAATATGGGCTCTGTTCTATAAAATTTAGCATTGCTCCATAACCACAACCAATGTCAGCAATTGTGGTTTTTGCATTTGGGGACGCATCATTTGTAATTCTAAGCAGCATTTCAAATCGAGCTATTTGTGTGGACTGATTTCGCCAAAATACGCCTTCGGCGTTATGTCCACATAGTTTTAAACGGGATTTATAAGCTCGGTTTATGCTATATTCTAGAGCAGAGTAGGAAATATGGTGAAACATGAAATGATGTTATATTTTCTTTCAAAGAATGGCTCACTGAAATTAAAAACCTAGTGTGCTAATGGCAACTTTAAATAGTAACCTAATTCATTACAAAGGCATCTGGGAAATTTGTTATAAAATCAGCAGAGATTGGTGTTTGAATTCCACTTTCAATAACAGCACCTGCTTCTCTTCTGCGCTCAGTAAGTTCGTCATCATCTCTAAATTTTTCTAGAGCTTCCATGCTATCAAATTTCATTACCACATGGAGTTTTGTTTCATCATCCATTTGTGTTCCAGCAAATAAAAATGAAATGCCATATTCCTCCAGCTTATCTTTTGATTGATAAACCATATTTTTCCATGTCTCAAAGCCCTTAGTGATTGTAATTTCGCCTTTTACAAGAAGTGCCATACCAATATCCTTTTAGATTGTTTTTTATAATATTTTCCTTAAAAATTTTTTTATATTGTTTAGTAATAACGTAATGATCAAAATCAAAAGCATCGAATAGTTGTAACATTTTGATTATCAATTCATTCATTCATAATACATTTTTTATAATTGATGAAAATTTATTCAAATTAAAAATTTTAAAAATCGTTATTTTATATATTTTATTATCCTGATAGTCTTTAATTTAATAAGGATTATACAAATTAGGAGAAACTAATGATACCCGATATTACATTCGAGGTAATCAAGAAAGGCTTTGGCCATTTAGGTACGGCCTCTAACGATAAAATGCCCGCTCACACCGACACATTAGGGGCTGTTGTTAACGACAGAAAAGACTCTATAACCTTTTTTGTTAGAAAGACCCTATCAGAAAAAGTGCTTTCAAATTTACAAGATAATGGAAAGGCAACCGTTTTTATTGGCGTCGTCTCACATGAAGCATATCAGTTCAAGGGGCAGTTTATTGAGGCGAGAAATTTGACATCTGAGGAGCTAGAGATGTCAGAAAAAAATAGAACTAATTTTATTGAGGTAATGAGTGAGATGGGGCTGCCCAAGCCGGCAATAGAGAGACTTTTTGGTGTTGAGCCTGATACAGGGATAACTATCAAAGTTAATGAAGTTTTTGTTCAAACTCCAGGACCAGAAGCAGGAAAAAGAATAGATACATAGGGGAAAAATTAATGATAGAAGAACAGCATTTACCAGCTATGCAAGGGATGTTCCCTAGTACGTTTTCCACATGTTCAAAAAACGGAGAGCCAAATACAACTGTAATATCTCAGGTTTGGTACGTAGACGAAGAACACGTAGCACTATCTTTCCAGTTCTTTAGTAAAACAAGGAAAAACATAGCTGAAAATCCGTTTGGTTACGTGACAATAACAAATCCTATGACTATGGATATGTACGGGCTCGATATTGAATTTGTTCGTTCTGAAACAGACGGAGATTTATTTGACGACATGGACATGAAGTTGCAGGCTATAGCTTCAATGTCTGGTATGGAAGATGTTTTTGAGCTAAAAGCAGCTGATATTTATAAAGTTCATAAAGTATCAGAATTGCCACTCTAATTTAAATTCAACTATTGAAATCTGGGTGGCTTAATGAAAATAATAAACGATAATTCAATCCAGTTATGCAGAATAATATGACTGCTACAAAAGAGAACATCGTTGCTAGTGACCAGCAAGAGGCTCTGCTTCAGAGAAAAATCAGAGAAGTAGAGCTAATTAAAGAGGTTTCCGCTCAAGTTAATAAAACTCTAGATATCAATCTTATAGCTAATACGATGCTGTCTTTAATGGACAAACATTTTGGTTTTAAACACTCCATGATATTGATCTTAGATGATGCGAAGGAACACTTGAGCGTTCTTGCTACATATGGCTACGAAGAGGATGGAATTGGGGCAGAAGTAAAAGTAGGGGTTGGTGTAATTGGGATGGTTGCCAAGCGCAAAAAATTAATGCGAATGGCAAATATGGGAATGCAAAAAAGTTATATGCAAGCAGTAAAAAAAGAGGTGATAAAATCTAGTAACGAGAAAGTGAAAGAGGTTGGAAAGCTACCAGGATTGCAAAATGTAGAATCTCAGGTTGCTATTCCTATGGAGTTGGATGATGAACTTGTTGGTGTTTTTTCCGTGGAAAGTGAGGAGCTGAATCTTTTTAATAAAGAAGACGAAATGATTATAACGATACTTGCAAACCAAACTGCTAGTGCGCTACAGCATGCTAATTTGTATAAATTGGAACAAGAAAGACTGGAGCAATTGAATAAAGCGCACTCTGAACTTGCTGACTTAAATCATAATCTAGAAAAAAAAGTTGAGGAGAGAACGGCTGAGTTGGTTGAACTTTCGAAAAAACTTGCAAAATATTTTTCACCTCAAGTTTATGATTCTATCTTCTCTGGAAAACTAGATGTCACCATAAAAACGCAGCGGAAGCAATTAACGATTTTCTTTTCTGATCTGCAGGGTTTTACAGAATTAACAGAAAGATTAGAACCTGAAGTTCTAACGGAACTGCTGACAAACTACTTAACAGAGATGTCAAAAATTGCCACTAAATGGGGCGGCACTATTGATAAATTTATCGGCGATGCAATGCTAGTGTTTTTTGGGGACCCTTCGAGTAATGGCTCTAAAAAAGATGCTATAAATTGTGTAGCAATGGCTGACGAGATGTTGAAAAAACTTCGTGAAATAAGAAATCAGTGGTTGGCTCGTGGCGTTTCAAAAACGCTAAATGCGCGTATGGGAATACATACATCTATCTGTACAGTCGGGAATTTTGGTTCTCAAGATCGGCTAGACTATACAGTAATTGGTAATGGAGTAAATCTTGCCTCAAGATTAGAGTCCAGTTCAGAAGCAAACAAAATACTCATTTCTGAAGATACCTATTTATTAGTCAAAGATGAGTTTGATACAAAAGAAAGAGATACCATTTCAGTCAAAGGTTTTTCTTATCCAGTAAAAACCTTTGAAGTTGTTGGTAGAAAAGAAAATAGTGCTGAAGTTAATTTACCATTGCATAAAGAGATCCCAGGATTCTCATTAAGTTATAACCCATCTGAGTTATCAGACAATGAGACTGCAATAAAATTAATCTCTGATGTGCTGATGCGACTGGAAAAACAAGAAATAAATAAATCTCAAAAATAGAAAATATCTCTTAAAATCTCTAAGCAGATTTGATTGAACTGTCATGAATCATCTTGTTTAAATACCTCAACGAGTTCTGGGATAAACTGATTAAACTATCATAATAAATATTCCACCCCTCTATTTCATGGTCGAGTTGCTTTTTCATTTTAGTCCTGCAGAATTTGATGGTTAATAAAAGTCTTTTAGAACCCTTCTCGACATAATCAGTGCTTTTGTTCATGCCATCTAAAGCGAAAATTAACCCTGCTAGAATTTCTGGGTTGTCACTGATGAATGAGGAGGTAAAAGGCCACATGTGCTCAACAATTTCACTTTTGTTCACGTGAAGTATATCTGAGTAATTACTAAATAGAAGAATGCGCTCTATATCACCTATTGCTTTGCTATCTGCTGCGTTAGCAATGGATCTTCCCGCAAATGATGCTTTATCGTGCCTCATTATCAACCCCGGTGCGTGTAACTGTGATAAGTAAGCACTCTGATGAAAAGCAGAAAGCACAAAAGCCTGGTCCTCTGCTCGACTTATAAACGAGGGTGTAAATGGTTTCCATTTTATGAGTGAGTTTAAATTGATGCCTGTTGTGCCACCTGTTACGTGAACGCGTTGTAAATCGTTTCCACTATAGCCAATCTCAGTTTCGGTTGAAATGGCCTGAGGCCACTGGCTACAAAAAATCCTTTTAGAAGAGACATTAGAGGTTATTTCTTTTGTTCTAGGTCGTTTAATATCTGGAACAAAGATACCGATAGATGAGTCAGATTGATTAATTAAACCCCCAGCAATCATACCTAAATCAACTGATTTTCCTTTATAGTCAGTCGCAGAGCCACCCCAATAGGGGTTGCACAAAAGTTGTAAGGCCGTTTTACCATGTAGATTGAGCAAAAATTTTTGGTCAAAAACCTGATCTAAATCTATTTTAAAAGTGAATTTGGTTTTTGAATTTATGGTTTTATTCCATAATGCTAATATTGCTTTCAGAAAACTAAAATGTCTTCCGTATGAGCCATTCACTCCAAAAATAGAATAGGCCGTCTCTTTTTTTGGGCTCACCAAAGAAATGATTTGTTTGCAGAGGTTTTCATTAAACAAATATAAATCCAGGTTTTTTAATTTAAGATTTTCTTTTATTAAATCGGCTACATATCGTTCAGCTAATTCCTCCATTCCAGTGTGTGTCACGGATATTGATAAGACCATCGCCATTTTCGAATCAGGCGTAATGACATTACATTTTTTCTCAAAATCAATGGCTTTATCTAATTTTTTAAGTCCATAAACAAGCTCATTTTCTCCAATACTTGCATCCATTGGGATAGGGTGGTCATACCAATAATCTTGCTCTTTTTTTGTAAAATTTACGGCCTCCTCTAAAAATTGTGAGGGAATATTTTTTGAATTTATATCGATTGGTGGAGAAATAAGTACGTTGCTACTCAATAACAATTCTTTTGCAGGCTCTTTTAATTGTACTTCAGATTTCTTTAAGTTTTTTAATCGCCTTCTTTTGAGAATCGAGGTTGCTAAATTCTCAGCATTTTCGTGAGCCATTTGAGCAGAAGGACAAAAGTAATTCCACATATTACAACTATTAGAATTCGATACTTCGTTTATGTTCTTATGAAATCTAATAGTTTCCAAAAATTCAATGCAGTTTGAATTCTTATTGTGTATTAGTAATTTCTTTGCTTGTTGATGTTGAGGGTGTCTGGGTAGAAATTGAATTAGCCAAGCCCTGCATAATTGGTTCATGAGTTCAGTAGTGCTGTCTAGGTTTATTTCGTCGTAATCGCTATCCAGTATCAAATTAGGTATAATCTGATATAAGCCTTCTCTGGTTTGTTCATTTGATTCGCTTATTTTCTTCATTCAATTAAAATACCCAATTTAAATTTACCCTTCTTTTTTAAATAACGTATATTTTCCGTTAGAAAATGCAACCGAAAGCGATTTCGGTTGACAACGAAAGCGCTTACGTAAAATATTTTACAATGAAAGCTGTACCCAAATTACAAATGATTGCCCAGCGATTGAATTTGTCGGAAAGCACTATTTCGCGTGCCCTAAATGATTATTCGGACATTTCTAAAGAAACAAAAAAATTGGTTTGGAATGTAGCTAATGAGATGGGTTACCAACCTAATATTTTTGCGCGGCGTTTAGCTTTAGGCAAATCAGAAACGATTGCATATTTACTTCCTTTTGATAAATCTGAATCTAGTAACCCTTTTGTGAACGAATTAATCGCGGGGATGTCTTCTGAATTATCAAAGAATGGATGGGACTTAAACATTCTTTCACCTTCCTCAGAAGAAGAAGAAATAGAAATGTTTAAAAAAATATCTGGCAATCGGCATATATCGGGGCTCGTGTTTTCAAGGACTCTTGTAAATGACCCCAGGCTTGAAATTCTTAATAAGTTAAAAATCCCGTTTATTACACATGGACGTTCTATTTCGAGCGAGCAGACCGCATGGATCGATGTGGATAATGAAGGTGCCTTTTTTGAAGTTACAGAGCATCTTTATAATTTGGGCCATCGATTAATTGCGCACATTGGTGGACCCCTTAAGTTCAACTTCTCCGTTCAAAGATTAGAGGGTTGGAAAAAAGGTATGGACCATTTTAGCCTTCAAATACCAGACGGATATCATCAAGTTTCAGAATTAAGCTTTAAAGGTGGAATTTCTTCAATGAATTCTCTGTTATCTCTCAAAAGACCGCCTACTGCGGTTTGTTGTGTGTCCGATGTAGTAGCAATTGGGGCAATGCATTCTTTACGGAGGCAAAATATTAGCCCTGGCGCTGATGTTTCAATCATTGGTTATGATGGATTGGAAATTGGAAAATATGTAGAGCCACCTCTAACCACAATAACACAGCCGAGAAAAGAGGCAGGAAATCAAATAGCAAAGAGAATTATTCAATTAATAGAAAAAGGGCAAGAGCCTAAAGAAATTCAGGACCTTTTAGATGCAACTATTTTGCGTCGGGGCACTGATAACCCGCCTTTGGCGGATAAACAAGGGAATGAAATATATTCTCAATAATAAGGAGGAAAAAATGAAAAAATCTACATTGCTGACAACGTCAGCTATTGTGATAGGTCTTTTAACGGGAACTGCATATGCGGATACAATTCGTTTTTGGACTACAGAACATCAACCACCACGACTTGCAAAACAGCAACAAATGGCAGATGATTTTTCTAAATTGACTGGACATACTGTCGAAGTTATTCCAGTGGAAGAGAGCGACCTTGGTACACGGACGACAGCAGCGTTTGCTGCTGGAGATTTACCTGATGTAATTTATCATACATTACAATATGTACTACCATGGGCTGAGGCTGGTATTCTTGATGTAGAGGCAAACTCAGATATAGTAGGAGATTTAGGCGAAAATACCTTTGCTCCTGGCGCGATAAGCATGGCTCAATTTGATGGAATGACAGCCGCTGTTCCTGTAGATGGCTGGACGCAAATGGTTGTATATCGAAAAGATTTATTTGATGCTGCTGGGTTAAAAGCTCCTACTAGCTATTCTGCTATTTCAGAGGCAGTAGATGCATTACACAACCCACCGTCAATGTATGGATTTGTTGCAGCTACGAAGGTTGATGAAAATTTTATGAGCCAGGTTCTGGAGCATGTATTTTTAGCTAATGGTGTCTCTCCTGTCGATGCAAACGGTTTTTCATCACTTGACGAGAAGGCCACAACAGAAGTGTTAGAATTCTATAAGAAAATTGCTAAAGCCTCTCCAGAGGGAGATTTATTTTGGCAGCAATCAAGAGAAATATATTTTGCTGGCAAGGCTGCTATGATCATCTGGTCACCGTTTATCTTGGATGAGCTCGCAGGTTTGAGAGACTCAGCCCCACCAACAATAAATGACGATCCAACTTCAGGCGAATTAGCCTCAAAAACTGGAATTGTTACAACATTTGGAGGACCCTCAAACTCAGGCGGCGCAGCTTGGGCGGATATAAGATATTTTGGAGTGACTAACGATGCTAATACTGATGTGGCTTCTGAATTCGTTAAGTATTCAATGAGCGATGGTTACACTGCTACACTTTCCATAGCACCAGAAGGCAAATTTCCTGTCAGAAGGGGTGATGCATCAAACCCAACTAAATATGTGGATGCTTGGTCAAAACTACCTGTCGGCGTGGATAGAAAAGCACCACTTTCTGAACTTTATGCTCCGGCTATGATAAATGAGATCGTAGCAGGGCTTGAGACTGCAGACCGTTGGGGTGTTAAAGAGGGACAATTATCTCTTGCGTCCAAGATGATAAACGCACAAGCGATTAATAGAATTGTTCGTCAATTTATCGATGACGAAATCAGTGTCTCTGATGCGGTTTCAAAGATGAATGAACAATTGTCAGCTATCGAATAAATGGCTGTTTTTGGCAGGGGGTGTTAACTCCCTGCCTATCTAAAAAATCTTCCTCTACTTGAGAGGGTAATTCATGGAATCCGGCAAACCTAAAAATTCAGAAGGAATACTCGCCCGTCGGGAAAAGAAACTTGCTTTTCTTTTGCTGTCGCCAACTTTTCTGTTGGTAGTTGGGATTGTTTTATTTCCTCTTTTTGCAAATTTCTGGATTTCTTTTAAGCCAATATCTCTTGCGGATTTACGCCCGCCAACAATCCTTGTTAAGGAGCGTATTAAGGGAAAGCTAGAACAGCCTGGTGAAATTATCAGGATTGAATATAGATATCGCAATTCATCAATGAAATACCCACTTGCCGATGTGGTCTTTGAAGACAAACTTCCAAAGAGTGTTGAGGTTTTGGATATAAGCCAAAATTGCTCTGTAGAGGAACTTTCTGATGCAAAAATATTTAAATGTGTTTTAGGAAATATTGCTCCCAAAGGACGGGGAAAAATAACTCTTAATATTTTTGCAGAAGTTCCATTAAAAAAAGGAAACTTTTCGCTGTCTGATATCCAGAGTGATTTTAAGACAACGAATGTGCTTACGTCATTTGAATTTACAGTTAAAAATTATTTGAAGGTTTTCTCTGCTTCGGAATTTATAGAGGTGCTAAAAATAACCATTTACTATACATTTTTCGGCACGGCAGGTGCTTTGATATTAGGGCTCTTTGCCGCTCAGATAATGCAAAAAGCTTTCCTTGGCAGAGCCTTCGTAAGAGGTATATTACTTTTTCCATATGTTGCGCCTGTTATTGCAGTAGCTTTCTCATGGGTAATATTATTTGATCCTTTTTCTGGGCCTGTGAATGCCATGCTAATAGAGTTGGGTATTTCTGAAAAATCAATTAATTTTTTTGGCAAACGAATAACTTCTTTTAGTTTTTTTGGATTGGAAATAAATTTTCCTGTTGCGCTCTCTATGGTTATCCTTTTTGAAATTTGGCGTTACTTTCCTCTATCCTTTCTTTTCATCTTAGCACGGATGCAGTCTATACCCTCAGATCTTTATGAGGCAGCTGAGATGGACGGAGCTACCCCATTCCAGCAATTTTGGTTTTTATCAATTCCACACATCATTGGAATACTTGCAGTCCTATTTTTACTGCGATTTATTTGGACATTTAATAAATTTGATGACATTTTTTTACTTACTGGTGGCAACGCAGGAACTCGAACATTGACTGTAAATGTTTATGAGCAAGCATTTGCTATTTCTAACCTTGGAGCTGGTGCCGCTGTAGCTGTCGTTATATTTATGTTTCTTCTGATATTTTCGATTATCTTCATTAAATTTACACCAAGGGATGAAGGTTAATGGCAATTTGGAGGTCTGGAGTATTTGGAGGTTTACTAGCTGGCGCGATATGGAGCACGCTGTGGTATACTCTTTCGTGTGTGGCTCTAATTGTTGGGTCTGGTTCTTCAATTAATTTGGAGATAGGTCCTGCATTAATCACTGGTATGCTAATAGGTCTTCTTAACGTAATGTATAAGCCAATTAACGTAAAAATATATTTTATAGTTGGAACTCTATTTACTTTATTTTTACTAATTCTCTGTTCATTTGGGCAACCTTTTGGCTCTCAACTTCCTATAAACGATTGGCACACAATGATTTCAACGTTGATTGTTTCTGCGCTGATATTTTATTCTATTTATTGCACTGTTGGCTCTTTAACCGCAGGGCTCCTGACGAGATATTTTGCAGAGGCATTTTATACGAGATTAATTTGGGGTCTTGGACTTATTTTTTTTATACTCATAGTTACTATTCCATTTTACGTAATGATTATGACTAGCTTTAAAAACCAGAGGAGCCTGCTAAAGAACCCTCTTGACCTATCAATAGATTTTTCTGCAGGCCCAGAAAAATTATTCAATTCATATATAGAATTATTTGTAAAATATGATTTTTTAACTTTGTTACTTAACTCAGCTTTTGTATCTGTAGTTACTGTTTTAATAACTCTTCTTTTTTCAATTCCTGGTGCTTATGCTGTAGCTAAATTAAGATTTCCGGCTCGTGAATGGTTGTCAAGCTCAGTTCTCCTAATTTATTTAATACCAGCAATAATTCTTGTAATCCCACTTTATTCGGTTTTTAGTCAGCTAGGTTTGCGCAATACTTTGTTTGGATTATGTATCGTCTATCCAGCCACTACTATACCTGTGGCTTTGTATATGTTGCGTGGATATTTTGCTGGATTGCCAAGTGAACTCGACGATGCAGGTTTGATGGATGGGCTGACCAGGTGGCAGATAATTATTAAAATATCGATACCGCTTGCGATACCTGCAATTGCTTCTGTCGCGCTCTACGTTTTTATGATTGCTTGGAATGAGTTTTTATTTGCTTTCATGTTTTTAGACGACATTAAGATCTTTACCTTATCAAGAGGTATTGTATCATTAGATTCAACGGAAGTTCCAAGACAGCATTTAATGGCAGCGTCAGTAGTCGCGACAGTTCCAGTGCTATTTATTTTTCTATGGTTTGAGAAATTTCTTGTTTCCGGACTCACTTCTGGAAGCGTGAAAGGTTAGAGATGGATAAAATGATAAAAGAAGCAATAAATGTTTTAAAGGAAAATGATCGAGGTGGTTACACAGTACCAACAAGCAGATTATATCCTTTTCAATGGAATTGGGATTCAGGTTTCACAGCATTAGGATTATGGCATATCAATAAATGGAGAGCCTGGTTAGAAATCATATCATTGCTCGACGCACAATGGGAAAATGGTATGATCCCTCACATTGTGTTTAGACAAAATGACCCAGATTATTACCCCGGTCCAGATATCTGGCTTAGCAATAACGAGCCACCCACTAGCTGTCTTTCGCAACCACCGGTGCTTGCTTCGGTTGTATTGCAAATGGTTGAGAAAGGCACTCCTTATGATTCCAGAAAGGCTAGAGAAATTTTTTCTCGTTTGATGGCAAGTCATAGATGGTTCATGGAATCCCGTGACCCAGAAAATAGTGGAGTAATCGCCACAGTGCATCCCTGGGAAACAGGGCGAGATAATTGTCCTGATTGGGACATGGGCCTAAAAAATGTAGAAGTGCCAGACGAACTCGAAAGTTACACAAGACGGGATACCATGCATGTGGAAAACCAACAACGTCCAACGCAAATAGAATATGATAAATACATGTCGATAGTGCATTTCGGTAAAAAAGTTGGATGGGATAACAATGTTTTATACAACGAAGGTCCATTCCTAATGGCAGACCCAGGTATTCAATTTATTTTGCTTCGTGCTACCAAAGACCTGCTTCAATTGGCAACCCATTTGAAAATGGGTGAAGAATTAAATGAAATTAACAACTGGGTCGATTTATTAACAACAGGTTCGCAATGGTTGTGGAACGAAACAGTGGGCGGGTTTTGCGCTAGAGACATTCGAACCGGAAATTTTAGTGACGGCATTACAAATGCATCTATGCTTTGTTTTTATGCCAATGTTGGAAATGAGTTGCAGCAGAAAAAAATGGGTGCGCATTGTGAGCGGATATTAAAAAAATGTAAGTATGCCTTTCCTAGTTGGGATCCTGAGCATAAAAGTTTCGATAAAATTCGTTATTGGCGTGGCCCTATATGGTTAATTATGAATTATATGATTGGAAAAGGTCTTAAGGAGCAAGGTTTTGATATGCTTGCTAAAAGAATTATTGATGACACTAAAAGTTTAGTCGATGAATCTGGAATGGCAGAATACTTCGATCCCATAGAAGGTAGTCCTCTTGGAGGAAGAAATTTCTCCTGGACGGCTGCTATTTACCTTGAAATGAGTTCTGCTGAAGGTTCAGAACCAATAATAAGTAATTTGGCGCTGTAAATATCATGGCTTCAATAGAACTCCAGCAAATTCATAAATGGTTTGATACTCTTCACGTAATAAATGGAGTGGATTTATCAATCCAAAAAGGAGAATTTGTTGTTTTTGTTGGACCATCCGGTTGCGGAAAATCAACATTACTTCGCATAATTGCAGGTTTAGAGGATGCTACCAATGGAAGTGTTTTAATTGATTCGAAGGATGTAACTGGAAACCTTCCATCGGAACGGAGTTTAGCAATGGTTTTTCAATCTTATGCCTTGTACCCGCATATGAATGTAAGGGAAAATATTGGGTTTGCTCTGAAAACAGCAGGGGTTGAAAAAAAAATTATAGAAAAGAAAGTAGATCAAACAGCTAGAATCCTCGAATTAGAACCTTTATTGGATAGGCTACCCAAACAATTATCTGGCGGACAAAGACAACGTGTTGCGATAGGAAGAGCAATCATTCGAGAGCCAAAGGGTTTTTTATTTGATGAGCCGTTATCAAATTTAGATGCTGCTTTACGTGTAAATATGCGACTTGAAATTTCTCGTCTTCATAAAAAGTTAGGAATAACGACTATTTATGTGACCCATGATCAAATAGAAGCGATGACACTTGCAGATCGAATAGTGGTGTTAAATGAGGGGGAGATAGTGCAGGAGGGAACACCACAGGTTCTTTATAACAAGCCAAATAGCTTATTTGTTGCGGAGTTTATTGGTAGTCCAAAAATGAATATAATACCCTGTCATGCTAAAAATGGAAAAATAATATTGCATTTAGAAAAAGAGTTAGAAACGAAAATAAACTGCCCAAATAAAAAAATCTCAAGAATTGGCGTTAGGGCAGAGGCTATTTCTTTAACTGACTTACAAAATGCAGAATTAATCGGAGAATTGGCTTTGTGCGAATATTTGGGGTCAGAGCAATTTGCATATGTAGATTGTGGAAATGGTATACTTATAACAGTTCGAATAGAGCCCGATGTTAAAATAAAAATTGGGAGTAGGGTAGGATTGATCCTAAGTTCATCCTCGTTGCACTTATTTGAAGAGAGTGGTTTAAGGATTGAAGCCAGTTAGATAATACGTCCGAATTGACAGGATTATTGGATGATTACGAAAGAATGTTTTAGACTAATTAGCAGTAAGGGAAGAATGGATTCAGAATAAATAAAATTATAGTTTGGACTAATATATGGAAATTGGAGAGCGCCCTTGGGGTAGGTATGAAGTAATTTCGGAGAGCTCTGGATATAAAGTGAAGAAAATAGTTGTTAATCCAGGGGGAAAACTATCTCTTCAATCCAATGAACATCGCTCAGAACATTGGATAATAGTGTTCGGTGTAGCAAAAGTTACTATTGGAGAAACTGTTCAAATGCTAGATGCAGGGAAGTCAGTTTACATTCCACTTGGAAGCAAGCATCGCCTCGAAAATGAAACAAATGAGCGCATGGAATTAATTGAAGCGCAACTAGGGACTTAATCTAAGCGAGGATGATATCAATCGTTATGAAGATATGTATAGTCGATAAAAAAGTTTTATTTATTAATTAGTTCTGATGCGGTAAGATAAATTTTTTTATAACCAACCTGGTGATGTTCTTGTCGTGAATCCAGCTATAGCCGCCTCCACACAATCCTGAAGATTTGATAGCCTGGCATGCCTTCCGGAGAGCCCATGAGCGTAATGTGCATATTTTCCAGAATTCGTAATTATATTTTTAGTTTCTGGCGGAAAGACTGGTTCTGTAATAGAACACCAACAAATATCGGATATGATCTGGACTTTAGAATTTAAAAGTTGTTCATAGATTCCTTCTTCTTTCAGCAGATTAAGCGTTTGTCTGCCAACAGTAATAATCATTTTCGTATCTGGATGACATTTCCTTTCTGAGAAATAGTTTTTAATTTTCTTCACCTCTTCAAAAGAAGCATGGGGGCTTCCAATTGCAACAAGATCAATTGATGTCTCACCCTTATTGAGGGCATACCAAGCTCGTTCTATGGTATCATAGTCAATAATATAAGTTTTTGATTTTGATGAAGGTAAAATATGCGCCTCTGGCGTGTGCCCTGATATATGAAGCATTGGTGCGCCGGAGGTGGTTCCAAATGCAGCACAAAGCGATTTAAAATCGTCTAATTCCGGATCAAAGTGTTCAAGTCCAGTTATCAATGGAATTTTGTTGGGGGATAATTTGCCAGCAACCCATCCAATTACAGACCAAAATGAATCGTCAGGTTTTATATTTGGAATTTCTGCAGAAATAATTGTTTCTGGTATTCTTCCTTCATCTATGTATACCCCGGATTTTGGCGCTCTTCCTGTCATAGCAATAAATAAATCGAGATAGTCAGGATGCTTTAATGTTCTTGCACCTAATATACTGTTTGCGAAGACAACTGCATTTGACTCAGACCATCCGATGTTTTCCCCAAATTTTGGTTTTTCTTCTAATAAGTAGGGAGAGCATGTAAAAACAGGTTTTGCACCCATTTTGACATAGGCATCAGCAAGCTTACTTGCTTTGTTTCCAAAATCTTCAGGGATCATTTGAGAAAGCCAATTTTCACGATCTACTGAGATTGCGTTTATAGTTGTTGGAATTCGAACTTGTGCCCCAAGAGCAGCCAATTTTTCAGCAAAAATTAAATTTGCTGAATGCGCTAATATGCACCCATCTATGTGTCCTTTATGTATATCAATTAAAGTATTAGTATCGTTTGCAGCAGCCATTAAACAAATAATTTCCATGGCTGTTTTGGCAGCATTTCCATATTTGCCAACAAGAATATCTTTATCGTATTTTGATAAATACAGGTGTTCTGTTTTAATAACTGTGAGTTCAAAATCAAAACCATCAGTTTGTAATCTATTCCTATGTATTGTTGCCCAACTAGAATTTCTAAGTATTAAGTAATGTTGTTTTTTTAATTTAATGATAGGTATAGGTTTTTTAAAAATCCTTTCGGCAACAAGAGCTCCAAGACTAAGTATTTCTTCAGCCTCGTGGAAAATAATTGCAGCGGGCGCAATATTTTTTAAACATAATTCCAATAAAACACCGCTGCCACTGCAGGAGCCTCGTGAGGAGGGCATCATTAATATTTTTCCAGATATGTTTTGTTTATAACAAGGATGATGGATATCAATAATGGTTCCTGTTTCTGGGTCGACTCCTCCCCAAAAACTTAAACCTTCTGGGCATAATAAAATCTCACCAGAGATATCTGCTTGGATGAGAATTTTCCCATCTGATTTATTTTTATTTTGTGATGAAGCCATATGGTTGACAAGTTTAATTGAAAAAATTGATTAATTTTAGTTTTGAAAAATTAAAATAAAAATTCACTCTTTTATGCTAATAATATGAAGAAAAATTCTATTAAAAACAACTCAATAGAGAAATTAAAAACAATTGATTTTCTTACATATCTAAAATCTCTAAATAAAACATTTTTTTATCATGCTAAATAGCTACTCCTCATCCGGTTAAATAATTCTCTGCTTGCATTAAAACTCAAATGTGCCACAGTTTTTGTCTGAGTAATTTTGTTAAACCAAGAGGAGAACGATATGCTTAAAAAATTAATAGGAATTTCGCTAGCATCTATTTTATTTGCAGCTCCATTAGCAGCTGATACCCTAGATGATGTTATAGATAGAGGCACTCTGAGATGTGGGGTCGTTCTTGATTTTCCACCAATAGGGTATTTCGATGCTAATAATGAGCCGGCTGGATTTGATGTTGAATATTGCAATGATATGGCTGCAGCCCTGGAAGTAGATGTAGAGATTTTATCGTTAACATGGTCGGAGCGACTTCCTGTAATTGTAACTGGTCGTGCAGATGTGGTTTTTGGAGCAACTTCAGATAGCTTATCACGGGCAAAAACTGTTGGATTTTCAATTCCATACGCTATTTACTACGCGCAAGGAGTTGTAAACTCTAATAGCGGTATAAAAACATTTGATGATATTCGCGGGAAGCGTGTTGCTGCAGCTGTTGGCACAGTACCAGAGCAAGAATGGCTCAAAATTGCAAAAGAGTGGGGAGAGGAAAATCTTTATCAAGGTTACCAATCAGAGAATGAGGTTTTTCTTGCTGTAGCTCAGGGTAAAGCTGACCTTGGTATTACAACAAACACTGCAGTCAAACCCATTACAGAGCAATATGATAACATTGATGCAGGACCTAGAATGCCATGGACAACTGATTATACTTCAGTTGTTGGCAAGCGGACTGATATAAGTTGGCTTAACTACTTAAATCTTTTTGTAACACATCAGGTGAGGTCTGGACGTTATCAAGAATTATGGGGTAAATTTGTTGGTGGCGAAGCACCAGAACTTAGAATCCCTGGCGTGATGTACTGATCCAGCTACAAATTTGATTTCCCCGCAGTCAAAAAATTCTGATGCGGGGAATCTAAGAAATTTTTCTGATGTTTGACTATAATTTTCACTGGCGTCCTGTATTGAAAAGCTTACCAGATTTGCTTGAAGCAAGTCTTGTTACGTTGCAAGTGGCAGTGTTATCAATGATTATAGGAATTATAATTGGATTATTTTTATCAATTATCAAATTGAAGGCAAAAGGACCACTTCAATGGTTTGCGAGTTGCTGGATTGAGCTAGCTAGAAATACCCCCGCTTTATTTCAACTTTTTTTCTTTGGATTTGGACTCGGAGCATTGGGGATTCACTTAACTCCATTTTTTATTGTTTTAGCTGGATTAACCTTTAATAATGCAGGCTATCTTGCTGAAAATTTTCGAGGGGGTTTCAATGCTGTTCCAGAAACACAAATGAAAGCCGCTAGAAGCTTGGGAATGAATTTATGGCAGGCATATACTCGAATATTAGTTCCGCAAGTATTAAAAATAGTCTATTATCCCATGACTAACCAATTTGTTTGGGCAGTTCTTATGTCTTCTCTAGGTATGTTGGTTGGTTTTCGTGAATTATCAGGTGAAACTCAGTTTTTTGCTAGTAAGACATATAGAATTTTCGAATATTTCGCAGCAGCTGCAATAATATATTACCTCATGGTTAAGCTAATTTTATTTGTCTCAAGAGTTCTTGCAACTCGTTTATTTCGGTATTGATAATAGGTCTTGAATGGAAAACCAAATAAGTTTCTTTAGTAGTTTTGCTTTAAACGATATTTTCTTTATGGCTGAAGCAGCTTATAGAACGTTATTGATTTCTATAATCTCAATCTCGATTGGAACTTTTATTGGCGGTATATTTGGTTGGATGTTGTTTGAGGGGCGTATTATTGCAATCATATTATTGGGTCCTATTTTAGATGTTTTCAGGTCTGTGCCTCTTATAATTCAACTTGTTCTATTTTATAATTTTGCTCCTATCGTTGGTTTTGACCTTAATGCATTTGAATCTGGATTGGTTATCCTAACGTTATACACAGCAGCTCTTGTTGCAAATGTTGTGAGAGGCGGTATTGCATCTGTTGGCCAATCAATGCGAAGGGCGGCACGTTCTTTAGGTATGAATTATTGGCAGGATTTACGCTATGTGGTTTTCCCAATTGGCGTACGTGCAATTTTTCCATCTTGGGTTGGTGTTGCACTTGGCGTATTGAAAGATAGCGCGCTAGTTTCAGTTTTAGGATATGTCGAGCTTCTCCGTGCAAGCCAAATTCTTATGACAAGAACGCAGGAGCCTTTATTGATTATAGCTGTAGCTGGGGCATTTTATTTTGCTCTATCTTACCCAATCTCACGTTTTTCCGCTAGGTTTGAGAGGAAATGGTCCCAATGATTAAAATACAAGAACTACAAAAATATTTCGGGCAATTGCATGTTTTAAGAGGCATTGACCTGCAAGTGGAAAAGGGGGAAGTTTTATCTGTGATAGGGGCCTCCGGTTCTGGAAAATCAACGTTACTCTACTGCATAAACGGCCTGGAGCAAATTCAGGGCGGCACAATTACAGTTGACGGTGTGAAAGTCCATGATAAAGGAACAGATTTAAATAATTTGCGTCAATCCATGGGTATGGTATTTCAGCAATGGAATAGTTTCCCGCATTTAACAGCCATTGAGAATGTTGCTTTGGCACCTAGAATCGTAAAAAAGAAAACAAAGTCTGAGGCAATAGAAATTGCTAAAAACCAATTAGTTCATGTGGGTTTAGAGGATAAGTTAAATGTTTATCCAAGTGAGTTGTCAGGGGGACAACAGCAAAGACTTGCAATTGCAAGAGCATTGGCAATGGACCCTCAGTATATGTTATTTGATGAAGCCACTTCAGCCTTGGATCCAGAATTGGTGGGAGAAGTGCTCGAGACTATGAGGTTGCTTGCAGAAGAGGGTATGACCATGATTTGTGTTACACATGAGATGGGTTTTGCAAGAGATGTTTCTGATAGAGTTGCTTTTTTTCATGATGGTATCATAGAGGAAATTGACACTGCAAAAAACATTTTTGAAAATCCAAAATCAGAATTAACTAAAAAATTCTTATCCAAAGTCAGATAAATTCTGCATATTCTTTATTTGAATTTAAGGTACCCACAATATGTTGATTTTTTTATGGACGGAAAAGAGTATTTTTAAAAAATAGCTGCTTTACTGCAACGTTTTTAGGTGTGCGTATATTTTATAAATGCAAAAATTCCCTACTTGAAAAAAACCGTTTTTAGTGCATCAGCTCACCACCATTTACAAAAAAATTCGAACCTGTTGTAAATTTTGATGAGAGAATCGACTCAGTCATTTGAATAACATCTTCCCGCTTTCCTAATCTATCCATGGGAATTCCAGAAAGAACTTTTTTCAGTCCTTCTTGAGTGTTGAGATTATAACGTGATACAACCTCATCCGTATCAACGGCACTTGGGGTAAGACAGTTTACGGCAATTCGGGGAGCAAGTTCTCTCGCCATACACTTAGTAAGTGCCAATATTCCTCCCTTAGCGCTGCAAAAATTCGCTCCGTTCAATCTGCCCTGAATGCCACATCCAGCACCCAATGTGATAATGTGTCCTGATTCGCCTTTGTATTGCCTTGAAAATTCCTGAGAGCTAATGAACGTTCCTTTTAAGTGAGTGTCAACAACTTTGTCCCAGGATTCATCGTCCATTTGCATAAATGACTTGTCAATATTTATTCCAGCACAATTAATGATAACTTCTATTTGTCCAACTTTTTCGTTTGCTAGGGCAAACAAATTTTG
The DNA here is from genome assembly GCA_902520885.1 of uncultured SAR116 cluster alpha proteobacterium. Lineage (GTDB taxonomy): Bacteria > Pseudomonadota > Alphaproteobacteria > Puniceispirillales > Puniceispirillaceae > UBA5951. Next base: position 139,415 of record CABYPW010000003.1, read on the forward strand.
TACCTGTTTTCTGTTTTTAACGTCAGCTGGTATAATCAGATGTTTGCCTTTAAATTTGTTAGCAACCATTTTTTTTTCGGTAAGTTCTGCTGTTGTTGGAGTTCGAGTATTTATGACCACCGTTTCACCATTACTTAAAAAGTGTTCCGCAAGAGCAAAGCCCAAACCGTTTGAAGCACCTGTGATTAGAATCTTTCGCATGAATACGTCCCCTTTTTTAGCCTAATAACCAAGTAGATTTGGAATAAATAAAGTGATTTGTGGCACATAACTGATTGTTAAGAGAGTTATTAGTAGTACAAACATGAAAGGAAGCAATGGCCTAAAAACAGCTTCGATAGGCAGTTTGCTCAAACCACATGCAACATATAAACAAACGCCAACAGGTGGAGTAAACAAGGACATCGATACGTTTGCCGCTACAAAGATCCCAATATGGATAGGGTCCATACCAAGTGCTATACCGGCGGGAACTAAAATTGGCATTAAGATTATAATCGCAGGCAGTGCATCCATAATCATTCCAAGAAGGAAAAATAATATATTCACACAAATAACAAATACAATCCAGTTATCAGCAAAGGTAACAATGAACTGAGCTATTAAATGCGGGATTCGATCAAAAGCTAAAACAAAAGAAAAACAGCTTGCCATTGATAATACTAACATAACAATACCAGTTAGTTTTGCGGCTTGCAGAAAAATAGCTGGTAATTCTTTCCAACCCATTTCTTTATAAACAAACATGGAGACAATAAAACCATAAACGACCGCTACAGCAGAGGCCTCTGTTGGCGTAAAAACACCCCCTAAAATACCGCCAAGAATAATAATTGGCATAAAAATAGCTAAAATTCCCTCTTTAAATATTTTAAATTTTTCTCCCAGACTTGTTTTTTCTGTTACAGGTAGATCCAACTTTTTTGAAAAGTAAAAACATAAACACATTAACGCCACTGCATTAAAAATACCCGGTAAGATTCCTGCTGCAAACAAACCACCGATTGATATACCAGAGACAATACCAATTATAATAAGATCTATAGATGGAGGTATAATTGAAGCAGTTGCTCCTGAAGCCGCCAAAAGAGCTGTTGCAAATGGTTTAGGATATTTTCTTTTCAACATTTCTGGCATTGTAGTAGAGCCTATCGCGGCTGTATCAGCGCTTGCTGAACCACACACACCAGAGAAGAACATAGTTGCCAAAATAACTACAAACCCAAGTCCTCCCTTTACTCTCCCAACAAATATTAAGCAAAAATTAACAATTCTAGCAGCTATACCGCCACTACCCATTATAGTACCAGCCAAAATAAACATTGGTATTGCAAGAAGGGTAAAACTATTGATACCAGTCAAAAACTTTTGGGGTGCGAGAACTAATAATTCTGGTGAGAGAGAATAGAGACCCACGATAGATGCCATACCGAGAGATACTGCTATTGGAATAGACATTAGTAGTGAAATGAATAGCACGGAAAAGACTGCAATAATCATTTTTCTTCAGACTTGGTCAATTTTGGGATGATTTTTATGGCTGATATAAGCGAGAATATCGAAATTAATCCGCTTGCAACAACTATAGAACTATATGGGATTTGCATTGAAATCTGAAGAGCTGGTGCGACATGACCGTTTACACTATGTACAAAAATTACCGAATAATAACATATTATTATAAAAAATATTGCAACGGTGACGTGGATACAAAAAGAAGTAAATTTTTGCTGCTTCTCGGGTAATTTGGTTACCAAAATAGTAAGTGCAAAATGTGACTTTGTTTTAAATGCATAGGCGGCGCTCAACATTGATAGCCAAATTAAGATGAACCTTGCAAGCTCTTCAGACCAGGAAAGTGGGGCTTCAAATATATAGCGCGCTATTACTTGTGAAAAAACTGTTAGGGTCATAGCAACTAAGAGGAAGACAAGTACAATCTCTAAGTAGTTCTTAAAAAGAAAAAAGTTAAGCTTTTTTAGTTGCTCAATCATGCGGGCTTATCTTTTCTTGCTTGTATGTTTCTGTCTGCCTTGGTTAAAAAAACTGTAACAGGCAGAAATTTTTCTGCCTGTTACTTTTCTAATTATTGTTTGGCCAAAGCCTCAATTGCTGCCATTCCACCAACATTATCAGCATTTTTTAAGTATACAGACTCAACTTTTTCTCTAAAAGGACCAAGGTCAACGTCATAGAATTTTAATCCTTTTTCTTTTAGTTGTTTTAAAGCATCACCAGTCATACTTGCCATCGCTGCTCTCTCAACAGAGACTGAAGATTCAGCCGCATCGATCACTTTTTCTTTCAAATCAGCTGGCAAAGTATCCAAAAATTTATTGCTACAAATAAGACCTGCTCCTAAATACATGTGACCAGTTAGGGAAACATGCTCAGTTACCTCATAAAAATTTTCTACGAGTAAATCAACGTGGTCCGTCTCTGCACCATCAATTACGCCTTGTTGGATGGATGTGTAAACTTCGCCAAAAGACATTGGAGTCGCCTGGGCGCCGAGAGCATTGAATGTATCAATAAGAACAGGGCTTCCCATTACTCTAATTTTTAAACCCTTTAGGTCATCTGGTGATTTTACAGCTCTCTCATCATTCCAGACATTTCTTATACCTGAAAAATACCAACCCATAAATTCTGCGTTTAAAGCAGTCTCAACCTTCTCAGCGAGTTCGGAACCAATTGGGCCATCAACTACCCTGTAAAAATGGTCAACGTCGTCAAAAACAAAAGGTAAATTCAATAAATCAGCCTCTGGCACAAAAGGTGCTAAGCCGCCTCCGGCACTTTCAATTGCGCACTGAAGAGTTCCTAGCTTGATCATTTGACTGGTCGACTCCTCGTCACCAAGCTGTTCACCAGGAAATATCTGTACCTCGATAGCACCATTTGAAGATTTTTCGAGTTCGGACTTAAATGCAAGGGCACCGTCTTGAAATGGATGTTGCTCAGGCCCGTTATGCGCTAATTTTATAGTGTAGTCAGCGGCATTAGCGTTTGAAAAAACGTACATGAGTGATATCAATAATGATGAAAATAATTTAAGTAATTTCATTTTTCTTCCTTTCTTAATTGTTGTTTGATACTCCCCGTTAGAAAGTTACTGAAAGATATTTATAAAATTCACAGCAACTCTTCCCCCAAAAAAATTGTCTTTTATCAAATATTATTATTGTTCCATGAATTCTGTTTCGTTGTTTATAAACTGTAAATCGCATGCATTATCAATAAAACTCATATTTATGTTTAAAATAGTCAATTGTTTCTATCCCAAGTCACGCTCATTTTCATCCAATCAGCAGTATTGTGAAAATCACTAACAACGCTGCCAGGAGGCACTAATTTGTCACATAATAAACGGGTTTCCTCTGATAAAGACATCTCAATAACCGGCAAAATATCATTTAGCTGGTCTAAAGTTCGAGGGCCGATCAAAGGAGCCGTTATCCCTTCTTGATCCCTAGTCCAAATGATTGAAAGTTGTGCTGGTGTAATTCCTAATTCTTTAGCAATAAGACTGAATTCTTTACCTACAGCTAAGCCCTTTTGAGTAACTCTATCTGCATAAAATCCCCCACGAAGCTTTGCTCTAGAGTTTTCAGGAAAGTTCTCAGTCGAATCATACCTACCCGCTAAAACACCCATTCCCATTGGTGCCCAAGTTATTAAACCTAAGCCATGCTTTTTAGCCAACGGGACGAGTTCATTTTCTATCCTTCTATCTAGCAAATTATAAGGGGGTTGTTCACAAACAAATCGAACCAGGTTTTTGAGTTCACTTACCATTAGTGCTTCCATGATAGTCCAAGGAGCATGGGTGCTGCAACCTACATACAAAACCTTACCTTGTCGAACTAAATGATCTAATGCAGATAGTTGTTCCTCCCATGGAATATCAGGAGAAGGTCTGTGAATTTGATAAAGGTCTATATAATCTGTCCCTAGTCTCTTAAGCGAATTTTCGCATGCACGGATAATATTTAATCTTGTGTGGCCATGGTCATTGGGCTCAAACAAAGCCGGGTCGTCTACCGAGTATCCTGGTCTTCGTCTGCCATGGTCAACTTTAGTAGCAATTATAGTTTTATGTCTTCTTTTATTAGCCTTAAGTGCTCTGCCAATTATTTTCTCGCCTTCACCCTCAGCATAAACATCACCTGTATCGATAAGATTTATACCTGCATCAAGAGCTTTGTCCAAAATTAATGCACACTCTTTTTCTGGCGTAGGATCAGCAAAATTGTCGGTTCCCAAGCAAAGACTGCTAACATTAATTCCAGTTCGTCCTAATGTTCTATATTCCATAATTCACTATACTAATCATTTATCTGCCAATTTCATTTTTGCTGCCTCAATAGTTTTAAAGTAAACAACAAACACTTGCCAGCTACAACAGTAGTTTAAAAAAAAAGGGGGTTGTTGTGTTATTGCACAAAATTTAAACAGATTAAGTAAGCTTAAATAACTGTAATATTTAAAAAAATTGATTGATTTGTGTAATTGCGAAATTTGAAGATTTTCAATTTTTTTATTGTTTTGTCTAATTACTATTGATTTTAAACATCCAACCCCAATTCATTACCATATTGTTAAGTAATGTTTTATGTAAGTAAATTTTTTCAGGATTTGGGCTTGACCCCACAATCTCAAATTAATGAGTGGCTCGATACTGTTTATAATTCGTTATCAGCGGAAACAAATTTAAAAAAAAACTGTGTTATATAGCTGAATATCTTGCTTGATGGTACCGCTTTCGATACCATCAGCTTTTCATAACATAGTAATTTTACGGCAATAATGTTAACCGATAAGCAATTTCGAGAAGCTAAGCTAGGAGCTTTATTTATCGCTTGAGCGAGACTCAATCTGCTTACAGTGGTTATAGCTTAGTGCACGAATAATATGTTACAGTATTGTTTTGATGGAAGGAATGTAAATGGTTAGTTCAGTTTTTTCAGGATGTATGCCAGCACTTATGACGCCATGTGATGCTAATCGTAATCCAGATTATGAAGCATTAGTGAAAAAAGCGTCTGAGCTAATTTCTATTGGAATGTCTGCAGTCATTTATTGCGGATCAATGGGGGATTGGCCACTTCTTACAGATGAAGAAAGAATGATGGGTGTAGAACATTTAGTCCGCGCAAATATTCCTGTTATTGTTGGAACAGGAGCAGTAAACACTAAATCTGCTGTGTGTCATGCAGAACATGCAAAAAAAGTAGGTGCGCTTGGTATGATGGTCATTCCGCGTGTGCTCTCTAGAGGGTCCTCAGCTAGTGCCCAAAAAGCCCATTTCAAAGCTATACTGTCAGCTGCAGAAAATTTACCCTCTGTTATTTATAACAGTCCCTATTACGGATTCGCAACGAGAGCAGACCTATTTTTTGAGCTAAGAGAAGAACATCCAAACCTTGTCGGATTTAAGGAGTTTGGGGGCAATAAAGATTTAAGATATGCGGCTGAATTCATTACGTCGCGCGATGAAAATGTGACCTTAATGATTGGAGTGGATACGGGGGTATATCACGGGTTTGTAAATTGCGGTGCTTCAGGTGCAATCACAGGTATAGGGAATGCGCTTCCGAAAGAAGTATTGTTGCTTACTAAACTTTGTCAAGAGGCAGCTATTGGGAACGCTATATCACGCCGCCAAGCACAGGAACTAGATGCCGCATTAGCTGTTTTATCTAGTTTCGATGAAGGTCCGGACCTTGTTCTTTATTATAAATATTTAATGGTGTTAAACGGAGAGCCAGAATACGAGCTGCATTTCAATAAAACTGATTTTTTGTCTGCATCCCAAAAACATTACATAGAAAAGCAATATCAATTATTTAAAGCTTGGTATGATGATTGGACCAAGCATGAAGCGCTTATAAATTGACTAAAGTAATAGATAGCCATACGGGTGGTGAGCCCACTAGAGTTATTATTGAGGGTGGGCCGGATTTAGGGTCTGGTCCAATTTCTGAACGAGCACGCTTGCTTGAAACAAAGCATAACGAATTTTGTCGCTCCGTCTTATGCGAGCCAAGAGGTTATGATGCAATGGTGGGAGCATTAATTGTTGCACCAGTGGAAGAGAATTGTCTTACAGGGGTCATATTTTTTAATACTTCACAAAATCTGGGCATGTGTGGTCATGCAACTGTGGGTCTTCTTGTCACGCTTCACTATTTGGGCAAAATATCAGTGGGCAATTATAAAATAGAAACCCCCGTCGGCATTATAAGCGCTCAATTACATGATCCCAATACTGTTTCAGTAATTAATGTAGAAAGCTACAGATTTAAAAAAGGTGTATCTATCCAGGTTGAACAATTTGGAGAAATAACAGGAGATATAGCTTGGGGTGGAAATTGGTTTTTTTTAGTAAATAATTCACCTATATCTGTGCAATTTGAGAACATTAACAGATTGTTAAATTTCACCTCTTCTATCAAAAGTGCACTAAAACAGCAGCATATAACTGCACCTGATGGTTCAGAGATAGACCATATTGAATTATTTGGTAAGCCAATCAATGAACAAGCCCAAAGTAAGAATTTTGTCTTATGTTCAAGCGGGGATTATGATAGGTCACCTTGTGGAACTGGATGTTCAGCAAAACTTGCCTGTTTAGCAGAAGAAGGTTTGTTGCCAGAAAATAAGGAGTGGATACAAGAAAGTATTATCGGTAGCCTTTATTCAACGCACTATAGTTGGTCAATGGGTGGGAATATTATACCAACCATAACTGGAAAAGCCTTTGTAACATCAGAAGCAACATTGCATTTCAATCCGCTTGACCCGTATAGTTATGGGATTAGTCTGTAATAAATAATGTTTGTATTGCATCTCTGTTTATCATTGGAGCAATAAATGAAGCCACATTTGGACTATGACATAGCTATTATTGGTGGTGGTATTATTGGACTTTCAATTGCAATTTCTTTACAGCAGTCTGGCAAAACTGTTATTATTATCGATCAAGATTACGAGCAAATTAATGCATCTAGAAAAAATGCTGGTGCATTCGCTTTTGCTGATATAGTGCCTCTGGCAACACCACATATTTTAAAGTCTGCTCCAAAATGGTTTTTCGACCCTGAGGGACCATTATATATACATCCAGCCTATCTTTTATCTATTTTTCCATGGATGGTACGTTTTTGGAGGGCAAGCTGGAACGATGTGTTCGCTCGTTCATTGGAAGCTCAAGCCTATTTAATGGCGCTGTCACGAGAAGCATTAGAGCGGCAGGTAAAAGACTTGAACGCAGAATTTTTATTATATCGAAAAGGTCAACTAAGGTTATATCAGCAAAAAAGAAATTTTGATAAGAGTTCTATTTTATGGGATGCGTGCTCAAGACATAATATCCAACACATATTGTTTAATTCTGCAGAACAAATTAATGAAATCCAACCTGGATTGAATCCAAAATATAGATATGCTGGGTTTACTCCAGATTGGATCAATGTTTCTGACCCTAAGATTTGGGTTCAGTATATTAAGGGTATATTCATTGACCGAGGTGGTAAATGGCTAGAAAAGTCTGCTGAAATGATCGCGCCAAATGAAAATGATGTATTGATCAAAGTGCAAGAAAGTATGGTCAACGCGACTTTTTGTGTTATAGCAGCAGGAGCCTGGTCCAAGAAGTTAGCGTCTAGTATGGGTGATAAAATCCCACTTGATACAGAACGTGGATACAATATTACACTGCAAAATACTGGATTTGACTTGAAAACGCATTTGACCTTTGCGGAACATGGTTTCGTAGTATCAATGATAAACCAGGCAATTAGAGTTGGCGGCGCAGTAGAATTTGCAGGACTGACGCGTCCACCTAATTTTAATAGAGCTGATACCTTACTAAAAAAAGCAGAAAATTTTATTCCTGGTTTACTCAATGGCAATGGGTATAACAAATGGATGGGCTTTAGACCATCTATCCCAGATAGTTTGCCAGTGATTGATTATTCATCTCTTTCCAAAAGAGTTTTGTATGCATTTGGTCATGGTCATCTCGGATTAACACAAGCCGCGGGAACAGCAGAATTAGTGAGAGATTTGATAATTGGTCAAAAGCCAGCAATTAATATGAGTGCTTTTTCAGCTAAAAGATTTTAGACTTATACAACAAAGTTATAAAAAAATATTTTATTATATGTGTAGTAAGATTAAGATGAGGAGACATATGAATGCGAAGTACAAAAACGATTCAGGTTATTTCCTGTCATGCTGAGGGCGAAGTTGGAGATGTCATAACTGGTGGAGTGGCTCCCCCACCTGGGAATACAATCTGGGAACAGCGAACTTTTATCGAGAAAGATGAAACTTTACGTAATTTCGTATTAAATGAGCCAAGAGGCGGTGTCTTTAAGCACGTAAATCTTCTTGTTCCGCCAAAACACCCAGACGCTGACGCAGCATTTATAATTATGGAGCCTGAGGATACTCCTCCTATGTCTGGCTCAAATTCGATTTGTGTTTCGACCGTACTCTTGGACGCTGGCATCATCCCAATGAAAGAGCCTATCACGAATATGACTCTGGAGGCTCCTGGTGGTCTAGTGGAGGTTATAGCACGTTGTAAAAATGGAAAAGCTGAAACAATTTCCGTTCAAAATTTGCCAAGTTTTGCGGATAAACTCAATGTCCCTCTTGAGGTAGAGGGTATTGGTACGATAATTGTTGATACAGCCTATGGCGGTGACAGTTTTGTGGTGGTTGAGGCTGACCCACTTGGTTTTAAACTTGTTGAAGACGAAGCCACTGATTTGGCAAAACTTGGAATGTTAATAACGAAGACGGCAAATGAACAAATTGGTTTTTCCCATCCTGGAGAGCAGAGTTGGAACCATATATCTTTTTGTGCATTCTGTGGTCCTCTATCTTCAACCCCAACAGGTCTTGAGGGAAAATCTGCCGTAGCAGTGCGCCCGGGAAAAATTGATCGTTCACCAACTGGTACAGCTGTTTCAGCAAGAATGGCGTTAATGCACGCAAAAGGACTTTTGCAAATTGGACAAACATTCGATGCTTTCTCAATTATAAATTCCAAATTTACAGGTCGAATAGTGAGGGAAGAAAATGTCTCCGACAAACCTGCGATTATTCCGGAAATAACTGGGCGCGCTTGGATAACGGGTGCTCATCAGCATTTTCTTGATCCTGACGACCCTTGGCCCGAAGGATATAGATTGAAAGATACCTGGGGTTTCTAAAAATGAAACTACAACTTAACTTTTAATTTATTAATTAAATCCATGGATGTTCACAATACTCATTTAAGCAATGCAGATTTTAAGAAAAAACTTTTGTCTGAATTACAGGATATTACGGATATTTCTCTTAAAACTGTAAAAGATAGAGCTCCTGTAGAACTTGACCAACAAGCCACTGGAAGATTGAGTAGAATGGATGCAATGCAGCAACAATCCATGGATACAGCCAAGGAAGTTCGCAGAATAGAGAGAATAAAGCTTATAAAAGCTGCCTTGAAACGTTTGGAAGAGGGTGATTACGGGTATTGTTTGAATTGTGATGCGCCTATAAGTAATGGAAGATTGAGGCTAGACCCTTCATTTTCACTATGTATCGACTGTGCTAAATGAATAAATTAATCTAGTATATTACAGGGAATTGTCTAATGAAAAAAAAAGAAGCTGATTTTGCAATAATTGGCGGTGGTATCGTTGGGCTCTCAGTAGCTCATGGACTTTTGAAGCAAGGTGCCTCTGTTCTTTGCATTGATGGTACAGATACAGATTTCAGGGCGTCTCGCGGCAATTTTGGACTTGTGTGGGTGCAAGGAAAAGGGATTAAAACGCCTTTCTATGCAGCTTGGACGCGAGATGCGGCTCGTTTATACCCCAATTTCGTCTCGGAGTTATCTGAAGAAACAGGCATGAAAATAAATCTAAGCCAAAACGGAGGTTATGAGTATTTTATAGATTCTAACGCACTAGATGAGCGAATATCTGAATATAAGAAGCTAAAAAGCGTATTAAATGGCGACTACCCATATGAAATCTTATCCTCATCTGAAATTCGTGCAGCTGAGCCAATGGTAGGAGGGGAGACAATAGGCGCAACTTATTATCCCTACGATGGTCATTTAAACCCGTTACAATTGTTGAAAGCGTTAACAGAATGCTGTCAAAAGTGGGGTTTAGCTCATTATCTAGGCGAGGAAATTAATATAGCCAAAAAAAAAGATGGTGTGTTTAGATTAGTAACAAAAAAGGGGCTTGAAGTTTCAGCTGAAAAAGTGGTTGTGTGCGCTGGTCTAGGGGCAAAAAAAATAGGTCCCTTATTTGGATTCATGGGTCTTGTATCACCACAGAGAGGACAAATCCTTATCACAGAAAAGGTTCCTCCAATCATTAACAGGCCCTCAGTTACTATTCGTCAAACGAATGAAGGCGCCATTCAGATCGGGGATTCTCAAGAGCAAGTTGGGTTAAACGATAATGAAACACAGGCTGAAATGTCTCGAATAGCTCAAAATGCAATAAAGGTGATGCCAAAATTAGCCCAACTTAGATTAGTTCGGGCTTGGGGCTCTTTGAGAGTGATGTCTCCCGATGGACTTCCAATTTATCAGCAATCAACAAGCATGCCAGGTGCATTCATTGTTACTTGTCATAGCGGCATTACTTTGGCAGCAATACATTCTGCTACTTTATCTCACTGGTTAACAGGGCAAAAAAATGTCCCTGATTTGTCTCAATTTAGCGAGAATCGGTTTTATGGATAAATCTTTTTTCCATTTTGAGGGTAGAAAAATTTATTTTGAACAGGGTATGAGTATTGCGGCCGCTCTATTGTGCCATGGGATTAAGGATTTTCGTCAAACACAGGTTTTACGTGAATCACGGGGTCCATTTTGTATGATGGGTTCATGCTTTGATTGTCTTTTAATTATAGATGGTATTGGAAACCAACAAGGATGTATGAGACTTGCTGAACAGGGTATAATGGTTAAACGGGAAAATTCGTATCCTCTTTAGGAGAATAATCAGATGAAAGTCGCTATCATTGGAGCAGGGCCTGCAGGTATCATAGCATCTCTGACTCTGACATCAAAAAATGTGCATGTGACAATTTTAGATGAGCAGCACACAATTGGAGGTCAAATTTACCGAAATTTAGAAACGATTAGTGATAAAAAAGTTCAGAGTTCATACATCGATCATGCGAACGCAAAATTACTGTTTAAGAGAGTAAAAAAAGCAGTTCACCAAAAATTGCTAACAGTTATATCAGGAGCTTCAGTTTGGTCCTTAACAAAAAATAAAGAAGTTTCGTGGTCTATTGATGGAAAAAGTTTCTGCCGGAAATTTGATGCTGTTATTCTTGCAACTGGGGCAATAGAACGTGCAATGCCGCTTGAAGGGTGGACAAATCCAGGTGTACTCACGGTAGGAGCTGCCCAGATCTTGATGAAAACAGCTCATTATGCACCTCAAGATTCTGTGCTAGTTGGTTCTGGTCCTCTATTTTATCTTGTAGCTTGTCAGATGCTTGAGCAGGGGGAACCTCCTAAAACACTATTGGAGACGCAAAGCAAACTAGATATCTTTAAGGCTCTATTTTACCTACGACCCAATCTGATAACGACAATATATCTTTTAAGAGGTGTCCTAATGCTTGCTAAACTTAAGTTAGCAGGCGTAAGACGTATAAAGTCGGTTACTGATGTTCGGATAAAATCAGGTAATAGAGAACACATTATTCAATTTGTGAAAGGGAAAAAGAAAAGACATATTGAGGCACAAAACGTATTTTTGCATGCGGGAGTTCATCCAAATATTCAGATTACTCAGGCTTTGGGAATTAAACATGATTGGAACATGCAGAATTACTGCTGGGAGCCACGTACAGATAAATTTGGCCGGACCAATCTACCGAACATTCTTATTGCCGGAGACGGAAATAAAATCTTGGGGTCTGATTCTGCCAAGATTTCTGGTGAAATTGCCGCTCTTAAGTTACTTGCTGACAATGGATTTTCTGTGGATGAAACGCACATTTTAAAACAGATTAAGATTAAAAAACAACACCTTCAATTTCGTAAGTTTTTGGACGTTCTATACGCTCCTAAGGAGTGGCATAGCTGTCCCCCTAACGATGTGATAATTTGCAGATGTGAGGAGGTGACAGCAGGCGAAGTAAGGGAAGCAATTACGATGGGTTGCCTTGGGCCCAACCAGCTGAAGGCGTTTTCCAGATGTGGTATGGGTAATTGTCAAGGCAGATATTGTGGTATGACTGTTATGAGGTTATTTTCAGAAATGCTGGGGCATACACCTGAACAAACTGGTTATTTTCGCATTCGCACACCTATTAGACCAGTAACAATTTCGGAAATAGCAAATTTTAAAATATTGCCCTAACTAAATAAAACACATACTCCCTATATTTATGAATTCTGACACACTAAAACCACGTTATAAAATTAATCGCTAGATGTCTGTCTAGATAAAAGTTGTTGGAAACCAATTGGTACCAATAAAATTGTGCCAATTATCATCGTATTTAAACCGGGGGCTATAAATGCAAGGGAAACAAATCCGGTGTACCAGCGCACCCAGGTTGGCATGGTTTTTATCAAATAGCCTGTGAACGCAGCACCCAGCAAACCAATTCCACACAATGCTCCTAAGAAGGTTATAGAAAAGGTCTGCCATGAAAACCCCTCCGCAACAAGCAATAGGGCAGGTGAATAGACGAAAACAAAGGGAACTAATGCTTTTGCGATCCCCAATCTAAAAGCAGTATTTCCAGTGGTAAACGGATTGGACCCAGAAATACCTGATGCTGCATAGGCTGCTAAGGCAACTGGTGGGGTTATATCAGCTAAAACACCATAATAAAAAACAAAAAAATGTGATACTAAGGGCTCTACGCCCATTAAAGACAAAGCGGGAGCTGCTACCGCAACAAGGATAATATAAGTTGCAGTTGTCGGTATACCAGCCCCCATGATTATGCAAGCTATAGCAATTAAAATTAAGGAGAAAAATAAAGCTAATTGTTCAACACCGAAAATTGATAATGGCCAAAAATTTCCAAAGAAATTCGCTATATCATTCGCAGTTTGCACAACTACATAACCTAGGCGAAAGCCAACTCCAGTTAGAGTTACAACTCCAACGATAATGCCCACGCAAGCAGCTGCCGCACCGACAGCTATAGTATTTCGAGCTCCAACAGCCAAACTTTGATAGAGGTCATATAAATTTAGTCTATTTTCAGGCTGTAAAAATCCTACAACAACGCATGCAATTATACCGTAGACAGCAGCGAAATCTGGTGTCCTCCCTGAGAGAATAAAATAGACTAGGATGATTAGTGGAGTAAGGGTCAGTAAATGCTTTTTGAGCACTCTAAATAAGCTGGGTAATTCTTCCGAAGGTAAACCACGTAAGTTCAACCTTTTTGCCTCTAAATGCACCATTACAAATATTCCAAAATAGTGTAATAATGCTGGAAATAGAGCCGCAGCTAGAATATCTCTAAGGGGTATTTCTAAATATTCCACCATAATAAAAGCAGCAGCTCCTAAAATCGGTGGTGTAATTTGTCCTCCTGTAGATGATGTTGCCTCAACTGCGCCTGAGAAATGGGCAGGATAGCCTACCCTTTTCATTGCAGGAATAGTCAAAGCTCCGGTAGTTACGGTATTGGCAATCGATGAACCTGAGATTGTACCCATAAATGCGGATGAAAAAATTGCAACCTTAGCAGGCCCTCCTGAAAATCTTCCGGCAATGACCATTGCTAAGTCAATGAATAATTGCCCAAGCCCAATGCGGGTTGCTAGCACACCAAAAAGAATGAATAGGAAAACATATTGAGCCATTACACCTATCGCAACTCCATAGATCCCCTGGTTAGTTAAATAAAGATGATTTACTAAACCTGCGATGCTTGTTCCGCCGTGCTTTAATGCTCCCGGTGCATAAGGTCCAAAAATTGCAAAAGCGATAAATATAATACTTATTAAAGGTAAAGTGAAGCCTATAGAACGGCGAGAGGCTTCAAGTGTAAGGATAATTAATGCTGCACCAATAATTACATCTAGCCTTCCAGGGTTGCCAACACGCTCTGCGACAAGCTCAGGCGGCAATAATGGTAAATACATTGCAGCACCTACGCAGCATAAAGATAAAAATATATCAATTATTGGAATTCCTTGAAAATGGAGATAACTTTTTTTAACAAGCTTTTTTGGGATTCCATGTGTAGTTCTGCGCAAACCAAATAATAAAAAAGCTAATCCTAGAACGAATGAGATATGAATTCCGCGATGAACTAGCTCCCTAACTAAACCAAATCCGGACGCATAAAAATGATAAATCGACATAGTCACTAAGAAAAAGGTAACGACTAACGTTAAAATCGGACCAAATTGCCTAAATGACATTTCAGGGTCAAAATCTTGTTCTATTTTTGTAAGTTCCTCTGGACTCAGAGAAGAAGAGTGCGAACTGGTCATTAAAAATGGCCTTACAAGGCTAAAAAAATTAAATTAGATAAGGATTGAGAAAAAATTTTATTTTTATCCCTATACCCTTTTTGGGTATAGGGATAAACAATATTTAAAATGCTATTTTAAAAGTCCGGCTTCTTTATAAAATCGCTCAGCGCCAGCATGTAAAGGGACTCCTACACCAGCTAGTGCACTCTCAGGAGTAATAGTTTTGCCTTTAGCATGTCCTACATCCATCAATTTACGTGACTCTTTATTCCACAACGCTTTTGTAATGTTGTAAATGAGTTCTTCATCTTCTTTTGATGAGGTAAACCACTGAGCACCAACTGCAACTGTTGAGGTAGTAGCTACACCCTCGTATGTACCAGCAGGAATGTCACTCTGGGCAAAAAAACCAAATTCGTTAACCAGTTTTTCTGCACCAGCACCAGCAATTGGTACCAGTTTTATATCAGCTGCTGAAGCAAGCTCCACAATTGCTCCTGTTGGATATCCTGCAACAACAAAAAAGGCGTCTATTTTACCGTTTCTTAGAGCTTCTGCAGCAGCATTACCCTTTAACGCCTCTGCCTGAACATCATCAACTTCAAGTCCATTAGCAGCTAAGATAAGTTTTGCATCAACACGTGTTCCGGAACCTGGTTCATCTAGCGAAACTCTTTTTCCTTTCAAATCGGCCACTGAATTAATGCCGCTATCAGCTAAAGCTACAAGATGAATATGTTCTTGGAATAAAGCTGCAATGGTCCTTAGCTCTTTTGCTGGCTCTTTGCCTTCCATTGTGCCAGTTCCAGTGTACGCCCAGTAGGCGACGTCCGATTGTGCAAAACCAGAATTTCGTAATCCTGAAAGAATGGCGTTTACGTTATCGACAGAGCCACGTGAAGAGACTGCTGAGGCAATTAGTCCATCAACACCGCAGCTCCCACCTTTTCCGCATTCTCTTGACCCCGGAGGTTTTGATATTGCATTCGCTATCATTCCTCCAACGGGATAATATGTGTAAGCTGTTCCGCCAGTTCCTATTGTAAAGAACTTAATGTCAGCAGCGCTAACATTTGCTAGACAACTTATTGATATAACACCAGCTAAAGCTAGTGATTTAATTGCTTTAAAAAACATTTGCATCTCCTATATTTTCAACGATGATTACTTAACTCAATTGGCAGGTCAATAGTGGACTTTGTTAGTTTTTATAAAAATGAAGTTCTTTATTAAGATTTTTCGCTTTAGCTAAAGTTGAAAATAGTTATTTCCAAATCGATTATAAAATTGTGTAAGGACTCTCGAACCAATGTTCTTCTAGATTTATGTCTGAAGCAATTCTATCAACTACCGCGAATATGCCTGGAGAATAGATAGGCGTTAAAACGCCATGCCAAATATTTCTATGAAAATTAATTCCAATATGTGGCTCTGTAATAAATGCATTCGGTCGTGCAGGGATTCCCTCATCATCGATTGCAACAATAACCAAAAATGGTTGCGCATGCATTGGTATAAATGCCTGGCTTCCTTTTGGATGACGCTCCATCATCTCTAATTTGTAAGGTAGTTCTCGTGGCTCAGCATTGAATAGGCTAATTCCTGGTTTGCCACCTTTTTCACATTCTACTTTTGCTAGATCGTGATGTCTTTCACACATACCTTGGTTTATCATCATGTCTGGTATATTTTTAAGTTTGAGCAAATCACCAAAAGGTCTAAACAAATCAGTGGTGATTTTTTCAGTTTCTATAAATTTTTTATCATCTGACATTTCCACCTAACCTTATAAGTGAAGAGGCATATGTCGATTAACATCTTTATATAATAAATATCGGAAAGGCTCTGTGCCTGCAGCATAACATGCTTGGGGACAAAAAGCTCGAAGCCACATATAATCACCCTCCTCTACCTCACGCCAATCTCCATTTAAATAATAAGCACCCCTGCCTTGGAGTACATAAAGACCATGTTCCATAACGTGTGTTTCAGCAAAGGGTATAAGGCCCCCTGGCTGAAAAGTGACAATATTTACATGCATATCATGACGAATGTCAGTGGGATCGACAAACATACTAGTTTGCCATACTCCATTGGTATCGGGCATAGATACAGGTTTAACAGCCTCATCGGATGTAATGAATGGGGTTGGGCGTTGTATCCCTTCAATTTCATCATATCGTTTTCTTATCCAATGAAACACAGCTTTTTTATTTTTACTATTATGTAATCGCCAAGATAAACCTGCTGGCAAGTAAGCATAATTACCAGATTGAAGCGAATGAATTGAACCGTTATATTCTAACTCAATGGAACCATCTACAATGAATAATACATGTTCAGAACTGATATTGTCATCTGGTCTGTCTGAACCTCCTTTAGAAGATACTTCCATGATGTAATGAGAAAAACTCTCGGAAAAACCAGTCAGTGGTTTGGCAATCACCCAGAGCCTTGTTTTTTCCCAAAACGGTAAAGAGCTGGTTACAATATCTGTCATCACAGTCCTTGGAATAAAAGCATAGGCGTTAGTGAAAATGGCTCGGTCAGCGAAACGCTCAGTTTGCGGCGGCAGACCTGCTGCTGGCAAGGCATAGCTATATTTTGATTGAACAGTTGTCACATTAATCCTTAATCGCTTGTTTCACTATTTATATTCAAATAATTTTAGATAGCTTTTCAAGAGCTATTTTTTCTATTTGACGACAACAATTTGTAAATTCGGTTGCATAATCGTTTTGCAAGCGTTCTTTTAAGTTTTCAAGCACGTCACAATTCTTGGCATCCGTGTTTGATAATATATATTTAAAAGCAAATTTTTTTGCGTAGTCTAGCCCAAATGTCTTGGCTATATCTTCGTCCTTTTTAGCGATATACATTTTCATAACTGAATAGTTTTCGAACATTCCAGACTGCGACTGTAATAGTTCTTTTTTCTTTTCCGGACTAGCAGTTCTGAATATTCTGCAGAATGCGTTATGAAGTCCAATCGAAGTATTGTGAGATGGACCAAGTTCTAATTTGAAAGCTTCTTCAATAATCCAACTTCCATTTTCAAATATATCTGAGAATTTTGAGATGAAGGATTGTTCTGAAAGGGCTGTAGCTCTTGCTTTCCATGAACCCATGTCAAATGGATATTGTGCATGCCAATAATCTGAAATATCTATCCTACGGGGACACCAAACATTTTTGAAGCCTTTTATATATGATAAAAATTTATTAAGAGACTCTATCCTACCAGGTCTTCCAATTAATCTGCAATGTAATCCGATAGATAGCATTTTAGGTCTCCCCTTTTCACCTTCACGATATAGAGAGTCAAAGCTATCTTTTAAGTAGGTATAAAATTGATCGCCAGAATTAAATCCTTGTACATTGGCAAATCGCATGTCGTTTGCGTCCAAAGTATAAGGAATGATTAGATGAGGGTTGTCACGATAAAGATGCCAATATGGTAAGTCATCTGCATAGGAATCTGATATATAATCTAAAATCCCTTGTTTGCAAACAAGATCAACAGAATTTATGGACGCTCTTCCAGTATACCACCCTTTCGGAGGATTACCCGTTACGGCAGTATGAAGGTCAATTGCTTTTTTAATTTGTTCTTCTTCTTCATGCTGGCTGAGGTCTTTATGCTCAATCCATTTGTAGCCATGGCTTGCAATTTCCCAATTTGCTGATTGCATAGCATATACTTGTTCAGGGCTTCTAGCTAACGCTGTAGCTATTCCATATACGGTAACGGGAATATCATATTCGGTAAATAGATCAAAAATTCTCCAAAAACCGCTTCTTGCTCCATATTCATAAATACTCTCCATATTCCAATGGCGCTGATTTGGCCATGGTAAAGCATTGATAATTTCAGATAGAAATCCTTCTGATTGAGTATCACCATGTAACAAACAATTCTCGCCACCTTCTTCATAATTTAAAACAAATTGAACAGCAATTTTTGCATTATTTGGCCATTTAATTTGTTTTGGTTGACAAAAATTTCCGCTTAAGTCACGAGGATATCTTTTAGGGTTCATTTTTTTTCTTTCATTTTTCTTAAAATATTATAACAAAAGAAAGTCTCTAATTTAACAGAATAGTTTACAAAGGCTCTAAAAAGTTTTTTCATTTTTATTCTTAATTTTGGCTACCTAATAGAATTTTTACTATTGATATTTAATGTCCTTTTTCGACTCATTTAACAGATTCTTAGGTTAGCCATTTTAAAACATTAGCTGAATGCTCAGTAGTGCAAAAAAGTTTGCATAGTAATGTAAAAAAATACCTTTTTACTATTATAATGCAATGATATTACATTATAATATAGCGATTTAAGAGAAAATTTATAATTACATATTGGCTGGCTTGAGATGGAAGGTATAACACCGCAAGATTGTATTCAACGAGCAAAAGGCCAAATTTCCTTCAAAGTGAATGGGTCTAGAATTGAAAAGCTCTATCAATCTGGCTGTAGCAAATTATTTTTACCAAAAACATATGGAGAAATGAGAGAGGCAGTAATGCTGAATACAGCTGGGGGAGTCACAGGAGGAGATATGATAGATGTAAAGATTAATGCATCTGATTGCAATCTTGCTGTTACCAGTCAAACTGCTGAGAGATTCTACCAAAGTAATATGCACCCAGCATTGATATCAATTGATTTAAAAATTGATAAACAAACCAATTTTCATTGGTTACCTCAAGAAACGATCATTTTTGAAGGTGCGGCAGTAGATCGAAAAATAACACTAAATATGTCATCTGATAGTCATTGCTTGTTAGCAGAGACAATTGTTCTTGGACGAGAAGCAATGGGCGAAAATATTCAAAAATGTCATTTTACTGATCAATGGCGTTTGTATTGTGATGGTAAGCTTTTTCATTCAGAGTCAATTAGCATGATTGGGGATGTAGAAAAGCTTCTCTGTTCAAATGCTAGTGCAAATGGGGCTAGAATAATATCAACAATTATTTGCGCTGGGCCAAATACTGAAAAGCTCAAACCAATTGTCGAGAAAAACTTAGCATTAATGAATTCAAATTGTGCTTTTAGTTTTTTTAACAAAAAGATGATTATAAGGCTTTTAAGCTTGAATAGTGTATCTGGAAGAGCTGAACTAAATCAGATGCTAATAGCGCTTCGAAAGCAGCCGATGCCTCGGGTGTGGCAGCAATAAGTAAAAGGAGGACAATGTGAGACTCAATCCAAGGGAAAAAGACAAGTTGCTTGTCTCTGTGGCAGCAATGGTAGCTCGCAATCGAAAACAAAGAGGTGTTAAGCTGAATTATCCAGAGGCTGTGGCACTGATTACAGACTTTGTGGTGGAGGGGGCACGTGATGGACGAAGCGTAGCAGACCTTATGGCAGCTGGTGCAGAAGTTGTGACGCGTGACGACTGTATGGATGGAATTGCAGAGATGATACATGATGTTCAAGTCGAGGCTACATTTCCAGATGGAACTAAGCTGGTCACTGTCCATCATCCAATTCGATAGAGGGAGATATTTATGATTCCAGGTGAAGTAATAACGTCAGACGAAGATATAATGCTAAATTCAGATAGAAAATGTTTTAGGATCATGGTTGCAAACTCTGGCGATAGGCCCATCCAAGTAGGCAGCCATTATCATTTTTTTGAAACTAATTCCGCTCTCGTTTTTGATAGGCAAAAATGCAGAGGAATGCGACTAGATATCGCAGCTGGCACTGCGGTTAGATTTGAGCCAGGACAAGAGCGAGAAGTTCAGCTTATTCCGTTTGCTGGAAATCAGGCTATTTTTGGATTTAATCAAAAAATTATGGGAGCATTATAATGCCAGTCTCTCTTTCACGAAAAGTTTATGCAGATATGTACGGACCTACGACGGGTGATAAAGTACGTCTGGCTGATACCGAATTGTTTATCGAAGTTGAAAAAGACCTTACAAAATATGGTGATGAAGTAAAATTTGGTGGTGGTAAGGTTATACGCGATGGAATGGGACAATCACAGGTGTCGAGAGAAGATGGTGCTGTAGATACAGTTATAACCAATGCATTAATTGTAGATATAACCGGCATTTATAAAGCGGATATTGGCATAAAAGATGGATTAATTCATGCAATTGGAAAAGCAGGAAACCCTGATACACAGGAATCAGTAGACATTATTATTGGCCCATCGACAGAAGCGATTGCGGGTGAGGGTCATATTGTAACCGCTGGTGGTTTTGACAGCCATATTCATTTTATTTGTCCTCAACAGATTGATGATGCTTTGCATTCTGGGTTGACTACTATGCTCGGGGGAGGCACTGGTCCGGCTCATGGAACTCTTGCAACAACTTGCACCCCTGGTGCGTGGCATATTTCAAGAATGCTTCAGTCAGCGGATAGTTTTGCCATGAATTTGGCATTTGCAGGAAAAGGAAATGCTTCGGTGCCAGTTCCACTTGAAGAGCAAATAAACGCAGGTGCATGTGCACTTAAACTTCA
Source organism: uncultured SAR116 cluster alpha proteobacterium (assembly GCA_902520885.1). GTDB lineage: Bacteria > Pseudomonadota > Alphaproteobacteria > Puniceispirillales > Puniceispirillaceae > UBA5951. The sequence goes on from CABYPW010000003.1 coordinate 160,384, forward strand.
TGAGGATTGGGGGACAACACCGGCTGCGATTGATAATTGTCTTAGCGTAGCAGATGCGATGGATGTTCAGGTAATGATCCATACAGATACTCTCAATGAGAGTGGGTTTGTTGAGAATACAGTTTCAGCGATGAAAGGCCGTACTATCCACGCCTTTCATACAGAGGGTGCGGGCGGTGGACATGCACCTGATATTATTAAGATTTGTGGTGAGAAACATGTGATTCCATCTTCAACAAATCCTACTCGACCCTATACAGTGAATACACTTGAAGAACATCTTGATATGTTAATGGTTTGTCATCATCTCGATAGGTCTATTCCCGAAGATGTTGCATTTGCAGAGAGTCGCATTCGAAAAGAAACAATTGCTGCAGAAGATATTTTGCATGATATGGGCGCATTTTCTATCATCGCTTCTGATAGTCAGGCCATGGGAAGGGTTGGTGAAGTTATAACACGAACTTGGCAGACAGCTCACAAAATGAAAGTACAGCGTGGACGTCTCTCAAATGAGGTTGGAGAAAATGACAATCTAAGAGTAAAAAGATATATCGCTAAATACACTATCAATCCTGCTATATGTCATGGCATTTCAGAACATATAGGTAGTATAGTTGTTGGTAAGCGTGCAGATCTAGTTATTTGGGATCCAGCCTTTTTTGGTGTTAAACCTGAAATGGTTCTTCTTGGTGGAAGCATTGCTGTAGCGCAAATGGGAGACCCAAATGCGTCTATTCCGACTCCACAACCTGTTTACACGCGGCCAATGTTTGCATCATTTGGCCGTTCTGTTGAACAATCGGCTGTTTGTTTTGTAAGTAAAACAGCTCAGGAAAAAAATATTGGCCTTGAGTTGGGACTAGCAAAGCAAACTAAAGCTGTAGAAAACACAAGGTCTATCTCAAAGGAAGATATGGTGCTAAATAATCACCTCCCAGAAATAGAAGTGCATCCAGAAACTTATGAAGTTCGAGCTGATGGGGAACTTCTGACGTGTGAGCCCGCACAAGCATTGCCGATGGCGCAACGCTACTTTTTATTTTAGTTCAAAGGGGAATTTTATGATGCATATCTCACAAAAAATCCTACATAATATTGAAAAAGCAAGTGCAACTGATACAATTACTCTAGATTATGAAGGTAGGTTCTTAAGACGTAAAAGATTAATATCAGATAATGGAGTAGCTTTCTTAGTAGAACTCCCAGAAGTGCGATCAGTATCTGCAACTGATGGATTTGTTCTAGACGATGGGCGCATTATTGCAATACATCCCAAGCCTGAACCTATTATGAAAATAACGTCTACTAATCTTGCCCGTGTTGCTTGGCATATTGGGAATAGGCATACACCATGCCAAATACAAACCGATCATTTGCTTATACAGCAGGACCATGTACTTGAAAATATGTTGCTGTTATTGGGTGCAAACATCGAAAAACTAGAAGCAGCATTTACACCTGAAGGGGGTGCCTATGGTCACGGGAGAACACATAGTCATGACCATAATTCATTAGAAACCTCACTCACACAGTCTAATCATCATCACTGATAGATAGGCCTTGAAACATGCTATATCGTGATATGATGGTTCTTCAGGCTTGGTTTTCACCAGCATTTCCCATTGGCGCGTTTAGCTATTCTCATGGACTAGAAACTGCTATTCAGGAAGGTTTGGTGTCAGAAAAAGCGAGTTTAACAAGTTGGATTAGTTATTTACTGACTGATGGGTCAGGCTGGAATGATAGTTTGTTTTTAAAAGCTGCCTATGAAAAAAGTGAAGGCGCCAATGATCTATGTATTTCTTTTTGTTCAAGCGAAGAGAGATATAAAGAAACAATTGAGTTAGGCGCTGCTTTTACACGAAGTGTTAATTCGAGCTATAAGATGAAGTTAGAAGATGGCCTTGCTTATCCAGTTGCGGTTGGGTTGGCTGCAAGAGAATATAATCTAGACCTGCAACTAACGATGCAAAGCTATCTTCAGGCATTTGCAGCAAACTTGATTTCTGTTGGGGTGCGAACAATTCCCATAGGACAGCAGGCGGGTCAGGATTGTTTGGCAAGTCTTTTAACAGTAATTGAGCATATGAAAAATGACTTAATTAAAGCAGATCTTAAGTGGTTAGGGAGTGCAACATTTATGTCAGAGGTGATGTCAATGAAGCACGAAAAAGCAAATCCAAGGATATATCGAACATGATAAGAGATAAATTGAAATATGGTCCATTGCGTGTTGGCATAGGAGGCCCAGTTGGTGCTGGTAAGACAAGCATGACGGAAGCATTGTGCAAAAGACTTGCATCAGATATCTCTATGGCCGTCATTACCAATGACATTTATACTAAAGAAGATGCTGATTATCTTGTTCGTTCACAGGTTTTATCATCTGATAGAATTTGTGGTGTTGAAACAGGTGGTTGTCCTCATACGGCTATTCGAGAGGATGCGTCTGTTAATCTAGCCGCGATGGATGAGTTGAAGGAACGTTTTCCAGATTTAGAAATGATATTATTAGAGTCTGGAGGGGATAATCTGGCAGCGACATTTAGCCCAGAGCTTGTTGACCTTACCATTTATGTAATTGATGTTTGTATGGGTGCGGATATTCCGCGAAAAAAGGGTCCTGCACTAATGAAATCAGACATGTTAGTTGTGAATAAAATCGAGCTTGCAGAGTATGTAAATGTTGATCTTGATCAAATGCGCAGAGATACAAGGCAAAATAGAGGCCAACTTCCGTTCATTTTTGGTTCAATGAGAAAAGGAATAGGGATATCTGAACTTGTTGATTTCTTGAAAATTGAGGGAGGATTGAGTTAATTTCAACTAAGAATTCTTATATCTGTTTTATTTTATTATTTGGTGTTAACCTGAAAAGCTGTTTTTTTTGCTTTGTTCCAATATTTAAAAAAACGTGTGAAATTAAAATTATCATCGATATGTACAAATGCATTAGGATATACGAATTCGAGCTCAAACTCCACGGAAATCTCTCTTATTAATCGTCTCAACTCAAGGTCAGAGGTGTAAGGCGTTATAACCTTTTTTGGGGCGATTTCTTTCACGATATCTAATGTTTTTCCATGAACAATTTCAACGGGCATTGTAGTTAGAGTCTCATATATGAATACGAGTCTTTTTAAAGAGTAATTTCTTTTTTTGAAATAGGCTTCATCCCAAATAAATAATGCTCTTGAGTTAGGCGCCATTCTAGAAAATATCGGCTGGTTATCTCCGAGTCCTTTTTCATGTATATACAGTAATTGCATTCTAGTATTTTTCCATATTGGGGAATAACCGCTCAATGAGCTCCTCATAGTTTGCATCAAGTGGTTGATTGTTTTCTGGAGAGGTATCAACCAAACCAGAAAAATATTTTTCTACGTTCTCAAGATTAAAAATATATGGCTTATTGCTGAAAGTGCTGGCAACCCATTGCCATGAAAAATTATTGCTTGCCTCATCACCATCTAGAAGATGTTGCAAGAACCAAAAAGCACCTGTTTGCCATTTAATTCTCCTAAAATGGATAATATAGCTAGCTAAATACATTCGTGCATGGTTGTGAAGGTAACCAGTATTTAGCAGTTCCTCAATGAAAAAGTTAATACAGGCAACGTTTGTCTGCGCGTTTAATATATCCTCTGGAAGGTTTTCTGAATAATCAGAGAAAGAAAAACCAGTTTTATATTCCTCCACATCACTCCAAATCCAATCTGGATGTTGAGCAGCTATTCTTTGCCAAAAATCTCGCCATCCTAATTCCTGAATAAATTTTTCATTTTGTTTAATATTAGGGTTTGATTTGAGTGCAAAATTTCTCACTTCGTTTAAACTGATTATACCGTGATTAATATATGGAGATAATCTTGTTATTTTTCCATTCCCAAAATTACGTGTTTTTCCGTAACCTACTGGGTCAATTTCGCTCAAGGTTTTATATGCCTGCTCTGAACCACCAATTATACATGACTCGCTGCCTTCCGCCCATTTAGACAGACTTTTTACATATTTAATGAGAGCATCTCTACTTTTGAAATTTTTAGAAAGCTGTTCCATAAATGTTTCCATTTTATACATAGGTAGAATATTTTTATTTTCAAACTAGGGGAAAAATAAAAAAAACTTATGAAAAACCTGTAAAATCATAGTGATCTGATTTTATTGAGCTATATAAATGAGATGGAGTTAGTTGTAACCGCATGGGATATAGAAAAATGATAAATGTCGTTTGGTTTAAGCGAGATTTGCGTATTCATGATAATGAGGCGCTAACAAGCGCAGCTAAGGATGGCCCCCTATTACCATTATATATTTACGAGCCGTCACTCTGGGAACAAGAGGAGATGAGTTTTACCAAGCAGGCCTTTTTAAGAGTAAGCCTCGAAGAATTAAACTTAGCTTTAAAAGAACTTGGCCAAGGTCTGATAATTAAAAAGGGTAATGCAGTCGATATTCTTGATAATTTGAATAAACGGCATGGTATTCGAGGTTTATATTCTCACCAGGAAACTTGGAATGGTTGGACTTATAAGCGTGATTTAGAAGTGCGAAGATGGCTTAAATCCAAGGGCATAAGATGGCATGAAGCAAGGCAGAATGGCGTCATAAGAAGTCTTGGAGACAGAAATGGGTGGTCAAAAAACTGGCAATCACAAATGACTCTTCCATTATTTAAAGCACCACAAACAATAGACAAGGTGGTCGAAAAAACTGATAAAATAGAACTGTTTAATACTAAATCAAAACACAATTTCGAAACACAAATGCTAGCTAAAGGTGGACGAAAAGAAGGTCTTAGTTTTTTGTATAGTTTTTTAAATTTAAGGGGAGAAAATTACACTAAACAGATGTCCTCACCTCTCACAGCCTCTGATAGTTGCTCTCTATTATCCTCCCATCTAGCTTACGGAACGGTATCAATCCGTGAGACGTTTCAGGCAGCACAAAGTCGAAAAAAAGAAATTCAAAGTTTTGAAAAGTTGGACCGTGGCAATTGGCCATCTGCTTTAAATTCATTCCTTGGCCGTCTAAGATGGCATTGTCACTTTATTCAAAAATTGGAGGATGAGCCGCGCATTGAATTTGAAAATATGCATCCTGCTTATGATAATTTGAGAAGTGAAAAGTTCAATGAACACTATTTTCTTGCTTGGAAAACTGGAAATACTGGCTATCCCATGATTGATGCATGTATGCGCTCCTTGATACATACTGGTTGGTTAAACTTCAGAATGCGCGCTATGTTAGTGAGTTTTTCTAGTTATCATCTTTGGTTACATTGGCGACTTCCTGCCACCTATTTAGCGTCATTGTTCGTAGATTTTGAGCCTGGTATTCATTTTAGCCAAATGCAGATGCAATCTGGTACAACAGGAATAAATAGTATTCGTATTTATAATCCAGTTAAACAAAGCAGAGATCATGATCCAGACGGTATCTTTATAAAAAAGTGGGTACCTGAACTTTCTCATTTAGCGCCAAGTGAAATTCATGAGCCTTGGCTTAGATGCAAAATAAAGAGCTATCCCGTGCCTATCATACAAGAAAAAGTAGCTCGAAAAAAAGCAGCAGAATTGTTGTATGGGTTACGAAAAAATAATACACAGCATCAAAAAATCTCGAAGGAAATTGTTAATAAACATGGAAGTAGAAAATCTGGACTCAGAAGCAGAACTGTAAATAAAATAAAAAATCACCAATCAATAAAACCCAATCAATTAACATTTCCTGTATAATAAGGAGTATTTCTTTCGGAGAGGAAAAGTCTTGCATTAAATTAAAAAAGCCAACTAGACATTTCCTTTAATAAGAACGTTGTGATAAGTTGGTGGAATGGAAATTAAAAATCCCAAAAGATTTAACTGGTCAGGTGAATTTACGTCTTCTATGCAGAAAGCATATGCGGATGATGGTTTTCTTGTTATTGATGAATTTGTAACTACCTCTGTTTGCGAAAAGCTTCTTAAACAATCGGATAAATTAATTGATGATTTTAATGTCGAAGCTCATAGAGTTGCTTTTTCAGCTACGGAACAAACTCATGCTGCATCTGAATATTTTAATAATTCGGCTACAGATATTTCGTTCTTTCTAGAAGAAGAAGCGGTTGATGGTTCAGGGAATTTATTGAAGAAAAAACATCATGCAGTAAATAAAATAGGTCATGCATTACATGAGCTTGACCCGGTATTTTCGAATTTTTCATATAGTAGTGATATTAAAAAGCTTGCACGTGGAGTTGGTCTTCGAAAACCATCTATGATACAATCGATGGTTATTTGTAAACAACCCTTTATAGGTGGTGAGGTTAACATACATCAAGACTCTACTTTTTTATATACAGAACCTGAAACATGCGTGGGGTTTTGGATTGCCCTTGAGGATGCGACAGTTGAAAATGGATGTATGTGGGCAGCTGCTGGAGGTCATTCCTCATCTCTGAGATATCGGTTTAGAAAAAATGGCGAAGAAATGGAAATGATTACGTTAGACGAGAGCCCGATGCCGATATGTGATACGCCTTTGCCAGCGCCTAGCGGCACACTTGTCATTTTGCATGGGCGTTTACCTCATTATTCAGCTCCAAACAGGTCATCAGAATCTCGTTATGCATACGCTATGCATTTGATAGATAAAAACGCAGATTACTTGTCTGATAACTGGCTTCAGCGTCCAAAGAAATTTGAAACTAATCAACTTTAATCCTTTTTATTTAATTCAATTGCGATTTGTGAAGCTAGTTTTGCATTATTTTTTACAAGTGAGATATTTGAACCTACACTTTTGCCATCAGAAGCAATTTGTATGTAGTCGAGAACAAAGGGCGTGATTTCTTTGCCAATTATTTTTTGCAATTTTATCTCCTCTAAAGCCTCTATGATCCATTCTTTGACTTGCTTTTCTGGAATTTCGTTAGAACTTGGAACAGGGTTAGTAACCAAAACTCCACCAGAAAGAGGGAATTTCCATTTTAAACTTAAAAATTCTGCAATTTCAGAAGTAGTTTGACACGATTTTAATCCAAAGATACCAGAGTTTCGCGACCAAAATGCAGGTAATTCATGAGTTTTATACCCGATAACTGGTACACCATGGGTTTCTAGGTATTCCATGGTAAGATTAAGGTCTAAAATTGCCTTTGGACCAGCACAGACGACGCAAATATTTGTTTTTGCTAATTCCTGAAGGTCAGCAGAAATATCAAAAGAAGTTTCAGCACCTTTGTGGACACCTCCAATACCGCCAGTTGCAAAAATTGGTATATTCGCTTTGGCAGCTATAATCATTGTTGCTGCAACAGTTGTTGCTCCATTGCCACGGGTCTGCAATACTGATGGGATGTCTCTCCTACTTACCTTTTCAACTATTGATTTTGGATCGGATAAAATGTTTAGGTCTTCTGGCTCTAGGCCAACTTTCATCTTTCCTGCTATTATAGCTATTGTTGCAGGTATTGAACCTTGCCTTCGAACTTCTTCCTCAAGAGCTATCGCTGTGTTGTAATTTTCTGGAAAAGGTAGACCATGTGAGATAATTGTGGATTCTAATGCAACTATTGGTTTTTTCTCAAAAATAGCCTGTTTGATTTCAGAGTTTGTCGTTATTTCTATCATCTTAATGTCTTACCTAGCTCCGAAACCTCAGGGTTAACGGGGCCACTAATTTCAAGGGTTTTTTCTGCGAGAGAAATACCAAATTCTGCAGCATCAAAAGAGGTCTTACCTTTGCAAATAGCATATAAGAAACCAGAAAACAAAGCGTCACCTGCCCCAGAGCTGTTGCTACTTTCAAATTTTTTGGCTTTAAAAAGTTTAAATTTTTTTCTTGTCGAGACAATAAACCCATTAAGTGAATCAGATACTATCGCAGTACCAATTCCAGAATACATTAGCTTTTCAGAAATTTGTTGCAATGATAAATGCTCCTCAGCTGAGATAAGTATATTTGCTTCAGCTCTATTACATTTAATCAAATTTATCTTTGATAGATATGGAATAAAGCGTTGAGCTTTCATAGAGGAGACAGTGTCTACTGCGATGATAGAATTATCCCCAAAACTATAAAAGATTTTGGTAAGTAAATCATCGGAAAGATTTCCATCAAGGATTATCAATTGTGCATTATGAATTGCTTTTATTTTATTTTTTTCATTTAAAAAGCCAGTTGGGAGACTTTCAACCAAACCCATATCATTAACAGCTGATACAAGCTCACCTTGTTTATCGTGAATAGCTAAATAGAAATCGCTTTTTTTATTTGTATTTGAATATGAAAAATTCACTGAAACACCTGCGTTTTCTAATGAGCACTTCAACATTTTTGCAAATTCATCTCCACCAAAATGTCCAATAAAATCTACCTCAGCACCTAGATGCCCCAAATTTTCAGCAATGTTTCTGCCAACACCACCAGGATGAATACTTACAGCACCTAGATTAGAATCTGCGAAGATTTCTTTTTCCTGTGTTATTTGACCATAAAGGTCCGCGTTGGCACCACCAATAACGATAAATTTAGCACTCATTACAGATTTGAAGTCCTTTAATTTATTTCTTCAACCACATACTGTAATATTAACTTGAATGCTACATTAAATCTTTTTCTTATATGCAATAAAGACAGGTTAATTTTAATTCAGGTGATAGATTTTTAGTCAAACCTATTTTTAATAATTTTTTATGCTTTTTTCATTAAAGATGCATTAAGCTAAATATATCAAATAAAGAAGACGTATCATGAATGAAGATAAAGTATTTAGAAAAATTGCAGTAATTTTTGTTACTGATGTTGTTAATTTTTCGACGTTGATGGAACAGGATGAAGAACAGACTCTCAGGAATTTGAAGGCTTGCAGACAAATTCTAGATAATCTCTTTAAAGAGCACAGTGGGAGAATTTTCAATACAGCTGGAGATTCTGTCCTCGCAGAATTCCATAGTGCAGTCTCAGCAGTCATTTGTGCTAGCGAGTTCCAAAAACTTATCTCCGAGCGCAATGGGTCTGTTCCGTTATCTGAACAATTAACCTTCAGAATTGGTATCAATATGGGTGATGTGGTTGTCGAGGGAACAAATTTATATGGTGAGGGTGTCAACGTTGCAGCTCGCCTTGAGGCATTATGTAAACCTGGGAGTGTTTGCCTTTCCAATAATGTTCACGATTTTGTAAAGCAAAAAGTAGACTTAAGCTTTCTAGATCTTGGCTCTCAGCAAGTGAAAAATACTATTGTCAGGGCGTTTGAAGTTGCTGGTAAAGAGAATGTAGCAACATTAAACCAAGCTGATATTCCAAAAGAAGAGACTTTAACTGAGGCAGAAGCAAGTAAACCCCCTACCATTGCAGTACTTCCTTTTCTAAATCTTAGTAACGACCCAGAACAAGACTATTTTGCAGACGGCCTTTCGGAAGATATTATCTCTAACCTTTCTTCTTGGAGAACCTTTCCAGTTATTTCTCGAAACTCAAGTTTTAGCTATCGAAATACAGATAAGAAATCATCTGAGATTGCGAAAGATTTAAACGCACGATATATGGTTGAGGGTAGTGTCAGGAAAGGTGGAAACAAAATTAGGGTTACTGTGAGCCTCCTTGATGCTGTTGATGATATGCAGATTTGGTCTCAAAGATGGGACAGGTCACTTGATGATATTTTTGAAGTTCAAGATGAAATATCGCAATCAGTAGCTAATATAATATCACCAACTTTAAAATCACAGGAACAGAAGAGGTTGTTGAGTAAAAAAACCTCTAATTTTAGTGCATGGGATTTATACCTAAAAGGTCTTGGATACTATAATGATAGACAAGCTTATCAGGCGTTTTCTGACAAGCGAGAGGGTGGAAATATTATTTTGGATTATTGTAATAAAGCTATTGAGCTAGACCCCAGTTTTTGTGATCCATACGTTTTAAAATGTCGTGTACTTTTTGAGCGGATTTTCAGTCATGAATATCAGGACGAGAGGGATCAAAATGAGAAAGATTTCCATAAATACTCACAGAAAGCTTATGAACTTGATAGCGACAATCCTGAAGCTTTAGTTATGTACAGCCGTTCATTTAACATAAAAAAAGATTTAGCTATGCGGAACGAATTTGCAAAAAAAGCTTTAGATGCAAATCCAAGTCATCCGCAAACAAATTATGATTATGGTTTGGCTTTATGTAATGAGAAAAAATTTGATGAGGCTCTTATCTATATCAATAAAGCTATAGATATGGACCCCGCAAATAAAGATAGGTTTGAAGGTTTTCTTCCATTATTATTTATGGCGATGCGCGACGCTGAGAATTCATTAAAATGGTTATTAAAAATGAGTGAGAGAGACAGTCATAGTAGGTATTTAGGCTGGCTTTCTTGTGTCTATGCTCACATTGACGATTTGGATAAGGCATCAGACTATTTAAAGAGATTTTTGGATGAACGTCCTGAAATAAAAACTTTATCGGATTATCGTAAAGTAGCTCCTGCAATAGCTGAAGAATTTATAATTGATGGGTTGAGGAAATCAGGCTTGCCAGAATAGCATTCTTTCCCAAATTCGCTTTTAACTAATCAATTTATTTCCAGATTTTTTATAATTCTTTAGGAAATCAAAAAAGTTAAATTTGGTTTATTGGTTAAAGTTGAGACTTACTTCCCCGATTCCTGGAATGCTAACTGAAAACTTACTGCCATTTGATGGGTACGGTGGGATAACCGAACCAAGAAGCACGATATCTCCTTTAAGAATTCCTCTTCCTAAAGCACAGGCGACCCTATTACATTCATTTAATCCATCTATAATTGGCCCAATTTTAGCTTCTATATCTGTTGCAGGGTCCCAAGTCTTATCCCCTTGACGAATATGAATCTCAAGACCTTTTGCTCCATCAGACCAACCTTTATTTGTGGATGGAAACATTACCCACCCTCTTTGAAAGATATTATCAGATAATATTGTTTCTGGGTCGCTTGGGGGAGTATGAAAATCAACTAGTTCTATAGCAGGAACCAAACTCTCAATGCTGTCAATTATTTGATTCTCAGTAGCATTTTTTGGGATATCAGAACCTATATATGCTGCAATTTCTGCTTCTAGACTTGGTTTTGACATTTCACGAACATCTGTTGTAGTGCCTGAGATAAGCTCGCCAACATCAAAAAGACCTCCGATAAGTGGTTTGCTGGTATTTAATGATTTTAGTGCAGCAGGGGAGCCAAAACCAAGCTTCCACCCAATTTGTTTCTGACCTTCTTGTTTACGGGCATTTAACGCTTTTTCAATAATTTCTAATTGTGATTGATTAGTCATATTCAGCAATTCCTTATTTTACATTTAAATTTAAGGGTACTTTTTCTATCTCAGATAAACTTTTCTATTTAACCTAACAGTCTAAAGCAACATAAATTAGTTAAAGCCTATATATTAACATTTTAAGGCAAAAAAATGGATATGCTATAAAAATCTTATTTTAAGGGTATTAGCAATAATATTAAGTTTCACTCGTAATAACTAACGTATCATCTAAGGCCTTTTTGAAAAGAGAGATCATAAGAGCTATTTCATTTTCTTTGATTATAAGTGGTGGGCAAAATGAAATGGTGTCACCGATTGCACGGATGATTAATCCATGGTGCTCTGCTCTTTCAGCACAAAATTTTCCTACTCCAAGTTTTGGGTCAAAGGGTTTTTTTGTTTTTTTATTAGCGACTAGCTCAACGCCGGCTAGTAATCCTTTACCTCTTATCTCTCCTATTAATGGATGATAAGATAGCTCCCTTAATCCATTGAGAAGAAAAGGTTCCATTTGTCTGACATGCTCAACGATATTTTTTTCTTCATAAATTTTTAGAGTTTCGATTGCAACTTTTGCAGAGACGGGATGGCCAGAGTATGTAAAAGTAAGGCCAAAAACACCAATCTCATCACTTTTTTCTGACATCTCTTTAAAAACACGTTCATTTATCATGAGAGCAGAAATCGGTAAATAGGCGCTTGATAAGCCCTTAGCACATACAATCATATCAGGAACTAACTTCATAGTAGTTGTTCCAAACATATTTCCAGTTCGACCAAAAGCTGTGATTACTTCATCAGCAACGAGTAAAATATCATATTTTTTTAGAACAATTTGTATTTTTTCATAGTAGGTATCGGGTGGTACAATGACACCGCCAGACCCCATTATAGGTTCCGTGAAAAAAGCAGCAATAGTATCAGGACCTTCTTTTAGGATCATTGCCTCTAACTCATCAGCAAGCCGGCTCGTAAACATATCCTCATTCTCATTTTCCTTAGAATAACGATAATGGTGAGGAGGTGTGACGTGCAAAAATCCATCTAGAGGCAAACCAAAAGAAGCATGATTATAATGCATACCAGACAAACTAGCTGAAGCAATTGTATTGCCATGATAAGCCCGTAAATGAGATATCATCTTCCGTCTCTTTGGTTGCTTTTTACTATTCCAGTAATACCATACTATTCGAGCCGCACTGTCATTTCCTTCTGATCCAGAGTTTGAAAACCATATTCGTGACATTGGGACCGGGGCAATTTTAAGCAATTTTTCTGCTAATTCGATAACAGGCTGGTGACTTTTGTGATTTGTTAAATGATAATATGGCAGCTTCTGCAGTTGCTTTGTTGCCGCCTCAACAAGTCTTTCTTGTCCATAGCCCAGGGAAAGGCACCATAAGCCTGACATTCCTTCTATATATTTCTTTCCGTGTATGTCAGTAACCCAAATTCCTTTCCCTTCATTAATGATAACTGGGCCTTTTTCCAAATGTTCTTTTAAATTAGTAAGAGGGTGCACTACGCTTGCAGAATCTCTTGCTTCAAATGAATTTGGCTGTTTTGTTTGTTCTGTCATAGAAATTATATTCTCTTTTTTTAATCGCTGTTTAATCACAAATCTAAACTAATACATGGTGCAGCAAGTAAAATAAACTAGTCAAATCAATCTGTATCAATAAATTATCAAGAGAAATCTTTGTTAATTTGATTTTTATAGTGCCATAATACAAATTGTAAATAACTTATAATTATGAGTTGATTAAATGAAAAAGCAGCCAAATATTTTGTTTATTATGGCAGATGACCATGCCTCTAAGGCAATAAGCAGTTATGATGGAGGTATTAATTATACCCCCAATATTGACCGCATCGCTAATGAGGGAATGCGTTTTGACCATTGTTATGTTACGAACTCAATTTGTACTCCAAGTCGTGCATCCATAATTACAGGAACTTATAATCATGTGAATGCAGTCACTACACTAGAGACTCCTATAAATAATAGAATACCTAATGTTGCCAAACACCTAAAAACAGGCGGATATCAGACGGCAATAATAGGAAAATGGCATTTAGGAGAGGGGAAAAATCATGAACCATCAGGTTTTGACTTTTGGTCAGTACTCCCAGGACAGGGGGAATATTTTGACCCAGTTTTTATTGAAATGGGTAAGGAAATAGAAGAGAAGGGATATGCGACAGATATTATTACAGACAAAACACTTAAATGGCTAAAGGGAGCAAATAACCAAAAACCATTTTTTTTAATGTGTCACCATAAAGCCCCTCACAGAGAGTGGGAGCCCCATCCCAAAAATAGGTCATTGTTTGAAGATGATATCGTTATACCATCAACTTTTGATGATGATTATAAAAATAGAGCTCGCGCTGCAGCCGAAGCTAAAATGAGAATAAAAGATGATTTGACTTACGATGATTTAGGTCTTGTACAACCTGAAGGCGGTTCTGAAATTGGAGAAAAAAGTAGACTATTCAGTAATAAGCGAAAAATTCCCAACCCTAAGAATGTATCTGCTCTATGCTTAATAGATAAGGATACTGGAAAGAATTTTAGATTCAATACAAATGAGGAATTGAGCCATTTTAAATATCAACGATATATAAAGCGATATTTGCGAACAATACAGTCAATTGATGAAGGCGTGGGAAGGCTGTTAGATTTTTTAGATGAGAATGATATGTCAGAAAATACGCTTGTGATCTACACTTCTGATCAAGGATTTTTTCTCGGCGAGCACGGCTGGTTTGATAAGCGTTTTATGTATGAGGAGTCACTTCAAATGCCTTTTCTGGCGCGGTTTCCGGCAGAAGTCGAGGCGGGTACAGTATGCCAAGAGATAGCATGTAACGTTGATTTTGCTCCCACTTTCCTAGATTTTGCAGAACTTCCAATTCCCACTTACATGCAAGGGGTCAGTCTTCGCCCGCTTTTAAATCAATTAGATTTGGAGAATTGGCAGAAAGTCGCTTATCATCGATATTGGATGCATAAGGACCCAGACCATAATGCTTATTCTCATTATGGTATTCGAACAAAGAGGTATAAATTGATATATTGGTATAATGATGGGTTTGATTTACCTGGCACTAACCATGGAGGGGAAGATAAGGAATGGGAGCTATTTGATTGTAAGAAAGATCCATTGGAGTTATTTAATATTTATACGGAGCCAGAATATCTGGAAATAGTCTCAGAATTAACCCTACTTTTAGAAAAAAAGATGTTGGAAATTGGAGATGACCCAGCCCATTTATAATTAAATATGAAAACTTCTTTTTTATTGAATTAACGCAGAGGACCATTCTTCCAAAAAGCGCTCTCTTACAATAGCGTTATTAGTAATAGCGGTGCTTCTAATTGCTTTCCCTGCAATATTTTCAAGAATTAATCGTGAAAAATAAGAAATAATTATCAATTTTGTTATTTTTTAGATTTTGAACAATATTTTCTTAAATTGTCCTAATTAGTTTTTTAATGTGAAAGCTAAGTTGCGTCCCACAAGCTTTTAACTAGAAACGATAAGGAATAAGAATTATAAGTTAATAGATTTTCAATTTTTGCAACTTGGTGATTAAGTCTTTTATAATCTTAATTGGGGTTAGTCTGATAGTAAGAATAATAATGAAAGAATGAGATTTTTTATGTTGGAGAAAAAAAACTTAAAAGAATTTGAGATAAGTGAAATAATTGAAATGGCGTTATCTGACCAAGTTAGTTTTTCACAAATTGAATCACAATATGGTTTATCAGACAAACAGGTTAAGCAGTTGATGAGGGAAAATTTAAAGCCAAGTAGCTATAAAAATTGGCGGACGCGCGTTCGAAAATTTGGAGATAGACGACAAAGCTATAAATAAAATATTTTTTACATAATTCTTCTTTTAGCAGTATTCAGCAAATATTGCTTTTGTTTATATATATCTGTGTTATTAGTTTTTTGTTTTTGATTGAACGTAGCATTTCTATCCAATTAACGTTAATAGGCAAGAATAAGTGTTAAAGCCAGAAAATATTGCAATAATTGGAGGTGGCGCAATAGGTACCGCCTTCTCTAAGGAATTAATAATTAAATATCCAGATAGTAAAATAAATATATTTTCGCGCAAACCGGTTAATTCTAGTATTAATTCTATCTCTCATCATTTAATTGATTATGATGATATATCTTCAATTCATTCGGCAGCAGAACTGGCTTCTTCTGAAAGGTCTTTAGATTTAGTTTTGGTTGCAACGGGTATCTTACATGATGAACATCTCAGACCAGAAAAATCATTGAGAGATCTATCTAGTCAGAATTTTGAGACTGTTTTCAAGGTTAACACCATTGTGCCGGCATTAATTGCAAAATACTTCTTACCTATTTTAAGTCGAAACACAGGTTCAGTCTTTGCTGCTTTATCAGCACGCGTCGGCAGTATTTCTGACAATCAGCTTGGTGGATGGTATGCCTATCGAGCGTCTAAGTCAGCTTTAAATATGATCATTAAGTCAGCGTCGATAGAGGTTGCTCGAAAAAATCCAGAAGCAATAGTTGTTGGACTTCACCCAGGCACTGTTGATAGTAATCTATCAAAGCCATTTCAGCATAGTGTTGATGCAAACAAATTATTTACACCTGAATATGCAGCACAAAAAATGTTGTTGGTGTTAGATTGTTTAACACCCTCTCAGACAGGAAAATGCTTTGCCTGGGATGGAAGTGAAATACTGCCATAAAAATGAATTGTTCATTAGCGTAGAAATTTATAAAAGTAAGAAAATGTATCAGAATATTATTTCTTCTATTCAATTCAAAACAATCAAGGATATTTATCTGAATATCAGCCATTTTTTAGATCATTTCATCATGTTGGTCTTTGCAAAATCTGCTTATGATGCGGGGCGACATTTTGGAATGACTTATGACGAAATTATTATTTATGGTGTAGGTGGTTTTATTTTATTTGGTGCGGTTGCCCCACTTTCTGCAAGTTTAGCTGATAGATTTTCGAGGTCCTTGTTATTAGTGATTTATCATTTTGGGATAGGGATAGCAGCCATCTTAGCTGGATTTACACAATCGGTTTTGCAACTGGCTATTGCAATCAGTTTGATTGGCGTGTTTGCTTCAATATATCACCCTGTTGGAATTGCAATGCTTATAAAAAGTAATAAAAAAATAGGCTTCAGGCTTGGAGTAAACGGTGTCTTCGGAAATATGGGTGTAGCTGCTGCCCCTCTTATAGCTGGAATATTGTTAACTTTCGGTGACTGGAGGCTATGCTTTATTATGCCAGGTTTGTTTTGCCTGATTTATGGGATCGCTTTTATAAATGCATTAGAGGAAGAAAAAAAACAAACTCAGAAAATAAAAAAGAAACAACATTCTTTTTTCTCGCCAAACTGGAAGCTTGCTTTAACAGCTGTATTTTTATCCACAGCGAGTGGTGGATTTGTTTTTGGTGCTATGACATTTGTCGTTCCTAGATATTTTGAAGTTTCCATGATTAGTTTAACTAGTTCAGTTGCTATTACTGGATTTTTGGCATCTCTTGTATATGCTTGTGCTTCTTTTACTCAAATAGCAGTTGGTTGGATAATTGATAGGGTAGAGCCAAAATGGGTTCTATTTTGTATCGGTATAGGCCAAATATTCTTTATTTTCCTCACATCTCAATTTACTGATTTTGCCTTATTTTTTGCTATGCTAATAGCAATGAGCTTTGTATTTGGTCAGATACCAATAACGGATACAATTTTATCTAGATATGTCCCCGATGAATGGCGCGCAAAGGCGTTGAGCTTTAAATTTATGTTGAATTTGGTAGTTGGTGCTTCAGTATTGCCAGTGTGTGGACTATTGTTACAATCCGGGATACTTATGAGTTCTTTGTTCGTTATATTAAGTTGTGTTGCCACTTTGGTAGTCGCCTCTGGCATTATCCTTCCTATTCAAATAGCGTCTGAAAGGCAAGATTTGTGATAAGATGTCGGAAGCAAAAAAAGAGCCCATTAAGGGCTCTTTTTTGTTTAAATTCTATGAGTTAGTTAGTGTTAGTTTGAGCAGCTAGTTTGCTGTCATGCTCAAACGTTACTGCATACAAAGCCTTTCCATCGAATAATTCAGATAACTGAGAGCCTTCGCTTGCAAAAAACTTGTGGGCTTCAATTCTGGAGGTAAGACGATACCCTTTAGCAGACAGGTTTTGTTTGTGAAACATAATTGCCGCTTCTGTAAAACTAGGTGCAAGTATTGTTATCTTGTTATCTTCGTTAGACGATAATGGTGTTGTCTGAGTATTGTTATTCATGATTTGATTCCCATTTACATTATTGGGGGTAGTTTTTAAATCTTGAGTAAAGTTTGTCATTTTGTCCTCTATTCTGCCGCTTCAGGTTGCTGCTCTAAATTAGTTTCATTAACGAATTGTGCATTCTCTGTGCTGTCTTCAAGCGCAGTAGTTGAGGGGTTTCCTCTAACTGCCACAGATACCGCATCAAACCAACTTGCACCCACTTCTCTTTGATGACGGTGAGCTGTGAATCCGCGTGTCTCAGCTGCAAATTCTGCATTTTGCAGATCCATATATGCAGCCATTCCACGGTCTCTGTAATCATCAGCTAACTCAAACATCGCATGATTAAGAGAATGGAAACCTGCCAAAGTAATAAATTGGAATTTAAATCCCATTCTACCAAGTTCTTTTTGGAAGTGCAGGGCTTCTTCAGAATTCATGTGAGAGGCCCAATTAAAAGAGGAACTGCAATTGTACGCCAACATTTGTTCAGGAAATTCTTTTCTTATTGCATTTGCAAAATCTTCTGCTTGTTTTAGGTCTGGCTTAGAGGTTTCCATCCAGAGCAAATCTGCATAAGGAGCAAAAGCTAGACCACGTGTTACGCAGCGGTCAAAAGCGTCTTTATCATCCAACGTGTAGAAACCTTCCTCAGTGCGTTGCCCTGAAATAAAAGGTTTATCTCTGGGATCTATATCGGATGTGATGAGTTTGGCGCTATCTGCATCTGTTCTCGCCATAATTATTGTAGACACGCCGCATACATCCGCAGCGAGCCTTGCCGCATTCAGATTGCTAATTGCTTGCTGCACTGGAATGAGGACTTTGCCACCCATGTGACCACACTTTTTTTCGGAGGCTAGTTGGTCTTCGAAATGAACTCCAGCTGCACCAGCGGAAATATAAGATTTGGTAATCTCATAAGCATTTAGTGCTCCACCAAAACCAGCTTCGCAATCTGCTACTATAGGAGCCATCCAATTTTTGGTTACCCTTCCATTTTCTAACACGTCAACTTCATCGGCTCTTAAAAGAGAATTATTTATACGACGGGCCAATTCAGGTCCAGAATTTGCCGGATAAATTGACTGGTCTGGATACATGGAACCTGCAGTGTTACTATCCGCTGCAACTTGCCAACCTGATAGATAAATAGACTTTAAACCAGCGCGGACCTGCTGAAGTGCCTGATTTCCTGTCATGGCTCCCAGGGTTGGCACGTAGTCTTCTGTTTGAAGTAAATTCCATAAATTATTGGCTCCATTTTTTGCCAACGTATATTCTATTTGTACAGACCCAGATAACTTTTGGACATCCTCCATAGAATAATCTCTCTCGACATGGTCAAAACGACCTTCATGTGATTGTGTTCTTTTTTCATATGTGGTTGTCATATTTATTCTCCGTCTTAAAACATTAAAGATAAACATGTATTATCAAAAAAAAATTTAAATACCAGTAAAATTGTGTATTAAAATAAAATGTAAATATTTACAAAATAAAATTTGAAAAAATTGTAAATATTTTTTATTTATTATATTTACAAGTTTTTTATTATGAACCTCAATGTAGGCTTATTAAATTCTTTGTATGGAAAAGGATGTCAAATGTCAGAACTTCCCGTTGGTAAAATTACAATAGGTCCAAAGCTCAGAAAATTGAGACAAAATCTTAATCTCAACCAGGCTGATATGGCTACTGAACTTGGCATATCAGCATCTTATCTCAATTTGTTAGAAAATAATTCTCGACCAATTACGGTTCCACTATTATTCAAGCTTGGGCAGACCTACGATATCGATTTACGTGAAATTGCAGAAGACGACAGCGCTAAGTTAATAGCGAGATTAGCGGAAGTTTTCTCAGATCCAGCATTAAAAGAACTGCGTTTGTCACGAAGGGATATTCAGCTACTTGCAAATCAACACAGCCAAGCGGCACAGACTATGATAGGATTATTTGAGTTGTATGAAACAATGCGAGATGCGGCTTACAGTGAAAAAAAGGTTGAACAAACTCTTTTACAACCCAAACCTGTGGAGGAGGTTCGCAAAATATTAGAAAATGCTGGTAATTATTTTGATATATTGGAGAGGTCTGCAGAAAACTGCAGAGAAACTGCCAAATTAAGAAATGGTTTTCTTTTTTCTGATTTAGTAGCATGGTTAGAAAAAGAGCATGGAATTCAAACTAGGTTAATGCCCATTAACGTGATGGGGAGTATGTTAAGACAGTTTGACTTTCATAGAAATAGAATTTTGTTGTCAGAGGCAATGCCTGAAGAACAACGATTGTTTCAGTTATGTTCACAAGTGGCTTTAGTTATATCTCAGCCACAACTTGATACGATCATTTCAGAATCTGGAATCGACAATATTGAAGCAAAAAATTTACTCAAAATGACATTATCTAACTATTTTGCAGGATGCTTGATGATGCCGTATGATAGTTTTCTCAACGCAGCCATTGAATCAAAGTATGATTTAGAGCAATTAACCAATCGCTTTAGTGCAAGTTTTGAACAAATTTGTCATCGACTTACCACTCTGAATAAGCCAAATGCGAGAGGTATAGAATTCTTTTTTCTTAGAGTAGATGAGGCTGGACATATCTCAAAGAGGCTTTCAGGAGGTGGGGTTGAATTTGCACGATATGGAGGCTCGTGTTCAAGGTGGATACCCCATCAAGCATTTAGGTCTCCAGGCCAAATCCAATACCAATTTGCAGAATTAGAGGATGGCCATAAATTTATTACAATAACCAAAACAGTTGCAAAACCGAGAACTGAGCCTGCGTATATTGGAACCCCAATATACGCAATAGCGCTTGGTTGTGATGCAAGATACTTGAAAGAAATTTGCTATACCGAAAGACTTACTTCTGAAAAATTTACTCATACTGTCCCAATAGGCTTATCCTGCCAATCCTGTGAAAGAAGTGATTGTCAACACAGGTCAGTTCCTCCAATCGGGCATGAGATGAAGTTAGATCTCACTAAACGATATGTTGGTTTATATCATGTACGGAATTAGGTTCTTATTTTGATTTCTGTTGATGATTTACCCTGGTTCTCACGATACCATAGATAGATTCCAGATGTGACTATTAAACCTATTCCAACAAAAGTAAGATATGAAGGAATGTCATTAAAGATAAAGTATCCAAGAATGGTGGCTCCGACAATCTCTAGATATTGGAAGGGAGCAAGTAAATTAGCTGGTGCTTTTGTTGTAGCAAACACAATCATAAGATGTCCTATCATTGCCACTAAACCAAGAGAAAACAGAAGTTGGAGTTCTATCCAGCTTGGGTTGGTAAAATATAAATCACCGCTATCGGGAAATGCTAGGATTAGTAATAACATTATTGGACTGATTATGAGGCCCATTTGAAATTGCAATTGAATGGGCAGAATTTTCTCAGAAAAAAATCTAGTAATAAGCATATAAACTGCAAAGCAGAATGCCGCAATTAGCGGTAAAAATGCGACTATTCCTACTGAATTAAATTGAGGCCTAATTATAATAAGGGCGCCAATGAAACCTATGATTATGGCTATAATTCTTCTAACTCGAATAATTTCTCCTAGAAAAATTACTGATAAAAGTGTGAGTATCATTGGTTCAACGAAAAAGATAGAAATACTATCTGCTAGGGGCATATGTTTTACGGCTATAAAAAAGCAAAATGTTGTAAGACACATCGCTATTGCTCTTAATATTTGTAACCCTAAATATTCAAAATTAAATTTTAATTGATTTGTTATTATTAATACAGGAAGTAAAAATAAAACTTGTAGAACAAATCTAAATAAAACTATTTGCCCAGATGATATTCCACCTTGTCCTAATAATTTAGCCAAGCAATCTAATAAAGGCAGGAGCAGCATTGCACCGCACATAAGGCCGATTCCATGCTCAGTTTTATGGATTGAGTCCTCATTCATTTGATTATTGTTATGTGGTTTTTAATGTTTTTTCCACATTAATTTCACACATAATTTTTATCGTTGAGCCTTTAGCTCCTGCATTCTAAATCAATCTTTCGAATAATTTAAAAATAAAAGTAGTATTAAAAACTAAAATACAAATCTCTGTGTCGTTAAATATTGAAGGCAAAAGTTAATATAGAGAAATAGTTATGATAAAAACTCAGCGAATGATTTCCTTTTTAGTGGTGCCATTTTTATTGGCAGCATGCAGTTTATCAACTACCCCTTACACAACCTCTAATCATACCATTTACAAGAAGGTTGCGCAGCAGGCTGAACCAAATGAGGTAGTATCGCAACCTAGTCCTGTAACAATAAAAACGGATGTCGTTGATAATCCGCAACCACCAAAAAAAGAATTTGACCAACCTATTCCTGGCACTGAGAAAATCATAATGAGGGCAGACTCAATACTAAATTCAGAGAAAAGCTGTCACAAAATCATGACGTTAGGATTAGCGATTTCAGAGGATTACAACCAGGCTATGACATCTCTAAAAAATAGAGCCTTTCTGGTAGGTGGTAATGCAATTGCAGTTTTGAAATTATATGAAGACCACGACGCATTTGCTGCAGCGACATCTAATATGACTGTTGAACAGAAAGAAAGTCATATTTCCGCCAGCAATGTATCGGGAATTGTAGCAAATATTTACCAATGTCTCTGAGTTTAACGGGATTAAATTTAAATGAAATATCTGAATAAGATAAGTATCGTTATCTCTTTTTTCTTAATTTCGTCACAAGCATTGGGCGAAATCAAGATATATGATAACGGCACCATCGATACAGATAACACCTCCACTATGGATAACGTTATAATAGGCGATAACACAACTGGGCGTGGTTTAATAACGGGTGGGGGTAGACGAAATATCGCGATCGGGGTTGGTTCACTTAGTGGAGCTACTACAGGTGGAACACAGAACATAGCGCTCGGGGTGGGTTCGCTCACTGGATTAACATCAGGAGACTCTAATATAGCAATAGGACAAGATGCACTGGCAGGTGTAGTGGGTGGTGATAAAAACATAGCAATTGGTGCTGATTTTGGTTCAACTGCATCTCAAGAAGGAATTTTGACTATAGATTCGGATAATACTACCTCAGCAGCATTAATTTCTGGTGATATGGTAAATAATACACTGACAATAAACGGTACTTTTGATGTTGCTAACGGATATGAGACTACACTTAATGATAATGTAACCATTAGTGGAACAACTACGCTTAATGGAAATGTCTTTGTATCATCTGGAAACCTCTCGACTTTCAATGATAACGTTACTATCAATGGTGATTTGACGGTAAGTTCAGGAAACCTTCAGACTGACAATATTACTATTTCTGACCAAGCAACCGTGGACAAATTAGATGTTGCAGGTATGTCCACCCTAAGCAACACAGATGTCGATGGCTATTTGACTATTGGCGGACCTCTTACAGTTTCAGGAGATGTAACAATAACGAGTGGCTATGCCCTAAATTTTGATGTTCTCAACAATTTAGATAATGTTTCAATTGGAGGA